>NZ_JAWOTT010000002.1:0-399507 GCF_033338995.1 Vibrio sp. Vb0304
CTATCGATGCGCGGGCATCGTATAATGGCTATTACCTCAGCCTTCCAAGCTGATGATGCGGGTTCGATTCCCGCTGCCCGCTCCAATCTCTTTATCTCAATTTACTCATAAAAATCCGATGGCGGAGCGAACAAACGGCGGCAGCGTTGTTTCCATGATAAGTTTGGTCGAGTTACGTCATAAAACATGTCTTTCCATTCTGCAAACGTCACGCGGATGGGATTAAAGCTGTTTACAGGTTTAGAAACCCCATACCGAACCGTTTCCACCTCTGGTTCAAACGTTCCGAACATTCGATCCCAAATAATTAATACACCCGCATAATTTTTGTCGATGTACTGACGGTTCACACCATGATGAACGCGATGGTGAGACGGCGTGTTAAATACCCACTCTAGTGGCCCGAGCGAACGAATTGATTGGGTGTGAACAAAAAACTGTAAGCCCAGATTAAACAACACAACGAAGACAACCCATTTTGGCTCAAAACCAATAATCACCAAGGGCAACCAAAAAATCCACATCCCCGCTAGCGGATACATTAAACTTTGACGAAAGGCGGTACTGAAGTTCATTCTTTCCGAACTGTGATGAACAACGTGCGCGGCCCACATCCAACGAATACGATGGCTAGCCCGATGAAACCAGTAATAGAAAAAATCTTGCAGGACAACAAGTAAAAGAAAAGCTGAGACGCTCATTTCGATATCAAACAAACGCCAATCGAGCCACCACAAATACAACTGAGCAATCAGTAAACCCGTGAGTATGTCTGTCGCTTGGTGTAAGCCCGCAAGAACAAAATTACACGCTACTTCAGGGAAGTAATACGTCGCGCTTTCAGGCAAGCGTCCCCTTCTTTGTCCGAAGCAATATTCGGCAAGCATGCAGAAAAAGAAAACTGGAGCCAGAATCATCAGAAGTAATTCTGGGCGGTCCATCAACTGCGTCCAATCCATTGTGTTTCTACCATTTTGCATAGTGATCTTCAGTAAGACCCATAACTTCTTCTAACTGATGTTTGATGCCATTTCCATCGATAATATAGCCAGAGAAATAACCGATGTACTGACGAAAGTTACTTTTGAGAAGCCAAAAATTTTTCTTCTCTGAGCGTCGATTCAAAGGCGTGAACTGTAAGTTAACTCGTTTATCTTCCGACGTAATATGCCACTTTTGTCCTTCATCACTTCGTGAAAACTGAAACTGCACAGGTTGCAAAAAGTGACGCTGACCATTAATCCACAATACATTTTCGCAATAGCCAGTTTCATTAACGCCAGCTGCCAAGTTCAACCCCAGACGCCTGTCATCCTCAAAGCAATTGATACTCGCCCAGCGCCAACTTGTTTCTCGCCGCATGTACCCAGCGGAAAAATCGTAACCAGCAGCCACCTCTGAAAGATCTTGCTCTTTTCCTAATATGAACAAGTTACCGTCTACTGCTAACGCATTGTGCTTCTGAGTATATGTCCAACCCGCATAACCTGTTGGCGTACACAACATTAATGGCAAACTCATGTTTTCTGGACGTAAATAGAGATCCGCATTGACTGACTCTGTCACAAAGTGGACGTGCCAAATACCATCCTTAATAGAAAACTGAACTCTTTTGTTAGCAAGATGGGCAAGACTGCACCAACTGGAAGGCTGAGTTTGATAACCTATATTAAAAGGTTTCAACCATTGTTGCTCAATCAACTTATTCTTTTTAATATCAAATAGGTAGCAAAAGCCGGATGCTAAATACCGTATATCAGCAATCGCTACTCCAATGACGTAATCAGGTGTGACCAAATTGACGAACTGAAACTGCTTATAATCGCGGTAACGGCGCCACTTAGACACTGGCTTATCCATCTCATCGAGGTAAGTAAATTTATCTAGCTGTAACGATGTTGGAATTCCATCAAGGTGGCCAAACGCTGGTAGACCATTCTGCTGAATAAACGAGTTCAGAACCTTAAGCTCATCCATATAGTTGTCTTTTCACAAGTTATCACACACACAAACTTTAACATGACGTTAACATAAACAATTTGCGTAACTGCACAACAACATCGACTAAAGTGATTTCTGCTTGTTATATGTGAAACTGATCACTCAACCACCCGCTTACTTAGCTCGCCCTACCTATCTCAACCAACACTGCCTGGGTTAGAAGCTGCACATTCTCATCCGCAGGAAAGACCACTACAACCATTGAATCTTGGTCAAAATCACTATTTAATGGAAATGCATTCATATAAACTGATTGCTTATTCACATCAAGGAAGAAATCTATGTCATACATACACGATACTATTGTTGCGTTGCAACACAGTAGCCCTGCGCAAAAAGAATTTTACCAAGCGGTAGAAGAAGTATTAACTTCTCTCGCGCCGGTAATAGAAGGCAATAATAAATATAAGGAACAAGCGATTATCCAGAGGATCGTCGAGCCAGAACGTCAAATCATGTTTCGAGTTCCTTGGGTTGATGATGCTGGAAATGTACAAGTAAACAAAGGTTATCGAGTTGAATTCAACTCTGCTTTGGGGCCGTACAAAGGAGGATTGAGATTCCATCACTCAGTCAATGCGAGCATCATAAAATTTCTCGGCTTTGAGCAAATCTTTAAAAACGCACTGACTGGCCTTCCTATCGGTGGCGGCAAAGGCGGTTCAAACTTCGATCCTAAAGGAAAATCCGACGGCGAGATCATGCGATTTTGCCAATCATTTATGAACGAGTTGTACCGTCACATCGGTCCTACCACCGATGTGCCCGCAGGCGATATCGGTGTCGGGGCGCGCGAAATTGGCTATATGTTTGGTCAATACAAACGATTGACGGGCCGCTACGAAGGTGTGCTTACAGGCAAGAGTCTTCTTTGGGGTGGCTCACTCGCCAGAAAAGAAGCGACAGGATATGGCGCCGTCTATTTTGCAGAATGCATGCTCAACGACCGCAACGATTCATTGAAAGGGAAAACTTGTCTCGTTTCTGGTGCTGGCAACGTGGCTATCTACGCCATTGAAAAACTGTACCATATGGGAGCAACGCCAGTTACATGCAGCGACTCTCGAGGTATGATCTATCATGAGCACGGTATTGATCTTAAGCTCCTAAAACAACTGAAAGAAGTGAAAAGAGCAAGCTTAGAAGAATATTTAGAAACTTACCCTGAAGCAGAATACACACCAGAGGGCGACTATCCTAATGAAGGACATGCTGTTTGGCGATATCAGGCTGATGCTGCCTTCCCTTGTGCGACTCAAAATGAACTAACGTCAGACGACGCACTGGCTCTTATCGAAAACGGATGTATTTTGATTAGTGAAGGGGCGAACATGCCAACCACCCGTGATGCTGCCAATATTATCGTGGACTCAGACATAGCTTATGGGCCTGCCAAAGCAGCCAATGCAGGCGGCGTTGCAACCAGTCAACTTGAAATGGCGCAAAACGCCAGCATGCAAAACTGGACGTTTGAACAAGTGGATAGTCAGTTGCAAACCATCATGAAAAATATTTTCATCAATGCAAACGAAACCAGTAAAGAGTTTGGCCAACCTGGAAATTTAGTTTTAGGCGCCAACATTGCAGGCTTTAGAAAAGTCGCTGATGCAATGATTGAGCAAGGTGTCGTCTAGATGAACGAGCCAGCAGGATGACTGCTGGCTTAATATAACTCCGCAATAGGCCGCGCTTTTTGATAAAGAGCTCCACTTAATTCGCAATAAGCGTTGTCACTTCTGTTTTAACGGAGTTGGCGATAAAGCAATTCTCATGGGCCATGTGGTGCAGTTTTTCTAATTGAGATGGTGTCGGTTGTTTTTCACCTGAAAATGTTATCTTAGGGTTTAACGTTACCTTTGATACCCACTCTTTTCCGTTTTCGCCTTTTTCAAGCTCCCCTACCGCTTCATCGAAGTAACTGTCCACAACGTAACGCCGCTTTGCTGCAATAGACAGGAAAACGAGCATATGACAACTAGAAAGTGCCGCGACAAACGCTTCTTCTGGATCAACGTTTTCTTCTACGGATAGTGGTAATGGTACTACGCGGGGAGATGGAGATGCTGGGACTTGCAACCCTCCATCAAATTGCCAAATGTGTGCCCTACTATACTTATTATCACTAAACTCTTCCCCAGCTTTACGATGCCATTTGATTAAAGCGGAATGCTTACTCATTCTAACTCCCTGATTTTCCGACGACGAATCAACACTATCCGTCCTTGCCACAGTAAACCACAACAAAATGAGTTAAGGAAAGCATCGCACTCACAGGGACTATAAAATCTGTTGAGGATCGGCATTGTTCTTCTGGATATCATCCAAAAGTCTATGAGACTGATGGATGTTGACCTGTAACCGATTGATCAGCATCTGCAACTGCTCAATCTCGGGACTTTGGTTGGCTTTAAGTTGAGTTTCCAGGGCCTCCGTTTGGCTCGCCAAAATAGGTAAACTTAGGTTCAGTGCCATCCCTTTCGTTTTGTGCAACGTCAGCGCTAATGAAGCAAAGTCTTCAGCCATAAAGTATTCAATAAGCTCATCAACAGATGTCTCAAAATCGACAATAATGCTTTTTAGCAGCTCGTCAAGCGCTTCTGGCTCATCTCGTAAAGAAGTAAACATGCCTGAACGGGAGAGTTCTTCCTCTGTTAACCTTAAGTTCTCGATTGGCTTACGTTGCAACTGAAGCACATTGCTGTCATTCGTTAGTGGCGGATTCCGTTTCGGTTCGAGTCTGGCTGCAAACTGTTTGAGAGCGTCTGAAAAGCTCTCATGCTGTAGCGGTTTTGTAAGCACATGGTCTGCTCCTGCTTCAATAAAGCTATCGTGAGCTTCACGAAATACGTCTGCCGTGTACGCAAAGAGTAATGTCTTGATACCTAACTCTTGTCGGATAACGCGTGTCGCCTCAACGCCATTCATCTCGGGCATATGGTTGTCCATCAAGATCAGGTCGTACTCCTTCTCTTTCGCCTTTTTAACCGCGATTAATCCATTTTCTGCAACATCCACTTCATGCCCAAGCTTTTCGCAAAACCCTTTTGCCACAATGGCATTCACACGGTTATCATCAGCAAGTAGTATCTTTAAATGGTGTGATTTTGCGCGAGGTTTCGGTGCTTCTTGCTGCTTTTTCGGAGCAGATTCTACCCAAGGAATCGGCAACTCAACGATAAATTGACTTCCAACGCCTTCTATACTCTTGAGAGTAATATGGCCCCCCATCAAATCGGTTAGTTTTTTGACGATGGCTAACCCAAGCCCTGTTCCGCCGAATCTTCGAGTCGTTGATGAGTCTGCTTGCTCAAACGAGTTAAAAATATGCTCGTGCTTGTCTGGCGCAATACCAATACCGGTGTCGCTCACGCGCATGACCAACAACTGATTCGATTCATCTAACTCGGTTCTAACCAGCACATGCCCTTCGTTGGTAAACTTCACCGCGTTACCGGCGAGATTAAACAAGATCTGTCGTAAACGCGCACAATCCCCAGTAAATTCAGTATATTCAGAAACCTCGTTTTCCAAGATTAACTCGATATTTTTTTCATCAACAAGTGGTTTTATTGCGCTACACACCGGAGAAAGCACTTGATCGAGCTTAAACTTAGCTTGCTCAAATTCCAGTTTGTTTTCTTCAACTTTAGAAAAATCCAAAATATCGTTGAGGATAGTCATCAGATGCTGGCCAGAGTCAAGAATAACCCTAATGTGCTCTTTCGTCGTCGGCTCTTTGGTCTCTTCTGCAATCATTTGAGAAAGCCCTAGTACGCCATTCATCGGCGTTCTTAGTTCGTGACTCATTGCAGCAAGAAAATTTGATTTCGCTTTTGCCGCTCGCTCGGCTTTGTTTCTCGCCTCTTCAATTTCAAGATTCAACTGTTTTAAGTTATGCATTCGGTGATGTGACTGATAAACAAACGCGCTAACTAGAAACATCACCGCGATAAATACAAACAACCACGTAAAACGCGCCTCACTTTGAGCAATATTGAGTAACCGATGCTCTGAGCTTTCGACAAACTCAATATAAGTGTGATCAAGCAGTTCATTCGTCAGCAATTCAATTCTTTTATCACTCGTTTGAAGCCGTTTAAGGAAGCTCGCTTCTTTTTCACTCTCAACTTCAGTTTGTGTTAGAAGCAACTGGTTGAGAAATTCAAAATAACGACTGCCACCCAATGATTGACCGCTCTCGGTAGAAACCTCTTGCTGATATAAATTGAACAACATGAGTAATGCATACCGATTTTCTACCTGAACACCAATTAACATATCAAGCTTCAACGTTGTTTGAAGCACTCGCTCCTTAAACTGTTCAAGCGTATCCCTAACTTTTATACGATTGGGTGTCACGGGAAACCAAACTGATGCCTTTGATGATTCCAACAGTGCCTGTGCTGCGATTTCTATCTCTACTAAAGATGTTGTTAACTCATAGTTTTTCCTATCTTCAACGGCATATCGGTTCACGATAACATCACGCTCTTCAATCAACTCATGTCCGATATTCATTAGCCCTGCATGAAATTCTTGAGCGTTTTTTGAATTCATATACGACATATACGCCAGTGTGCAGCACGTCAGTATCCCAATAAAAAAGCAAAAGTTGATCAGTTTGAATTTATTCATTTTCCAACACCTCTAAAATTATGGGTCTAGGTGCTGTCAACGACTGCAAGAATGCTTCAATGTCCGCGACATTCTCATCGTTCATCGTTATACCGAGCTGGGTTTTAGCCATGATTTGTATCGCGTCGGATAACTTATCGACTTGCCCATTATGAAAATAAGGACTCGTTAGCGCGACATTGCGTAAACTGGCTACTCTAAAATAGAATCGCTCTTCATCTTCTATCGTAACGAGTTGCCTGCCCGAGTCCTCTACTACTGGCTTATCCTTGAAATAGGCGAACCTTTGGATCATCGCTCCGCCGATATTTTTGCCCTGATGACACTGCACACAACCTGAAGTCTGAAATGTTTTCCAACCTCTGATTTGCTGTTCACTCAGTACATGCGTGTAACCCAATAAGTAAGCATCGAATGGTGCGCCAGGCGTCTGCAGCGCTTCAACAAACTCCACAATAGCGGACTTGATATTATGAACGTTAATCGGCAATTCACCGTCACGATTAAATAGAGCTTGATAATGTTCACTCTCTTTTACATATTGCTCTATTGTTTGCCAGTTTGAGTCCATTTCCATTGGATTATGGATTGGACCATCAATCTGAGCCATCAAGGTGTTTTCCGTACCATCCCATAAAAAACGATAATTTAACGCTGCATTAAACACTGTTATAGAATTTCTAATTCCATCACCTTTCACCCCCGTAGAGACAGGTGTATTTTCAGCGCCATTGGTTTGCAGATTGTGGCATGTCGCACAGCTGACATTACCATTTGACGATAATTGAGGATCGCGGAAGAGATGCCAGCCAATTCTCGCTAGCTTAATATCCACATTAGGATCACCCTGTATGGGCTGAACTAGGGAGATATCACCTAACATCTTCGCGTTTCTTGCGGTTGTTGTTTGGCTCAAAATGAGTGTTACAACAGCTAGTGCGATTGCGCTGAATTGCCTCATCAACTACATACCTTAAACTTGTCATTGATATGAATTTAGTTGCATTTTGGCGTTTTTTCCACCGACAGGAAGTTGAAAAAACGAGTTAAGTATTGCTTTGTTTAAGGCTTTGGTTGAAGAGGGAGTAATAAGGCGAATAGGAAGAAACCTATCGCCTTATGAGTAGCTAACGTATTGAAATCTGAGTTTAGTGTAGAAAAGCCAAAAACCGTTGAAACCAAGTCACCTCTCCATAGGAGATCAGATCGAAAATAGTAAAGAAAACGGCACAGATAACGGCCAAGTTAATCAAACGCTGAACAATAAACATAAACATCACAATTACCAATAATTTGCTTTAGTTTACTATCTCACACAGCGTTTATATATAAAAAAGTAGTCTCCTAATTAGCCTCGGCAACTTATTCATTAGAACCTATACTCAAGCATCTCTAAGTTATTTGGATATACTTGAATTAGGATTTCAAAAAGTCCCTGTGACCACACAAGGAGGACTGCATGAAACGACTATGGATATGGTTCTTACCTTTACTCTTGATTGCCAGTCAAGCACTGGCGAATACCGTTTGGATTGTTCCTGTCAAAGGCGCTATAGGGCCTGCTACTAGCGACTATTTATCTCGTGAAATAGAAGAAGCTCAACTAAACGGTGTCAGTTTAGTGATCTTAGAGATGGACACACCAGGCGGCTTAGATAGCGCAATGCGAGATATTATTCACGCGATTACCACCTCCTCGACTCCCATTGCGACTTGGGTCGGCCCATCTGGTTCTAGAGCCGCCAGTGCCGGAACATACATCTTGCTCGCTAGTCACGTAGCCGCCATGGCTGAAGCGACAAACCTCGGAGCTGCAACGCCCGTCGCGTTAGGTGGTGCGCCTCAACCTCCTTCATCGGATGATGGCAAAGATCAAAACGCGGAAGAAACGCCAGAAGGAACCAACGAAAGCTCAGAAAAAGTTCCCGCTAAAACCGCAATGGAGAAAAAGGTAATTAACGACGCCAAAGCCTACATTAAAGGCTTAGCAAAACTTCATGGACGAAATGCAGAATGGGCAGAGAAAGCAGTAAGCGAGGCGGCGAGCTTGGATGCAACAGAAGCATTAGAATTAAACGTGATCGATTACATCGCCAATTCGCCAGAGGACTTAGTCAAAGCCATAGATGGGCAAACTGTTAAAGTAAACAATCGCACTGTGACATTGTCACTTGAAAATCCAACATGGGTTGAAAGAACGCCAGATTGGCGAGCAGAAATGTTAGCCGTTATCACCAATCCAAACGTTGCCTACATTCTAATGCTCATCGGCATCTACGGTTTACTTCTTGAATTTTACAACCCAGGAATTGGCTTACCCGGTGTGCTAGGTGGGATTTGTCTGCTTCTTGCCATGTACGCACTACAAATGATGCCTGTCAACTACGCAGGTCTTGGTCTGCTGTTACTCGGTATTGCACTAATGATAGCGGAAGCATTCAGTCCGAGCTTTGGTATTTTGGGGTTAGGCGGCGTTGTCGCCTTTGTACTCGGTTCGATATTTCTCATGGACAGTGAGTTACCAGGGTTCCAGATCGCCCTTCCTTTGATTTTTGGTATTGCCATATTTTCCGTAGCTCTAATCGTGCTGACCGTCGGCCTGCTGCTCAAAATTCGCCGCCGGCGTGTAACGACGGGTTTAGAGACTTACCCTGGGAAGGTCGCTGTGGTAAGCGATGACTTTATCGATGGCGAAGGACGCGTTCAACTCAACGGTGCGTTATGGCGAGCTAAAGCCAAAGACCATCAACAATTCAAACAAGGTGATCACGTCACCATTGTTAATGTTAAAGGGCTGACCTTAACTGTGATGCCTGATGACCGCCAAAATAAATAGGAGGCGCTTTATGATGCTCTATACCGTTGCGGTGATCGTGGTGCTGCTGTTCGCACTAGCGACCCAAATGTTCAAGGTTTTGAGAGAATACGAACGTGGGGTTGTGTTCTTTCTTGGTCGATTTCAAGAAGTCAAAGGACCTGGTTTGATCATCCTTATCCCATTTATTCAGCAAATGGTGAGGGTTGATTTACGTACTGTCGTTTTGGATGTGCCGACACAAGATTTAATTACCAAAGATAACGTTTCTGTGCGCGTCAACGCGGTCGTTTATTTTCGCGTAGTCGATCCTCAAATGGCGATTAACAATATTGAAAGCTACAGCGATGCTACCAGCCAGCTAGCACAAACCACGCTGCGCTCGGTATTGGGTCAGCATGAACTCGATGAATTGCTATCAGAGCGAGAACGCCTCAATAAGGATTTACAATCCATTCTCGATCAACAGACTGATGACTGGGGAATCAAGATTGCTACGGTTGAAGTCAAACATGTTGATTTAAATGACAGCATGGTCAGAGCCCTAGCCCGTCAGGCAGAAGCAGAACGTAACCGTAGGGCGAAGATCATTCACGCTACTGGTGAGTTAGAGGCTTCAAATAAATTAAAAGAAGCAGCGCAAATGCTCAACGAAGCACCGAATGCACTGCAATTACGTTACATGCAGACACTCACTGAAATCACTACAGACAAAACATCCACTATTATTTTTCCAATGCCGATCAATCTTGTCGAAGCTGTCAGTGATATCGCCGAAGCGGTGAAAAAGAATAAAGAGACACAAGATAAGTAAGATTCTGCCCCTAGGAAGTAACGACCACTCACGTTACTTCCTTATTTGGTACTCGCTTTAAGGATGTGCCCATCTTCTTTATCACATTCTTGTTTCATTACTTCTAAGCCCGTTTTAAAGCATGTTCGCCAAGCGGTTTCAACATCGGCATCGTACCCAGAATCACACTGCCGAACCGTTTCTAACAAACTCTCAAGCCAAACATCAAAATCCTGCGGCTCTATACCAATATCTGCACTTGCATGCTTTTTCCCATACTTTTCCACCATTTTGTGCGCTTCGGTCGAGGTATCTGCCATCATAAAAAACACGATAGACCCTCTAAGCATTCTCACTTGTTGGTGCATGTCTATACCGTCAAACTTCTGTCTAAAGTTGGCGCTTTTCGACCATAAATTTTTGTAGAACAAGTCGAAAAACTCCTGATCTGAAGTACAACGTTCATAGCTATCATTAAAAACTTCAATCACGTTCATGTTGCTTTCCCCTACGTCTCAATATGAGTTTAATTTAATATCAAATAAAAGCTTCCAAATAAGGACTTTTAAGTTTCAAATCGATCAACTCACATCGATTTTCAACAAAAAGTAAAAAGTGATTTAAATAAACACCCTCTTATCAATGAAAAAATATCCATTATCATGAACCCATATTCGAGGTACGCATGGTTTTCGATGCTAGTGCATCCTCATCTGTCATCACATAAAGAGGATATAAACGTGTCCCATCAAATCATTACCGATCTAAATAACCGTTACACTGCAAAAAAATATGATGAAACCAAGCGCGTTTCTCAAGAAGACATGGCGATAATCAAAGAAGCACTGCGTTTGTCGGCGTCTTCTATCAACTCACAACCATGGAAATTCATCGTTATTGAAAGTGATGAAGCGAAGCAACGTTTCCACAATACGTTTGCAAATATGCACCAGTTTAACCAACCACACGCGAAAGCCGCATCACATACGATTCTGTTTGCTTACGATCCTAAATTTACTAAAGAGAAATTTGCGAAACGTGTGGATGCAGAAGTAACATCTGGCCACTTGCCAGCGGAGATGTACAACAACTTTATGGGTGCTTACGCTTTTGCCGATGCAAATACGGACGAAAATGGCTTCAACGGAAACTGGACAAAAGCACAAGTCTATTTGGCACTAGGCAACCTACTACACACATTGGCACGACTAGGCATTGATTCAACACCGATGGAAGGTGTCGATCCGGCTCTGATTGGAGAAGAGTTTAAAGAAGAGCTCGAGGGCCATATTTGTGAAGTTGCGCTGGCGATTGGCTACCATAAAGATGGGGAAGATTACAATCATGGTCTTCCAAAAGCACGCCTTGCAATGGATGAGGTAATTACGACTCTATAGTCGACCATTGTCTTAGCTTAGCGACTTAACTCATTGTTTAAACTAAAAAGAGCCGCATTAATGTGCGGCTCTTTTTTACTTGGTTCTGCGTCAACGTTACGCAACTTGCTCTGACTTAAAATTACCAAGCAATGCATCGTAAAGCTCATTGTCGCTTAACACACCAACCAGCTTATTATCTTCAACCATAAGCAGAGGCTGATTGCTGCGCTGTTTAAGTTCAATCGCTTCTCGCATACTGATTTCTGGGCTAACCTGAACCAGAGAGTTTTCATTAACTTCATCAAGGTTCGAAGAATCGCTCTTCCATTGAATCAACGATTTACCTTTATCCGCTAAACTTAACCCCTTGCTCTCTTGTATCACCCAAATATCTTTATCAGGGCAAATCAGAACACGCGTATCTTCGCGAACCAAATCGTCACGCATTAAGGAACGTCCCTTCAGCACATTTAATGGATTAGTGTGAGCAACAAAGTCCGCCACATAATCGTTTTCTGGAGCAAGAATGATCTGTTCTGGCTTGCCATGTTGAATCAGCTTTCCTGATTCCATAATGGCGATGTTGTTGCCGATTTTAAGCGCCTCATCCAAGTCGTGACTCACAAAAAGAATGGTTTTGTTTAGCTTTTCTTGCAGCAGAATCAATTCATCTTGAAGCTGAGCACGAATCAATGGGTCAAGCGCTGAAAACGGCTCATCCATTAACAAGATATCTGTGTCCATCGCGAACGCTCGCGCTAGGCCAACACGCTGCTGCATACCACCAGAGAGCTCGTGCGGGAATTTCGTTTCCCACTCAGACAAACCGACCATTTCGAGCTGTTCACGCGCTTTTTTACGGCGCTCAGCTTTACCAATGCCTTGCATCTCTAGACCAAACGCTACATTGTCTAACACCGTTAACCATGGCATCAATGCAAACTTCTGAAACACCATGGACACGCGGTGCGTACGAAGGTGGCGCAGCTTCTGTTCGTCACAGTTAGAGAGCTCAACCATATCGTCGCCATCTTTGATTTTCAGAGAGCCACGAGAGATATCGTTCAATCCGTTAACCGTTCGCAGCAAACTTGATTTACCCGAGCCCGAAAGCCCCATCAAGACACAGATCTCACCCTGTTTCACGTTCAGCGAAACATTATCAACCCCAACCACTTGGCCAGTTTCATCAATGATTTCTTGTCGAGACTTCCCTTGATCTAGTAGTGCTAGCGCCTGTTCTTGTTGCTGACCAAAAACGACATCAAGATTTTTAATAGTAATAGCGTCCATGATTATGCCTCCTTCTGGTTTGGTGCTTTACACAAGCGATCAAGAATGATGGCAACGAGTACAATCGCTAAACCCGCTTCAAAACCTTGTGAAATGTTTACCGTATTCAGTGCACGTACGACTGGCTTACCAAGCCCATCAGCACCAACAAGCGCCGCAATGACAACCATAGACAAAGACAACATAATACATTGCGTAACACCGGCCATAATACTTGGTAATGCCGCAGGCAACTCCACCTTAAACAGCAACTTCATGCGGCTGGCACCAAATGCTTTACCCGCTTCAAGTAGCTCCTCCGGAACTTTAATAATGCCGAGGTACGTCAATCGAATTGGCGCAGCGATAGCGAAAATGATGGTCGAGATTAGACCAGGGACAATACCTAAGCCAAACAGAACCAAGGTTGGAATTAGGTAAACGAATGTCGGTACGGTCTGCATCAAATCGAGTATTGGCCGCAACAAGGTGTATAACCAAGGACGGTGCGCCGCCATAATGCCCAACGGCACGCCAATTAATACGGAAATCGTTGTCGCTGCAAACACAAGGACAAAGGTTTCCAGCATTTCTTGCCAGTAACCAAGGTTGAGAATTGCGAGTAAGGCCAACACGATAAATACGACAAGAGGAATGCTGCGATGTAAGAACCAAGCAATTGCCGCCGTCATAATGATTGGCGCTGCAGGTGGCATCCATTTAAAAATGTCCACCACGAAAAGAATGATCGTTTCAAGTGTAATAGAGATTGCATCGAAAAAACCCGATGCATTGATGGTTAACCAATCGACGCCAGTTTCCATCCATTGGCCCAACGGTAGTTTGTTGTCCGTAATAAAATTCAAAATAAAACCTTTGTGTTAATGAAGCGGGCAAAACTCTGCCCACTTTCTTTTAAAAAAACGAGCTCAAATACTGCTTATTAAGCGTTTGTTTTTAAGTAGTTTGTAATAGCTGTTAGCGCATCTTGGCCATCTACCGTTTTCACGCCCTCTAGCCACGCTTCAATTTGCTCTTGGTTTGCATTCAACCATGCTTGCGCTGCTTTTGATGGCTTCTGTTTCTGGTTAAGAATCGCTTCCATCAGTTCATTTTCCATTTCTAGGTTAAACTCTAGATTTTTCACTAGCTGACCTACATTTGGACACTCAGCGAGGTAATTTTTACGTACGTTTGTGTAGACGTTCGCGCCGCCGTAGTTAGGACCGAAGAAGTCATCACCACCCGCTAGATATTCCATTTCAACGTTACTATTCATTGGGTGCGGCGCCCAACCTAGGTACACAATCCATTGATTGCGGCGTGCGGCACGTGATACTTGAGACACCATGCCAGCTTCACTGGACTCAACTAGGCTGAAATCTTTTAGGCCGAATGCGTTACTATCAATCATTGACTGAATTAAGCGGTTGCCATCGTTTCCAGGTTCAATGCCGTAAATGCGGTCTTTAAATTTGTCGGCATGTTTTACTAGGTCAGCGAAGTTGGTTACGCCTGCGTCATAAACGTATTTTGGAACCGCTAGCGTGTACTTTGCGCCAACGAGGTTCGCGCGTACGGTTTCAACAGTACCTGCATCACGGTATTTCGCGATATCACCTTCCATCGTTGGCATCCAGTTACCTAAGAAAATGTCGATATCGCCATTAGCCATAGAGGAGTAAGTTACAGGCACAGACAGAAGATCAGTCTTCGTTTTGTACCCCAACCCTTTAAGTAACTCTGATGTAACGGCAGTGGTCGCTGTGATGTCAGTCCAACCTACATCTGCGAAACGAACCGTTTCACATTGGTTGGCGTAAGCGCCTGTTGCTAAAGTACTTAGTGCAATTGTTGAGAAGATTTTTGTCATCTTAGACATGTTGAATTCCTTGTAATGATTACTGACTTTTTCATTTTATGAGATCGAATCGAGATCTCTTTTTGGCGGATGCATTCGTTGCATCTCTTGCCAGTCCGGTGCAATCCAAACTGGTACGTTGTTCGACGTTTCTAGGGCGTTATCCAAAATCATATCCGCGGCGCGTTCTGCCACCATAATCGTTGGCGCATTTAAATTACCGTTCGGAATGGTTGGGAAAATAGAAGAGTCCACCACACGCAAGCCTTGAATACCGCGTACTTGGCATCGCTCATTTAAGACGGCTAATGGGTCATTATCTGCGCCCATTTTGCAGGTACAAGATGGATGGTAAGCACTCTCGACGTTTTGCTTCACCCATTCATCAATCTGTTCATCCGTTGTGATGTTCAGACCGGGTTGGATCTCATCCCCACGAAACTCATCCATGGCTGGCTGATTGAGGATCTCGCGAGTAAGGCGAATACAATCACGCCAATCCTGCTTATCTTGTTCAGTGGAAATGTAGTTAAACTCAATCTTCGGCTTATCATTCGGATTCGCAGAGACAACTTCGACCGACCCGCGACTTTCTGGCTTGTTAGGTCCAACGTGCACTTGGAAACCATGACCATCAAAAGCAGCTTGCCCGTCATAACGCATTGCCGCTGGCAAGAAGTGATATTGAATATTTGGCCACTTTAGCCCTTCTCGAGAGCGGATAAATGCACACGATTCAAAGTGGTTAGTCGCACCAAGGCCTTTGCGAGTTAATATCCACTCAGTGCCAATCAAGCCCTTGCTCACCAAACCTAATTTGCTGTTGAGCGTGATAGGTTGTTTACAGTGATATTGGAAGTACACTTCTAAGTGATCTTGCAGGTTTTTACCTACCCCCTCCAACGAGTGTTTCACCTCAATGCCCGCTTTTTCTAATACTGCCTTAGGGCCAATGCCTGAAAGCTGCAACAGCTGAACGGAGCCAACCGAACCCGCACTCGAAATCACTTCATTATTCGCAAAACATTGCTGAATTGAACCTGACTTTTCAAATTCAACGCCTACCGCTTTCTTTCCTTCTGAACCAGTTTCTTCTAATAAAACTCGATGAACCGTCACCCTCTTCATTAGGGTGAAGTTTTTGCGTTTTTTAGCACGGCTTAAGTATGCATTAGAGGTCGAAGCGCGTACGCCTTTGTCGACCGTCATATGCATTGGGCCAAAGCCCTCTTGCTGATAGCCGTTGTAATCTTTTGTTTCTGGGTAGCCCGCTTCTTTGCCTGCATCAATAAAAGCTTGGTACAGCGGGTTGAGCTTCATATCGTTGCCGTTACATGTGCCGACTGGACCGTGATCGCCCCGATATTCATCAGCACCACCAATCCAAGACTCTGCTTTACGGAAATAAGGCAAACACGACTGATAGTTCCAGCCTTTCGCGCCTTCCTCTTCCCACTGGTCAAAGTCACAAGCGTGTCCGCGAACGTAAACCATGCCGTTGATGGATGAGCTACCACCCAGAACTTTTCCGCGAGGGCAATGAAGTTGACGGCCATCCAACCCTTGCTCTTCAACCGTCTCAAACTGCCACGCGTATTTTTCAGTGTTCATCGGGTAAGAAAGCGCTGTTGGCATTTGGATAAAAATACTTTTATCCGACCCACCCGCTTCGAGTAAAAGGACCGAATTTTGACCACTTTCACTTAAGCGATCCGCTAACACACAGCCGGCCGAACCCGCACCGACGATGATGTAATCGTAGTGTTGTTGCATTTTTATTCTCCTAGGAGTTAATACTAATCACCGTAGATAAGTGAACGAAATTAGCGTAGGAAAAATGCTTGAGAACAAGGCGGAAATTTTGATAAGTAGTTAACCTACAATCAAAATTGACAACGTAGTTATCGAGCATTTTAACAAGCTAAAGTGGTCAGTTATCTACTACGATTGGTATCATTTGTAAGGGCTTTCGAAGTCGCTTAGCTGAACAAGAACACTCTTCGTTTGTGTGTAGTGCTTAAGGGTTTCGACTCCGTTTTCACGGCCAACACCTGATTGCTTGTAGCCGCCAACTGGCATTTCCGCAGGTGAGTCACCCCATGTGTTCACCCAACAAATACCCGCTTGAATTTGATGGATCACACGGTGCGCACGAGATAGGTTTTGAGTAAATACACCTGCCGCTAAGCCATAATCGGTGCCATTTGCACGCGCAATCACTTCCGACTCATCGCGGAATTTCAGGACTGACATTACCGGGCCAAAGATTTCTTGTTGAACGTGGCTCATGTCATCATCGCAATCGACAAATACGGTTGGAGCAACAAAGTTACCATTAGCTAGACCATTGTCTGTTACTTTGTAGCCGCCAGTCAGTAACGTCGCGCCACTCGCTTTCGCGGCTTCAATCGCTCCTAAAACTTTCGATTCATGATCTTTAGAGATTAGCGCGCCAATCTGCGTGTTCTCATCAAGCGGATCGCCGACGACTAACAGCTCGGTTCGGGCTTTAAGTTGTGCGATAAAGTCATCATAAATACCTTCATGGACAAATACGCGTGTACCGTGCGTACAAACTTCACCTTGGGTGTAGAAGTTCGCCACCATGGCCGCAGAAACGGCATCGTTTAACTTCGCATCATCAAAAATAATCAGCGGAGACTTACCACCAAGCTCCATCGTTACTTGTTTTAGTGTCTTAGCGCTGTCACTCATGACGACTTTACCGGTGCCTGACTCACCCGTGAATGACACTTTTGCGATATCAGGATGCGCCGTTAGCATCTGTCCTACTCGGTAATCCCCTTGCACGACATTAAATACGCCATCTGGCATGCCCGCTTCTGAATAAATTTCGGCGAGCTTAAGCGCCGTTAATGGTGTTTCTTCTGATGGCTTGAAGATCATTGCGTTGCCCGCAGCCAGTGCTGGCGCCGATTTCCACATCGCAATTTGAATTGGATAATTCCAAGCACCAATACCGGCGCAAATGCCCAATGGCTCACGACGTGTATAGAAAAACTGATCGTCGCTGAGTGGCTGCTGTTCACCTTGTAGACTTGGAGCAAGTCCCGCATAGTACTCAAGAACATCGGCACCTGTTGTGACATCAACCGCGATAGCTTCTTGAATTGGCTTACCAGTATCTGCCACTTCCAATGCAGCCAACTCGTCATTACGCTCACGTAAAATGGCAACGGCTTTGTGTAAAATACGGCTGCGCTCAATCGCAGTCATCGCCGACCATGCAGCAAAACCTTTTTTTGCCGATTCAATCGCTGCTTGAAGATCGTCTTGGTTCGCTTGTTTAATATTGGCCAATGGCTCACCATTCGCCGGATTGTAAGTGGTGAAGTGTTCATCTGAACACCCGTCGTACATCGCACCATTGATATAGTGTGCTTTCATTTCCATTTTGAAGACCTGTAACTTTTATATTTTTTCAGAATAAAACGTAAGTTGTTTTTCGAGATAATCGTTGATGATGATTCTCGCTCTTTCTGCATCAATGCCGTGCGGGTTGAGCGTTCCGCGCAGCCAAATTCCATCAATAAGTGATGCAATACCATGAGCAACCAATTCAGCCTGCTCTGCATTTAATAATGCTTTGAGTTCTTTTCTTAGATGGGACAATAGACGTCGTTCGTTGACACGCTGCAAACGCTTGAGCTGCTCGTCATGCATTGAGTACGACCAAAACGCCAGCCAAGTCTTAGCAACTTGGTTTTCTGCCTGATAGCCGACAAAGTTACCATCAATGATGGCGTTAATTCTTTGGTGATGAGCATCACTTGGCAGCTCACGTAACTTCTGTGTGATAGTGGACGAAAGCTGACGCAAGATTTCGCGCATCGTTTCCTCCAGCAATCCGTGCTTACCACCGAAATAGTGGTTGATAATCCCCGTTGATACACCGGCTTCTTTGCTGATTAACGAAATACTCGCCGCGTGTAAACCGACTCTATCAATCACTGACATTGTCGCTTTCACAAGCTGCGGTTTTCTGATTTCAGGCATCCCCACCTTTGGCATTTTGCGTCCCTGTTATTTTTAATTGAACGGTTAGTTAAATATAAAATGCCTGAAAATTAATTCGAACTCAAATTATTTTTAAAGAAAAATGTTAGTAAAAAAGGATGAAAAGTTGAGGGTGTACGAAAAATTGCTCGGTAAGAACTTGTCGGGATAACTAGATTTCAGTTTAAGAACAAACAAATAAAGCAATTAAAATCAATCACTTAAATATCAATCCATTTTTAAAACGATGATGAACGAGTTGATTTTTGAACAACAAAAATCTGTGCCACAAAAAATTTATATCGACCACTAATCATTTCA
The DNA here is from genome assembly GCF_033338995.1 of Vibrio sp. Vb0304. Classification (NCBI taxonomy): domain Bacteria; kingdom Pseudomonadati; phylum Pseudomonadota; class Gammaproteobacteria; order Vibrionales; family Vibrionaceae; genus Vibrio; species Vibrio sp. Vb0304. The sequence goes on from NZ_JAWOTT010000002.1 coordinate 19,095, forward strand.
CCTGTACATGGTTTGTTTGTACAAAGAATAGACACACTAGTTTGTTATAGTTTTGTAGACACAAGTGGCATTCGCACTTTGAAGGTGAAGGAGGCAAAAAGAGAGGTTATATTGAACGCCATGAATATGCGATTCGATATCCTTAAGCCATTTTTAAGTAATATCGCCAAGTGACTTTAAGATTTTAGATTCAGCGTTTTATATTCGAAGCAAGGATCTCAAAGTCACTTGGCTATCAAAGTAAATGGGAGGGATAAGTTCAGATTCATCGTGCGATGAGCCTGAACTTTTGATTTCTGTTACGCTAGCGAGCGACCTTTCACGCAGTTGCGTCCGTTCGCTTTCGCTTGATAAAGCAATTTATCGGCCTGATCGCAAAGTGATTTAAAGCTCATCTCATTATCTTCAGTGGTAACGACTCCAAAACTACAGGTCACTCTCACTTCTTCTTTCTGTTCCGTAACAAAGCCATGTAGGGATAAAGCGCTACGTAAACGTTCGGCAGTAATAAGGGCGTTTTCATGGTCTGTATTGGGCATAACAACAACAAACTCTTCACCACCAAAGCGAGCAACAATGTCGTTCTCACGTACAGTTTCCTCCAACACTTTGGCAACGCCCGTTAGTACGGTATCTCCAAACACATGCCCATAGGTATCATTTACCTGCTTGAAATAATCCACATCGATTAACGCTAAAGTTACTGGCCCCGATTGTGGTTTATTTGGCACCATTTTCTGTTTATCGAGTTTGCTATCTACCCATTTATTTAAAGCTAGATAACCGTACTTAACTTGCTCGACTTGCTCAAAAACAAAGTGTTGTATTTTTTCTTGCTTAGATTGAGGTACCGGTTTCTCTTTTCGCTCACGCCTCACTTCTACTGGCTTAGTGAACCAGTCCTCTAAAAAACGGCGATTGAACAACCCTGTCAATGTGTCTGTCTTTGCGAGGCGACGCATTCTCAAACGCGAGCGATTGACGACGAGAAATACTACCGCCATCAAAAATAGAACACCGATGAGCGCAAGTAGCGCTTCACCCAATAAGTAAAAAGTACGACGGTTATTTTCTAGCTCCATACGCTGCAAAACATTGTTCCAGTTGAGATCTTCGTTCTCATATTCAAGTCGTTCCAACTCAAATAACGTCTGCTGGCGCTCAAGATTTTCAACTTCTCTTTGATTGCTAAATTGGATAAATTTATCGTGATAGTTACCGTAAGTTTCGAATGCTAGTTTAAAGTCATTGCTTCCCGCATAGGCCATAGCGGCGACTTTTAGTAGCTCCATTTGCTGTTGCTTGACGTATCGACTCTCTATAATCTCCGGCAGCATTGGCGCGATCATCGCTAAAAGTATTTCAAATTGCTGCTGCTCTAACATATATTCGGCTTGTAACAACTTAAATGTTGCCAAATACGCGCTAGACGTTTCTCTGTACTGTAAATTCTCCGCCAGCTTCAAGTGGTTAACCATCTTCTTTTCTTGTTTCGTCTCGCGATATAAAGCTGCAAGTTCAAGGTTAACTCGAAATCTAAAGCGTCCATCACCGATAATTTGAGCCAGCTTTAACGCTCGCTGATATGACGCTATCGCCTCTTCGTATTGGAACTGTGCTTTATGAAGTTTCGCTATCGTCAAAACGCTCAACAACTCATTGAACGACATACGCCTATCCCTAAAATAGCGATATGCTTGTTCCAAAAGCGCCTCAGATCGGTCGTAACCCTGAATTTTGACAAGTACGTCACCTAGCTCTAGTGCTGCACGTTCGACCAGCCCGTGAACACCTGAAGATTCAGCCGCATCCATGGACGACATAAGTGCAGCATAGGATTTTTTAAACTCACCTTGCTCATCGTAATAGCGTCCTTTTAGCAACAGGATTTCTGATTCAAGTTGCTTATCACCATTCTCACGCGATGTTTCCAACAAGCTATCCAACGCAGAAAGCGCGGTATCGATATCGCTCTTTCCAACCATAGTTCGCATCTGAATCAACTTAAACAGGAGATACTCATGGCTCTGTGGACGCACAAGCTCCAATCCTTTTTGAACGACACTCTGACTCTCTTCTACGCGCCCTAGCAGCTCTAAAACCGTGGCCTTGGCAAGCCAGTAACGCACCAACAGCGCTGTTGGTTGGTTTTGTAGTAAAGACTCTTCTTCTAACGCTTCAATCAAAGCTAAAGAACTCTGAGGTAATGCGTAAATTTGATTTTCGATGCCTTCTAACGACTGTAAAAACTTACCTTCCTGTTCCACCTTTTCTGTGGAGGCCTGAACAGAAAAACACAGACACCCCAATAATAGCGGCATCGTCCTAAGCGAATGAAATAGTGACATTATTGCTCTTCCCTAATGGGTAGTTACTTCAGTGTAATTGAGAATTCTGATTATTTATTATTAAGACAACTGAAGGTTATTCAGTCAGCCTCATATTCCCATGTATTTTGCGCTGAATAATAAATCACCATCTTTAGATGCCGAAATAGTTTTCGGTTACAATATGACCAATAAGAATGTTTTTTACACACCAAGAATGACGATCTCGTTAGTGAGACAAAAGATCGTCTTAGTTGTGAGTTGATACATTTACATGACAAGCAATATAGAACTAACCATTCACATTAGAAATAGAATCAATTTTTATACCGTTCGATGAGATAGCAGTCGACCATGCATCCAATACATTTTTCAGATAGAAGCAATAAAAGAAAGGAGAAAATGGAAGGAAGCGGACAATCAAACTCGCTCCCCTTTTTTATGTTGCAGAAGGGGTTACATTCGCATTCCGCCATCGACTTCGAACACTCTTCCGGTCACGAATTCGTTGGTTAACACGTATTTTATGGTCGATGAAATTTCATCCGCCAAACCTAAACGTCCAACCGGAATCATTCCGATTAAACGTTCCATCGCTTCAGGTTTTATTTGGTCTGTCATGGCAGTTTTGATGACACCCGGAGCAATCGCCACTGAGCGAATTCCGAAACGCCCTAACTCTTTCGCCCACACCGTTGCCATGGTGGCTACCGCCGCTTTAGATGCTGAATAGTTGGTTTGACCAATATTCCCGGCACGCGCAACGCTGGATATGTTGATCAGAACCCCTTTGCTATCGGTGTTCAGCATTACCTTGCTCGCTTCACGGCCACACAGGAAAGTGCCTGTTACATTCACATCTAGAACAGACTGAAATTGTTCCAGCGACATCGTGTTAACCTGACCATCTTTGACTTTAATGAACATACCATCACGCATAATACCTGCGTTATTGATAACGCCATTGAGCTGCTTGAAATCTGCCTCAATTTGCTCAAAAGCAGTGCACACCTGCTGTTCGTCAGTCACGTTCGTCACATAAAAACGAGCGGTAACGCCGAGAGATTCACATTCCGCTTTCGTTTCAGCCAGTTGATCTGAATTGAGGTCGATAAGCGCAAGATGAACGCCATTTTCCGCCAGTGACAGTGCCATTTGTTTACCCAGCCCCTGCCCTGCCCCCGTGATCGCAATGACCTTATTTGCTAACTCCATAAGCGCTCCTTAGGCCTGATTTTGCTTTTGGTAGAACTCAAACAAGCTCGAAAAATCTTTTTGCCCGTTGCCCTGACCGTTGTGAAAATTAAACAGATTACGAGCCAAGCTGCCCATTGGCGTTGATGTTTGACTGGCAACCGCCGCTTCCATCGCAAGACCCAGATCTTTAGCCATTAACTGGCTCATAAAGCCGCCTTGATAACCATTGCTTGCAGGCGTATTTTCCATCACACCTGGGCAAGGGTTATAAAGCTCTAGCGCCCAGTTACGCCCTGAACTTTGCAACATGATGTCGGAAAGCACTTTGGGATCGAGTCCGTTTTCCATCCCTAAATTGAGTGCTTCACAGGTGCCGCTCATCAAAATGCCCAACATCATGTTATTGCAGATCTTCGCCACCTGACCAGCTCCAGCATCACCAGCATGGAAGATGTTTTTACCCATGTGGCTAAGCACCGCTTTGGCTTGAACAAAGTTCTCTTGTGAGCCGCCAACAATGAAAGTTAACGTACCTGCTGCTGCGCCCGCAACGCCACCAGATACTGGCGCATCAACAAAACTGATACCAAGTTGCGATGCTTTTTCGCCAACCAAACGAGCAGTCGTAGGATCGATGGTGGATGAATCAATCAGCAAGGTGCCTGATTCGACGCTATCTAAGATGCCATCTTGACCAAGATAAACGCTTTGAACGTGTTGGCTCGCTGGCAGCATAGTGACAACCACCTCCACACCTTGTACTGCCTGCTGAACGGAATCGGCACTTGAAGCGCCCAATGCGGTCAACTCCTCAACTGCGCTTGGGTTCAAATCAAATACTTCGACATTCAAGCCCGCTTTGAGTAGATTCTTAGCCATAGGCGCACCCATGTTACCAAGGCCAATAAATGCAATTTTGTCCATATCGTATTTCTTCCTTGTACTAAAGTGCCGCTATAGCTACCGACGATGCGGTCAGTGGGTATTCTGCTGAGTCAATTGGCGAGAAGAAGCGCTCCAAAACTTGTGGCGTTACGTCAGAAACCGTGCGATGTTGCCAAGTCGGTTGATTGGTTTTATCAATAATCAGCGCACGAACCCCTTCTCTAAAATCACCTTCTAAGCCACAACGTAGTGTTAGGTTAAATTCCATATCAAAACACGCTTTCAAAGAGAGGTTTTGATACTGCGTTAACTGCTGATAAGTGATACTGAGCGACAACGGACTGCCATAGTTCAGTGACTTCTGCGCATTGACGAACCACTTGTTATCAACGTTAGCACGGCTGATTGCATCAACAATTGACGCTAAGTCACCCGAACATAACTGCTCAATCAATTCCGCATAGGGCATCAACATCCCTTCGGTTGGCTCGTCCACGTGTACCGAACGCAGCGTAGTGGCGATTTTTTCGTTGATGTTCGCTTCACCTTTCCAACTTACCGATGCAAGCAGATCCAGCAGCACTTGCTTGTTTTCTGGCTGTGCAATCCATTGGCTTAACCCCAACGCTTTCATATCTGTTGCGTTAATTTGGCAAGCAGTCAAACTTAAGAACAGTGCCAAATGTTTTGGCAACTGGTTCAGGAAGTACGTCGCGCCTACATCTGGGTAAAGGCCAATTTTAATCTCTGGCATTGCAAAGCGTGTGGTGGTTTCTGCTACGCGATGGCTGGCACCCATAAACAGGCCAACTCCCCCGCCCATCAAATAACCATGTCCCCACGCGATGATCGGTTTTGGATAAGTATGAATAAGATGGTCACAGCGATATTCGAGGTCAAAGAAGGTTTCCATCGCTGAAAACGCAGAATCAAAGTCTTGCTCTTTGTTTTCAAGTGCACGGTAGATCGCTTGAATATCGCCACCAGCACAAAACGCTTTTTCACCTTGAGCATGCAAGAATACCGCGACGACGCTGTCGTCCGTTTGCCATTCACTAAGCTGTTTGTACAACTTCTCAATCATCACGTAACTCAACGCGTTGAGAGCAGCTGGATTATCCAGCTCCAGCACACCAATAACAGAGCCATCAGCGCACTCAAGTTTTGAAACATTTACTGTACCTGTCATTTGGCCTCCGCTAGCTGTTTGTCCATTGTGGCTTGCGCTTTTGCAAAAACGCATTCACACCCTCAGTCTGATCTTGTGTATTGAACAGCTGTAAAAACAGTTCACGCTCCAAAACCAATCCAGCTGCATGAGTTTGGCTGCGTCGACCTTGAATTAGCGTTTTGCACGCAGACACAGATTTCGGTGATTGACCTGCAACACGCTGTGCTAGCTCCATAGCCGCTTCGAGTGCTTGACCTTTCGCCACCACCTCTTCGACTAACCCAATTTTTTCCGCTCGCTCGGCCGTCACACGCTCGCCACACAGGATCATACGCTTCGCCCAACCTTCACCTACCAACGCGGTCAGGTTTTGCGTCCCACCCGCACACGGCAACAAACCTACCGATGCTTCAGGAAGTGCCATTTGTACTTGTTCTTCTGCGATACGAATGTCACACGCCATCGCCACTTCCAGACCGCCGCCCATCGTGTAACCATTAATCGCTGCGATAGAAACCCCATCGAATGCAGAAAGCGCTTCAAACGCTTCACCAAATGCGAACGCCATGTTTGCTGCTTGTGATTTATCACCCGATGCAAAGTTATTAAGATCTGCTCCAGCAGAAAAGAATTTCTCGCCTTCGCCTGTTAAAACCAACGCATAAATAGAGCGATCATTACTAAGTTCAATTGCCAACTCTTTTAGCTGATTCAAAGACTCAAGCGTCCAAGTGTTCGCTGGCGGATTACTAATCGTGAGCTTGGCAATATGCGCTTCGCGCTCTAATTTGATTTGTGCCGTCATAATCTTTCAGTCCTTTTTAATTTCTTTAGGTAAGGCTGTGTCTCGCTGACTAAAGCAGCTCAACGCCTTCCGTTAGTAATCGTCTTGCGACGATCAGACGCATGATTTCGTTGGTACCTTCAAGAATTTGGTGAACACGAACGTCTCGGAAATGGCGCTCGACTGGATATTCTTTGATGTAGCCATAGCCACCGTGAATTTGCAGCGCCTGATCGCAGACTTTAAAGCCCACATCAGTAGCAAAGCGTTTTGCCATGGCACAGTACGCACTTTTTTCTGCGTGCTGGGCATCGAGTTTAGCGGCAGCGAGTCGCACCATTTGACGCGCAGCGACCAGCTCAGTCGCCATATCAGCAAGCTTGAACTGCAACGCTTGAAATTGCGCCAGTGAACGGCCGAACTGTTTGCGTTCGTTCATATATTGCTTGGCTTCGTTCAGTGCTTGTTGCGCAGTACCGACGGAACAAGTAGCGATATTGATTCGACCACCATCAAGGCCAAGCATGGCGAACTTAAAGCCTTCTCCCTCTTCACCCAACAGATAGTCAGCCGGAATGCGGACATTTTCGAAGGTAATCATGCGAGTTGGCTGGCAGTTCCAACCCATTTTGGCTTCTTTTTTACCGTAGCTAATGCCTTCGCAATCAGCAGGAACAACGAATGCAGAAACGCCACCCGCTCCTTCACCACACGAACGCGCCATCACGACGAGAACATCTGTATCACCCGCACCCGAGATAAACACTTTTGCGCCATTGAGGACAAACTCATCGCCATCACGCACTGCGCTAGTCGTTAGAGAAGCGGCGTCAGAGCCGGCATTAGGTTCGGTTAAACAGTAGGAAGCGAGCTTTTCACCCGAAATTAGATCCGCGCTAAATTGCTGCGCCACTTCTGCTTTGGCAAAGCTGGTGATCATCCACGTCGCCATGTTGTGAATGGTCATAAACGCAGTAGTCGCGGTACAACCCATAGCCAACTGCTCGAAAATGATCGCCGCATCCAAACGAGATAACCCTAAGCCACCATGCTCTGGCGGCGTATAGATGCTCAGAAAGCCCAGCTCACCCGCCTGACGCAGTACATCTTTAGGGAAGTGATGGTTTTCATCCCACTCGGCCGCATGAGGCGCTAACATTTGGTCTGCAAACTGCTTTGCTACTTCGGCAAACGCGAGTTGATCTTCGTTTAATTCAAAATCCATCTTGAAGTCCTAAGGTCTAATTCGTTGCATTTGTATCCGAGCCAAGCCCACCTAAACGGTGGCGCTTGGCTAGAGGTGTCGCTAATCCAGTAATTAGCTAAGTTGAATGGTCATGTTTGGACCGCTTGGAATGTCATCTTCAAACCAACGCGCGGTGACCGTTTTCGTCTCGGTGTAGAAGCGAACCGCTTGTTTACCGTAAGCATGCAGGTCGCCGTAGAAGCTGCCTTTCCACCCAGTAAATGAGAAAAATGGCAATGGCACCGGAATCGGAACGTTGATGCCTACGTTACCTACTTCGATATTGTGTTGATACTTTCTCGCGGCAGCGCCGTTCGCCGTGAAAATAGACGTACCATTACCAAAGCGGTTTGCATTGATCAGTTCAATCGCTTCATCTAGGTCATCCACTTCCATAGTTAACAGCACAGGCCCGAAAATTTCTTCCTGATAAATCGACATGTCTGTGGTCACGTTGGTAAACAGTGTTGGCCCCACCCAGTTACCGTTCGGGAAGCCAGGTACTTGGCACTCTGTCCCGTCCAGAACACAATTCGCGCCTGACGCTTTGCCTTCATTAATCAGATTCACCACTCGCTGCTTCGCTTGAGGGCTAATCAGTGGACCATAACCGGCGGTTTCATCATCCCACGCGCCAGGCTGAACCTGAGCTAACGCCTCTTTAAGCTCTGGAATCCATTCTTTGGTTTCGCCGACAAATACGGCAACCGAAATCGCCATACAGCGTTGGCCTGCAGCACCAACTGACGCACCAACTAGGTTATTGATGACTTGCTGTTTGTTTGCATCCGGCATGATGACCATGTGGTTCTTAGCACCTGCAAATGACTGCACGCGTTTCAGGTTGTCTGTACCTGTTTTGTAGATGTGCTCACCAACGGGCACAGAGCCAACAAAAGAGATCGCACGAACGACTGGATCAGTCAGAATGCGGTCGACTTGCTCTTTGGTCCCGTGAACAACTTGCAATACGCCTTTTGGTGCGCCAGCTTGTTCAAACAGCTCCGCCAATTTCATTGCAGTCAGCGGAACTTGTTCCGAAGGTTTTAGAATAAAGGTGTTGCCACAAGCGATCGCCATCGGGAACATCCACAATGGGATCATCGCAGGGAAGTTAAAGGGTGTGATGCCAGCACAAACACCGAGCGGTTGAATGTAAGAGTAACCATCAATATTGGTCGCGACGTTTTCCACCGTTTCGCCCATCATTGAGCTACAAATGTTTGCAGCTTGCTCTACCACTTCAATTCCGCGCCAAATGTCACCCTTTGCATCCGCGAGGGTTTTGCCTGTCTCACTTGAAAGCAGTATCGCCAACTCATCGTGTTGCTCTTTTAACAGATGTTGGTAGCGCAACATCAATCTCGCACGCTCCGGCGCTGCAACTTCTTTCCAGCGTTTGAACGTTTCTGTTGCGCTGGCAATCGCCGCATTCATTTCCGATTCCGTGGCACAAGGTACTTGTGCAATCACTTCGTTGGTTGCCGGGTTGGTTACATCTAGCCATTGTTTTGAATCGGAGATGGCAAATTCACCACCGATATACTGCTTTACTTGTTCTGTCATGATGACATCCTTGTATTTTTCAGCTTGTTACTGACTACTGTTATGTAAGTGAAACTTTGTTGAGAGTGATTTAGCAGATTTCAATCGCGATAGCGGTTGCCTCGCCACCACCAATACAAAGTGATGCGACACCGCGTTTGCCGCCTGCCTGTTTAAGAGCGTGAATCAAAGTGACGAGGATTCGGTTACCACTTGCACCAATTGGATGGCCTAACGCACATGCGCCGCCACGTGGATTCACTTTGCTTGCATCCAACTCAAGCGCTTTCACTGCGTACTGCGTTACAACTGCAAACGCTTCATTGATTTCCCAAAGGTCCACGTCTGATTTGTCCCAGCCCGTTTTTTCCAGCAGCGATTCAATCGCGAAGACTGGTGCGATGGTGAACTCATCAGGCTGTCTTGCATGCGTGCTGTACGCGACAATTTTGGCTAGAGGCTGAAGGTTTTCCTGACGACCAAACTCACTATCGACTAAGATCATTGCCGACGCACCATCCGAAATGGAACTAGAGTTTGCTGCGGTTACGCCGCCATCTTTGGCAAACGCAGGGCGTAAGGTAGGAATTTTAGTGACGTCGAGTTTGCTCGGTTGCTCATCATCTACAACCAGGGTTTCGCCGCGTCGACTTTTTACGTTAACAGGCACGATCTCTTCTTTGAACAAACCTTGTTCGATTGCTTGCTGCGCACGAGTCACCGACTGTTGCACCCAGGCATCCATACTTTCACGGCTGAACTGATACTTTTGCGCCGTCTGTTCTGCAAAGACACCCATCAGCTCGCCTTGGTAGGCATCCTGCAACCCGTCATAAAACATGTGATCAAGCACTTGCTCGTGACCTAAACGGAAACCATCACGCGCTTTCTTTAATAGATAAGGAGAAGACGACATGTTTTCCATGCCACCAGCGATGACAGCATGCGCATTACCAGATTGAATAAGGTCATATGCCAGCATGACGGTTTTCATACCCGATCCACAAACTTTGTTCAGTGTCGTACAACCAATCGATTGTGGCATTTCAGCTTTAAGACTTGCTTGTCTTGCAGGCGCTTGCCCCACACCGGCGGGTAAAACGCATCCCATCAACACTTCGTCTATTTTGTGCACATCGAGTTGGCTTTCGGCTAGCGCCCCTTGAATGGCTTTCGCACCAAGTTCCGTGACATCTGTTGAAGCTAATGCACCTTGAAAAGAGCCGATAGGCGTTCGCTTAGCGGCTACAATCCATGTTTCATTTTTCATTCCATTAACCTTTTGTTGACGTTTACGTCATAACTATACTAACATTTACGTTAACGTCAAGTTTGAGGTTATTGTTTGTTCGAGTGACTCTTTGATTTTGAGTAAATGCGAGTGATATCAAGGCTCAAGAGTGGATGTTGTTTGTTTACTTTAACGTTAACGAATTGTATATTCATGTGAATGTTATACGAAAGTCGTAAGGTTAAGGAATGAACACATTTAAGATCAGCGAGCTCGCGAAAGAGTTCGACATTACTACTCGAAGCATTCGCTTCTACGAAGATTTAGGTCTCCTAACTCCAGAACGTAAAGGCAACACTCGAATCTACAATGGTCGCGATCGAATTCGACTAAAACTGATTTTGCGAGGTAAGCGATTGGGCTTTTCTCTTGCAGATATCAAAGAGTTATTTGAACTCTACGATACCGATCAAAGTACTGAGCAGTTGAACTATATGATTCGGTTGATCGAAGAGAAGAAGGCAGCATTGCAACAGCAAGCAAACGACATTCAAGCGGTAATGATGGAGTTAAATGCTGCGCAGTTGCGATGCCAAAACACACTGAGATCCATGAAAGGCGAAAAAGTCACCTAACACCTCAACTCTGGGATGTAGGTGACGTAAAGGCAAGGACACGCAATGAAATCTACCTACTCTTCCCTGAACTTTGTTTATGACGAAAATACCGATTTGCTTCGCGAGCAAATCAATAGTTTTGCTGCAAGAGAAATTGCGCCGCTAGCGCAATCTATCGACCAAACTAACGACTTTCCAAACCATCTTTGGTCCAAATTAGGTGACATGGGTCTTTTAGGTGTGACCACCAGCGAAGAGTTTGGTGGTGCAGGCATGGGCTATCTCGCCCACGTTATCGCTATGGAAGAAATAAGCCGAGCATCCGCTTCGGTTGCGTTAAGTTACGGCGCTCACTCCAACCTTTGCGTCAACCAAATCCACCGTAACGGCACACAAGCGCAAAAAGAGAAATACCTACCTAAGCTCATCTCCGGTGAACATATCGGCGCCCTTGCTATGAGTGAACCCGGCGCCGGCTCTGATGTGGTCTCTATGCAGCTTAAAGCCGAACGTAAAGGCGATATTTTCCTATTAAATGGCAACAAAATGTGGATCACCAACGGCCCTGATGCACACACCTATGTTGTCTACGCAAAAACCGACCCAAGCCAGCACTCCAAAGGCATCACGGCGTTTATTGTGGAACGCGGATTCCCTGGATTTACTCAAGCACAAAAACTCGACAAGTTGGGTATGCGCGGCTCGAATACGTGTGAGCTGGTCTTCCAAAACTGCGAGGTCCCTGCGGAGAATATTCTCGGCGAAGAAAACCAAGGCGTGAAAGTATTGATGAGCGGCCTCGACTACGAACGTGTGGTGCTTGCAGGCGGCCCACTTGGCATCATGCAGGCGTGTATGGATATCGTTGTGCCTTACATTCACGACCGTAAACAGTTCGGTAAATCCATCGGTGAATTCCAGCTAGTTCAAGCAAAAATCGCGGATATGTACACACAAATGAATGCCGCTAAAGCGTATGTTTACGCCGTCGCTGCCGCTTGTGATCGCGGTGAAACCACACGTAAAGATTCTGCTGGCGCGATCCTCTACAGCGCAGAGCTGGCAACCAAGATGGCACTGGATGCGATTCAACTACTTGGCGGTAACGGCTACATCAACGAGTTTGATACGGGCCGTTTGTTGCGAGATGCCAAGCTGTATGAAATCGGTGCGGGCACGTCAGAAATTCGCCGCATGCTTATTGGTCGCGAATTGTTTAACGAAAGCGCCTAATCATCATACCTAGGCGGTTCGAACTCGAAACAACTTCCTTATTCAATCTAAATCTTATTCAACCTAAATAAAGACGGGTAGTGACACCCGTCTACCGAATGGAGATCGGCTATTTATGGCTTGTTTGACGACCAATATTAATACCCATTCAGAGCAGTATCAGGAAAACTACCGCTCTATGGCGTCACTTGTAGATCAACTTTATACCGTGACTGCCCAAATAGAAGATGGTGGCGGTGAGAAAGCCCGCGAGCATCAGCAGAAGAAAGGCAAACTTCCGGTACGTGAGCGCATTCTTGCCCTACTCGACCCTGGTTCGTCCTTTCTAGAAATTGGTCAATTTGCTGGCTGGGATGTGTATCCAGATTACGTTCCATGTGCTGGAGTGGTTGCAGGTGTGGGTGTGATTGACGGCACTGAGTGCATGATCGTCGCGAACGACGTGACGGTAAAAGGCGGCAGTTACTACCCACTCACCGTGAAAAAGCACTTAAGAGCACAAGAAATTGCAGAAAAATGCCAACTGCCGTGTGTTTACTTAGTCGACTCTGGCGGTGCTAACCTCCCCCGCCAAGATGAAGTCTTCCCAGATAAAGACCATTTTGGCCGTATTTTCTACAACCAAGCCCGTATGTCGGCCAAAGGCATTCCACAAATTGCGGTGGTCATGGGGCTATGTACCGCTGGCGGCGCTTATGTCCCTGCCATGTGCGACGTATCCATCATAGTCAAAGAACAAGGCACGATTTTTTTGGCAGGTCCACCTCTTGTAAAAGCAGCGACAGGTGAAGAAGTCAGTGCGGAAGATCTTGGTGGCGCAGACGTTCATTGTCGCACCTCTGGTGTGGCGGACTATTACGCAGAAAATGATCACCACGCGTTAGAGTTGGCAAGACAAGCCGTTTCTCAAATTAACCACTTGAAACCCGTTCAACTCAAGCAAAAAGCACCACAGGAACCACATTTTCCTGCCCAAGAGCTGTACGGCATCGTCGGGACCGATCTCAAAAAGCCGTTTGATGTTAAAGAGGTCATTGCCCGAATTGTTGATGATTCCCAGTTCGATGAATTTAAAGCCTTGTTCGGCGAAACCTTGGTCTGTGGCTTTGCCCATATTCACGGTATGCCGATTGGCATTGTCGCTAACAACGGCATTCTATTTTCGGAATCAGCACAAAAAGGCGCGCATTTTATTGAGCTGTGCGCACAACGCAAAATTCCTCTGCTCTTCTTGCAGAACATCACGGGCTTTATGGTCGGTCAGAAGTACGAAGCCGAAGGCATCGCCAAACATGGTGCGAAAATGGTAACTGCTGTTGCGTGTGCAGACGTGCCGAAGTTTACCGTGGTTATTGGTGGATCGTATGGCGCAGGAAACTACGGCATGTGTGGCCGCGCTTATGATCCAACCATGATGTGGATGTGGCCAAACGCGCGCATCTCCGTCATGGGTGGAGAGCAAGCGGCTGGCGTGATGGCGCAAGTGACCCGCGATATCAAAACTCGCAAAGGTGAAAGCTGGAGCGTAGAGGAAGAAGAAGCGTTCAAACGTCCAATTGCGGAGCAATATCAGACTCAAAGCCATGCATACTACGCCAGTGCACGCCTGTGGGACGACGGCATTATTGACCCTGCGAAAACCCGTGATGTTGTCGGCATTGCTCTGTCTGCTGCGCTTAATGCGCCAATACCAGACAGTAAATTTGGCATCTTCCGCATGTAGCCGGATGCAAGGCAAACCTTAACTCCTCGCGAATACCGATGTTTAAAAAGTAATGGTTAGCGAGCATTGAAATACAGACTGAAATGTCAGACAAAGGAAGTCACATGACCGGACTACTGCTTGAAAAAGACAGCAATGGCGTTGCTTGGTTGAGCCTCAATCGACCAGAGAAACACAACGCGTTTAATGATGAATTAATTGCTTCACTTATCGACACCTTGGAAAAACTTGAGAGAGACAACTCTCTACGTGCATTGGTACTAACGGCGCAAGGTAAACACTTTTCTGCGGGTGCGGATCTTGGCTGGATGCAGTCAATGGCCACCAAAACCGAGGGGGAAAATCTGCAAGATGCACAGCAGTTAGCGTTGCTCTTGCACAAACTGGATACCTTTAGCAAACCAACCATTGCTATGGTGCATGGCGCTGCATTTGGCGGCGCACTTGGGCTTATCTGCTGCTGCGATATCGCTATCGGTACACCTGAAAGCCGCTTCTGTTTGAGTGAAGTGAAACTCGGTTTGTTACCCGCGACAATCGGACCCTACGTCATTCGAGCGATTGGACAACGACAAAGCCGACGCTACTTTTTAACCGCGGAACTGATTGATGCCGAAACCGCACTATCGATGAGTATTCTTCATCAGATAGACTCTCAACCACGTGAAGCCGTCAATCGCACCATTGATCACCTGCTTAACAACGGTCCACAAGCCATGCAGGCAGCAAAAACGCTCTGCTTACGTTGTGACAATCAACCTATCGAGCATTCATTAATTGAATACACCAGCCAAGCTATTGCAACCGCCCGCGTGTCCGAAGAAGGACAAGAAGGACTGAGTGCATTTTTTGAAAAGCGCGCCGCCAATTGGAGGAATCATGTTTAAAAGAATACTGATCGCAAACCGCGGTGAAATTGCCTGCCGAATCATTAAAACCGCAAAAAGCATGGCTATAGAGACGGTTGCCGTCTATTCCGAAGCGGATCGCAGCAGCTTACATGTTAAACAAGCGGATTTCGCTGAATTCATTGGCCCCGCTCCTGCGAGTGAATCGTATCTCGATATCGATGCAATTATCGGCGCTGCGAAAAAATGGCAAGCCGATGCTATCCACCCTGGGTATGGTTTTCTTTCCGAGAACCCTAAACTGGCGAAAGCGTGCAGCGAAAATGGCATTGTTTTTATTGGCCCTCCCACCAGCGCAATTGAAGCAATGGGTTCGAAGTCGCAAGCCAAAGCCATCATGTCTGAGGCGAACGTGCCCTTGGTTCCCGGCTATCACGGCACAGACAACAGCGTAGAGCACTTATTAGCGGAAGCTGAAAAAATCGGTTACCCAGTGATGCTTAAAGCAACACAAGGTGGCGGCGGCAAAGGCATGCGAGTGGTCAACAGCGCAGCCGAAATGCCGCTGGCTATCGACGGAGCGCAGCGTGAAGCACTTTCAAGCTTTGGCGATAAGCAGCTTCTAATCGAAAAATGCATATTGCAGCCTCGCCACGTGGAAGTTCAGGTATTCGCAGACCAGCGTGGCAACTGTGTCTATCTTTCTGATCGCGATTGTTCCATTCAGCGTCGTCACCAAAAAGTAGTCGAAGAAGCACCAGCTCCCGGTCTTAGTGATGAACTGCGTAAACAAATGGGTGAAGCTGCGGTTCAGGCCGCTCAAGCGATCGACTATGTTGGCGCTGGCACGGTGGAGTTCTTACTCGATAGCCGAGGTCAATTCTACTTCATGGAGATGAATACCCGTCTGCAAGTTGAACACCCTGTCACTGAATTGATCACCGGCGTTGATTTGGTGGAGTGGCAATTCAAAGTCGCAGCTGGCGAGCATTTACCTATTTCGCAATCGGAAATCACCCACAACGGTCATTCAATTGAGCTGCGAATTTACGCAGAAGATACAGACAATGACTTTATGCCGTCGACTGGCCGCATTGATTACTTAAAAGAACCCGTATCAGACAGTAGTGTGCGCCTAGCGTGCGTACGCGTTGATAGTGGTGTTACCCAAGGCGATAGCATCAGCGAATATTACGATCCAATGATCAGCAAGCTGATCGTCTGGGGGCAAACTCGTGATATCGCTCTAAAGCAGATTAAGCAGGCGTTAACTCAATATCACGTACGTGGCGTAACGACAAACATTGGTTATCTGCACAGTATTATTTCGCAGCCAGCCTTTGCCGAGATTGAGCTAGATACAGGTTTCCTCGTAAGACATCAACAAGGCATAAATGAGCAGCAAGACGTCTCGGATTCAATCTGGCTTACATTGGCGGCGGTTGCTCGTTGGAATGATCTCATTTCAAAATCAGACAGCTCAACGTTACCCGCGCCAACCAAACGAGGTTTTAGACTGTCAGTTGACAACGTTTATCGATTTAACTTCACGGATGCCAATGCCAACCATCAGGCACGTTTGCAACAATCATCGCAAGATACAGGATCTCACTTCACTGTCCGATGCGGCGAGGATCTGCATCAGGTCATCCTGCTTGAAAGTGACAACCAGTTTATCGTCGATATTGATAATGTGCGTTACACCTTTAATGCACTTAGCGATGAACAAAGAACAACACTATTTTATCTTGGTCAGCAGCGCACGTTCGCTCATCAACCTAACTTTGACTCTGCAAAAGATGTAGATGATGAACTAAGTCCAACCGCACCACTCAACGGCATAATTTCAGCAGTTATGGTGGCTAAAGGTGACGAAGTGGCGGCGGGCGATCCGCTTTTGGTACTCGAAGCAATGAAAATGGAATACACCATCACGGCTCCGGTAGCAGCAAAAGTCGACGAATTGTTTTATCAGCACGGGGACCAAGTACAGCACGGTTCCATCCTGCTGAATTTGGCTTTGATATCGGATAACGTCAGTGAAGATAAGGAGCGCGAATATGCTACCAGCGAAGGTTAATATCGTCGAAGTCGGCGCTCGTGATGGTCTGCAAAATGAAACGTCAGTGACGCTGGTTGATAAAATCCGTTTGATTAACCAACTAAGCAGCAGTGGCTTAAAGCATATTGAGGCGGGATCTTTCGTCTCTCCAAGGTGGGTGCCTCAAATGGCCGATTCCGATCAGGTGTTTGCTGGTATCTCAAAAAAGCCTGACGTGGTTTATAGCGCGCTCACACCAAATCTCGCAGGGTTAGAACGTGCGCTGGAAAGCGGTGTAAAGCGAATTGCGGTGTTTGGCTCCGCTTCAGAAACGTTCAGCCAGAAGAACATCAACTGCAGCATTACCGAAAGTCTCGCTCGATTTGAACCCGTTATCGAATTGGCGAACCAGCATAACATTCCTGTACGCGGTTACTTGTCTTGTACCATGGTGTGTCCATATGAGGGAGTAGTCAAGCCAGAGCAAACTACCAAGGTCGCCAATACGTTGTTTGATATGGGATGTTATGAGATTTCGCTCGGTGATACTGTCGGTAAAGCAACGCCTAATCGCGTTATCGCCATGCTGGATTCGTTGTTAACGCTACTGCCAAAAGACGCGCTCGCAGTACATTTTCATGACACTTATGGACAAGCATTAGCCAATATCTATCAAGCCTTGTTAATGGGCATCAACACCATTGATAGCGCAGTAGCGGGGCTCGGCGGCTGCCCTTACGCGAAAGGAGCCAGTGGCAATGTTGCAACGGAAGATGTACTTTATCTGTGTGAGCAACTTGGGATTGAAACGGGCGTTGACCTTAGCGTCATCAATGAAGCGGGTTGGCAAATTTGCCGTGCGTTAGGAAAGTCTCCTGCTTCTAGGGTCGCATTGGCTCTAGGCGATCCGTATAGCTTGTAAATCATCAACTATCATAATCAAATAATGTATTTAAACGGGCATGCAGACGTACGTGCCCGTTTTTTATTGTTACTCATAAAAACCTTAACGCTCAACGGTCTTCATCACATTAATTAGTGCCTGATTTCAGCTACAATTTAGTTTCAAAGCGAACGTATAAAACAGGATCAGGTAAATGCTCATAACATTTCGTTGTCGAAGCCACTCAAACGTCACAATGTTTGGTGATATTGCATTAGATATGCTCAAAATGATGGGTCACAGCGGCACGGTGCCGGGATCAATTTCCGCTCAAGATGTTCCTGACGCGTTATCAAGATTAACTTCTGCTCTATCTGCGAAAAATGCAGCTGAAGAAAATCTCCATACTGATGTAGACGAGGAGGAAGAACAAGCAGAGCCCGCGGTAAGCCTAGGACGCAGAGCGTTTCCACTGATTGAGTTGCTAAAATCAGCAATCAAAGAAGAATGCGAAGTCATGTGGGACAACCAATAACGCCTTCAAACTGGTTTCTAACGAGGTGAATCCGTGTTGCGACCGCCTCGCTTTGGTTACTCGACACCAAGATAAGAACACCAATACCGCTTATCGCCCTATCCGTTTCTCTCCCTAGACAACTTGATTTGCCCATCAATGTGCACATCTCGTTGTGGAAACGCGATTTCAATGCCGTGCTTT
The DNA here is from genome assembly GCF_033338995.1 of Vibrio sp. Vb0304. Lineage (NCBI taxonomy): Bacteria > Pseudomonadati > Pseudomonadota > Gammaproteobacteria > Vibrionales > Vibrionaceae > Vibrio > Vibrio sp. Vb0304. Next base: position 37,544 of record NZ_JAWOTT010000002.1, read on the forward strand.
TCGAAAGCTTCGTAGATTTCAAAACGCATGGCACTTGCGACCGAGCGAATACCGCCCTCAACCGTTGAGTTAATCCAAAAATAAGATTCGAAGATCAAAGCATTGTCACCAAAGTCTTGAAAAAACACATCTGGCGCTGGCGAACTCAGAACTTGCGCTTGCTGCGAAGTCACTTCCGCCATTAAGGCAGCAACCTGTTTGACATCGCTCCCATACGCGACACCGACGACGACAGAGCCACGAACTAATCTGTCGCATAACGTCCAGTTGATCACCACGTTCTCAATCAACTGACTGTTGGGTATGAGCATATGAACACCATCGGTTCGTCTGATTCTCGTTGAGCGTGTATTTATTTGCTCGACAGTGCCTTTGGCGCCCTCAACCTCTAAAAAGTCCCCAATTCGGATTGGCTTTTCACCAATCAAAATCCAGCCACTTATGAAGTTGTTAATGATGTTTTGCGCACCAAAACCGAAGCCGATAGCGATGGCACCAGACAGAAAGGCAAACGCGGTAATTGGCACATTTATCATCGAAAGTGTGGTCATAAAAATAATGGCGAGAGCGATGACAAATAATATCCGTTTAACCAAATGAATCACGTTTGGATCTTTCCCCGATGAGGACATTCTTGACGTAACGGTTTTGATTAAAATTTTGGACAACCATAAAGCGACAATCACCCATGTCGGCACCATCAATATCGCCCACAACGTGATAGGTTGTTCGTTAAAGGTAAACAGTGTTGTTTCTAAAAATGAAATGACCCGTTCGAACATAAAGTGCTCACTCTTGATTCATCGTTGCCAGCAAGCCAGAGCGCATAAGTCATAAATTTTTGGATCAATCGATAGCGCAGCGGCTCAATTAAGTTCTTCTTATTAACTATATTGTAATCTACGTAAAACGCTTCGAGTGGTTTCCCACTTTGGCTTCAACCGATTAAGCCATTTAGGGAATACGTCTTTGTGAACTAAACGAGCCAATCAACCAACTGGATACGCAAGGCAAATCAGTGATAACTTTCTGATTTTTAAGCATCAAACTTTCACTTCGAATCACTCTCACCTATTATGCACCTTATTGCAAATAACATTGATGGAATGATTGTTATGTCAGAACTGACTCGGATGCGCTCTGGAGAAACCTATAATTGTCTGGATGAAGAACTAAAGCTAATGCGCGCCAAAACTGCGCAGCTTGTCTTCCAATTTAACCACGAGCCAAACCCAGATATCCGTAGACAACTATTGGCGGAAATGGGCGTCCAATTAAAAAACAGCGCCTGTATAGAGCCACCGCTACAACTTACCTACGGTTGTCACTTGTCCATCGGAGAAAACACCTACATCAACTGGGATGCCATTATTCTGGACAATGGGCAGGTTGAGGTTGGCGCGAACGTCATGATTGGGCCTAGAGTGCAAATTTACACAGCCGCTCATTCACTCGATACACAAAGACGCTTAGCCGGAGATGAGATCGCCAAACCGGTAACAATTGGCAATAACGTTTGGATTGGTGGGGGCGCAATCATACTGCCGGGCGTGACCATTGGCGATGAGGCCGTCGTCGGCGCTGGCTCTGTCGTAACCAAAGACGTTGCGCCGGGCGATCGAGTTGTTGGAAATCCGGCGCGCTCCATTAAACCAAAAAACTGAAGAAAGTCGCTATTTCGCCAAATGCTCGCGAATAATATTAGCGAGCAGATTGAGAGCATGAACATATTTGTCATTGAGCTCAAAAGAAGCGTTAAGACGAATACAGTGATCGTATTGTTCTGTCAGGCTGAACATCTTTCCCGGTGCGATGCTGATATTACCTTTTAGCGCTTCTCGATATATCTGCAAGGCATCAATATGCTTGGGAAGCTCTAACCAAATAAAGTACCCACCGCTTTGGCTTAACACTTTGACTGCTTCAGGTAACAGCTCACTAAGCAGAACCGTCATCTTACTTTTACGTTCAAACAGCTTTTTCCGTAACTGCTTCAAATGAGATTCATAATTGCGGCTTGTTAAATAGTGTACCAATGTCATTTGCACTGGTGCACTCGTCGCTAATGTACTCATTAACTGTAACTTTTGTACCTCTAGCGCCCGCTTTCCCGCCGCAACCCAACCAATACGTAGCCCTGCGATTAACGATTTTGAAAACGAGGAGCACAACATGGTATTGCCCGTGTCATCAAACATTCTTAGTGGGTAAACCGAGTCATTCTCGGCATGCAGTTCGCTGTACACATCATCTTCAATCACTGGCACGTTATATCGCTGTGTCAGCTCAATCAGCTTTTGTTTTTTCTCGTTGGTGAGCGTAAAACCCAGAGGATTTTGGAAGTTCGACATCAGCCAACATGCTTTCACATCGTGTGTTTGCAGCGCTCGTTCCAATGAGTCTAGGTCAATGCCCGTGACTGGGTCTGTTCTTACTGAGAGCGCTTTCAAACCTAACCGCTCTAAGGATTGCAATGCACCATAAAATGCAGGCGACTCCACAACCACCCAATCTCCCGGTCTTGTGCAGGCTTGCAAACTGAGCGTTAACGCCTCCAGCGCGCCTGCCGTAATGACAATTTCATCGGGTGAAATTTCAATGCCTTTCGCAGCATAACGCTTCGCGATGATGGTGCGTAATTGCTCGTTTCCCGGCGGTAAGTTATCAAAGGTGGTGGAAATCGGCATATTGCGAGCGGCTGCGCTCATCGCCCGATTCACGTGATATCGTGGGTACAAACTTGGGTCTGGATAGGCAAAGCCAAAATTGATCATGGATGGATTTTTACTCGCCTGCAGAACATCAAAGATAAACTCATTGATGTCTACCTGCTCAGTCCACGAAACCGCGGCTGGCGCTTGGGGTTCATTTGAGCTCTTAATATTGGGCGCGACTCGATAACCAGATCGCGGCTGTGACGTGACCCAGCCTTGAGATTCCAGAATTTGATACGCGTGCAACACCGTCATCAAGCTCAAACCCGAGTGTTCAGATTGGCGACGCAGCGAAGGCAGCTTGTCACCCGGATGCCATATCCCCGATTTTATCTGCCTTTTAAGCTGTTCCACTAACTCTTGATACTTCGCCAAACGCAAATCCCCTTCCATAAAGCCGAATTCAAAATAATAACACTTCAATATTTAATCTGTTATAGGTTTATAGTCACTGTCTGTACCTACTTCCCTCATTCCGCTCCTTTTAAAATAGCTCTCTCATAAAACTTAAAAGATCAAAGGAAGTTTAATGTTTGGCCTCGACGCATTTATGCTTGCACGGATACAGTTCGCCTTTACCGTATCCTTTCATATTATTTTCCCCGCTATCACCATAGGTTTGGCCACCTATCTCGCTGTGCTGGAAGGCTTATGGCTAAAAACACGTAATCCCGATTACCAAAATCTCTATCACTTCTGGTCGAAAATTTTTGCGGTTAACTTTGGAATGGGTGTTGTATCTGGTCTTGTCATGGCCTATCAATTCGGCACCAACTGGAGTGGTTTCTCCGACTTCGCTGGTTCTATCACTGGCCCATTACTGACTTATGAAGTGTTAACGGCTTTCTTTCTCGAAGCCGGATTTCTTGGCGTAATGCTGTTTGGGTGGCGTCGCGTCGGCGAAAAGCTGCACTTTTTTGCAACCTCGATGGTGGCGTTAGGAACGATCATTTCGACGTTCTGGATTCTCGCCTCCAACAGTTGGATGCAAACGCCACAAGGCTATGAAATTGTCGACGGACGTGTGGTGCCAACCGACTGGTTTGCTATCGTTTTCAATCCTTCATTTCCTTATCGTTTGGCGCACATGAGCGTCGCGGCTTTCGTCAGTTCAGCACTCTTTGTAGGCGCGTCAGCCGCTTGGCATTTATTGAGAGGCAATCAATCGACTGCGGTAAAAACCATGTTTTCGATGTCGCTCGGGATCTTAGTGTTCCTTGCGCCACTCCAAGCCGTGATTGGCGATGTGCACGGGCTAAACACTCTGGAACACCAGCCCGCCAAAATCGCTGCCATCGAAGGACATTGGGATAACAGCGATGGCAAACCAACCCCATTGATATTGTTCGGCATGCCAAACATGGAACAAGAACGCACAGACTATGCCTTAGAAATTCCTGTTTTAGGAAGTTTGATCCTACGCCACAGTTTAACTGAGCCAATCCCGGCGCTGAAAGACTTCCCGAAAGAGGAACGACCGAACTCACCTATCGTCTTTTGGTCATTTCGAATCATGGTCGGGCTAGGACTTCTGATGATTTTTCAGAGCTTCTACAGCATATGGTTACGAAAAAAGAACACGCTTTATACTTCGCGTTGGTTCCTCAAGTTTTCATTGTTTATGGGGCCATCTGGTCTTATCGCAATACTCGCTGGCTGGTTTACGACAGAGGTTGGTCGGCAACCTTGGGTCGTGTATGGCGTACAAAAAACGCGTGATGCGGTTTCTGCACACGGAGACCTACAAATGAGCATCAGCCTGCTGTGTTTCCTTGTTGTATACAGCTTGGTATTTGGTTTTGGTTATTACTACATGATCCACCAAATCAAGAAAGGCCCCGATGCAATCGAACACGATGAGCACGACATGACGACCGTTTCAGGTCGCATTTAGAATTTGTCACAAAGTGAAGGTAGAAAATATGCATTTTGATTTATCCGTGATTTGGTTCGCGATCATCGTTTTTGCCACTTTGATGTACATCATCATGGACGGCTTCGATTTGGGTATTGGAATACTGATGCCCTTCATCAAGGATGAAAAACAAAAAGACGTCATGGTCAACAGTGTCGCGCCAGTTTGGGACGGCAACGAAACTTGGATTGTGCTTGGAGGCGCATCTCTATTTGGCGCTTTTCCGATGGCTTACGCGGTGATTATTGAAGCGCTAACCATCCCTTTAACGTTGATGTTGATTGCTTTGATCTTTCGTGGCGTCGCGTTTGAGTTTCGCTTTAAAGCATTGGAAAGCCACTTAAAGTTCTGGGATCGCTCTTTTATGGTCGGCTCGATTTTAACCACGTTTTTCCAAGGCATCGTTGTTGGCGCGGTAATTCAAGGCTTTGCGGTGGAAAACCGCGTCTTCGTAGGTAGCCAACTCGACTGGCTCAGCCCTTTTCCCATCTTTTGTGGTTTGGGTTTAGTCGCAACGTACGCGCTGCTTGGTAGCACATGGCTCATCATGAAGACGGAAGGTGAACTGCAAAACACGATGTACCGCTTCACTAACAAAACACTACTGGCAATGATCTCCGCATTAGTTATTGTGAGCGCTTGGACTCCACTTGCTTACCCTGCCATTGCGGAAAGATGGTTTTCTCTGCCTAATTTGTTCTACTTACTGCCCGTACCTGTCATTACTGGGCTGGTATGTTTGAAGATTGCCGACTCCGTTAAAAAGCGTAAAGAGCGCAGCCCTTTCGTGATGGCATTGGTGATCGTGATTCTCGGGTTCGCTGGGCTTGGCATCAGTATCTGGCCAAACATCATTCCTCCTAGCATATCAATATGGGAAGCAGCGGCTCCTGCAAGCAGTCAGCGCTTTATGCTCGTTGGAGCAGTGATCATCATCCCGATCATTCTGGCTTACACCTTTTGGAGTTACTACGTCTTCTCCGGAAAAGTAAAAGAAGGCGAAGCGTACCATTAACGAGTTGATAAGGAGTGAGTATGAAAATCAAAAATTGGTGCCGCCAATGGGCTTGGATGATTGGAATATGGGTCGTTAGCGTCGCTGCATTAGGGTTAGTGTGTATGTTATTTCGCGTCATGATGACCGCTGCAGGGTTAAAATCTTAGCTCGGCACTTTTAAGTCAATAAAAAATGGATGCCTCTAGATCTTGTGTAAGAGCTAGAGGCGTTTACATTCAATTCCGACTTTTCACGTGTGCAGACAATACGATAGTAGATTCTGAACCACGAGCCACTTCAAAATAACCACCAGCACGAGATAGCTGACGAGCCGTCAATTTTTCTTTGCCCAGCTTTTCAAACCAATAAGGCGCTAATGAGCACTGAGCCGAGCCTGTGGCAAGATCTTCTGAAATACCGATTTTAGGTGCAAAGTAACGCAGCACATAGCCACTATCAGAGCTTTGAGCCGTCACGATGACCGCATGAAACTCATCAATTTTAATCAGCTCATCAAAGTTAGGTTGATAGCGAACAACATCATCTTCGGATTCGAGAACAACAACCAAATCACGCGTTGTAAAAGCATCTATGGGGTGATTGGAAAAGCCTGAAATACCCAAGGGGATGGCATGAGGCTTGGCTTGCCAACTTGGCATCACGATCCTGTACATTCCATCAAGTTCAGTAACGGTAATATGGCCATACTGGCTTTTTAGAATGACCTCATTCTGATGATAGTTGGAAATGATTGCAGCGCCTGCGCCCAAACTTCCGTGTCCGCATAGGTTGATCTCTCCTTCTAGGCTAAACCAGCGAATGTGGTAGTCACTGCCAGACTGAACCACAAATGATGTGACAGGTTGAGCGACCTGATGAGTGATTTGAAGTAGTTCAGAATCACTCAGCCAGTGATTTAGTTCGACAACGCCACATGGATTACCTTGAGCTAACTCATCACAAAATACATCAAATATTTGCGCTTTAATCATCCATCATCCTTGCGGTTTAACCATGCATTAAATCAAGGTCCTCGTCATTATCATCTCGATAAAAACGAGAGTTCAGCTATCAAGTCAACTTGATGTAGGTAATATATACGACAACAGAGTCGCAATCTTCAGTAAGTTTTGTTCGTTGGGTACAATCGACAGGTTATATGACAAAGCTTTAAGCCTCAACATGACCGATGCGCATGGCTACTTTTAACGCTTGTTTATTGAGATTAGATGCCTCCCAAGCAACAACAACACGACTAGTGAGAGGGATATCATCAATCTCGGCGACTGTCGCGGAATCATCGAGATGTTCAGCCAGTGAGCGCGGAACGAGAGCGATACCTAACCCGGCCTGCGCCATGGCAATCGTCGTACGAAGTTGCGGTGCTGCGAACTGTGGTTCGAGCCTTACTCCTGCGTCGGCAAAAAGTGTGCTCATGCCATCAAACAATGCGGGGCCCGTCTCTCGTGGAAACAGTAAAATTTTATGGCCTCTCAACTGTTTCATCTGGATACAGGGATACTTTGCCAGTTCGTGGCCCGCCGGAATCACCGCGACAAACGGGTCGTTAAACAACACCTTGTGCTCAAAAGGCTCACTGGCGTAACAGGGTAGCCGCATGATTGCGAGATCAAGTTGTTTGCTTTTTAACTGAGTGGCAAGCTCTGGCATTGACAGTTCCGCCGTCTGTAAATGAACCCCATTCTCTTGAATACGCCCAATCCTCTCCAATACCTTAATGCAGGTTGATGTTGACGTCGCGAACCCAATTTTAACCTGCGTATTTTCACCACGGGCAATCTGTCGGGCTTTTGCTTTAGCGCGTTCCACATCAGCAAGAATATTTACCGCATCCGTATAAAAGACTTGCCCTGCATGGGTCAGTTCTACTCCTCTAGACAAGCGCTTAAATAAGTCCACGCCAAGCTCGTGCTCTAGCTTTTTGATTTGTTGACTCAAAGGAGGTTGCGCAATCCCTAACCGTTCAGCTGCTCGGGTAAAGTGACGAGTCTCGGCGACCGCGACAAAATACTTCAGGTAGCGAAATTCCATATATTTTCCATATCAAAATAAATCTTTTTTATATTGGATTTAGCACCGTGTAGAAGTCAATCTAAATATACTCTTCATTGCATAACTGGTCTTACTCATGCGTGGATTTTATAACCCTCTATGCGCTTGTTCGCTTGAAGTAGCGAAAGAATTTTCTGAATACCATCACGTTACCGGAGATGGTGAGATTTATCAGACTTCGTTAATGAGTGCTTTGATCGCTGGTGTTTACGAAGGCTCGACAACCATAGAAGAACTGCTGAAACATGGGGATTTTGGTTTAGGTACGTTCAATGAATTGGATGGTGAGTTGATTGCGTTTGATAAGGAAGTTTTTCAACTCAAGTCGGATGGCTCCGCAAACCCGGCAGACCTAGAGCAAAAAACGCCCTTTGCTGTCATGACTTTTTTTAAGCCTGATATCGAGCTGCCATTGACATCGCGCATGTCACGTCATGAAGTCCATAGCCTCATAGACGACCTGGTTCCAAGCGATAACCTATTTTGCGCAGTGCGCATTGATGGTGTTTTCGATTCAGTTCGTACTCGTACCGTACCTAAACAAACACGCCCTTATCGGCCAATGCTTGAAGTGGTCAAAGAACAACCAACGTTCCGCTTCACGCATAAGCAAGGCGTGGTCGCCGGCTTTCGCAGTCCTAAATATACGACTGGCATCAATGTGCCCGGCTATCACGAACACTTTATTACCGATGACCGCCAAGGAGGTGGTCATATTCAGGATTACAGCATTTCGTCAGGGTTCCTCCAGATTGGCAAAGTCTCGCGGCTAGTGATTGATACCCCGGTATCGACAGACTTCCTCAACGCCAATTTGGCTCCGGAAGATATAAATACCGCCATAGAAAAGGCGGAAAAGTAACAAAGTCAGGCAAATAATAAGGACAACAAATGCAATCCAAACCTTCAAATAAAAATGGAGCTCAGTTGATCGCTCAACAGCTAGAGTCTCTCGGCATTAAGTACATTTTCGGTATTCCCGGTGCAAAAATCGATCGACTGTTCGATGCGATTGAAGACACTAACATCCAAATGATTCCGGTACGCCACGAAGCTAACGGCGCATTTATGGCGGGCGTTATGGGAAGACTAACCGGCAAAGCAGGCGTCACCATGGTTACGTCAGGCCCTGGCTGTGGAAATCTAGTTACGGGGGTGGCAACAGCAAACTCCGAAGGCGATCCGCTGATTGCTATCGGTGGTGCGGTGAAACGAACTGACCAGCAAAAACAAACACACCAGAGCATGGATACCGTCAGTATTTTTCGCTCTATAACTAAGTTCAGTGCTGAAGTGCAGCATGTGGACGCCGCAAGCGAGGTCATGGCGAACGCATTTCGTATCGCAGAGTCAGGTCGTCCTGGGGCTTGCTTTTTGAGTCTCCCCCAAGATGTTTTATCCGAGCAAACCCAAACGGACATTATTGTCCCCTCGCCTTACACACAGCCTGGTTGCGCAGACATCGCAGCAATCGAAGAAGCGGTCAGTCGAATCAGTAAAGCAAAGCGCTGTGTGGTTTTACTTGGCCTTCACGCGAGCCGCAGTAAAAACGCTGCTGCTATCGCCCGATTTCTTCAAAATACGCAGCTACCCGTTGTCGGCACTTACCAAGCCGCCGGCACGGTAGACATCAATTACTATCATCACTTTGCTGGGCGTGTCGGTTTGTTTAATAACCAACCTGGCGATGTTTTACTGCGGGACGCCGATTTAATTCTCACCATCGGCTTTAGCCCAATAGAGTATGACCCTGAGCTTTGGAACAGCCACCGCAACCCAGTGATTCACCTCGATATTGAACCGGCAGAATACCAACTTAATTATCAGCCTTGTGTTGAAATCGTCGGAAACATTGCGCAGTCATTAGACAAGATGGGCAGCTATATCTCTGAATATGCCCGCCTTTCCCCAACGGCACTTTCAGTACTGGAAGAGGTAGCACTGCAACGGCAAGTGATCAAAACCTATCCCAATGTCTATCACAAGCAAGGATTTCATCCACTGGCACTGATTAAAGCCATGCAATCTATCATCACACCAGATACCACGCTATGTCTTGATATGGGGAGCTTCCACATCTGGATCGCTCGTTACTTAAGTTGTTTTCGAGCTCGCCAAATGCTGGTGTCTAACGGCCAACAAACAATGGGCGTTGCACTACCATGGGCCATTGGTGCCAGCCTACTAAAACCTGGTAGCAAAGTGATATCGATATCGGGAGACGGCGGTTTTATGCAATCGAGCATGGAGTTAGAAACCGCGGTTAGACTGAACTGCAATATCGTCCATATTGTGTGGGTTGATAACGCCTACAACATGGTAGAAATGCAAGAGATCAACAAATATCAGCGCTGCTCTGGTGTGAAATTTGGACCAATTGATTTCAAGGCGTACGCCGAATCATTTGGCGCGAAAGGCTTCGCAGTGACTAGTCAACACGAATTGCTACCGACATTGAATAAAGCCATGGATGTTGAAGGACCAGCAGTGGTGGCTATCCCCGTAGATTACAGCGACAACGACAAACTGATGTTGCCGCGCACAGAGAAAAATCAAGATCCCGTTTTTGTAAGTTTCGAAGGAGAAATCGCATGAGAGGATTAAAAAATAAAGTCGCACTCGTGACTGGCTCTGCCAATGGCATTGGTTTGGCCATCGCAAAACGTTTGTATGAAGAAGGCGCAAACGTCGCTCTTGCCGATTGGAATGAAGAGCAGTTGGCAAACGCCGTTGAGGGCTTTGATAAACAGCGTGTGTCTGCGCATTCCATTGATGTTTCTGATCCAGACAAAGTCGCAGCACTGATTTCTGATGTTGTTACCCGTTTCGGTAAACTGGATATTTTAGTAAACAATGCTGGCGTACATGTCCCTGGTACCGTGATTGAAGGTAGTGTGGAAGACTGGAAGAAGATCTCTGGTGTAAACATTGATGGTGTTGTTTATTGCGCGAAATTTGCTTTACCTGAACTCTTAAAAACGAAAGGTTGTATGGTAAATACCGCGTCCGTTTCCGGTTTGGGTGGTGACTGGGGTGCCGCATTCTATTGCGCGAGTAAAGGCGCAGTGGTGAACCTTACCCGAGCGATGGCATTGGACCATGGTGCGGATGGGGTAAGAATTAACGCCGTATGCCCAAGTTTAGTAAAAACCAACATGACAAACGGCTGGCCGCAGGACATCCGCGATAAATTCAATGAGCGCATTGCGCTTGGCCGAGCAGCCGAACCTGAAGAAATTGCGTCTGTCGTGACTTTCTTGGCAAGTGATGAAGCATCTTTCATTAATGGCGTAAACCTACCTGTAGACGGCGGTGCCACCGCATCAGATGGTCAACCTAAAATAGTATAAGCATGAAATAGACAGATCAGTAAGAGACGTTCTACTACCTTTCGGATCGATGCTGATCTGTCGCTTTACGCTCTGAGCACATAACCCGTGCCAGCAATAAACTCAACCACTCAACCGCTGTTAGAGATATCTCAACAACTTAAAACCAGCAACGAGAAATTAATTTTTCACACAAACCGACAAACTATGTGAGCATTCCATCAGGCATAGAGTGAAGACTTATATATCAGCGATTCACAAAGAACCAGAAAGTTTCCGCGAATACTTCTTCAAAAAGATTAAAAGCGACTAACGTTTCTGCCACACCATCCATTGTTCTCTGCCTTTAAAAACCTCAACACTGTTTGCCACCACTGAGGATTCCACAAGCTTAAACGCCGGTTCTAGATAACCCTCCAACTCCCCACTTCGCAAACAAAATGGAGGGAAGCGTGATAGGTAATTATCATCAATGACGAAAAAACCAATTAGAAAACCTCCGCTTGGCAATAATTTATCCACCATAGAGAAATATTCTGACCACATGTCTCTCGGTAGTGCTGCGAGAAAGGCCCGCTCGTAAATGACATCAAACGATTGAGAAAAATCGGCATTAAATACATCACCCAATACGACTTTATCTTTGTAGTTACCTAACGCTGATTGCGCCATTTTTACCGCTTCTTGGCTGTAATCCATCGCGATCACGTCATGCCCATATTGAATAAAAGTGCTCAGTTCATAAGCGGCACCACACCCAGGAATAAACACTGAATGGCCTACATGAAGTGAATTGTCGAGATAGTCCTTGAGTTCTTGAGGTGTCGATTGGGCATCCCAAGGCATAGTGCCTCGGATAAACAAATCATCCCAGAATTGTGTGTTAATCATTGGTGCCTGTTTCATTTACCCGCTCCCTGATTGCGGTAGTAAAAAATAAAGGGATACGCAGCGCAATGTGGTATCCCTTTTCTAGCCTTTTGTCTGACGTTGTTAGTTTTTTATGACAACCACTTTCTACTGCACTTATGCCACCAATGAGTTAACTGCGAAGATCATTGATTAACGGCTGCTCCGCTTGGTTCGGTACAAACTGGACATTGCCTTTCAGTTTAGTGACAGACTGGAGTGTTGCTTGAATGTCCTCTGCTGATACATGCACATCATGACAACAGAAAGTAATGGCATCGTTGAAGCCATCGCGCTCAATTTTCAAGGAGCCTTTAATATTGTGGCGACGACAGACTTCTTGGATCTGATGCGGATAAACAAACAGCCCTTTTACTTTCACCGCGGAGTCTGCTCGTCCCATCCAGCCCTTAATTCGTGCGTTCGTGCGTGAAGAATCAGAACTTGTCTCTAGATATGCCGATAAATCTCCCGTTGCGTAGCGAATCAGCGGGAACTTCTCATCAAGCGAGGTTACAACGACTTCACCGACTTCTCCCGGTTGTACAGGAACACCATCAGGATCAACGATTTCAACAATAATATCTTCGGCAATCACTAATCCTTGTTCACCAGACACTTGATAAGCAATCAAACCAAGCTCTGCACTTGCGTAGGCTTGAAAGACTGCAATGCCTTTTTCCTCAAACATCTGTTCCATGTCTGCTGTAACCGCTTCACCAGAGACCAGAGCTTTCTCAAAGCTAGGCAGCTCATTGTATTTCTCTTGGTACTTTTGTAGCAACGTCAGCAAATACGAAGGTGTACCAGTGTAACCATTAGGTTGAAGCTGTTTAATTGCTTCTATTTGCGCTTCGGTATTGCCTACTCCAGCCGGAAATACCGCACAGCCACAAGCCCTTGCGCCACCATCCATAATAAATCCGCCAGGAGAGAAATGGTAAGAGAGCGTGTTATGCACTAAATCACCCGCACAGAACCCAGCAGCGTGAAACGCGCGCCCCATACGCCAGAAATCGGCCTCATCCGTTTGAGCCTCATATAAAGGCCCAGGAGACTGAAAAACACGCGCCATTTGACCAATGGCAACGCTATTTAAGCCACCAAACGGCGGTTTAAGTTGCTGCTGATTAGGTACATTGAACTTACGTGTAATCGGGAACTGAGCAAGCCCTTCACGATTGTTTGCCAATGTAGGATCTAACTCAGAAAAATGCGCTGCGTAATGTTCGCTATTGGCTTTCGAATTCTCAATCAGCGCTGGCAAACGTTGAAACAGCGACTCTTCTCGCGCCTGTAGAGACAACGATTCTTTCGCATCAAATAGTTCGTTCATCCTTGCTCCTTACAACCAACGCTTACGACGTTTGTAAGATTTCAGATTCTTAAAGCTCTTGCGATCTTCATCGCCGCCGCCAAGGTAGAATTCTTTTACGTCTTCATTGTTTAGCAATTCGTGCTTGCTGCCATCTAGTACGATTTTGCCTGATTCCATGATGTAACCGTAATCGGCCGCTTGAAGAGCGAAGTTGGCATTCTGTTCAACCAAAAGCATGGTAATACCTTGCTCTTTGTTGATCTTGTTAATAATGCTGAATACTTCTTTAACTAGCAGTGGAGAAAGCCCCATAGACGGTTCGTCCAACAAAATCATCTTCGGTCGAGCCATTAACGCTCGGCCAATCGCTAACATTTGTTGCTCACCGCCAGACAAATAGCCCGCCAGGCCAGTGCGCTCTTTGAGTCGCGGGAAATAGTCAAACACCATTTCGATGTCTTGTTCAACTTCGTTGTCAGTGCGTGTATAAGCGCCTAAGCGAAGATTTTCTATTACCGTCATATCTTCAACAATTCGGCGCCCTTCCATAACTTGGAAGATGCCCGAACGGACGATCTCTTCCGGGCTTTTGTTGTCTATACGCTCGCCCATGAAGTTGATTTCGCCGCGCGTCACTTCACCATCTTCGGTTTTCAATAAACCAGAAATGGCTTTCAACGTTGTGGATTTACCCGCACCGTTGGCGCCCAGTAAGGTCACAATCTGCCCTTTTGGAACTTCTAAACTCACACCGCGAAGTACTAGTATTACTTCGTCGTAGACGACTTCAATGTTGTTCACTGAAAGCAGTATTTCTGCCGGTTCGATATTCGTTGCTAATTCAGCCATCAAACTACTCCTTGCTAGGGTGAGAGTGTTCTCTCACCCATCCTTATTTTCAGTAAGCTTTGTTATTAATAAGTCGTAGATTAGTAACCTAGCCAATCGTCACGACGTGACAATGTCACCTGAGATACTTTCTTAATATCAACTGCGCCGCCATCGTTGTTGCCCATAAAGACGTTCACGGTTGTTGTGCCTCGGTGATCTTCCGGTTTCCAGTTCGCAGGGACACAAACACCTTCTAACCCTTGTGGTACCCAGTTGTCATGGACATACATGCCCTTCTTGATGTTTTCACCTGTGATGCCACCGTTGTCTTTCGCCCACTCCATTGCTTCTTTCATATAGAACGCAGAACAAATACCGCGAATGTAATGGTGAGTTCTGAATTCGCCCGGCTCTGATTCAGACTGCTTAGAAATCTCACGGACCAGTTTCATGCCTTCATTATCATCTCCCCAAAACGCTGTCATACCTGGGAAAACGTAATCTTTAAGGCCATCGCCTGCTGCTTCAAGCACTGGCTTATCGCCGCCCCAAATGTTTGCCATGTACTGGAACTCTGTCCCAACCGTGTTACAAGACTTCACTAGTGAGATAACCGAGCTACCGATATTAGCAATGTAACCGTAGTTGGTGCCTGACTCTTTCAGCGACAAACATTGCGCTTTGAAGTCCCCTGGTTTTAGTGACACAACGACTGGGTTTTGCACATCAAAACCAAGCTCTTTGGCGTACTCTGCACACGCTTCTTTTGGCGCATTCGGGAATGGATGGTTATCGCCAATGTGCGTAAATTTCGGCGCACCTTGATTGCCCTTAGATTCCCAATCTTCTTTCGCCCACTTAACTAGCGCACGGCACGCATCTGAGTACGACGCACCATAAAAGAAATTATAAGGCGCTGGTTTCGCGGTTTTTGGGTTTTTGCCAGTTGGGTCAGTTAAGTGACCAGAGTAAGAAGCAGAGAACACCGGCACTTTGTCTTTGGTAACAAACGAAATAAGTGCTTCGGTATCCGCCGTACCCCAACCTTGCAGCGCAACCATGTCTTTACGCGCCACCCAACGTTTATAGTTGGAAATCGCCACTGGTACTTTGTACGCCATGTCTACTGTTTCAAATTCGAGCTCGGTACCGTTAATGCCACCGTTTTGGTTAATCCAACGCAATGCGTCTCGCACGCCAGAACCATAAGGCTTGCTTACATAGGCAGTTGGTCCAGAAAAGTCGACTAATTGCCCGACAAACACAGAATCTTTTGCCCAAGTTGCGGTAGTAAACAGTGCAGATGACAGCACCAACGTTGTCGCTAAATGTCCTTTGTTCATAACTCGTTGTCCTTGTTATTGAGGTATATTCCACTTAATTCCACGTTAATATGAGAACGGATAGTGTTTCCAATATGCTCGAATCTGTTGCCAGCGATGCGATAATCCTTGAGGTTCGAAAATGAGGAACAGCATGATGACTAAACCAATCGCCATCTCTTTGAAGTAAGCCAGACCATCAGTGAAAGCGGTGGTATCACCAAACGCTGAAAGCCCCGTTACACCAAACTCTAAAACTTCAGGCAGAAGTACGATAAATATCGTCCCCATCAATGTGCCTTTGACTGAGCCTAAGCCACCAATGATGATCATTGCCAAGAACTGGATAGACATCATGATGGTGAAACCTTCTGCTGATACAAACCCTAGATAATGTCCGTAGAGTGCACCCCCGATGCCCGCATAGAATGCACACACTCCAAATGAGAGCAGACGATACTTGGTTAGGTTGATGCCCATGATCTCTGCTGACAGATAGTGATCTCGTACTGAGACAAACGCGCGACCGTCACGAGAACGGATTAAGTTTGATGCCCACATATACATGAAGATCAGCGCAAACAGAGCGATGTAGAAGAAGCTTTCGTCAGTCGTAAACTCAAAGCCAAACAAATTAATTGGGTTCGCGCTTGCACCGTATGAGCCGCCACTGAACCAATCTGCGCGAGCAAAGAAGTCCTCTAGAATAAACTGCGCCGCCAACGTTGCGATAGCTAGGTATAAACCTTTAATTCGAGCCGCTGGCAGACCAAACAGCATCCCCACAATCATGGTTAAGTAACCCGCGAGCGGAATCGCAAACACGACTGGAATGTTAAACTGGTTATTTAGCCAAGCCGATGCAAAGGCGCCAAAGCCAAAGAACGCACCGTGACCTAGCGAAATTTGTCCGGTAAAACCAACCAGAATGTTTAAGCCCAATGCCGCGATACCGAGGTATGCAATCTGAATAAACAGGTTTAGGAAGTAAATATCCAAGACCAGCGGTGCTGCCAGCATGGCGATGACACCTGCAATCGCAAGGCTTCTGATGGTTTTGGTTTCAAAAATTGGCGTATCGCTTTTGTATGTGGTTCGAAAATCCCCACATGGGCGCATGCTAAGTTGAGCCATGTTATTTCTCCTTAAATACGCTCAATATCTTTGGTACCAAACAGGCCATATGGCTTGAAGGCAAGAATGATTAACAGCACATAGAATGGTGCGATGTTGTACAGGTTACCCACTTGCAGGTATTGGCTATCAAAAAACTCAGCCAAGTTTTCTAGCACCCCGATGGTAATACCACCGACAATTGCGCCGACCACCGAATCTAAGCCACCTAAAATAACGGCTGGGAAAACTTTGATACCAATAATGGATAGCGCGTCAGATACGCCGTTAACGATACCGATAACAATCCCTGCTGTTGCAGATACCATTGCCGAAATGGCCCAACTGATGGCGAACACTTTCTTGATGGAAATGCCAAGACTCTGGGCTACTTGCTGGTTGAATGCCGTTGCGCGCATTGCCAGACCCATTTTGCTGAATTTGAAGAACCAGTAGAACGCGCCCATGATGAGCATTGAGAAGATCAAGCTCAGAATGTAAGCAAACTCAACATTCAAACCTCCGATATTCACCACGTTGGTTTCGAACACTTGCGGGTACGACACAGCCGAGACACCGAATATCCACTTCATCAGCGCTTGGAAAAACATCGATAGACCAATGGTCACCATGATCACAGAGATAATCGGTTCACCAATCAACGGTCTGAGCACAATGGTTTGCACGGCGATACCAAAAATCATCATGAACGCGAGCGTGAGTAAAAAGCCAATAAAAAACGGTAACTGTAGGTGCACCAATGCCGCCCAACATACCCATGCGCCAATCAACAGGAACTCACCCTGAGCAAAGTTGACCACCTGGGTCGATTTGTAAATCAATACAAAGCACATGGCGACAACGCCATACAACATGCCAACGATCACGCCATTAATGACGAGTTGCAGTAATAAATCCGTATTCACTATGCGATCCTCCGTTGTTCGCTATCCACTAGTGTTGGCTCATGCTCAATAAGCGTTTCAATAACTAGCGACGTTTGAATGCGTGTTTTGGTGCCATCTTGATAAGTGATCACTGTATCGACATCGACTTTTGGATCGTCGCTGTAGATGGTTTCGATGATGTCTCCGTATTTCTCTGCAACCACACCACGGCGTACTTTACGTGTGCGAGTTAGCTCTCCATCGTCGGCATCCAGCTCTTTGTAAAGTAGAATGAATTTGCTGATCTTCTGTGCATCCGGTAGGGATTCGTTCACTTTTTGAACTTCTTCACGAATCGCTTGGTACACTTCTGGTTGAGCAGATAAGTTGGTGTAGTTGGTAAATGCCAAGCCGCGTTGCTCTGCCCACTTCGCGACGATCGCATAGCGAATACAGATGATGGCAGACAGCCAAGGTCGACCTTTACCTACCACCACGGCTTCTGCAATAAACGGCGAGAACTTGAGTTTGTTTTCGATAAACTGTGGCGAATAACGGTCGCCATGGCTGGTTTCCGACATATCTTTCAGACGATCAATCACCACCAAGTGACCGGAATCTTTAAAATAGCCCGCATCGCCTGTGTGCATCCAACCATCTTGAACATCTTCATCATATGCTGCTTGGTTGTTTAAGTAGCCAGTAAACATGCCTGTACTTTTCGCGATGATTTCACCAACGCCATTGCTGTCCGGGTTGATGACTTTCACATCTGCATTATCAAACGCAACACCAACGGAATCGTAATCCACATCATCCGCTTGGTGCACGGTGTATGCGCCACACATTTCGGTCTGACCATAAAGCTGCTTAAGTGGCACACCAATAGCTTGTAGGTAACGGAAAGTGTCAGGCCCCATCGCCGCGCCGCCCGTTGCAGCAGATGTTAGGTTCGAAAAGCCTAAACGGTCACGCAGAGCACGCAAAAGAATCCATTCGGCGAGTTTAGAACGTTTGCCCTGCTCTAACGCTTTGTTGGCTAAGCTCATGCCCAGTTTGTACATCTTTTGCTTAAACGGTGTCGAATCCATCATTCGTGCAGACACGTCTGCCACAATGTTTTCCCACACACGTGGCGCTAACAGCACAAAGTTTGGACCGATTTCACGCAAGTCGGACATCATGGTTTCTTGTTCTTCCACAAAGTTAACGATTTGACGAGAAATCAACGCCTGACCAACCACGTAAACCTGCTCCATAATCCAAGGCAAAGGCAGAACAGAAACGTAGTTGTCGCCTGGGGAACGAGGGTCTGCACGCAAGTAAGCCGCACAGTGATCCAAGAACGTGCCACTGTGTAGCTGAGCCAATTTTGGTTTAGAAGTCGTACCCGACGTTGTACAAAGAATTGAAAGATCGCTGCCTTTGGTTTCAACAACCATATTGAGATATTTGTCTGGGTCCGCTTTATCAATCAGCTGACCTTTTTTGTAGACCTGTTCAACATCAATTAATCTTGGATCATCGTATTTACGCATTCCACGAGGATCGCAGTAAATAATGTATTCAACGCTAGGAATTTCATCACCAAGCTCAAGCAGCTTGTCGCATTGCTCTTCATCTTCGGCAATCACGACTTTTGCTTTTGCATAGTTGATAAGGTACGCCACCTCTTCGTGCATAGAATCTTGATAGATGCCCAGCGAGAAACCTTTGATCGCATGTGCCGCTAACTCGCCCCATACCCATTCAGGGCGGTTATCACCTAGCAAACCAACGACATCTTGCTCACCAATACCCAAATCTCGTAGTGCCAGTGCCATCCACTTCACTCGATTTTCATAATCCTTCCAAGTGAACTCTCGCCATATACCAAACTCCTTTTCACGCATTGCGACTTGTTCGGGCCAGTTCTTGGCATTGTGTTGCAACACTTTTGGAAAGGTATCTAAGCGGGTTATATCTGCCCAATCATTATGTTGCTGTGCCATTATGCACTCTCCTCTAATGTCGGTAACTCTTCGCCTAAGTACGCTTGTTTCACATGTGGGTTGGCCATCACTTCTTCAGGCTCACCCGTAGCAATGTGTTTACCGAAATCCAAAACCAAAACGCGATTAGAGATGTCCATGACCACGCCCATGTCGTGCTCAATCATGATGATCGTGATATCTAATTCTTCATTCAGATCCATGATGTAACGTGCCATGTCTTCCTTTTCTTCCAAGTTC
Organism: Vibrio sp. Vb0304; assembly: GCF_033338995.1. Taxonomy (NCBI): domain Bacteria; kingdom Pseudomonadati; phylum Pseudomonadota; class Gammaproteobacteria; order Vibrionales; family Vibrionaceae; genus Vibrio; species Vibrio sp. Vb0304. Next base: position 57,183 of record NZ_JAWOTT010000002.1, read on the forward strand.
ATACCTGCCATTGGTTCATCAAGCAGCAGTAACTTAGGTTTTAAGGCAATGGCACGAGCAAGCTCTACACGCTTACGTAAGCCGTAAGATAGGGTGCCTGCAGTCGCTTTTCGGATGTGCTGGATTTCTAGAAAATCGATCACGTCTTCCACATATTTGCGGTGCGCCATCTCTTCTTTCTGCGCATTGGAGAACCAATAGAGTGGCCCCGTGACGAAGTTGTTTTTTAGTAGGTGGTGTCGGCCAACCATGATGTTGTCCAGTACCGACATGTGAGAAAAGAGCGCTAAGTTTTGGAAGGTTCTTCCCAACCCTAACTCAGCTCGTTGGCTAGGTGTCCGTTTAGTTACATCATCTCCAGCGAAGATTACAGAGCCTTTGTTTGGTGTGTATCGACCAGAGATGCAATTGAGCATTGAGGTTTTACCTGCACCGTTTGGGCCAATGATTGAAAAAATTTCCTTTTCATTCACATGGAAGCTCACGTCAGTTAAAGCTTTCACCCCACCAAAAGCCAATGAAATATCGTTTACCTGCAACAGAGGCGATTCCGATACCATAGTTGATCTCCCTTTCGTTATTTTAAGTGCGTTCCATTGAGCACTATTTGATCAAACCTAACTTTGATACTGGTAACCGCTTTTACACCTATGCATCAACCTTGTATTCAGTTTACGTAAACGTCAATTTAAAATCAGAATAGTGCCTGAAAGATTAAGTTGCAATCGAGTTCATCGAGAAAGATTTGAACTAACGCAAACTTTAAGTAAATAAATTGTTAATAAAAATTATTCTCAAACGCTTACATATTTGGATAGTTCGGACCACCACCACCTTCTGGCGGAGTCCAGGTAATATTTTGACTTGGATCTTTGATGTCGCAGGTCTTACAGTGGATACAGTTGGCCGCATTTATTTGCAGCTCTGGCTGCTGCTCCCCCTGTACAATTTCATACACGCCAGCCGGACAATAGCGCTGTGCTGGCTCTGCATATAATTCAAGGTTCTGCTCAATAGGGATCCGCTGGTTCGCCAAACGTAAGTGGCATGGTTGATCTTCCTCATGGAAGATATTGGATAGATAAACAGAAGAGAGGCGATCGAAACTTAACACGCCATCAGGCTTCGGATAGACAATTTCATTGCTATTTTCCGCCAATAACAGAGACTGATGATCAGGCTTATCACAGCGGATATGCCACTTAGCTTTACCTTTTAACACGTTATGTTCTAGCAGCGCTATGCCACCGCCCAGCCACGATCCAAAGCGGTGAATGCCACTTGAGAAGTTACGTGCTTGATAAAGCTCTTCATACAGCCAAGACTGTTTGAAGTGTTTTTGATAGTCAGCGGTAATCACCTGATTATCAAGGGCTTCAACGACAGCTTCGGCGGCAAGCATGCCAGATTTCATTGCGGTGTGCGTGCCTTTGATTTTGGCTCCATTTAGTGTTCCAGCATCGCATCCAATTAATAAACCACCAGCAAATTGCTGAGTGGGAAGCGAATGAAAGCCACCCTTAGTGATCGCCCTTGCACCATAACTAATTCGTTTACCATTTTTGAGGTATTGCTCAATCATCGGGTGATGTTTAAAACGCTGAAATTCATCGAATGGACTCAAGTACGGATTCTTATAGTTCAAGTCAACAATCAACCCGACGGCAACTTGGTTTCCCTCTAAATGGTAGAGGTAGCTGCCACCTGTGGCTTCGTTTGATAACGGCCAGCCTAATCCGTGCACTACTAAACCTTGCTGATGCTGCTCTGATGGGATTTCCCACAGCTCTTTAAAACCGATAGCGTAATGTTGAGGAGTTTTCTCTTCAGCAAGATTAAATCGGTTAATCAACTGCTTACCAATATGCCCCCGTGCGCCTTCAGCAAATAAAGTAAACTTCGCTCGCAGTTCAATACCAGGTTCGAAATTTCCTTTTTGTTCACCATTTTTATCTAATCCCATATCGCCCGTGATCACGCCACAAACACGACTATCTTCATCGATGATCGCTTGACTGGCGGTAAAACCTGGGTAGACCTCCACCCCCAAGTTCTCAGCCTGCAACGCCATCCATCGGCATAGACTGCCCAGACTTATGATGTAATTACCTTTGTTATGTAACGTATTAGGCACCGCCCAAGAAGGCAGTTCATGACCATTGATGTCATTGCCTAGATAGTAGGTTTTATCTTGGTTTACTTTGGTATTGAGCGGAGCGCCTTTCTCTTCCCAGTCGGGAAAAAGCTCATCCAAACTCCGCGTTTCAAACACCGCACCCGATAAAATATGCGCTCCAACTTCAGAACCTTTTTCTACCACGCAAACAGAGAGGTCTTGTTTTTTTTCTGCTGCTAATTGTTTGATTCGGCATGCCGCAGACAAACCTGCGGGACCAGCGCCTACAATCAGAACATCAAATTCCATGCAGTCTCTTTCCATGATTGCATTCCTTTTTCTTTGCATGTTGCCAACTTGTTAATCAACAATATATTTAAAGTTGACGCAAACGTAAAGGTAAATTAACATCATTTTAAAGACGTCATCACATCGTCTTCACTGTAAACACATAGTCTTCACTGTAAAAGGAATCTAACGTGAAAATACTAGTGCCAATCAAAAGGGTCATTGATCCCTACGTTAAAGTTCGCGTGAAAGCGGACCATAGCGATGTTGAAACCAATAACGTCAAGATGACGATTAATCCATTTTGCGAAATAGCCGTTGAAGAAGCCGTACGACTAAAGGAGCAAGGTATTGCAGATGAAGTCATCGTTGTCAGTGCTGGCGGTAGCCAGTGTCAGGAGCAACTACGTACCGCGCTTGCATTAGGCGCCGATCGCGCTATTCATGTCGATACTGAAGACAAAATAGAGCCATTAGTTGTTGCTAAGCTGCTCAAAGCTCTAGTTGAGCAAGAACAAGCACAGCTTGTGATTACGGGTAAACAATCCATTGATACGGACAACAACCAAGTGGCTCAGATGCTGGCCGCCCTACTTGACTGGCCTCAAGCAACTTTCGCTTCCGACGTGAAGATTGAAGATCAAAAAGTTCAGGTCGTGAGAGAAGTGGACGGCGGCTTGATGACGGTCGCGATGAACTTACCTGCGGTGATCAGTACTGACTTACGCCTGAATGAACCGCGTTTTGCCTCTTTGCCTAATATCATGAAAGCTAAGCGCAAGCCGTTAGATACCATCACACCTGACAGTCTGGGTGTTGAAGTGGTATTTAGCCAAACCATTCAAGAAATCACACCGCCAGCGCAAAGAAAAGGTGGCATCAAGGTTGAATCTGTCTCAGAGCTTCTCGATAAGCTGCGTAACGAAGCGAAGGTGATTTCATGAAGAACTTAATCATAGCAGAGCATGACAATAACCAATTGCATGCGGACACACTCAAAGTGGTTAATGCAGCAAAACAAGTCAGCCAAGACAATGTTTTTATCGTAGTGGGCCACCAGTGTGAAGAAGTCGCTCAGCAAGCTTGTCGCGTTGATGGTATATCAAACGTAATTTGTGTCGATGATGAGCAACTTAAGCATCAATTTGCCGAGAGTATCGCACCTATTGTAGTGAGTATTGCTGAAGGTTTTGACGCAATCTGGGCTAGCTCATCATCAAAAGGGAAAGACCTTGCACCTCGAGTAGCAGCGAAGTTCGGCGTTGGGCAAATTTCCGATATTGTCCAAGTTATCGATGAAAACACTTTTATCCGCCCTATTTACGCAGGAAACGCATTTGCCAAAGTGACCACCAGCGACAAGGTTCGCGTCATCACCGTGCGCGCGTCTGCGTTTGAGCCGGTTACTTGTCACAACCAAGCTGATATTAAGCATCAGCAGGTCACTATCTCAGCTCCAATGGTTGAATTGGTTTCTGTCGATAAAACCGTGTCAGAACGTCCTGAATTAAGCGCGGCAGAGGTGGTTGTGTCAGGTGGACGCGGGGTCGGTAGCAAAGAGAACTTCGCGTTGATCGAACAAGTAGCCGATAAACTAGGTGCTGCCATTGGCGCTTCTCGCGCGGCGGTTGATGCCGGGTTTGTTGCCAACGACTTACAAGTGGGTCAAACCGGTAAAATCGTTGCACCTAAGCTTTATATAGCGGTTGGGATTTCCGGTGCCATCCAGCATCTTGCAGGAATGAAGGAATCCAAAGTGATTGTCGCGATCAACAAAGATCCAGAATCTCCTATCTTTGAAGTTGCCGACTATGGATTGGTTGGTGATTTATTTGAGGTACTACCTCAGCTTGCCGAACAACTTTAAACGATCAGATAAGGGGCGAACACTGCTATGTTCGCCCCTTTATTTTGTTTTTGGTCATATTCAAAAGAATTGAAATTAGAGGGACCTATGCCAAATTCTGCACCTATTTGGTCACCATCTGCTGAGCGCGTCAGCAATAGCAACTTATTACGGTTCATCGAAAAGGTTAATAAAGACAAAGCCGAAGGTACCGTAATCAACAATTACACGTCTCTACACCAGTGGTCCATTGAGCACAATGATGAATTTTGGCGACATACTTGGCAGTTTTGCAACGTAATCGGAGATATAGGTTCGCAAGTCAAGAGCCTTGGCAGTCCCAAATGGACACCAACAGGTTCTAATCATCATCATGTAAATAGAGACACAGTATGGTTTGCTGACGCCACGCTGAACTACGCAGAGAACCTCCTATCTCAGGCTGAACAATCACCAGAGCGTGAGTTTATTGTTTTTAGCAATGAAAGCGGTGAACACCGACAACTCACCGGTAAACAGTTGCTTGAACAAGTTTCTGCCATTCAACAATGGCTACTCAATTGTGGTGTCGGTAAAGGCGATGTCGTTGCGGGTTATTTGCCCTACCTTCCTGAAACCGTTATTGCCATGCTGGCCACCACCAGTCTTGGTGCCATTTGGACTTCAACCTCTCCTGATTTTGGTATCGATAGCGTCGTAGAGCGTTTTGGTCAGGTCAAACCGAAAGTTCTTTTTTGCTGTGATGGCTACCAGTTCGGAGGCAAAGCTTTCGATATGACGAACAAGAACACCACTCTTAGTAGTAAGTTAAGCAGTGCCTCCGAAGAGACTACTATTAGCGTATGCCAAATCGAATATTTACAAAACGCTGAGAGTGCTAGCACTTCTGAGTTTGTTTCTTGGTCCGATATTACTCACCACTTTTCTCCACAATCAATTCAATATCAACCAACGCTGTTTAATGACCCGTTATTCATTTTGTATTCTTCTGGTACAACAGGTCAACCTAAGTGTATTGTCCATTCCGCAGGCGCTACCTTGCTCAATCACCTCAAAGAACATCAACTGCATTGCGACATCAAATCGCAAGACAAGGTTTTCTACTACACAACATGTGGTTGGATGATGTGGAACTGGCATGTTTCCGCTCTTGCGAGTGGTGCAGCCTTAGTGATTTACGACGGTAGTCCGGTTTATCCTGATCACTCCGTCTTATGGCGATTAGCAGAAGAACATAACGTGTCGCTGTTTGGTACTTCAGCGAAATACTTAGAGGCACTGGAGCATGCGGACTGCTCTCCAAAACTAGAACATAACTTGAAGTCACTCAAAACTCTGTGCTCAACTGGTTCGGTGCTTTACCCAGAACAATTTAATTATGTCTATCAGCACATCAAGCAGGACTTGCATCTCGCTTCTATTGCTGGCGGCACAGATATTTGCGGATGCTTTGTACTTGGAAACCCAATCTCACCAGTTTACAAAGGTGAATGCCAAGGCGCAGGGCTGGGAATCGACGCACGTGTTCTAGAGGATGATGGACATACTATTACGCAAAAACGCGGCGAACTGACTTGTAATAACTCGCTACCTAACTTCCCTATTGGCTTCTGGAACGACAACGGCGAACGTTATCACAACGCTTATTGGAGCAAGTTTACCGATATCTGGCACCATGGCGACGATGTGATGCAAACCGAACATGGCGGCTTTATTTTTTATGGCCGTAGTGACGCAACCTTAAATCCGGGCGGCGTACGAATCGGTACCGCTGAAATCTACCAACAAGTGAACGCGTTACCCGAGGTTGAAGACTCCATCGCTGTCGGCAAGTTAAACCAGCAGTCTGAAGAAATCTGGTTACTAGTAAAACTCGCTCACAACGTCGAGTTAACCCAACAACTCACCGATTCAATTCGCCAAACATTGAAAACAAAATGTTCACCACGCCATGTCCCACGACAAATTTTTGCTATCAGTGATATTCCTAAAACGCGCTCAGGCAAATTGGTTGAGCTAGCAGTGAAACAATTGGTAAACGGACAAGCTGTAAAAAACATTGGTGCTATTACTAACCCAGAAGTGCTGGAAGAAATTAAAACGCTTTTCAACATAGAAAGTGGCGCCACTGTCACTTAGAGACTCAACAAGTCTTCCAACAATACAGACGGGTATAACCTAACTGTATTTTTAGCTCGCTCGATAACTCCTCCCCACTTTCGTGGAAACTGTGCGAAATATGCTTCATGTACACAAAAAAGGTGAGATAATTCTATCTCACCTTTGAGCCATATGAGCTGGAGCATTAGTTTGGGGGTTAAGCTTTTATCAGTTGGCTCATATCTTCGCGAACTTGTGGCACCGTTAAACCAACGATGATTTGAAGGCTCTCTTGATTTCTAACAGTATTCACCGCTCCGTGCTGTGTGAAAAATGCGTTCTCCTTTACCAGAGAGACATCTTTAACTTTAACACGCAGACGCGTCGCGCAATTAGTTAACAAGTCAATGTTTTCTTTTCCACCCAAACCTTCAATAAAGGCACTAGCTTGTGACGGACTTGCGCTACTGTTATGGACCGCTTTCGCTTCTTTGTAGTCAGCTTTTGAATACAACTTACTATCTGCACCTTCACGCCCCGGAGTAAGTATGTTGTATTTTAAAATAAGCGCGCGAAACGTAACAAAGTAAACACCAGTAAACATGAGACCAATAATAATCTGAATCACGTATGTTCCTACATGGTTACCAGCCAAAGGCAACCAGTTTTGGAAAATGAAGTCTATCAAGCCAGTCTGAAAGTTACCGGAAACACCAAACATAAAGGCGATCGTTGCCATTGTCGCAGATAACAACGCATGCAAAGCAAACAGCGCAGGTGCGATAAATAAGAATGTAAACTCTATTGGTTCGGTGATCCCTGTAAGAATTGCTGTGATTGCGGCTCCGAGCACTAACCCCATCACCATCTTTTTATTTTCTTTTTTCGCAACTGAATAGAGTGCTAGTGCGATACCCGTACAACCAAACACTTTACCCATTCCCGTCAACATCAAACCTCCCTGAGGAAATTGTGTCGTTAAACTTTCCGAGCTCTGGGCGAATGTCTGTATATTTTGAATCCAATAGGCAACTGTTCCGCCATCGACTGCAACTGGCCCATAAAAAACGGGACCATATACGAAATGATGCAACCCCGTTGGTATCATGATTCGCTCTAAAAACGTAAATAGCCATACCCCTAACGATCCAGCAGAAACCAAAAATGATTGCAGATTATTAATACCATGCTGAATACTTGGCCAAGTCAAACAAGTTAGAATTGCCATCACGACCATAATTGGGAAGCTAATGATCACAACCAATGGCGTTCCGCCAAATACAGCCGCCCAATCCGGTAGCTTTTTATCAAAGAATCGGTTGTGAACCCAAACAGAGAGACTTGCAATTAAAATGGCACCTAGCAAGTTGGTATCAAGCGTTAGAATGCCACCAACTTCAGTCAAACCTCGCTCACCTTCCGTATAGTTAACGCCCAGTTCTGGTCCCCAAAATTGAAGGATTCCACCAATAACGTAGTTAAACGTAATGTAGGAAACGAGTGTTGCAAGTACAGCGCGACCAGATGCTTTTTTAGCTAAAGCGATAGGTAACCCAACGGCAAAAATAAGTGCCATATTTTTAAATACAGCGAGAGATGCCTGTAAAATGATCGTCGAGACTTTAACCCAAGCACTCCCCTCTAGTGCCCAAGGAAACACTTCTTGATTTAACAGCACAACAGAGAAACCCAATAACATGCCCGCTGCTGGAAATAATAGAACGGGAACAAACATCGCGGCCCCGAACCTTTGAATAATGTCTTTCATATAAACCTCTTGTTTCATTCACGGAGCCTACAAGTAGGCCCCGAACGTCCAGTTGTTATTGAAAAAATTGAGGAAGGTAGGCTTTATTTTCTTCTAGTAATTGTTTTGTTATTTCTTTAGCTTTTGGCACATTAACCACGGTACGGTTAAGTGTGAGTGCATTAATCAGCTTTTGCTGACTTCCTTCGTACCAAGCATCCACGACTAATTTCTCGTAACCAAGTTGGCTCTCAATCATGGCTTTTTGGAAGGTTGGGATTTTTCCTACAGTAAAAGCTTTCGGTCCATCACTAGTTAGCGCAGCTGGAACTTCTACCATGGCGTCATTTTGTAAATTTGTAATAGCACCATTATTCGGTACGATGACGAGATACACATCGCTCAAGTTGTAGGCAAGCGAAGCCGCGACTCTCACCATGTATCGACCATGGATATCGGCATGCAGTGTTTCGTGCTTCGTGGTGCCCGCTTCAATTATTCTTGCGTTCAATTCGAACACTCGTTTCTCACGGCCGTTAATTACCTGCCTTGCGCGAGTATTATTGATATCCTCTTTCGCCACCATTTTTTCAGGGTACAAATAGTATTGAAGATACGTATTCGGCAAAAACTCTGGATTATCAGCAAGCATTGTTCTCATGTTTTTGAATGTGGCTTGCCACGATGGGTCATCCGCTATTTCCGCATCAACCGCACTGATCCCTTCTTTTAGGATGATATTTTTAATTTTATCCGTTAAGTCTTCACCCTGTTTGTTACGAATTTTGGTAAACCAGCCATAGTGATTAAGCCCAAAATATTCAGGAACAAAGTCCCAAATTTCACACCCTAACAATTGCGCATAGCTGACCATAATCGCTGCTGGCATATCACAAATATTTAGAATTCGCTTATCATGCGGAAATTCACGATTTAAAGCTTCAGCGACAATTGCCGCTGGGTTGGTGTAATTAAGAATCCACGCATCTGGACACGTTTGTCGGATCTCGTTCACTAGCTGGATCATATCGCCGATAGAGCGAAGTCCATATGCCATTCCTCCCGCGCCACATGTCTCTTGCCCAACACAAGAGTTGGATAGCGGGATTTGTTCATCGCGCTCGCGCATGGCCAACCCACCAGTGCGGATCTGTATAAAGAAAAAGTCCGAATCTGCGAATGCGACAGATTTATCCGTTGTATAAACAAACTCTTCAACTTCTGGATAGTGTTCTCGCAATAGAATTTCAGTAGCTAATGCATTCGACTCTTGGCGTTTCTCATCTATGTCGTAAAACACGACTTTTGCGAGTGGAAAGTTATCTTTTTCGGCAATAAGGCTGTTCATCATACCAAGTGTGTATGTACTGCCAGCACCAACAATCGTTAATTTTTGACGTTTCATTTCGCTACCTCAAATGTTTATCCTGAAAATGTATAAAGTAAGTATTAATACTTTTATGATACATTTAAAGTATAAGCACAAAGATACGAGATAAAAATCACACAAAGATCCTAAGGAAAAGTATTAACTACATCTCAGATCACATTCTTGCTATCATGATCCAAGACTTAGCGAGGTATTATGAAACCCAAATACATAGACATTGCGGAACGATTAGAAAAAAAGATCAAAGATGGGGAACTACAACCGAAATCGATGCTTCCAAAAGAGAGTGATTTGCAAGAAGAGTTTTCCGTAAGCCGCGTAACCATCAGAAAAAGCTTACAAATTCTGGTCGACAATAATTTAATTAGTCGGACAAGAGGTAGTGGAACTTATGTAAACGATCTAAAAGCCCAACATGATGCCTTACATTTGCTGGGTTTTATCGAGGAAGTCAGTAAACAGGGGAAAACGCCTAGCTCTCAAGTCATAAAGTTCGAACTTAAAAAGCCGAATGAGCAGGTTGCTAAGCAGTTAAATCTCTCGCCCAATGATGATACATATGAAATACATAGACTCAGATGTATTAATGATGAGCCTGAAATTTACGAAGTCACTCATATGCCAGCAATGTTATTTCCAGACTTGAGCATAGCCATAATGAATGGTTCTAAATATGAGTACATTGAAAATAGCAAAGGATTGAAAATTGCGAAAAGCAGTCAGTCTGTCAAACCGTACTTGTTAGATGCAGAGACGGCCTCATACCTGAATGAATCAGAAGCTTCCCCTATTCTAAAAGTTGAGTCCACTGGTTACCTAGAAGATGGTCGTGCATTTGAATATACCGTCAATTACTTCCGACTTCATCAATACAGCTTCGAGTTTATTTCAACTAGGACGTAGTACTATTCGACGCTAATGGTTAATCATTGCGCCAAATCTTATATCCGACCTCTCGCATTGCTCTGCCGAGCAGGTGGGAGGCGACTGGCGCAGTGAGAACGATAAACAACATCGTACCGATAACCCGAGAGATCACGGTAACTTCAGGGAGTGAGAAAGCGACCGCTAATAACAAGCAGCTCACTCCGACAGTTCCAGCTTTGGTCGCTGCATGCATTCGGGTATACAAATCAGGAAGCCTCAGGACACCTAGACTTGCAACCAAGGTCAACAATGTTCCTAAGCATAAAAATAGTCCAATCAACACGTCCATTATTCTTTCTCCTTTCTTTTAACGATCAAACGTGCAAATGCGATCGTGCCGAGAAATGCGACCAAACCTAATGTAATGGCGATGTCTAACAGAGCGTCCTCACCGCTGTCTAAGGTGTAAACCGTAATAAATCCGATAGTGATAAATGAAATCAGATCTAACGCCACAACTCGATCAGCTAGCGTTGGTCCTAGAATTAAACGAGCAAAAGCCATAACAAAGCTGAGTAGTAGCCCAGAATAGGCAAAAGTGACCGTTATTTGCAGCCAACTATCCACGCGTCACCTCCAAAATTCGATGCTCTAACCCATCTTTAATTCCGCGAATAACCTCTTCATGTTCAGGTGCAAACATGGCATGAACGATAAGATACTTTTTATCAGCCGTAACATCCAAACTAAGCGTGCCCGGTGTTAAAGAAACCATGTTCGCCAGTAATGTGATTTCTAGATCAGAATCGACCTCCAGAGGGACATAAACGATATCAGGCTGACTCAAATGAGTAGGTGTCACGACGTCCCACACCACTTTCGCAACCGATATAACCATTTCATAAGCGAAGTACACCAATAACTTCAATGCAGATGCAAAACGTTGAAAATAGCTCGTTTTCAATCCAAATGGTTGACTCAACCTTAAAGCAAAAAAACCGACCGTAAATCCGACGACAAAATTCAGACTCGAATAGCTGCCATTAAGCATCATCCACGCTAACGCTAAGAAAAAATTGAGGAATAGATAGATCATGTATTTCCTCCTAACACCACTCTGATGTATTCAGTCGGATTTAACAGTTGTTCTGCAGCTTGAACGGAAAATTGATAAAAAGGCTCCGCCACTAAGCCAATGATTAGCGTCAACGTTGTCAATACAATAATTGGAACGCAGTACAACCAATGTACTTTGGCCTGCAGAGTCTGTTCTGGCTTCTCTCTAAATGGCTTTTTCCAAAATGCCTCACTCCAAATTTTCGTCATCGAGTAGACGGTAAGCAACCCCACCAATAACGCGGTACCTGCTAACCAGTAATATTCAGCCTGTATGCTCGACTTGATGACCAATAGCTTTCCCCAGAAACCCGATAGCGGTGGAAAACCGGCCAGAGAAAACGCAGGGACAAGAAACAAGAACGCTAACCAAGGCATAGCTTTGTATACCCCACCCAAATGTTCAAGTTGACTAGAGCCATATTTGCGCTCGATGAATCCACCTATTAAGAACAAATTCGCTTTTACAATGATGTGATGAACAATGTAGAAAATGGCACCGGCTAAAGCTAAGGGAGTGTAAATAGCCAACCCCATGATCATATAGCCTATTTGGCTAATAATATGAAAAGAAAGAATTTTCTTAATGTCGAATTGGCTAGCCGCTCCTAAAACGCCCGTTAACATGGTTAGCCCTGCGACCCAAATTAACGTCGGTTGCCAACCACTCTCGGCGAGCGGAAATACCAAGGTAAAGACTCTTATCAACGCGTATACACCGACTTTAGTAAGCAACGCGGCAAACAGTGCCACCACACCGCTTGGTAACGTGTGATAAGAAGCTGGCAACCAAGCAAATAAAGGAAAGAGTGCCGCTTTAATAGAAAAGGCAAACAAAAATAGCGCGGACAGCATCATGTTGATGCTCAATTCATTTTCCCCTACTTTGGTGTAGAGATCGGCCAAGTTCAAGGTGCCCGTTGCGCCATACAACAAGCCGATAGCAAGCAAAAATACCAGCGTCGAAATCAGGTTCAACATCACGTACTTTACTGCACCATCAACTTGAGTTTTCGTTGCATCTAACACCATTAAACCAAATGATGAAATGAGCATGACCTCAAACCAAACATACAGATTAAAAATATCTCCAGTCAGGAAAGCGCCATAAACGCCAGCAAGCAACATGTGCATTAACGCATGGTAATTGCTATAGGAGGGCTTTCGGTGAAGGTCCGCCATCGCGTAGAAAACACATATCGCACCAATCACCGCCGTGATCATCACCATAGCAACGCTGAGGTAATCTGCGACAAACACGATACCAAATGGCGCACTCCACTGACCAAAAGCAACGGCTTGAATACCATTATTTATGATGTTTTCTGTGAGAAAGCCCGCAACGAAAAGGTTCGAAATCGCACTTACACCGCTCAACCACTCAACACTTTTTGTTGAGCGACGGACGAAGAAGATAGTCAACGCCGTACTCAGCGAGAGAACAACCGGTAACGTAAGCAAAATCGAACTCATTGACCCTCCTCAGAACGTTGCATTTCATCGACGTTTGCAGTTCCAGTGTCTTTATAAGCTCGATAGAACAGCATTAAAGAAAAAATAAGTAGTCCAAAACCGATGACTATCGCAGTTAAGATAAGCGCTTGAGGTAAAGGATTTGCCGCGCTATCTGGTGGTAAAAGAGCATTATCGCCAATCAATGGCGGCTCTCCAGGCGTCAGCCTTCCAGCGGTAAAAATAGCAAGGTTAACCGCACTACTGAGTAACATGATGCCGAACAAAAGGCGCAAGATATGCTTTTCAAGCATTAAATAAACACCTGCTGCGACAAATACTCCAACGACAACACTCCAAACTACTTCCATCACTCTAGCTCCTCATTAATACGAAGCAGCATACCCATCACGCCACCTATAACGGCAAGGTAAACACCAACATCAAAAACCAATGGCGTCCCTAGTGGTATCACGTCTTTCCACCACAGTCCGGTCAAAAACGGTTTATCAAACGCAAAGCTCAAAGCACCAGAAACTAAGCTCAATGCGATGCCAGATAACGCAATGAGAAACGGTTTGAAATACAACCTAGAACGAACGTATTTCGGTGATTCCGCGAACATGAGAAGTGATAAACCAATAACGGCAATCAACGCACCAATAAAGCCACCACCCGGTTCGTTATGACCACGTAACAACAGATACACTGAAAATACGAGCATGAGTGCCGAAACGATGTGTGCCGTGGTTGCAAAAATTAATGATTGGATACGATTTTGTTTTTTCGCTCTTGTCTTAAGCAAACTCACTGCCGCAATCCCAGCAATAACAACGACGACAACTTCTCCCAATGTATCAAATGCGCGAAAGTCGACCAGAATAACGTTAACAATGTTTCGCCCATGTCCACCCGGGACACTGTTTTCTGCAAAGAAATCTGACACCGAAGAATCCATCGGCTGAGACGTGATTCCTAACAAAAGTAAAGTAACCGAAACACCTATCACACCTGCTATGCAAATATTCGCTACTTTACGTCTTATTGAATGCTTGGGCACGGTGGTTAGACGTGGCATATGACGCATTAACAATGCAAGAAAGACCACCATTAATGTTTCCACTAACAGTAAAGTCTTCGCAACGTCCGGGGCGCTATAAATCATAAAAACAAGCGTGGTCATGAAGCCAATCATACCAAGCGCAGAAATCGCAAGAAGTCTTGCGTGGGACAACGTACATACGAGCGCAGCACCAATCAACAATAAGGCAATACCAATCTCATAGAAAGTGACACTTGAAAGTTCGCCAACCAAAGGCAGAGGAATAAGCGCTACCTGACTCAGTAACGCAACGGCAAGTACCGTGAAAAATAATAGGACATAGCGACTCAATTTCTTTTGCTGTAACCGCGCCGTTTGCCACTTCGCCACTGTCATCATGCCATCTAATAGTCGTTCAAAAATATTCTCCGCTTTGGGGACGAATAGATGTAACCGCTGAAAAAATGCAGACACAGCTGGATAAACACGGTACACCACATACCCCAACGCTAGCGTAATAACGCTTAACACTAACGGTACATTCACGCCATGCCATAGTGATGTCTCTTTAAGAGTTGCTGTGGGCAGAATGTCAGCAGAGCCCGGAAAAATAATATTGCGATCTAACCAATTTAAACCGAATAACGGGACCAGGAGACTGCCAAGTGCCAAGAGCAAAGGCGAGATCCACAGGTTTTTTTTTGTCTCAACTGGCTTAGTTTCAATCGGCACGAGACCACGGCGAGCAAAGAATGGTCTCGCAATAAGCATAATGGTTAGCGCGACCATCAGTATATTCACGATTAAAAGTACAAAGGCGATCCAGCTATTGAGCTCTACTGCGGACTTGTACATGTATTCTTTGCTCAAAAAACCTAACAACGGCGGGAACCCCGCTTTAGACAACGCAGCCAAACTCCCCGCAACCATGCTGATGACGAGCACTGACTTCAGACCGTACAATTGATCAATATCTCGTGTTCCTGTCGCTTTGTCGATATTACCCACCACCATAAACAGCGCAGCTTTATAGAAAGAGTGAGCGAGAATAAACATCAATACTGCACTAACGGCCAAATCTGTGCCCATACCTAGTAATAATGTTAATTTACCCAAAGCAACATTCGTGCTGTAGGCTAGCATCAGCTTCAAGTCAGTTTGTTTTAATGCGACAAATGTGCACCAAATGGCCGTGATACTCCCAGTGATGACTAAAGCATAAAACCAGATCTCGCTGTGGGCATAAACTGGCGATAAACGTGCTAATAGGTAAATGCCTACCTTTACCATTGTTGCCGAGTGTAAATACGCACTGACCGGAGTGGGAGCTGCCATCGCGTTAGGTAGCCAAAAATGAAACGGGAATTGCGCAGATTTAGTAAATGCACCGAGTAGTATGAGCACTAGAGATGGGATAAACCATTCATGCTGCGCAATAGTGTCTGCCTGCTCGATAATGGTATTTAGCTCATAACTCCCTGCCATTGCTCCCAGCAAGATAAGACCAGCTAGCAACGCTAGTCCACCAGCACCGGTAACAATCAGCGACTGCAAGGCGTTTTTCCGAGACGTTTTATTTTCGTGATTAAACCCGATCAGTAAGTAAGAAGTGATGGTGGTGAGTTCCCAGAAAACAAATAACAACAGAATGTTATCGCTCATCACAATCCCTAGCATGGCAAGCATGAATAGGGTTAGATACAAATGAAAGGAAAACCGGCTATCACTTTCTCGTAAATAAGCCAAAGCGTAGATTTGAATCAGTGCGCCAATCCCACTGATCAGTCCCGCAAAAAGAAATGAAAGGCCATCTAGTCTAAAGCTAAGGTTGATATCGAGGCTTGGTATCCATTCCGCATTCCAGCTCACGCCTGCAGGAGTATAGATATAGAAGAGAAAAGAGAAGATTAAAACTGGCAGCGCAGGGAAAATCAGTAAGACCAACTGATTATCTAGGTTTTTCGGCAGGTTTTCTTTACCCGTTATGTTATTCAACATCGCAGCCCATTCGTTATTATAAGAAGGTACGCGCTATTCGGCGCAAATGACAAACTCCACTGTATTGTTTTAGCCCAAGCGCTTCAAAAACGATCATGAAACCAAGGGAAAAGTAGCAAACAGTAATCACTGAGTGCTACTTAGAGGAACGCCGATACAAACCGCTATTTGCTGTCTGCTACGGCATAAGAACGTAGGTCACTACTTACGTGTTCTTGGCTGAATGTATATGGATTATCGTCATCAGCTAACTCGAATGCATCGTAGGTGCAGTCACCGATATCATTTCTCGGACAAACATAAACATTCGAACGTTCTATCATTTCTGTGTGGCATTTCGGGCATAGGTTTTTCATGTCACTCTCCTCTGATAACTTATTGATACATTGATAATTCCATGTTCTAGAGATCCATCTCCCTCCTTTACCTAAAACATCACTTAAACCCAACTTTGTTACACCCCAATTACTGAATCGGTGAGACAAAGCCATCGGGCTTAAGAGCGACCAAACTACAGTTAATCGATTGCAAAATATTTTCAGCCGTATTACCAATGACATAGCCAGATATACCAGTTCTCGCTAAGGTTCCCATTACCAGCACGTCTACCTCAATACTCTCTACGTAATCTGGAATCTTTTCGTCGGGTTTTCCATGCAGGTGGTGAATCACAATTTCACCTGTAATCCCAGACTCCTCCAACAGCTGTTGCAGAGCTTGTTTATGATCGGCTTTTGCTTTGTCGAGTTCATGTTTCAACTCAGCATCATCGACTTGAATCCAAGCGTTACCATTAAGGTAGTTTTCTAAGTAATACTCCCAGCAAGAAATCACGTGTAAACGACTATCGCAGGTGTCGGCTATCGAACGCGATAATTCGAGTAAACGCACGGCTAATGAGTGCTGTTCATCGCTTGCCGTTAATGGGTCGATAGCCACAGCAACACGGCGTTTATCTCTTGGCTTATCAATTGGTCGGTGCAACCAAAGCGGACAAGGGCATTTTCGTAACAGAGTCATATCAATAGCTTTGAAACCCTCAGCACCTTCACCGAGCGGTTCAGCTTCTTTGATGATGAGATCTTTGTTATCAGCTAATGCTTCTTGAATAATACAGACAGCGGGCTTTTCACTGCTTTTCACAGTAAGAGGAAATGCGAGATCCTCTTCAGAGAGTCCCAGCTTCTGTCTGTATTCGTGAATACTTTGTTTGAGGGAGTCTTGCAGCGATTGCTCATAACTTTGCTGATACTGGATCATGTCTGTTGGGAAATCAGGACACGCTATTAGCCCTGAGACAGGCACTTTGTTGCTAGATGCAATCCTCATCGCTTGTTCGAGGGCGTCACTATGGCCTGGCAATCCTTGTGTTGCAAAAAGTATGTTTGCGAATCGTTTCATACACACCTCCTTGTTTGGTTAAATATTAACCACCCACAAAGTATAATACCTAACGGATAATTGTAACGGCTTGTGACGTTGATGAAATCAATTCTCATTAAGAGACGGATATTGCTTCATTTTGTTTTACGTCACACTCTCCTTTCTTCACAACTATCGCCTTCGACCTAAATAAATTCCGCTACCTAAAGTTGAGACCAAATAAAAACCCAAATTACTCAAAGTTTTTTCTCACCTTGAGTAACTTGGGTATAAGCAATAACACACTTAGTGTCCGGATTTAAATGGATGACCTAAATTTTCACGCAACTTAGTTTAAAGATGCCATCTCAATCACGAATCGATATGCAAAGTTTTACGGCTTTAGTGACCTAAAATCGCCGTAACTCAATGTTAAGGTTGTTGTTTTGTCGGTGCCAAAGCAATTTCACGAACACATACACCTTGCGGTTGCTGATAAGCAAACAGCACTGCGCGTGCGATGTCATCTGCGGCCAACACACCGCCCATATCCACCTTCCAAGCGTCATAGCCATCTTTAATATCTTGAGACGTTGTATGTGAAAGTAATTCCGTTTCCACTGCACCAGGTGCAATCGTCGTAACGCGAACATTCGATGACGCAACTTCTTCACGTACGTTTTCAGAAATAGCATGAACCGCAAATTTGGTACCGCAATAAGCAGCATGATCAGGGAATGTTTTCTTGCCCGCAATAGAGCTGATGTTAATGATCGTACCACTGTTACGTGCTTTCATCGGTGCTAGGACGGACTGCATGCCATTGAGCAAGCCAATTACGTTCACATCAAACATGCGCTTCCACTCCGATGCTTCCTGAGTATCTATCTGACCTAGAAGCATAACGCCTGCGTTATTTACAAGTGCATCTACCGGACCATACAACGCTTCAGCTTTCTCAATTGCAGCCTCAAAAGAAGCTTTGTCGGTCACATCTACCTTTTCACAAAGCGTATTTGGTAAGTTTAATGCTTCCAAACGTTCTACACGTCTTGCTAACAAAAGAAGAGCATGGCCCTGGTCACTGAAGTGACGTGCAATCGCTTCACCAATGCCTGAACTAGCGCCTGTAATAACAATTAACTTTTTCATTTTGAATCCTTAATAGAACGGTTTACATCAGTGGCGGTAAGTTTAAGAAAACTTTGTTTGTTGATATATACCGACCTAGTTGAAACACTGTTGTTATACTGCAACAATACTTTTTTGAATTATGAAGAAGTCATCATGCAAACACACATCAACCTTGCGGATATTCGCTCTTTCGTCCTAATCGCTCAACTAGGAAACTTCACGAAAGCAGCAGAGCAACTTGGCGTTTCTCGCTCACACGTTTCACGTCAAATAACAAATCTGGAGCAACAGATTGGTGTCACTTTGCTACAAAGGACCACTCGAACACTGAACCTCACCGAAGCAGGCAAGGTTCTGTATAAACAGTGTGAAACTGCCCTTCACAATATTGATCAAGCTGTTATGGCAGTGGTTGATGATGTAGAAGACTTAAGAGGTGACATTCGTATCAACTGTGTGGGGGGCTATTTAGGAGAAGACGTTGTCGCAGATATCGTTGCTCAGTTTCTAATCCAACACCCACAAGTGAGCATTAACTTAGATTTTAGCAGCCATCGTGTCGATTTAATCGCGGATGAATTCGATATCGCTTTTCGAATGGGAAAGTTAGACGACTCCAACTTTATCGCTCGCAAACTGATCGATGTGGAAATGGGGACATACGCAAGCCCAAACTATTTAGAAACATATGGCTATCCTTCACATCCAAAGGACTTAGAAAAACACGTTTGTTTGACAGGTAGTGTGACACGGTGGGCATTTGAGAACACGAATACAAAGCAGTCAACTGAACACCAGATACGTGGACAGTTACGATGTAAGAGCGGCAGAGTAATGATAAAAGCAGCCTTGGCGGGAAATGGCATCATCCGTGTGCCAACACTTTATTGCCAACAAGAACTCCAGACAGGCAAGCTAAAAGAAGTGTTTACCGACTGGAGCATTCCGAGTGTGGAATTTTCACTCCTTTATCATCACGACCGACATCAACCAAAACGCATCCGAGCCTTTGTTGATTTTACCACGCAATACTTTCGCAAACTGCAGAGTAAAGACAAGTAACCTGCATGTTGGTACCTGTCTATGTATGTTTTATAGGCTGAGCCTGCGAACCTGGGGTTTGTTCTAGAAAGAGTGTGAGCATTTTGACGCTTAAGGCTTGGTTTTCATAAACGTCAGAGGTGTTTGTCCAGTTTGCTTTTTGAAAAATGCAATAAAAGCACTGTCTGACGAAAACTCCAGCCAATCGGCAGCTGCGCTGACTGGCATGCCCGTTGATAACAATTCAACTGCCTTTAAAAGCCTCCACTGTTGCCGCCAATCTTGATAATTCATTCCCGTTTCCGACTTAAATAATCGTGTTACCGTCTTGGTGCTTGCCCCAACTTTGCTTGCAAGAGCAGTAAGCGAAGGAGCTAGAAATGAAGGTTCAACCAACTCTCGACGAAACGTTGTTAAGCGCCGATGCGATGGCAAAGGCAACTGAAACGAATAACGTTTCGCAGCATAAAACTCCTCCCAAAAAAGCGCCGTCGTATTTACCATCTCGCTGCTAGGCTTATCCCACTCCCAAAATGACATTTTATCAATAAGAGCTTGGAGTAAATTATTCACTTCTATCATCGTGATCTTACTCGGACAGGCAAACTCCTCACAATCAAAATACAAAGATCGGTACGCCACCACATTCGTCATTAGTGCGCGATGCGGCGTATTAGGTGGGATCCAAACCGCCTTTGTCGGTGGCAAAATACAAATCGAGTCTTCCAGAGCAAAACTCATACAACCTTGAGGTGCGTACAATAACTGCCCTTTCTTGTGCATATGCATACCTGAGTCGTGCTTGCCAATATCCGCAGCAATTCCCACTACACAAGTAGAAATTTTGTCTGCATCAAATTGTGTTTTTTCGTTAATAAGCGCCATTTTGTCCGAATGTTGATGTATTTGGTTTTTATGTTGTTATTAGATCAATCATAGCCTCATTTATACTGCCTGCCAACTTCATTAACGATGGGTAACAATATGAATACTAAGCCCTCTTTATGGCTCATGCTGGTTATGTTGATGTTTCCGCAAATTGTAGAAACTATTTATAGCCCAGCGCTGAGCTCAATCGCTCTTTCATTTGATGTAAACCACGCACAAGCAGCCCAAACATTGTCGATTTACTTCCTAGCTTTTGCCATTGGCGTTGTAGTTTGGGGAGTTCTCGCAGATAAACTGGGAAGAAGGCCCACCATGCTTATTGGGCTCTTTATCTATGGTTGCGCATCTTTACTCGCAACTCAAACCGAAAGCTTTGCTGTTGTCATGACCGCGCGAGCCCTAAGCGCATTTGGTATCGCGGTAGGATCCGTTGTCACACAGACCATGCTTCGTGACGCGTTTGACGGTCAAGAACTGAGTAAAGTCTTTAGCTTAATGGGGATGGGTATATCAATCAGCCCGGTAGTTGGCATGCTATTAGGCGGGCAGCTTACAGCGCTTGGTGGATACCGTTATGTGTTTTTTGCCTTGTTTTTAATCGCGTTAGTATTGCTCGCTTACAACGTTATTAAGCTTCCTGAAACACAGAAGGAACAGACACCAGTACGGTTGCATCAACTTAGCTGGAAAATGGTAAGAGACGCGCGAATTTGGCGCTCAGGATTACTGGTTGCTTTGTATAACATTGCTCTATTTTCTTATTACCAGCTTGGCGCATTTACTTTCTCGGTACTTGGGTATAACTCCGAACAATTTGGATACAGTGGCATGGTACTGGGGTTAGGCACTCTGCTTGGGAGTTGTTTAAACAAATCCCTAGTGTCTAAAAATGTTCGAAAAAGCCAACTACTTTGGCTCTCAGCAGTATTGCTTAGTTTGGGATCAGTCGGTGTGTTGATTCTGAGCCAATCAATCTGGTTTGTTGCTCCAATGGTGTTAGTCGTCATGTCTTATGGGATTGCGATACCCAATATACTCAGTGACGCACTCGTTGATTATAAACAACAGGTAGGTAGCGCAGGCGCTTTATTTGGGCTCATGTACTACATCATGATCGGGACGGGATTAGCGATGGCTGGAACAGCACAAAACTTAGGTGTCGTTCTATTAGCATGTAGCTGTTTAGCGATTTTATTAGCGTTTTCTAAAAGGCAAGTTCATACCAACTTGTGACCAGATACTACGCATTGCTTGCCTAATCTTCCGAAGATTGGTCTACATCTTTTCTAACGGTTAACTAAAACGTAAATAAAAAGCGCCTGTCGGCGCTTTAATTATCCATAGATCTTATTGCCATGTTGGCTCGCCAAACTCTTCACAACGTTGCTTGTCGTAATTTTCAATGCGCCCGCGTTTACCTACAAACTGAACCTGAACAACCATTCCAGCTTCAACATATTCACTGAAATAATCGCAAGAAACACGAAAACTAGTATCGCGTATAACAATTGGTACCCATTCATAGCCGCCGCTGCGTGGTAAGTAAGACTTGAAGGTAATGACCCCGTCATCTGAAACGTTGATTTCTTCATCATATTCATTCAACTTATAAAAACGTTGTCCATCAAACTCTGTCTTTGCTTTTTCAATTATTTCCTTCGTTGCTGTCGATTGCATCGGCGTATTTGAGACCAGTTGACACCCAACAACAGATGTCAATACGGACAAAGCCAAAGCGAGTTTAGTTATTTTATTCATTTACCTAACCACTGTTGAATTATTCAACACTTACCATTTTAAAAGGAGGGAGACCATACTTTATTTTAAAGAAAATAAAAAGCGCCTTTCGGCGCTTTTTATCTGAACATTTCTTATCCAAACGTCTCGAGTAGATTTTCTAGAAAAGCTAACTTTTTATTACAATGAATTTTATTTAGGCTCTCACCGGAATCTATTGCTATTTAACCCCAAGCTTCAAACTCATTAGGCTTTACGTGTTTTATTTTTAATCTAACGTTGGGATCCAGAGCTGTTTCAGTTTCCCATTCACAGTAGTACTCAACAGCATTTTCATCTTCAATCATGTCAACGAAGCTAGCAACGACACTCAACCGTCCACCACCTCTAGTCAATGAAAAGTACGCATTCTTGTTTTCATTTACTTCAAATTTCAAAGGAATGAATTCAGGTTCTTCAAGAGAAATATCTATCCATTTATAATTATCTAAACTCTTCCCCTTTCGTGGGGCATAAACTGTTTTCAACCCATTTTCGTCAACAACGAAGTACATCGAATTCTCGGCTTGATTAAAACAAGCTTTCAAGCCACTGTCTTTATTTTCCAAATTACATGTGAATACAACTGAGCTTTGCTCACACGCAGCATTTACTTAGAACGGAAGAGAAGAAAAATAGTAAGGATGTAATCTGAGTAAAGTTAAGGAACATATGAAACATTAACCAAATTGACTCCAACTCTAATTACATTTATTAATAGTGACTATTCCTTATAGGAATATATCTGCCCGTAATCACTGTATAAAACTAATTACTAAATAAACAGCTATTTTATTTCTTCTACATTAAAACCCAAAGTCTAAATCGGTATAATTACTTACACTCTTGGTTTGAAGAAGTTGGGTCCAATGCTAAAGCAACAAAATCATTCCCATATCTTCTAACAACAATAGGTTGCACAGAGTCATAAGTGCCGACCTTAGATTTATCATGAAAGCAAAGGTACACATTATCACCTTTAATTTCCATTAACTCAATCTTGTAATACCAATGGTCATCATCTATTACAATCTCATCTTTTGTTATTTTTGGTACTGCAAGTTTGAATTCACCTTGAAAATCAGAAAAATGCCTTTCTTCGATGCTTTTGGGGTTCAGTGAGTTAGGGAATGATGTAAAGTCTAACAATTCATAAATATCCGTCATTGAAGCTGCACTAGTCAAACCTGACCAAATCACAGCCAAAGTAATTAATAGTCTATTATAATTCATTCAATAATTTCCTTAAGTAATAACGCTTCTTTTTTTCTGCGTGTTGGATATAGATCCCTAAAGTCCATTAGATTATCATACATTTCTTCCCACTTCTGGTTTACAGCTTGAAACCAGAACTTTCTAGTTTCACGAGGTAGATAACCATATTGATAGGCAACGGAAGCAATTACAGTTTGAGCTTGACTTGGTAAGCAGGCAAATTCAATCTGAGAATTTTTATTATACAACGCTATGATTTTTTCAGTTTCATGCTTTTTAACTACGTGATTAATTAAAAGCAACTCATCTTCATTAATAGTTAACGGATTTTTTTTCAAAAAAGATTCTGCTTCAAATTTCTTCATACCTAGATATGGGGTGAGCTTTGTTATAAGGTCACTCGGTAGTTCGAGTTTTCTCAAATCAACTATGTTTCTTGCTCCTAAATCGAAGCCAGTAGCAATAGTTACCCCACTCTTACTATTCTTAGGGTCAGGAACATATCCTTTTTTTCTGCTACCTTCAAGTTCACCTATAAACTCGTGGTCAATTGATAATTTACATTCACTTAATTTCGTAACATTCAATGTAAAAGGCCAATAATGCCAAAGGCTCTTATCATCGCTTAGTTGCAAATCACCATGTAAATCTTGCATCCATGAGAACTTATCTGCTCTTTCCAGTTCGAATTGTGAGAAAAGATCAAAGCTATCCATCACTTGATCGCGCCATGGGGAGTTACGGTAGTCCTCTATAGTCACAAAACCAGCGGAGCACTTAATATCTAGAGCTTCCTTTGCGGTCTGATGGATTGATTCATAAAGACTTTGTGACGACTCTGTATGCCAATCTGTAGGATGTTTCACAATAAATCGCTCAAAGTGTTTACGCTTACCGTCTAAGTATACTTTGGCATCGCGAGCAGTGAACGAGGAGAAGTCCGTTACTTGATCTTCTGTCACAGATTCAAGTAATTGCTGAATAAACGAATTACTCATATCAACGGCACCGCTACTATCGGCCCCATCGAGAACAACAAGTGGATTTTCTTCCGCATTTTTGGGAGAAATCTGTTTTTTGAAAAATTCGGGCGGCTCCTCAAAAGAGAACATCTCGATATGCACACGATTATCTTCTTTCTTAGTTCCAATTGCATCGTTACTGTACTCATGCAGTCCCATGTAACCGATATCTTCCCCAGCTGAAACCTTTACCCCCTCTCTAAATAGGAGTGGGAGTAAAGAAACCACACTACCGTCCCTAATCATTGCCGCCTTGTCCGACATCCATTTAGGTTCTGAAACTGGTTCTGATAGGACAGCAGAGGAATCTTCTAAAATGTCAAAGTCACTATTGAGACCCGAAGCAAACCAAACAATCTTGTTTAACAGTGCTTTTTCGCTACCACTTGCCGATTTACCATTCTCTACCACACGGCACTTTATCATTTTGTAGGTATTTTTGTCGATCTGGTATGGATGGGTCTCCTTCTCTTCTGCATACAGGTATTCAAGTAATGTTCCTTTAGACATCGACTGTTTTTTTTCACCAGAATTAGTAGGCACATCACTATGTTTGAAAGTGCGTACATTTCTCGCTTCTTGTAAACGGTAACGCGTGGTTATAGATGAATTGGCGCCAATATCTGAAGGTGGCGCAAGGTGCATATAAAGTGTATAGAACTTAAATACATCTTCATTATCTTCGGGGTTTACAGCCTCATGCTCGATAAGCACAAAGTTATTACTATACTTAAACTCTTGCTCTTGGTACGTTGATGTTAGGTAATCAGGATTTATGCGAAATGCCACTATTTTTCCATCAAGCATCGCTTGAATAGGTCTGAGCCCTTTCCCCCACGGTAACATTTTTGATGTTAAGTGAATGCCACTATGCCAACCGTACCCTTGTCCTATTAAATAACGACCGCTCTTAGCTTGATCAAACAATTTCGTAAAATCACTGAGCGTGTAGTAAGCGTCACCTTCTCGTTGCGCTATCGGAAAAACTGCATCCATGATTTAAATGTCCTAGTCAGAAAAGTTATCGTCAAAAGTGACAAATGATGGGCGGTTCAAGTTGTTTGACTTCGTGTACACCACCGCATTAACCCTACCTAAATTAGTAGCAAAGCTAGATTGGCTCGCTATGTTAACGGTACTCCCAAGGGCCATTGCCGATATAGAAATTAGGGTGTCATTTTTGGTTTCGAAAATTTGGCTAATGACGTCAGGAAGTGCTTGTTTGAAGTGGTTAAGTGCTTTTTTATAACCGTTTATACCCTCTTCAACAGAACTCAACGATCTTGCAGAAGCTTGGCTTTGTATGAAATCTAAACGACCGATGATTTCACTGTTTAGCTCATCGATGTATGAACAGATTTGATTGTTTATCAACGTCCATAAAACAAACTGCAAATACTTCACAGTATTCCCAGTCCCTAAAAAGCGAAGCTTCGCTAATAATTCATAGGGAGGCTCAAACACATCAGCTTGATATAAGACTCTCAATATATCGCCATTTTCGTGCACTTGCTCCAAGAGCAGTTCAACTAAAGGTTCATATTTCTCTAGCGCAGTAGTATCAGTTTGGATGTGATAAAGTGCCGAAACATAAGCATCAGAAAAATCTTTAGAGTGATTTTGACTAATCGCATAAGGAGACGATATACGGCTTTGCTCTAACACAATATCTTTAAAGTCATCATCACTGAAGGATGGGGACATCAATATGCCCCAGTCATTAGCAACCCCAACACGATCTTCCCAAAATGGCGAGCGGCGACCTGCGACAAACGTACAAAAATCATTCGGATCAGGGTAAGTTTCCGTAACAATATTTTCAGCTAAAGATTGGTTCGGGGTGTAAGAGTCTTGAGTTTCGCTGAGCACTAACCTGCATTCTTTTAGAGCGAGACCATTAACAGATGCTTTTCCGCTAGAATCCAGCACTCCACTCCCAATGACAGCACCTGAAGGTTCGACTAAAGAAAATTGTGCATTAGAGTAAGGGAGCCCATTTGGATATTTGCATTCTATATCCAGCGTATACGTCCCTTCCTGCTCTTCACTCACAGAAACCGATGGGTTTTGTGCGCCGCCAAGACACACAGTGTTGGCTTTGTTCATGGTCATTTGATCGGACAGGCGACATACGCCCTTACCTTCAAATTTAACCGTTGGTGAGGCTGAAATGAATTTTGCTTCAGCTTCTATCGTGCCAGAGGAAACGCCTTTTCTGTCACCGCCCGCATCGCCGGTACTTTTTGAGAACGTACTGCCCTTGATAGCGACACTGTTACCGCCATCCATAGAGACTGTCGTAGTCCCACCAGCAAGGTCTGCTGATTTAGCATTGTTGCCATAAGGGATAGGGACGACTGGCTTGCCGACCTTAGTTAAACAAACATCTGGGAGCGTTGCATTCGCTTCACCACCTGAGCCTTTATGAACTATCGAAAGTCCATTCGCACCAACTGTTACGCCCATAACCAATCCATTTGAATTTTATTGATTGAATGATAAAAGAGATCGCAAACTGCAATCTCTCTAAATAACTAGTGAATTTCACTAAAAGACCAGTGATATTCACAATAAGCCCTAAAACTGGCAGAAGATCTCATTTTTAGATTTCTGGTTATCTATACACTTCAAGCAGTTGCTGGAATTTTAAGTCTATGACGATGTAGGTTGCCGCATACATAAGCGCAAACGTCATCGCACTAAGACTTAAGATCAGCTTGGGTGAAATTACCCTTTTTAACGGCTTCTTTAGGTATTTAGCTTTAAGGTTGATTAAAGAAACTTTTTCTTGTTCTGCTAGGCGGTCATCTCGCACTAATCGATAAATGGTGCTGCCAATTTCCGCTAGCTTTTCGTTGCCACGCTCTTCACGGCCGTACTTGCCTTGGAAACCAAGTTGAAGCAATAAATAGAGAAACTCTATAACGTGACGGTATTTGCGAGGGTCGGCTTTTAAGCGGTCGAGAATAACGAAAAACTTGTCACCACCAGATGTCTCGTTGTGGAATTCAGACAGTAAGCTGTTCTGGCTCCAGTGACTATTTGCCCCCCACTCTTGTCGACAAACAGATTCATCAATCGCCGCACACAAGCAGTAACGAATAACAAGAACCGAAGCACGATCGAGCTCCATTTCATTAAGTTTTCGTTCACCTTTTCGAATCTCACGTGCCACTTGTTCACGAAATGGCATCGGGTCATCAAGCCAAGGGATCGAAGACATACAAGACAGACTGGCGATCAACCATGAGAACTGGTCCACTAGCGGGTTAATACCCATGTTGTCGATAGATAGATCTTGTACTGCGATGTTTCTCGACAAGTCAGGCGCTGGCATTACCTCCATTGGTTTGCCAGGCTCTGGTTGGAATAAGACTACGGTGACGTCGGTTTCTGCGTAACTCATAGACGAACGGCCCAAAGTTGCAATGATAAGTTAGCGAAATCGCCCGCAACGTGAATCGCAATCGCAGCAGTGTTCTTCAACGCCATCCACTCTTCGCCCGTTTTATCGAGCTCGAAATAGGTGTAGCCAGCATGATACGGCAGCGCGCGTGGCACAACTGGCATTGGTTTGATCTCAATCCCAGGCAGTTGAAGGTTAATCAAGTCACGTATGTTATCGATAGAACCGATCTTCGTTTGGCTGACAAACTGGGTATGCAGAACATCCAAGGTCACGTCGGCTTTAACTGCGAGGATAAAGGTTGTCGTATCAATGATCTTATTGTCAGGGATTGCTGCCGTTCTGATGCCATAGTTCTGATCTTTTAAGGTCAGTGGAATTGCTCTTTGCTCAGACATCACGCTCAATGTCATTTTCGCACTGTCTAGGACGCGAGAAAGACAGCTAGTAAGATCACCATGATTGTACTTCGTAAACTCAATAGGTCGGCGTGTTGTTGAACACAGCGTCGAAAGCTCACCTTCTGCCTGAAGAAGAATTCGATACAAAGACTCAGGATGCACAGCTTCTGTGCTTGCGAAATGCCAAAACAAGGGTTCGTATCGGTTGAGCGCTTGCAATAGCATAAAGTCAGAAACCGATGATACGCCTTGTTGATCCACCACCCCTAATCGCTGGACTATCGATTCCGCGCGATGCTTCAACATAGAAGCAAACTCGGTCGCAAATTTACTCAGTACTGTCGACGCATGAATATCGATGCAGGTAGGAATGAAACTATCATCTAAGATCACGCTGCCATCAGGCTTCACTTCTGAGATCTTTAAGATCGGAATAGACGTGTAAGCACTCTTATCTTCATGATCGTACATTAAGCAAAAGTTAAGCTTACCGACGACGATATTTGCCATGTCTTCCGAATCATAACAAGCGTCAACCGCTTCTTGAGATTCCATCGTATAGCGCGCACCGTCTTTTTTGGTACCAAATAACTCAGAACGTTCCGATGGTAACGGACAGCACAAATAAACGACTTTATCGGCAATCGAAGGATCTACATCTTTCACTTCAGGCAGCTCAGCAAGCAACGGAAGCTCAAATGGTGTCCGGTCTTGTAAAATACCTTCAGCACGAGTAATACCGATTTTACCCAGTGCTAGTAACTGAGAGTTGATTTCTAAACGTTTAATTCCCCAATGCAAAGGCGATGCATTGGCACTCAGTAGGCTCGATAGTTTACTTTGCGAACGATCGAGTTGTTGAAAATGCTGCGGCTTCATGAACATTCCATCTTGCCAAACAACTGGATTGTATAAAGACATGTTTCTATCCCTTAAAAGTAAACCTGTTCAATGCCGCGAGTGTTATCAGAAATTAACTCACTGCCCTCTAACTTGAGCTTGATGTAGTACTCGCTCTTCTCTTCAATAACTTCCACTTTTCGCCATGACGAACCATCAATATCACGAAAAGCCACTGAAAAACCGACGGCACGAGTGTCAGGGTCTAGCGTTAGCATTTCATGAACTTTTCCACCTGGCTGTATTTGATACTCGTAACGTTTGATGTACTCATCACCCAACGACGCTTTATCGCTCTCAAACAAGGCAAAGAAATCTAAGCTTCGGAACAATACTGGCGAACTTAATTCGTGAAGACGGAGAATAACTGGAGATGACTGGCCCCCATTTCTCACATTAAGTACAGGTGATGCCTCAATAACCAATTCAATCGACGAAGTTTCTGGTGTGATACCAGTGGACTCTTTAAATTGATCCCACATGGAACAACCGGACAACATGGCAAATCCGAGTAATACGGCGATACTACGCATGGTTTCCCTTAATCACTTTGTTATAGTTTTTCTTAATCAGCCCTTTTAAGGATGTTTCATTAAGCAGGCGACGATTATTAGTGTAGAAATCTAGGTATTCGGCCCACAGCTTTGACTTAGTTGAGAACAAAGACTGGCTAGCGACCCTGTTAGCAAATGCTACGGGATCGTTCGTTTCAGACTGTTCTAAAACGAGCTCATTCAGTGCTTTGTTAAACATAACTTGGTGGTCGTTCAGCTCATCGAGCATTTGTTCAACCAGTTCATTTGGAGCCAGTAATTGCTGACTATTCAAAGTAAGCATTAGCTCTGCAATGTTCGAGTTAGCCTCACTCGCACTCTGCTCATCTTTTAACGATTCCACTTCGTGCAACTCTTTCTGTAGGTTATCAATACATAAACGCAAGCAAGTGCCCATTTGCTTGAATAACTGCGCCTCATTTGTCATCAACTCTGGGTTTCGAATACCCAAACCATCAAAAAACGCTTGCGCTATATCTTGAGAGCAAACGGCCGCATCAGTATCGACTTGTGCTTTCGTCGTACTGTTTATCGCGTGCTCTGCCGTAGGTATTTGAAGTTGCTGATTAGTGTTAGGAGAAGGCGTAAAAGATTGGGTCATCTCTTCCCATTTTGACCCTGTGTTAGCCTGCTCTACGACCATCTCAGTAACATTAGGCGTACGATGTTGTCTTTGAATCGTGCTATCTGGGGCTACCGTGCCAGGTTGCATCACCTCAGCTGAGGCAATATCGGCTCTATGTGCCTTACCGCTTTCTGGCGCTAATGCATCATTGACTGATGCGTTACTCTTGGTTTCCGCAGCCATCCAGTCTTCAGGGATTAGGCTTGGCTGATCGAATTCGGAATATATACTGAAACTGTCATCGACCACCTGACGCGTGCTTTCCACGGTTCTAGGTTGTTCAGATTCTGTACGCTCATTATCACGAATTAAGTAATCGTCATCTCGCTGCATCGAAAAGTTAAGGTGAGCAACAGGATCATGACAATCAATGTCATCCTGTTTAGTCTCCATAAACAAATCTTCTAAGGCACCGACTTTTTCTTCCTCTTCGACAACCGCATCTCCTAGACTAACCAGAGGATCGCTAGATACTCGCTCAGGAGCAATATCAGCGGCGATGTCTAGTGTTGAGGTAACGTGCTCAAGAGAAACACCAATCTCATATTGCCCTAAAGAAATGACGTCGCCATCAACTATCGCAACGGGTTGATTTTTTAGTATTTTATTCCCATTCACCATTGTGCCGTTAGTTGATACGTCACTTATATAGTAGGTATCTCCATACACGCTGAGCAAACAATGAGTGCCCGATATAAAGCGGTTGTGATCGGCTAAAGACACGCTACAGCTTGGGGAACGACCTATCGAACCACCACTTTCAGGCATTTCAATATGCTTTGCACCGGTGTATTCCTCTGGACACTTTGAGATAAATAAAACTAGCTGATTTGAGTACATTTACGAACCTCAAAAGAGCAAAGAAACTGATAGTTCAAGCCCACCAATTCCATCATTTACAACCGGAAGGATATAAGAGGCCTGCGGGATAATTTGTATATGGGCGTCAGGATTACTGCCTAACTTTATAGCAGTACCAAGGGTCACAACCGCACCTAACTCAAACTGGTCGATGTCTTCAACACTCTCATAACGATAGCCCTCTTGGTCTACTTGCCAGCGATTAGAATATTGCGAGTAACCGACAGACAAGCCCGCACCAACGTATGGCGTGAAAACACTCCAAGAAGTCAACGCATATTGAGGAACAACACGAAGTTCATAGTTCGTCGCTTCTTGATATAAGCCGTTTGCTGGCGCTTCAATATCTTCTGCTAGATAGTTTAGCCCTAACCACCAACGCCAACGGTTATTGTTTTCATCAATAGGACGAGTATGAACCAAGCCGAACCTAAGCGTATCCTGCTCACCACTTTTACCTTCATCGTATTTAATGCTATCGATAGTCAACATACTGGTAGAGAGTCCATATCGCTCCCCTTTTGCCATTGCAACAGAAGAAAATAGACACATGGCTGAAATCAGCCCAATTTGACTTGGTTTTAGCATTTCGTCCCTCTAGGAAAACCGATATTCTACTTAGAGGCGAAAGATATCAATTATATTCTCTTTTTCAATAAGCCTAAAAAAACACCTATAATTTAATACATTTCAACTATCAGGTTGGTTGTTTTACCTACAAACAAAAACTAAAGAACCGACTACAGATTAAGTGACGAGACAGTAAATCTTTCTATTTAAATAGAAGTCACAGAATTTGATTGCTAATTGAACAAACCGTAATCTCCGATAACAATTTAGTTACTTTTTAATCAACGTTCTCATCTTCATATATAAGTTTCTTCTTATAAATAGACTTAACTATTGATATTAATATTATGAACAAAGATCACACTAAAAGTAATTTAATTTCTTTTAATGAATTTTTATTATCTAATCCGCTTATTTTGTCTATAGAATTGCGGCAGATGTGCACTGCTTATAATTTAATATAACAGTAGTGAAATCCTATATAACTTAATACTTCTATATGATCAGTTGGAACTTTCTTTATGTTTTTTACCGACTTCGCTCGAAGACCAATCGATGAAAATAACCCAAGCGGCTCTAATCCTAATGGTTCTGAGGATTTTGACGAAATTAAACGTCAAATAAACAACCTGAATAAAGTCACAGGGAGAGTCTCGTGGAAAACGGTTCAAACACTCTCAAAAAAGATCTTGAGTACCCAAGCGAAAGACCTACGTTGTTGCTGTTACTTTACCGTTGCGTCAACCTATAACGACGGCTTAAGAGGCCTTGTTGAAGGGTTAAACTCAATACTTGATGTGTGTGTCGTATATTGGTTCAACGCGTATCCAGAGCATTCAAAGTCAAAGGCACGAATGAGCGCTATTGAATGGATGGTAGAGCATACTGAAAAACGAATTAATAAGCATCGAGCGTTACCAGAAGAGCTCCCATTGATAGAGGCAGCACATCAATTATGCTTGAGGATTGAGGAAGAGCTTCGTCTTCATTACGGTATTGAAGCGCCGTCATTAGGTCGCATTCGCCGTATTTTGAATCAATGGATTGAGCAGATAAAAGAACAACAAATTGCGGCTGAGTTACGCGAGAAAAAACAAGCCAACACTAGCGCTCCTGCAGCAACGCAGAAGGCACCTGAAATTAAAGTGAATGTGTCTCCCTCTCCGGCACCGGTGTCATCACCCAACCTAAATAGCCAAGAGAAAGCATCACCGGCAAAGTCTGGTCGATTTATGATCTACTTCGTTATTGGTTTGATTGTTACTGCGATATGTTCACATTTCATGTACGAGCAACAACGTTATCGAACATTGGAACAAAAAATTAATCAAGCTTCACTTAATGAACTTGTAAATTTGGTCGCCTCGTTAGATTACGAAAATAAAAAATATGCTCAGTCATTGAAAACGCAGGCCATTAATCGTGTCGATATTATGATGAATAACTGGTTTTTAGACTCGGCAAAAGTAAGTAACGTCAGCGAGCTCGATAGCTTGACCAATGAATTAATCGCAATCTATCCGGATTCGTCTTCTGCACAGCAGCTACGTCAAAACTTTTTGACACAGAGCGCCCATTTAGAAGACCAGTTTATGGATGTTTATAAGCGATTCTCAGACGCAAGAACGGTGTTTGCCAACGTAGCTAGACAGAATGTAGATAAGAACTCTGAAAAGGCGTACGAATACAGTAACTCGTTATTCCCGCTTTTAGGTCGTATTGAATACGCTGAAAAGTATTCACAGCAAAAGGAAATTGACCGCGCAACCCTTTTACTGAACATCTACCTATATAAATTGAGTCAGCTACAAGCTGAAAAAACTGACAATAAATAACAATACAATTAAAGAAGTTTTAGGCTTATGTTCAAACAAAAACTGTTTAGAAATCCAGTGGTGATTTCTACTATATTGATGTTTTTAGTGGCTGCAATTATCACCACTATTTATCTGCTTTTTCTTGACGAAATCGATCAACTTTATCTTTGGCTGACTCTTGGTGCTATCGCCATGGTTTACGTCACTTTTCAATTCACATTATGGTTGAAGAAAAAGAACAACGCTAAAGCTCAACATTTGGAAACCGAGGAAGAAGCGCTTTCTATGGTTATCCAGCCTCTTCTTGCTAACTCAGGCAAGAAACCAATTTACCTGATGCTTGGTAATAAAGGGTCAGGGCGACGTCAATTTTTATTTAATTCTAGTGCAATTAAACCGATGGATCGCACTAGAACCGCTAAGAATGACTTTTTTGAATGGTACGAATCTGACAGCGCTGTATACATCAAGCCTGACCAACGCTTAGTGTTCCAGGAAGTATCAAGCAGTGATGCTTCTTTATGGAATACGTTCATTGAAGAAGTTATTCATCATCGACCTAGAAAGCCATTTTCTGGGTGTCTATTCTTCATCGATTTCGAGTTCATGATCGTCTCTGAACCAGAACAAAAAGAGTACACCATTTCGTCGTTATTGGCGCGCTTGAGTACCATCAACTCTAAAACGTCTTCAGCATTGCCAATCTATTTGATTATGTCAAAGCTAGACAAGTTAGATGGCTTTAAAGAATACATGCACTTTAGCTCTCTCAAGACACGTGTTGAGTTCCTCTCTATCCCACTAAAAGAAGCCAAGGGTGTATTTGCAGAGTACTACCGCGATAGCTATCGAAATCTAGTGAGAGTGCTTGAAAGTAATGCGCTAGATGCATCCGCTAATTCAACGGACATTGATGAGAAACAAGCAATACTCGCTTTCCCTAAGCAGTTTGAGCTATGTCAGTCTGAAGTCAGCTATGTGCTTGAGCGTCTATGTGATGTTAACAACGGTGTCTATTCACTAGACATCCGTGAGATTTTCTTTAGTTCGAGTCTGCAAGGCGGTCGCAAGTACAATTTACTTGCAAAAAGTTGTAGTAATTACTTCAACTTACCTATTATCGCGTCAGAGCATACTCAGTTAACAGAAACGCCTTATTTCTCTCGCTTTCTGATTGATTCACAAATATTGCCGGAAAGCGACTTTGCGGGCGAAAACAAGACGTATCTTCGTCTAATTCAGAGACAAAGCCGTTTGGCAATACTCGGCTCTATTATCCTGCTTACTGGAGGCAGTTACTTCTTTTTCACGACATTAGACCGTAACTTACATGTGATGAATCAACTCTTGAGTATCGATGACAAATCACAAGTGGAGCAAGATGCAAGATTCAATGAGCTTTTAGCGAAGGCGACGAAAGCAATAGAGCCTTCTTATGGGGCGTGGCTTAAAGGTTCTAAGGCTTTGGATGAAGAGATATTACCACTCAACATTAGCCGTTTGGATCAAAGCACTCGCATCGCATACGAAGCATTACTTAAGGACGTTGCTCAACAGTTGATACCTCTCATTGAGAAAGGTTACCGTCTACAACTGACACAAAATCAAAACACTTTTACACGCGCTTTACCTCTATTGAAGGGGTATCTAATGCTAAACGATCCAACAAAGCGTGATATCCGTTTTTTGCGTCATCAAACTCGCCAAATGATGAACGACTTGAGCAACCAAAGTGACGTCGTCAATCAGGCGATGCGCTATTTGGACGCTTACTTTCGCACGCAGTTTGAGCCAATTGATATCAATATGGATCTTGTTCGCGCAACACGTCGCTCATTGCTAGCAAATTCGAATGTTGATCTCGTTTATGCAGGCATTTTAAACGAAGCAAATTCGATTGATTTAGGAACCCTAGATCTGCAACGAGCTGTGGGTTTCGAGTTTAGCAATGTGTTCAACACACCAATCGATAGCGAACGCTTGATCGTAGATAAGATCTATACCTCCACTGGTTTTAGCACTTTTTATAGACCACGCGTGGACCTAATGTCACAACAAGTCATCAGTGACAACTGGGTTTTAGGTCTGTCACAACACGTTATTCCTACTAGTGAAGAACAAGAAGCCTTCAAAGAGGAAGTACGTAAAAAATATACTGACGACTACATCAGTAATTGGCGCAATGCGCTGAGTGAACTAAAAGTCCAGAACTATGACAATGTCGGCGATCTAACGAACGCGATAGACTTAATCTCGGGCCCTTCTTCACCAATGACAACCGTACTGAAGCAGGTCTATGCCAACACACAATTTTCACCCGTTGGTGAAAAAAATGCTCTGATTTCAAAGCTAGACCCGAAACTCGTGGCAGCGGCAGACTCCGCATCAGACGCAGTAGAGGAAGTAGTTAAGCCTGATTACTTGTTGATGAAACGTGTTGAACAAGCTTTTCACTTATTAAACCAACTTCAGGTCAGTGAAACACCAAACTCCCCTACTCCTTGGGATGAGACCGTAACAGCGCTAAGCCGTGTTCGCACGTATATGAAAGACATCGCTGATGCACCTGACCCGCAAATGGCGGCGCTAGCGGCAGCTCAGCATCGAATGAACAGCAGTGAAGCTGACCCATTAATCAAACTTAAACAGATTGCCCAAAAATCACCGGAACCCGTTCGTAGCTGGTTGTTAGATGTGGTTCAACAAAGCTGGTCAGTCATGATTAAAGAGTCCGCTAAAGGCATTCAAACCCAATGGTACAGCGAGATTTACACCAAGTTTAAAGAGATAGGGCTGGGACGATACCCATTTGATCTAACAGCGACCGAGGAAATCTCAATTGAAGATTTTGAATTACTGTTTGCTTCAGGTGGCTTGTTAGACACATTTATTCAGAAAAATTTTGCACCGTTCTACGATACCAATTTGTGGACGCCAAAACAGGTGGATGGCGAGACGATGCCAATCTCTCCGGCTCTGTTAGTGCAACTGCGTAACTATAACGTTATTCGAGACACATTAATTAATAAAAGCACTAACCGCGTTCATATTCCGTTTAGTGCAAGAGTACTCGATCTTGATTCTAGTGCGATTAGAGCGAGCTTAAAAATTGCAGATACCAATATAAGTTACTACCACGGTCCAAGCCGCATTCGTGAAATGGCATGGCCACCGCAAAATGGTGACTTCAATATTAGTATCACACTCCAGGATGTAACCGATGAAGGCAGACAGCACGTTTTAAATAAGAGTGGTCAATGGGCGATATACAGATTGCTAGGTGACTCGACCTTGACAAACACTCATAACGGCAGCTTTGTCAGTGACATAAAAGTGTCAGGGAGGGACTTGAGCTTACGCATCACTCCGTTGACACAGAAAAACCCATTCACTCTTGCTGAGCTGTATAACTTTACGCTCCCAGAGTCGATTTAATAACAATATAAAAACAAAATAGGCAGAACACATGATTTCAAACATGACTTTACAAGGTTTAGATAAATTAGATCGAAAAATACTTTCAAGTCTATTATCGAATGGGCGAGAGTCGATTGCGAATCTATCCCGAAACATTGGTTTGTCTCGAACAGCAGTAGCAGAAAGAATTAATCGTTTAGAAAAGACCGGTATTATCAAAGGCTATACCGCACAGATTCGTGTAGAAAATGAAGGGCGAAAAGCCGCTAGTTATCTACTGATCTCTTGTGAAAAGGGTAAGAAGAATGATGTAACGAATGCACTTAAAGAAATCCCTGAGGTTCGCTTAACGAGCGTTGTTGGTGGCAACTTTGATATTATTGCCCTAATTGAAGCGCCCGACCTGCAGTCTATTCATCATCTTTGTAATGAAATTGAATCATTTAACGGCATTCAAAGGCTTGATACTACCGTTGTACTGCATCAGCCGATCAGTCGTTAAGCTTTTCTGACCTCTTTGAGGAAAACATAAAGGGCCGCTCGTTGAGCGGCTTTCTTATATGCTTCCGATAAGTCGAATTTTGGCGTCTTTATCACCTGGGTTGCCAAGCCAGAAGGTTTGACCTAGTTGGTTCCCTTCTCCATTACCCAGTTTGTTTTCTGGAATACTGTCTAAGTTAACTGTCAACTTTAGGTCCCACGACATTGGGTCACGCAGAATAAAGCGCATCAAGCCCACCAGCGTCTTATGTAACTCACCATCGTAGGAAAACTGCTTAAACGTTTCAAAATCGATGTTGTCGATACACAAGTTAAACTTGCCGTTCAAATCCGCAATGCTTTGTCCCAAGTGTAAGCTTTGCCCCAATACACAATTGGAGCGGTTGAGTTTGTTGCGTTGGCTTTCTGCAATCTCGACCCGCCGATAAACCCATTCTTCGATTCGCACATTCGGCAGTGAAAAGTAGTGTGAAACAATACCGGAAATAAGCTTAGGTGAACGTGTACGCGTAGATAACTGGTTCACGTAAGACAGAACTTTCGCTCGATCTAACTCCGCGACTTCGCAATCTTGCATAACGCTAGAGAGACCAGCCAAATGCAGTATGCGCCCAGAAAACGCATCGCTTGCCCCGCTTTTGTACTGCACGTGATATCGGTATTTCTTCCAAACACGATACAGTAAGCTTGTATAGCGGTTGTGGAAAAAGTCGAAGAAATCCTTCACTGGGTTATCATCGGGATCACGACCGACGAGTTTCTCAGTGTAAGACGCAGGTAGGGGCGAGCTTGAACCATGCAAGCCAAGAAAGTTCGTCTCAATACGTGAATATTGCTGTCCGTTTCTTTCCATATGAGTAATAAAATCCATATCACTCTTTGGAAAGCACAGGTTTGGCGACACGCTGAACTCAATTCGCTCTTGATGGAAGTATTTGTTCTCGCCCACGGCAACAAAGTTTGAGTTTGGCTCCAGCTGGTAGTGTTTCTCTAACAGCAACACCGCTTGGTAGAAACTAAACTCATTCGACTTATCAGAAAGTGTATTAATCATAGTATTGTCTGCTGCCCGATTAGGCTTGCCCAGTTGTAAACCTCGCCCGTCGCTTCATCGAACACCTCTAGTTCGGTAAAGGAGTTCACACTCGAATACAAACGGATAAATTCATTCAATACCGTGGCCATAAGGAACATATCGCCTTCATTTACGAAGAACTTAGAGTCCGTCACGAGCTTGAATTGGTTACCACGCACAGATACACCACGAAATACGCGATCGATTGGTTTCATCTCTGAAGAAATAATGCCATCAAGTCGATGAATCGACGCGCGGTGGGCTTGTCTATCGATTCGAGAGTGGAAGTCGTAAGTCGAGAGCAACACTTTCAACACATCGATATTGGCCAAAGACAAGTAGTTGAGCGACATGTTGGCAATCAACTGCCATTGAAGTTCACCATTAACCTGAGGACTTACTGACTGTGTTGGCTTAGTAATGTTTTTAAACGTCGCATACGTTGGCGATTTGTGCGTCGCGTAAGTGATGTCTCCTACTGACAGGCGCTCCGCTAAGTCCGCGTTACTGCATTGCAGCTTCATCAATACTGTTTCAGTCCCTAAATCCGCAATGTCGCCATTGTGAGTATGGAATGAGATATAGCGCTCTAACCCTCTTCCGCTTACTCGCTCGCCCACTTTGGATTTGTAGAACTCTCGCTTATCACGCTGGTTGATTTGGTGCTCAAACGATTCAAATTCAATCAGTGGTTTTCGGCGACGCTCCTCTTTACTCCAACTCTCCACTTGCTCAATGGAATAAACCTCGTAATGCTCCTGAGTGTTACTTTGTGGACGCACCTTGTACTCGTTTCGTCGATGCTCTAAACGGATTGGATCGCCGTCTTTTTCAAACAAGTTAACCGCAGGTGTGCAGTGCAACCTTAAGTGTTTATCTTTAAGTACCACTTCTGAAGGCAAAGCACGCTTAAAGTGGAATTTGATTTTGACCGTGCTGCGTTGCGGAATGCCTTTTAGCCACTCTAAGCCTTTAATGTCGAAGAACATGAACTTATCTGGCAAAGAGAAGAATTCTTGCAGCAAACGGTAGCCTGCAAAGGAATTTTTGCTGTAAGGCAACAGCGCCTCGTCCTCTTCATGCCCGACTGGCTTAACGTATTCTGGCCCTAAACGATGTTTGTAGCCGCCACCAACATCCAACTCGACGTAATCTAGATAACGGAACAGCCATAAGAAGACAGT
Organism: Vibrio sp. Vb0304; assembly: GCF_033338995.1. Taxonomy (NCBI): domain Bacteria; kingdom Pseudomonadati; phylum Pseudomonadota; class Gammaproteobacteria; order Vibrionales; family Vibrionaceae; genus Vibrio; species Vibrio sp. Vb0304. The sequence goes on from NZ_JAWOTT010000002.1 coordinate 96,894, forward strand.
GCGAGTAATATGAATCTCACCATGCAGGTGCAAACGCAACGTATCTAAACCGATACGAGACAGCTCAAGGCCATGCTCCGTCGATAACGTCACATCAATCATCGAGCTGGTGCGGCTGTTAGTTTGTTCAATGTTAGTAATCGTAATTGGGTATAGATTGACGTCATAACAAGTACGGAACAAACACTGCGTGCCTTCTACCTGTTCGCTGGCCATTTCCGCACCACGTTTCACCACGGTTTTCTCAGTAACACTTCCGGTATGCGGTTTTAGTTCGCTAATACACAAAGACGGAATCGAACGCATGTAATGTGGCCACAGCAAAGTCATCAGAGATTGCGTAAGCTCAGGCAGTTCATCGTCAATCTTTTCGCGGATGCGTCCGGTCAAAAAAGCAAAACCTTCCAGCAATCGTTCGACATCTGGATCAAAAGTTCCTTCAGAGAGAAAGTGAGTTAACTTCGGATGATATTTGGCAAACTCACTACCCGACTCGCGTAAATACGTGAGTTCATCTTGAAAGTATTTACTGTTACTCAAGTGGCACCTACTAAACGTTAAATTGGCCGTCGGTTCCCATGTAGACATCGATCGACATTGGGACTTTACCGCCGTTATGGGAAACTTCGCCGCGAATACCAAAGCCGAGTTGTAATGGATTATGGTGGTCTTCACGGTAATGAACCTCGACATTAAGCAGTCGGGGCTCAAAGCGTTCTATGGTTGACGTGATGTTTTTTTGAATATGGCGAACGAGGTTTGTGTTGTTAGAAAGTACGTCGTTAAAATCTGGCAGACCATACTCATTGTCGATCATTGCGTTGCCGGAGTGCGTATTCAACAAGTCAGCGAGATGCGAGTGAATGGATTCAATCAAATGCTTATGAGACACCACTTTCTCGTAGCAGTTTTTTGGTTCTCCTAGCTCGATCCGCTCTAAAAGACGGTAACCTTTTTCCATATGCGGTCCTACGAAAAAAGCAGCCAGTCTTCACTGGCTGCTTGATGGTTTCAGTAATGGGTTATTGGTCTAGCTTACCAACTAGAGACAAGTCGAAGCTTGCGCCCATGTACTTGAAGTGAGGACGTACAGACATCGATACTTTGTACCAGCCTGGATCGCCTTCTACGTCTGATACTTCAACCTTCGCAGCGCGAAGTGGGCGGCGACCACGAACTTCCGCTGGCGGGTTCTCCTGGTCAGAAACGTATTGACGAATCCACTTGTTCAATTCGATTTCTAGGTCAGAACGCTCTTTCCAAGAACCAATTTGCTCACGCTGTAGCACTTTGATGTAGTGCGCTAAACGGTTGATAATGAACATGTAAGGAAGCTGAGTACCTAGCTTGTAATTCATCTCGGCTTGTTTGCCTTCCGGCGTGTTCGCAAACACTTTTGGTTTTTGAACAGAGTTTGCAGAGAAGAACGCCGCGTTGTCAGAACCTTTACGCATGGTTAGCGCAATGAAGCCTTCTTCCGCTAGCTCGTACTCACGACGGTCAGAAACCAGGATCTCGGTTGGGATCTTAGTCTCGATTTGACCCATAGCTTCAAAGTTGTAAACCGGTAGATCTTGTACAGTACCACCGCTTTGAGGACCAATAATGTTCGGACACCAACGGTACTTAGCAAATGATTCACTGATCTTAGACGCCATCGCGTACGCTGAGTTACCCCATAGGTAGTTATCATGGCTGTCTGTCACTTGCTCATCGTAGTCAAACGCCTTAATTGGGTTATCTTCAACAGAGTAAGGCGTACGTAGCATAAAGCGAGATGTACATAGACCTAAATAACGTGCATCTTCGTGCTCACGCAGACCACGCCATTTCGCGTACTGTGGGCCTTCGAATACAGACTTCAGATCTTTTAGGTTTGGCAGCTCTTCGTAGCTGTCTAGGCCAAAGAATTTAGCCGATGCCGACGTTATGAATGGTGCGTGAGACATTGCACCTACGTTCGCCATATATTCCATCAGTTTGATGTCAGGCGACGAGGCAGACATAGCGTAATCACAAATGACTGCGCCAACAGGTTTACCACCGAACTGGCCGTATTCACGTGTGTAGATTTGCTTGTACAGGCCAGACTTCACCACCTCTGGAGCGTCTTCGAAGTCATCAAGAACTTCGTCTTTCTTCGCAGAGATCAGTTCGATTTGAATGTTCTCGCGGAAGTCAGTGTGATCAACCAGGTACTTAAGGCCACGCCACGTTGATTCAATCGCTTGAACTTCTTCGTTGTGAAGAATTGCATCAACTTGCTTAGACAATTTTTGGTCGATTTCAGAGATCATCAGATCAACCAGAGATTGGTCGACTTTCTCTGTGTTCGAACTGCTTAGTAGCTCACTGATGAATGCTTCTACGCCGCGTTTTGCAACGTCAAAACCTTCATCACTTGGCTTTAAACGTGTTTCGTTAAGAATGCTATCCAGAAGTGAGCCTGATTCAACTAAGGCTGCTTCTTGTTCTGGCGCTTGTGCTTCTGCAGACATGATATCCCTTACTCTTCTTTCGCGTCTTGGTCGTTGCCAATGCTTAGTTCATCCAACAGTTTCTTTCTCGCTTCTTCATCTTGAAGAACCGATGCGATCTTCTTACGGAACGCAGGAACATTTCCTAGAGGACCTTTAAGTGCAACCAAGGCTTCGCGAAGCTCAAGTAGGCTGTTTAGTTCAGGTACACTTTTCGCGATCGCTTCAGGAGAGAAGTCCTTCATGTTTTGGAACGTCAGATCAACACCAATCTGGCCGCCTTCTTCATCAGAAAGACGGTTTTCAACGTTGACTTTAACGTTTGGAGACATGCCCTCTAGCACTTCGTTAAAGTTGTCTTTGTCGATGTTAATTGGAGTACGTTCTTCAATTGGTGTCTCATCTGCACGCGCAGTAAAGTCGCCAACTACCATCATGCTTAGCGGCAGCTCTACGTCTTCTTGCGTATCGCCAGTTGCTGGAACATAACGGATATTAATTCGCTCTTTAGGAGCCACCGAGCCGTCACGTGACATAATTCGTTCCTTATCTAACTCTTTAATTAGTCGTAAATTGCTTTCCACTCTTCATACTTCTCAGGTAGAAGATCCTTGCTTCCAAATAACCGATGGAGTGTTTTTCGAATTAGGTCTTCTAACTGTGACGATAAGTGGGGTTCCCAGCTCGCGAGATTAAACGCTTTTTGTACTTCCCACCCCTTCTCAAGATACGGCAAACACAACGGGTATAATCCAACAGACTGGTAAGCTGCTATCAATTGTAAATACAGCATGAACTGCCCACGTCCCGAGCTATCCAGCTCAAGTTTGTGGGCAAGCTCTGCGGCACATTCCCCTAGATTTTCTAGAGTGATATCCTCCACTGGCAGCGAGTCTTCCTGCGAAATCACAACCGTTTGAACAACGGGTTGAGAAGTCGAAGAAGTAGTATCTTGAGTCGATAACCAGCTCAAGGTCGCTTCATCTGCAAATGGTATAGAATTCTTAAATGAGAGGTGCTCGATGCCCTCTAGCGATTCAACAAAACGCGTCACTTCTTGTTTCACAGCAAGTGCTGCATCATCAAAGCCCAAGTTATTAAGCATCGAATACACGAAGTAATGGCCCGTCAGCCAAAACGGCGCATCCGTTAATGTGCGCTCCAAACGCTTAATCGTGTCGATGTCGCTTTCTTGGTCTGCTTTATCTCGGTATTCCGCTTGTTGATCGGACGACACTGCCAAGCTCAAAGGCGTTTGATTGTTTTGATGGTCGGGTAGACCATCAATGTCATCCCAAGTCAGATGACGATAAATCCGGTAAGCCAGCGGATCACTTGGGTTCGCATGAAGCATGACTTCCGCAACCTTCTTCAAGGTGCGCTTAGAAGCCGTCGGCGAAGAGAAGTCCGTATCGACATCGACTTCTTTTGCTACCGCTTTCTTAACTGGCGCAGGTTTAGGGGCCGGCGGAACCGCCTTCACCGGTGCGGTTTGCACTTCACTCTGCGCTGGCGTTTCTTCGGCAGCAGGCTGCGTAGCTGGTGCAGGCGCCGCTTGTTCGACGTTAACGACTGCATCATCGCTCTGCTCATCAGCCACCGCTTGTTGAGATAAGACATTGAGTTGAGTGCGAATCTCAAAGAAATCCGCTTCTGAGTCTTGGTAAACCTCGTCGTACTGGCGCTGCACTTCTTCAATAGTCGAAATGCAGTTTGATACCAAATCCCATGACTGAGCGCTTTCCGCTAACTTGCTGCTGACCAGTTTAAACTGATGGTTCAACCATTCGACCGCGCCATCTCGACCCCGCTTTCGCGAAGGATACAATTCAACGCCAAAGCGACTTAACGCCTCACTAAGCAGCTTTAGACCTTGTTCAAAGCCTTGCAGACCAAACTCTTCTGTTAGCGCGCGAACGAGGTAACAAATGGCTTTTAAGTCTTTACTGTGGTGCTCTAGAACTTCAGTCGCGTGCGTTTTTACCACGCTCCAATCTACTGTTTCGCCAAACAAGGAACCGAATTTCTTCACTTCGGACTCCATCATTTCATAGCAAAACTCGTAACGGGCATCGTTTCCCACTGGAGATTCATCAGAAATAGGATTAAGCAGACGATCGATATCAATGTTGGACAAAATTCACGTCTCCTTCAGTCAAGTAATCTCTCAACGCACGCGCTACCGCAATTGCGCCATTTGCTGGCTTAGATAATCGATGGCTCTGCTCAATTGCATCCGACGCCATGCTATCTAGAATTTTCGTGATTTCTGTAAATTTGCTTGGTGCATTCCGTTCTAAATCGGCAAGGGATTCATGTAGCTTTTGTTTGTCGTAAACGGATTGCTCCATCACGGTGCTAAACAAAATAAATTCGCTTCTTGCGACGATTAAATCCTTTATTTTTTTGTCTAGTTCTGGCGTATTACCGAAGTAGGCTTTGGCTAATTCGGCTTCTTCAATTGCTTTGGTGTAAAAGTGCGCCTCTGCATGTTTATCGATGGAGTCATTAATATTTTCCATCACAGCCTTTGGTAAGATTTGGTTGTAGAAATAGGCTTGTGACTGGTTTAATAACCATGCCTCTTTCATTTCATTTTCTGCGAGCTTAGCTTCACCATCTAAAATTAAGCGAGCAATCTGCTTATCTCGACTGCCAGCTATGGAAGATACTTTCATGGAATCGATAGACGCGACATTTAATCCAGACATCACTTTAGTCAACGCCTCATCCGCATATGGAAACAGAGCACCGTCACGAACAAGGGTTTCTCGCAAGGTGACAAGCTCCTTACGTAACTCGACTAATGCCATTGGTAAGCCATCCGCTAACGATTGATACGACGTTAACTGAGCCTGTTTTTCTTCATATAAATTCGAGAGGCTTAACTGCTGAGCTTGATATGCTGTTCGATAAGCTTCTGTCATATCAATACTCTGAGTAGCTTGAGACAATTCTTCTTTGATTTTCCATGGAGGCTGAGCCAAAAAAGAAGCCGTTTCAGAGGGCGTAATAACGTGAGTTACAGTAGTGACACCTCGGGAAAAAATGGCATCCAATTGATCTTTATTCTGTTGATATAAATAACTTCCTGCTGTTGCCAGCACACTCAACACTAAGCTCGCCTCTAATATTTTAAAGCGACCATACGCCGTTTTATCATTTGGCTTACAGTGTGTAAGCAGCAAGTCCGCGTTACGCAAGCTACTGAAAATTGGTGCGTTAGAATTTGAGCTAATTGATTGCGTATCGATTCGCGCTAACTGCTGAGCAAACGAAATAGCGGTATAGCCATGCCCTCTTGGTTTGTTGATGACTTCTTTCAGCAATTTCCAAATATGAGCCGGGATCAAAGCCGGACGCTTTCGGTCTTTTAACTGCTTATTCCAAGCATCACCAAATATTGAGCCTAAAAATAGATGTCCAGCGAGCAAAGCGAGAGAGTAAACATCATCTTGCGGTTCCGCGATGCCAGTTTCTATATAAAGAGGGGAAGCGTAGCTCAAGCTTGCTTCTGCGTAAGGTTCTGTCTCTCCAATGTAACGAGCAGCGCCGAAATCAATGAGCTTAACGTAATCGCCTTCACTCACTAATACGTTAGATGGTTTAATATCAAGATGGCAGATACCTCTTGTATGCATAAACTCTAGAGCGCCAGCGAGTTGATACACCAACCAAGCGATGTGGTCGTGGCGGAAGCCTTTAGAAGAATGACGATCCATTTTTTCTGCCAGTGATTCACCTTGGATCCACTCGTACATCAAATATGGGCGTTCGAATTCGTTGCCGATTTTTACAAAGTTAGCCACGCTAGGGTGTTGAGAAAGCTCCAGCCTGCTCGCTTCGTTAATCAACATTTTGCTCGCAAATTCTGGCGAGTCATCATTGATAACTTTGCAACAGATTTGCTTCTCTGGCTGCCCTTTTTTTGCAAGATGGTAAACCGTTGTCTTACCATTTTTAGAAGGAAGCTTGTCTAATACATCAAACTGTGAAAAAAGCACGTACTCAAGCTTCGGCTTATTTTTTTCTGCTAGCCTTTGCTCATTCAGTTTCTTTTTCTCAATAGCTTTAACAACCAACTGATCGATATATCCTTTGGCTGTACTCTGATTATTAGACACTTAGTACTCTTTCATAGAATAAATATTATTAGAGTTGAATAATATTTTCTTGAACGTACTTGTATCAAGGTTGGTATTTAAAACAAACAGTAAGCCTATTATTTTAGTTATTATTACTAACTTATTAGACCTTTTTACTTACGCTTTCACTGCATGAGTTATACGCTTTTTCGTGTTACAAACTTCAACCTAATAATATGAGTATATTTTCATTGCTATTTGATCGATGAGTGCCCACTAACATTGCAGTAATTGGAGAACTCCTTTGTCACCATGAAAGTCGAACATTAACAATGTAGTTGGTTGCTTAAAGTGGTGCTCTCTGACCGCAAAGGCAATTAAAGCGAGAGAAGAACAACTGCCCATCGTGCCCCACAACTCATTGATAAGCTGCGGTTGTTCTGGGTTCGTGAATCGTTCTGCTTTAGCTCCCAGAGCAAAACCGTAATCTTCCGAGTGCATGCGAAGGTTCGTCATATCGGAATACACTTCACCAAATGAATCGAGCTTTTTACTCGCACGTTGAACAAGTCGAAACATGCCTCTTCGGTCTGAAGTGTTTAATTCCGTATCAATGTAGCCAAGCTGCGCTTGAGGCTTAAGTTTCAATGTTTCTACGGTATTTCTTCGACAAAGAATTAAACCCGCCCCACCCTCACTCGGAATAACGCCCCATGGATTATTGGTACTCATTACCATCGCATCGTCGATGAGTGTTTGCATCGAACTCACCAAGGTATCGACACTGATACACATCATAGCATCGTATTTATCCAATGATTTCATGGCCTGGAGAACGAAACTGGGCCCACTGGCATGAACAGCATTCACCACAGAGAGAAATTCAGCATAGTTACTTTCACCAAGCCATTCTTGCACCTTTACTAGTGAAACAGACGCAGGCACCGCTATAAGCAAAGGTATTGGTCTCAATGAACGTGGTAACTGTGCTAACAATGAATCAAGCAAGTGGGTGATTAACTCACACGTTTTCTCAAACTGCTCACTTTCTTTGGTGTATTCGATTTTGGCGTAAGTAAAACGCTCGATACCATCATCCCCTACACATTGGTCGAATCTTCCTAAGTCAGCATACGAAACTGCACTAGCAATATCTAAATTCATACCGGTTGGCGTCATCACTTCCATCCCTAGCACGTAACGGCCTGTTGAATTATGCATGCTCGCTTACCTCTTCCAACTTAGTGATGGATGTCGACACCAACAAATGTTCCTTGCCCTGACAAGGAAACGCAGCGGTGTAACTGATTGATATAGTTTTCTTTTCCGTATCAACGAATAAGGTGTACATCGCCATATCAGCTTGATAACTTTGATCTTTGAACGTCGCGATCGCACGGTATTTTTCTTTAGGAATTCGAAATGAAAGCGTGTCATCATGACAAAAGCCACTCATCATCAAACGCTCCCCCCCACGAAGGAAGCCTTTGCACTGTTGATCAATAGGCGCGCTTTGGAAGAACCGCTTATCAAAATCGAGTGGCAACATTGGCTTGCGATTCTCAATCCAATCGTCATCGAACGTGCCGGCCAGCTTCTGGCGCGACTCAAAGAACGGAGGCACTGGCCCGAACCCCGCAACGCGTAGTTTTTTCGCGGCGGCACTCCAGTCCTCTCGGGGATAAAAAATCGAGGGCACTTTCTGTTCAAGCAATTCTTTGTTGGAGTCGGCAACCCCACCACCTATTCGGTTACGTAAATCACCGCCTACCGCGCAAGTGTAATCAATGTCTTTTTCAATAAATGGGACTGGATTGCTCAGCGTGATACTGCCAGCATGCTCAACCCATACGCGTTCCCCGTGAATAGCGAGAGTCTTATCGATATGACCATCAATCAGCACACGACACTCTTGGTATGTCACTGGCTTTTTCGCGTAGCTGCGCGCTTTGCCGTAAACAAGTACATCTGTGTTTTCTTTGGTATACGCGAACTCGTGGTCAACTTTCATCGCAGAGAAGCCTTCTTCGCCCAAATATTGGGGATCATCGAAGATTTCACTTTCACCTAATTCGTGCCAAACCACACCATCGAATTGCCATGTGCGTTTGGCGACTACAACCCAGACTTCATCGCCGTTTTCGTCACGTTGAAAACGACCTTTGAGTGATAGCTCAGGGTACGCCTCAATATCCCATAACTGCATTGCTATTCCTTAAGTTGAATCGTTCGCTCGCAGAAGGTGCGGCCTTTAAATTGTTAAAGTTCCAGTCTTGTTGATGAATCGGCATTGCCATATCCCAAGGCACGTAGGCTCTGGATTGAATACAGAGTTGACGCCATAGCCAATCGCGGAACAGCACATCAACGTTAGAATCTTGCATCGCAGCTAACGTAGACTCGAAGCTCAATGCGTAACCCAAGCGGCTTGGTAGATTTTGGATATATTTTTCATCTTCCACCCACTCATTGAGCAGATCGACAATCTCTTCCCATTCATACTCGACACCAACATCTTGCGGATTCAGAGGAAGAAGCTTTCCGTAGACGACATACAAGGCTTGAAGCCAAATTTCACCCTCAGCTTCACCTTCCTCCAGACTTTCCAAGTGCTCGATGATTTGGGGTACCAGTTTCCAATCACCACCCAGCGCAAAATCAACAGGTGCTAATGAAGAAGAGATATCAAACGCCTCAAACTCTTTTAACTCAAGTAACTTGGCATAAGTGAGCACTTGCGCTGATGGTAATCCATTTGGTTCGATGCCAAAGCACTGACGGAGCCAAGTGCCTCTGTCACGTTTGGTAATCAAACGTTCAAATAGATATTGTTCGCTGCCTGCATTGTCATTGAGCCAATCAATCCCCTCTTTCACGTCTTGTAAAGCGAGCAGTGGCAAAGCAACATGAGAGCTAATGATGCTGGCTTTGTGCCAGCGCTTGATGAGAGAAACACTTAATGTTTGACGTACACGTAAGCATTCAAAGTAAAACGCACTGGATGTCGCATTACCCTCAATAAGCTCCGAAAGCGTGCTATCCATAGATTCAACCGGAGATTGTACGGCAATGACCATTGCGGTTTTAGCGTCAATATCTTCGAGTAAACTCAAGCCGCACAAAAGGTTATCCAACGCTGAGCCCAACTCGCCTTGTAGCATCAGCCAGCTGTAGATTTCTGGCTCCTGGCCTCTTAACTGATGAATCAACCCCGGTGCTAACCGATAAAACGACAAGTACACCTGCTTCAGTTCTTCAATTTGGCGTTCAATCAGCTTGAGATACGCCAACTCACGACTTGGATAACCCCTTTTGTGAATTTGAACTCGCTGCCTGATTAAAAAACCGATACTTTCAGAAGCAATGGACAGCTTTTCATTACAGAAATCCAGCCATGTTACTGGCAATTGGGAAAGGTCGTTCACAGCGCGCTCAGCTTTTGCTAACGCGCCTTCGACTTCTTGATTGGTTATGGGTGCCTTTAGGTGCTCGACACCGATTCTTTGTCGCATCTAGTTATCCGTTATTAGCGTGCCATAACGCGATTGCAATTAGTTAATACAAAGTAATTAGCTAACTCGACGTAAATTAGCTAATGCTAGGTAATTAGTTAATTGCGATCGTTCCGCCTTGAATTTTTTGTGCTTTTTCTGCTTGAGAGGTGACGTACTTCGCTTTAGTGGTAATTCGTCCATCGCGCCCGCTATAGCGAGTTTCTGTCTCACCACTTTTGACTACCAACTCTTGTTCTGTCTCGATAACCATCTTCTTCGCTCGCAATACAAACTCGTCAGAGTCATCCAGAATGGAGAAGAAAATGTCCGTCACAAGAGGCAAGCTTAAGTCGTCGTTCAAAAATTCAACTCGACAACTTAATCGATTATCGATAGCCATTTGCAGCTCAGAACGACGAAAGCCACGTCCTAGTCTCGCAGTGAGTGGCTGCTTAAATGGGTTACCATCAAAATCAACTCGCACACTGCCCGTAGACTCATTGATAGCCACTATTCTTCCAAAACGCGAAAAGCAAGCCGTTGATTCGGCTTGCTGCTCTGATATTACTTCTGTTGTAAGAGGTTGTTTTTCCATTGTTAGTTAACCACTACGTTGCCACCTTTCACGACGACTTTGTCACTGCCTTCGATCGTAATAGCCGAGCCTGATAACTTTATTGAACCATCACTGTTCATCACTAAAGAGGAACCACCCGTTTTCAATACAATCTTGTCGCCACTGATAATTTGCGTTGCACCATCGGCTTTATAAGCGGTGTTCCCTTTCACTGATACCGTTAAGTTGCCACCAATCGTCTGGTTATCATCCGCACCAATATCTGAACTCTTAGACGCACCGATAGTAAGGTTACTGTTTTCGCCAATATCTAAGTCATCATTTTTACCGATCTTAGTCGTACGGTTATCACCAATTTCTAAGTCAGAATTGTTTTTCACATACTGGGCTTCGTTCGCGTTGTATGTGACGGTAACGTCTTGCTCGACTGTCTCGGTAAACGTACTGTTTACTTGTGTCGTTTTATGTCCATGAATGGTTTCTTTATGGTCACCATGAACTTCATTCGTTTGGTGACGTGCAACCTTCAAGAATTCATCTTGACCGATATCACGGTAACGGTTGTTGAGCACCTTGGTCGACATGTCTTTTTGAGCGTGAATATAGACTTCTTCTTGGTTCGCTTCGTCTTCAAAACTCAACTCGTTGTAACCTGTTCCTTTGTGCGTTTGCGTGCGGAACGTGGTACGAGTTTTGTTTTCTGGCAAAGAGTACGGTGGGAAATGCAAACCGTTGTAAACTGCGCCCGTAACTAACGGACGATCTGGATCCCCCTCAAGGAAAGTCACTACGACTTCATGGCCAATACGCGGCAAATAAACTGCGCCCCATGTTGGCGCCGCCATGGATTGGCTTACACGAATCCAACAGCTTGAATGTTCGTTGTTATCACCGTAGCGATCCCAATGGAACTGTACTTTCACTCGACCAAGCTTGTCGGTGTAAATCTCTTCACCTTCTGGTCCTACAACAACCGCCGTTTGAGGGCCATCAACCACTGGTGCTGCTAGTTTAGGCGCTTTAAACACCACATCACGTGGAATACACGAGAACTGGTTGTAGTAAGTGGTTGGCATACCACTCGCTTCATCTTCATGCACTTGCGGATCTTGACCTGTGTGCATTACAGACAACATAAGGTAATCGCGGTTAATCTCAGAACGCGGGTGGTCACTGACGTTAAAGCTGTAACCAGATGCTAAGCGCATTACGTCACTCGTTGCTTCCACTTGTTGATTATCGACTATGTGTTCCGACATCCACTCCGTGGTTCTCACCTGACCCATCAGCGGGTCAACGTATCGTCCAGGATAATCAAACTGCTTGAGATCTTGGTCTAGCTCGCCAGCCTGTGTCATCTCTTGTGGAATTTTAGGGTGTTCGTAGTTGTAATCTGTGTACGTAACCTGTCCTGTTCTAACGCGGTTAACTAACTCGAGATCAGAGATATGTTCGCGATCGGCAACACCGCCACCATCGGCATGATAAACAATCGGCCCAATGTAAGAAGCATTTAGTGGCGAGCTTATCAAAGGTGCAATCGCGTCATTACTGTCGACAATGACCATCGTATGATTTGAATCGCTATGGTCAAAGTAATACCACATACCGTGTTCAGCCATCATACGCTGCACGAAGTGCAAGTCAGACTCACGGTATTGCAGAACGTATTCTTTTGGAGGATAAGTACCCGACACTTCAAATCGGTAATCGGTGACTGCCCCATCATCGAGTACTTCTGTGATGATGTCTTGCGCTGACTTTTGCTGGAAAATACGACAATCTTGGCGCTGAGATAAGAACCAAGCTTGAGGAACCAAGACTAATTGATAACGAGAAAAACGACGTCCAGTTCCTAAGTAACGCACTTCATTCACCACGCCGTTGAACACACGCGCAGCCCCAACACCTTGTCCGTAAAGTGTCAATGTTCCTGCTTTACGTATTAACTCATCGAACGAGATATCTGGATCAAGTGAAAGTAATGAGAGATTGATGTGGAAAGGCTTAGATAACTCTTCATGAACATGAAAGCTCTCGACCCGAAATTCATGCCCACATCCAGGCACTTCAAATTTAAATTCTACGTCATTCACCATATCTTTTACCTGATACAAATAATCGAATTAGGGCCAACAATCGTTGGCCCTGAATCTTTACGCGACGAGCAATTAAGCTTCGCGTGGAGCACGCCAGTCGTCGTTACCCGCAGTACCACAGTTTTCGTGAGTTACTTCGATCGCACGGTAAGTAAACTTAAGCACTTCTTCTGTCACGCGGTCAGCTGTTGCTGCGTCTTGACAGTGGTTCATACGAGTTTGGATATCGACAAGTAGCGCATCAATCAATTTGATTGAGTAGTAGTGCTCTTGTTTACCTTGAACTGAAGTGCGGTAGAAGCGGATCACACACTCAGGAAGTTTTTCGCCAGATACTAGTGCGTTGAATAGTAGTGGAGATGAGCGATCTTGAACTTTAGTTACAACAAGTGGACGGTGTACACGTTGACCAGTTGGCTGACCACTTTGTGGATCACGTGGAACAGTTAGCACGTGATCAAGTTCTTGTACTAGGAACTCATCAACATGAGCTTCTTGCCATGTGTTACCTACTGAATCTGCAGAGTAAGTATCTTTAGTAATATGGCCTTGAGTCTCACCTTGGATAGACATATATGCTGGAGTTGGCATCGCTATTTCCTTTTCTAAAATCTGTTTTGTTTAAATCACCAAATCGCTTATCACCGCGACTACTTGGTATAATCAAAGTCCGTGCCAACTTTAAAAACAAAATAAAAACAACAACTTATACAAATTAAGGCATTATTCACTAATATCTTGAGTACAATTTATTGGATAAAAAACCAAAAAGTTGGATTAAGATAATAATAAATTGTTATAACTTTAAAAAGTGAAAATAACCATATAAAACCGTGTAAATAAAGTCATTAAAACTAATAAATCCGACACTTTTACTATCAATTAATTTAGAATAACAACGCCATTAAAATAACCACAAACATTAATGTCACAATAATCATTAAAAATAACCAACAAACGATAGTCAAAATATCTTGATAAAAAAAGAACGCAATCACTTTTAGTATAATAGCTGCTACCTCTTTTCCTCTAAAGAATAAAATGGCTATGATAAATATAAACCTTTCTTCATTAATTCAGCGTCTACACCCGATTGCAAAAGTAGCATTAGAAGACGCCGCTGCACTTGCAGTCTCTGAAAAAGCAAACGAAGTTCAAATTGAGCATTATTTACTGAGTCTATTAGAAAGGCCAAATAGTGATTTTGACGTCTTATTAAGTCATTTTGATTGTTCTGAGAACTTATTAAGACAATCGGTTCGATCCACACTCGACACCAACGCCAAAGGAAATGGCAGCAAACCTGTTTTTTCTGCTTTATTAATCGAATGGTTGCAAGAAAGTTGGCTGGTTTCTTCTTTAGATCTATCCGAAACACAAATCCGCTCTGGTGCCTTACTCCTTACTCTTGTTAGCAACCCTCTCCGTTACGGCCAACATGGTTACGCCTCTATCCTTGAAGCGGTAAACCCTGACAGCCTTAAGCGTAACTTTGCAGAGCTAACAAGCCACTCTATTGAGGCGCAAGTTGCTACTTCAGAGAAAACACAAGCTCGTGAGGATGGCTCAGCACTGAGCAAGTTCACAACCGACTTCACTGGTAAAGCACGCAAAGGCGAAATCGACCCTGTTTTCTGCCGCGACCAAGAAATCCGCCAAATCGTGGACATTCTTGCTCGTCGCCGTAAAAACAACCCTATTGCTGTTGGTGAACCGGGCGTTGGTAAAACCGCAGTAGTAGAAGGTTTGGCACTTAAGATTGTACAAGGTGACGTACCAGACAACCTCAAAGGTGTTGAGCTTTACGGCCTGGACATGGGTCTTCTGCAAGCTGGTGCAAGCGTAAAAGGCGAATTCGAAAAACGCCTAAACGCAGTATTGGATGAAGTGAAAAACTCACCAACTCCAATCATTCTATTCATCGATGAAGCACACACCCTTGTTGGCGGTGGTAACCAAGCAGGCGGCAGCGACGCGGCAAACTTGCTAAAACCAGCCCTAGCGCGTGGTGAAGTGAAAACCATCGCTGCGACAACATGGTCGGAATACAAGAAGTACTTCGAGAAAGATCCTGCTCTTGCGCGTCGTTTCCAATTGGTGAAACTCGACGAACCGTCTCCTGAGCAAGCAGCATTAATCATTCGTGGTCTGCGCCCAACATACGAGAAGTCACACAACGTTTACGTGCGTGACGATGCTATCACTGCTGCGGCAGCACTTTCTGCTCGTTACATCTCTGGTCGTCAACTGCCAGACAAAGCGATCGATGTACTAGATACGGCGTGTGCACGAGTGAACATCAGCCTTAATGCCATTCCTGCTTCTGTAGAGACACTGCAACAAGAACTTGCAGCTCAACAGCGCGAGCTTGAAGCACTTGAGCGTGATGCTCTGCAGCAAACTGGCGACAAGCACAGCCTTGCTAACATTCCAGACCTAAAACTGGCAATGGAAACAACGAAAGAAGCGCTAGCAGAACAAGAAGCGCAATGGCACAAAGAAAAAGAGCAGATCCAAGAGATGATTGCTCTACGCTCTCGTTTGCATGAACTGGTCTTTGGCGAAACAAATGAAGAGGAGCTTGTTGCAGAAGAAGATTCAGAACAAGAGCAAAACGTTTCTCCATATGCAGAAATGGATGAAGAAGCCGTTCGCATTGCAATTTCGGCCTGCCAAGAACAGCTAGATGCAATCCGCAATGGCAACCCACTGGTTCACTTTGAAGTGGGTCCAGATGAAGTTAGCCACGTCATCTCGGACTGGACTGGTATTCCTATGGGTAAGATGCTTCAAGACGAAGCAGAAACCACGCTAAAACTGAAAGAAAGCCTAACACAAAGCATCAAAGGCCAAGAATACGCTATCGATGCACTGTCTGAAGGCATTCAAACTGCGAAAGCTGGTCTAGGTAACCCAGACGCACCGACAGGCGTATTCCTGCTCGTTGGCCCAAGTGGTGTGGGTAAAACCGAAACGGCTCGTGCGATTGCTGATCAAATGTTTGGTGGTGAGCGCTTTATGACGACCATTAACATGTCTGAGTTCCAAGAGAAGCACACGGTATCTCGCCTAATCGGTTCACCTCCGGGTTACGTAGGTTACGGTGAAGGCGGCATGCTGACAGAAGCGGTTCGTCAACGTCCATATTCTGTTGTTCTTCTTGATGAAGTGGAAAAAGCCGATCCTGAAGTGTTGAACCTGTTCTACCAAGTGTTCGACAAAGGTACATTGAACGACGGCGAAGGCCGAACCATCGATTTCAAGAACACGCTGATCATCATGACCAGTAACCTTGCAACGCACGAGATTGAATCTTTGGTTCATCAATCAAAAGACATCGATGCGAACATCATCGCAGAAGCTATTCGTCCTACATTGAACCAACATTTCAAACCAGCGCTGTTGGCACGTATGTCAGTACTACCATTTGTTCCGCTGTCTGATGAAGCAATGACAGAAATTATTCACCACAAGCTGAATAAAGTTTCTCAGCGTCTACAGAGCCATCACAAGTTGTCGCTAAGCTACGAAGAAAGTTTGGTTGAGTTCGTACTAGGTAACTGCCGCCTTGCTGAAACAGGCGCGCGTAATATCGACGCGGTCATCAACCGTCAGTTGCTGCCGCAACTATCGACTCAGCTATTAGTGCATGACAAGGATGATTCACATACGCAAATCGAAGTGTCTGTCGATGAGCAAGGAACACTAACCTATGCGTTCAGCTAACCATAGCGAACTTAGTAACGCCCTACTTGCGATCAGCCAATCTTTGGCTGATCGCAGCCAGCTTACCCAAACATTGGATGCCGTGTTGACCGCTGCGAGACAAATGACCTTAGCAAAGCACGGCATCATTTATGTTTTGGACCAGACAGGACAGGCGTTGATTCCAAGTACCGCTCACCACAACGATAAAACCGTCGTTTCCCACCCTTGGGAAGCATTACAGCTAGACTCAGCCAGTGAGAACGACCCATTTAACTTTGCGATTCGTAATGGTGAAGTGGTGTTGATTAACGAGTTATACAAATACAACGGCTACGACTGTGAAAGCATTTATCAAACAGAGCAGACATTGGGACTAAAAAGCGAGAACTTACTGGCTTGGCCTTTGATTGATAGCGAAAGCAAAACCATTGGGCTGTTAGTCTTACTCGATTTGAATGTCATTGACAACGAGGCAGCCTTGACTGAGTTTTGTCGAATGGCAGCGAGTAACATTCGTCAAGCCGTTTGGTTAGAGCAATATGGGCAAGTGATTAAAAATCTCAATGCCGACAATCAAGCCCTAGTGCGCGAGAACACTCAGCTCAAAAAACGTACTCAGAAAGCCTATCAAGGTCCTATTGCAGAGAGCGAAGAAATGCTCAATGTCTTGAATCGTCTTGATAAGGTGCTATCTCTTCCTGTCGACGTTCTGTTGCGTGGTGAAACGGGCGCAGGTAAAGAGGTGATCGCGAAATACATTCACGAAAACTCTAACCGTTCAGAACAGCCTTTGATCGTACAAAACTGTGCGGCAATTCCCGAACAGTTGTTAGAGTCTGAACTGTTTGGGCATAAGAAAGGTTCATTCACGGGCGCGGACAAAGACAAAGTCGGTTTGTTTGAAGCAGCCAACGGCGGCACGCTTTTCCTAGATGAAATTGGCGATATGCCAATGCTACTGCAAGCAAAATTGCTGCGTGTGCTACAGGAACGTAAAGTTCGCCCAATCGGCACTAGCAAAGAGATTGAAGTGGACGTTCGCGTTATCGCCGCAACCCACTGTAATCTTATGCAGCAAATCAAAGATGGCGGATTCCGTGCCGATTTGTTCTATCGTTTGAATGTGTTCCCTATTACATTACCACCATTGAGAGCTCGCAAGTCAGACATTATTCCCCTTGCCGAACATTTCGTGCAACACACCACCAACACGCTAGGTTTGCCGCAAGCACCAGGGTTAAGTGCCAACGTACGTAAACAGCTCCTTGCCTACCAATACCCAGGGAACGTGCGTGAGCTTAAGAACATCATTGAGCGCTCGGTGCTACTGTCCGATTTTGAAACTATTACTCACATCGAGTTTGGCGAACAAATCCCAGAAAGTGTGCCAAGTATCGACATGAAAGCAGCTTCATCTACCCCAGAGCAACCTACTTACGAGCAGCAAGCACAAGCGGATTTAGAAGACGTTTCAAAGAGCCTTAAGGACGTTGTCAGCCAATACGAGCGTACAGTAATCATCGATTGCTTAAATGCTTGCAATTGGCACACCAAGAAGGCCGCTGAGCAATTGGCGCTTCCAATGAGCACTCTCAACCATAAGATGAAGAAATACGATATTTCTGCAGCGGGTTAAGCGAGAAGCGAGAAGCGAGAAGCGAGAAGCGAGAAGCGAGAAATCTTACTTCAGTTTCCATTGATAAGAAAAGAAAAACCGCCCGAAGGCGGTTTTTTTATTTATTGAGAATCGACGCTTCAATGATAGTTGCTAAGTATGGGTCTCTAATCCAAGTTACCAAACGTTCTGTACGCTCTTCAGGTTTCAGTTTTGCCCAGTTGATGTACATATCTTTATCAACTTTATAGCTTGGGTCTTCACAATCAGAAAAATAAGATAACTCATCTACATTTTTGTACTGCCTGCCCAACGACATCTCAAAGCTTTCAAGTTTAAACGGCGTTTTTTCCGCTGTATTACGTTGTACTAGAGAGGACACCTTTAGAACTGCTTCTTGGAATCGACCAGATGTCGAGACAACGGGTCCAAATGGTCGAAGCCCCTTGATTTCTTGCCCGTTCAGCGCTTTAAATGCGAACTCGAAACGAGACGCGTAGACCACCTTACCATCGAAATCTTCATCCATGTCTATGTTGGATAGAGCCTCAGAGACAAAATCTGCGTCTATATTTTTGTTAATCACATCGCTGTCATCTAGCGTCCATTTAGAACCGTCTTTCTTTAGTATCCCAATATAAGTAAGGTTACTTAGATACTCAGGACCAGCGGTAGTTTCAGATCCGAATACGGCTTCATTATCAAAAGTAGTAGATAGCTTTAGTGAAACTGGAACACTTTGCCATTCGAGGTTTTGTCCCTCATACGACTCTTTTCTGTGCTTGCCACCAATAAGCATAACTTCCATAGCGAATGACTTATTCGAAGTCCAATCAAAACCTTTGAGCTCATCAGCAGTAGTGAACATACTGTCTTCGTTCATAAACTGTCGTTTATTTCCGTAGTTGACCGCAATCGCACTGTGCTTAATGTCATCGATAACAGGCTTTGTCGGGCCTTTATGAACTTTACTATGTAAGACAAAATCTAGCGTTAACAAATCTTTCTCTGACACACTATTTCCGTTCGCAATAAAGCCCGATTTAGCAGAGAGTGTATAGTTATGGTTTGTATCGACTCCTACAGGAATCTGTCTAGGTGACGTAATAAATCGTCCGACTGTCTTGTCCACTCGTACTGGTAGCTTATAGTTGCTTCCAGATAGAGTGAACTCATAGGTCATATTTTTGAAGCCACCGCTGTTTACATATTCTTTGAGTACATCTTGTTGGGAGTCAATTTTTATCACCTGCCCAAAAATCGGACCGAGAGCAACTTGAGATAAGTATCCGCTATAATCGACTAAATCGTGCTTAGCGATCAAAGGCTTCACTCCAGAGAAGACATCATCGCCAAAGTAAAAATACGGTTCAAACTCACAACCAATAAGGACTTTGCCGTCTGCTTTTTCCGCCTCAAAAAATTCGGCCAACTCACCTTTGGGATCTACACTAAATTCCTCGTGTTTCATCGGCTTGAACATCAAATTAAACTTAGGTCCACTGGTATTAAGTAAACCGTCAGTGCGCTGATAAGACATCTCACACTGAAACACATTTGACGTCATCTGTTTCAGACTTTGTTTGCCTAACACCATTTGCCACTTCAAACGGTGGAAAGGCGATAATCGCACCTTTTTATTTGCTTTTAATCGTACCTTCTCCCACTCATCAAAGGTGACCCATTTAGAGTTGTCATGAGGCTCAGAGACTAATAACCTAACGAACCCTAGGTCCTCTTCTGATAATTTTTTAGACTCAACATTAAACTGTGTCGCAAACTCCACTAAGCCTCGTTGTTGATCGCGATTATAGAGCTTGTCTTGCACTGGAAACGCGACATTAAACGCCCCAGAAACGTCTTTCCTTTTTGGAGCAATATAGTTGGCTTTGTTACGAGTAATGATTTGTTCAGCTATTTCTTCACCGTAACTTTCAACTAATTGCTTGCGTCCCTCACGACGCATGAGTTCTTGGATCCACAAGTTGCACAAGTTTTCTTTTAACTCTGTGTTTAATATCCAACCATCGGTTTCAATATATCGCTGAATGTATTCATCGATAGCTAATATTCGCCACTGTTCTGTGAACTCTTGTTCGCCCTCAGCACAAGCTCTTTGAATCAAAAGCACCAAACCATTAATAGCAAGTGCACGGCGTTGATAGCGCTTAATCAGCTCCTTTGCACCCGTAGCTTTTCCTAAGTGCTCAACTAACGCATCTGATGACGTAAAATACACCTCAGTCAATTGCGTATTAATCTCAGCCAATGAATCAATAATCTCTGTGGTTTCATGGCTAAGTTGTTCAATTGCAGATACGCTTTTTCTAACCTCGTTGTAAGAAGACAAGTAATAATCAAAGAGTGCAGAGTCAAGCAACTGGGCACCACTCATCAGCATTTTTCCGCCTTCTTTGACAACGAAAAAGCCTCTTGCTGCCTGCCCTATTATCGGAGCATAGCAAGCCATACCAACGATCATCTCGAAGATAGCTAGCTTGAGCTCTTTTGCAATTGCTTCTTCTCCCAAGTTCGCATTTAACTGAGCTAAACGCGCTTGCTCCATAGCCTTAAAGCCGAGTCGACTCGGTGGAATTCTCGCCGCAAACTCTTGTAGGTAGATTCGAACCTCAACACGTCGGTTAATATTAAGTTGCGCGTTTTCGCGTTTGATTTCGTTGTTTGGTACCTCGACTATCGGTCGACGTTCGCCAAAAAATCGAATGTCACTAACTGAAGAAAAGAACTCAGCAACATGCTGCGCTCGCTGCTGCGAAAGGTTTTGGTTATATTCTGAATCACCGTTTTGACAGGCATGCCCTTCGATTTCAACAACGGCATTTGGAATCTTAGATAATTCTTTATCGACAGCAGCCAAATATGACAAGTGAGGGGCTTGAACCTGGTTGTTATCAAAAGGAAAAACCAAACGTAAACCGGCACCTTTATGGTCTTTAACAAACATTGCACTGTCTTCAGCAACGTCATTAGGAATGCTGTCAGTAAACGTTACATTGTCGCCTAACTTATCTATGATTTGCTTAAGTAGTAATTCCCCGCTCTTCAGACTTTCTTTCCAGACAGGTACCCAGTTCAGATAATCGCGTGATACCTGCTCAAAATAACTTTTCCTGAGTTTAGCTTTCTCTTCTGCTAAGCGTAATTGCTCGCTTTTGTCAGTGATCGCTTTTATCTCATAGAAGGTGTTGATTGCATTGAGCCCTGCACCAGCAAAGGGCGACAAAAAGCTTTTGATACTGCCGTTACCTGTCAACCACGTTCTAGCAGCACTCCCCGCCACAACGTGGGCATTACCATTTCTCGCAGGTTCAATCACCTTGGTAAAGAACTTACTTTTGTCAAACCCCTTCTCTTTGAGGAGCACTTTTAAGCCCACTTGTGCTGCACGCTCGGATTCCGATGCCGCTTGGCGTAAATCTTGAAGAGTTTGGTAAGCTGCTGCGGTAGCCGATACCCCAAATGAAAACTCCAATGCCGAAATCATGGCTGGAGGTAATGCGCCCTTATCTACTTGCCCCCAAAACGTGTTTGCTAAACTTCCAACCACGTCGTGTTTACTGGAGGGATTTTGATGAATATTAATGCCAGCATTAACCAAACTTGGCGTAACTTTTGTACCAATCTCCCACAGCGCAGCACTCATACTGGCAGTCGTTCCGCTATTCTCTAGGTTTTCAAGCTCTCCCATTCGGAAGGCTTGTAGAGCTTTAAACTGCGTAGGAAATTGGTATATCAAAGACTCTTCAAGTGAGATCATGTCGCCCGCAACAACCGCGATCTTACCAAAAGGTGTCGTTTGGCTAAGCGTGATGTATTCTCGTAGCTCGTAGCTAACTTTGGAGATAAGTCCAACCTCATCATATTCTTTAGTTACATTAGTGGCATTTAATGCAAACTCAGGGATCTCATCAATGAGTTCAATGTCAAAAGTCACCTCAATGGTGTACATACCATCAATAAAAACGTCCGACGCCAACGGAAACAACGCAATTGGGCGATGCGAACCGCTGTTTTGCTCAAGTTGTGCTTGCGTTATGGTATTTTTGCCCTGCAGGTTTAGGTGCTGTCCGGTCTCCTCATCAAAACGAGTAACTTTAACAATTGCATCAGCATACTCTTGTGTAGAAAATGCTACGGCGAGAAATGAGAACGTGGGTACAATAAAGCCACGAATGGGCTTATCTTCAGGAACAGAGTCATACCATTTGTTATATGTAGCTTGCTCATCCGTTAGTGCTTGAGTGCCTGCTTCATATTTAGGCGCGAGTTGTGAGCGCTTTACTTCTGTAACAGCGTATTCCACTTTTTTTTCTAGCGAGTTCAGTGCTTGATCACCGTCATACCCCTTTAGCTTTTCTAAGATAGAGACAAGGTCTGCACACGTCTTTTTCATTGGCCGAGCATCACTCTGTGCACCAATCGCCAACTCTGTAAGCATTGACCATTCAGGAAAAGACAGCTTGTACGTCTTCTGTGTTAGTTCATGTACTGGCGAGCGCAGTGCCAAAACCTGATTGATGCTGGTTTTTTGGTTTTTCTGAATAGAATCGCCCAGTACATGTAAACGACCTAAGTCGTCTGTCGCCCAAAGGGCTGCGCTTTCCTCTCCTAAGTTTTTGGCAATGGGAAGCCGTGACATAGGGCGAATTTTTTTCAACTCTTCCAATGAGGTCAGGTCTTTTTCGATATTGAGTTCTTTATATTGAGGGTTCTGTGCATCCCCAACATTAGGAAAATCGACACCAAACAAATAGACATCTGTTGGTAAATACTTAAGGTCATTACTCATCGTTTTCTACCTCCAGAAAACGCCCACCGTTAGCATCGGCATTATAAAGAACTGGGGTTTTAGCTACTCTTCCAGAATGAATCACCTTCCATGACTGTCGACCTTTTCCGGTCAACTCATAGCGATAATCAGATCCATAGCGTTTTATGGTTATTACTGCTGCTCCAGTCTGGGTTTCTCGGCCATCATTACTAATGTTAACCACCTTATCGTAAACTTTCTTTTCCTCTCCTTCGTCAGAGAACGCAAGCCACGTTTTTTCCTCAACATTGATCAAAACTTTACGGTATGAGTTCACCGCCCATACGTACTTACCATTAGGGCTGATGGCAGTTTGGCGGTAGATGCGCTTCTCAATATCGATGGAGTCTTCAAACTCTTTTTCAGGTAAAATCGTGTATAACCGTTCGAGAGTCTTGGCGTCATAAACTCCCACCCCCAAGCCCGCGGCATTGATTAACTTGCCATCTACAATGACCGTATCTTCAGACAACGGTACATCTACCTCTTCTTTGGTTCCTGTCGCGAGTGTGTATTTAAAACGCTTAAAACCATCTGAGAAGTAGATGTAACTAGAGTCGTCCGCCCAGACCAAATATGGCTTAGTCCGCGCGCTCCCTAGCTTAATGGTCTGTTGCGTTTTTAAGTCAAAAATGGCTTTTATCAGAGGCTCTCCATAACTGTATGCATAAGCCACATAACGATTGTTAGGTGAACGACTCATCGTAAAATTCTGTGGTGACGCGGTGCTTGGCATATCATCCGTGACTAAGCGTAAATCTGTCCCATCAATTTTCATGCTCCAGATTTTATAGCCATTTTCGTAATCGTTTACGAGAGGGTCTCGAGAGCCAACATTATTCCACCAAAACTGAATTCGAGGTTTGTCATAGGAACTTGCATCAGATAAATCTTCACGAGGCCACTCTTTTGCTCTGCGAACAGCATAGCCTGGTTTTACGGGAAGTGTACCTGGGTATTCAGGCTTGGACAGATCTTCAGAGTAAACAATAAAGTTGTGCTCACTTTGCCATTGGCAGCGTGGTCCTGTCACATCTTTGCGTTCTAATGACGTTGTTTCACCAACATTGTAACAAGCCTTTTGAGTGGGTTCTTTTTCTACGGATTGTGTTGTTGCAGTATTCGAAGTTTGATTACTTTCGTCACCACAGCCTGTTAATAACATAGCTGTCGACAGAAGCATGATACTTAACGTTGTTCGTTTCATTTTATAATAGTTCCGTGAGTTCAATGTCTTGAAAAATTACTGACATTAAGACCGTTTTATCTGAGTTATGAGATCGGCAATGACGGGTTAGATTGACCCTTTTAACTTCTGGTAACCAACCACTAAACACGACTTCTTTACAATACTGATCCACAAACTCAGCCTCGCGCAAAAAAATCTTTTGGCTCCATGTTTCATCAACACACGCCAGTTGGAAATAATCATCTGGTTGATCGCATTGGGGGTTACTCTTATAAGTAATTACGATGCCTTCACTTGGGGAGTTAACAACAGCGGCAGCAACACCCTGCTCTTTTTGACTGACGACATTGTAATCTGATTTGCTTAACACTTGAGTATCTAGATTCGGCAGCGAAATCACAGGTTCGGAGCTCGCATCAAAGTTATGAGCAGAAGAATAATCACTGAGGTCTACTTTAACCGCTTTCTCGTTATTCCCGCTCTTTAACTCGTTGAGTTGCTGAGTATTGAGTTGAGCCCGAGAATAATAAAGAGCAACATCACTCTGTACGCTGCCGTTGATTTTGTATGGAAGCCAAATATGAGGCAAAGGAACACCAAGCGGCTCTCTCTTAGTTTTACTTCCAGCCTTAAATGGACTCAACTCGGTTTGAAATAATTCTCTGTATGTTTCGCCTTCATTAGGCCAATCAGCAACCACTACCTCAACTTCTTCTCCCGTAAGACCAAAAACACGGGCGCAAGCGTATTCGTCCAACACGCCCTCATAGACTTTTTTACCGTCTTGGTACAGTTGAAACGCTTCCCCTGACAGAAATGCTTCGGAGTCTTCATCATATAAGCTGATATCGACCGATCTTTGAGGCGAGGACTTAGTGCTTTGGTAGAGCGATAGATCGACATCAGAAAAGCGTCCGTCGTTTTGAACTTGGATTTCTCGCCAAACTTCTGATTGCCAAACGACATAAATATAACCGCGATCAATAGATACATACCCTGAATCACTCTTATGAACTGGAACTACCGGCACCAACACGTTGTCCCACTCATCCATCTGAGTTTCTTTATCAACGGGTTGCAGGTCTTCGGCGAGTTTAAGCAAGATTGGCTGAGGTTGGTCGGAACAAGGGATTTTGATATAGAGCGTTTTGCCCTCAGCTTCGAGATCTTTAAACGTCGCGAGGCTGCGGTGTTTGTTTTCTGTATCAGCCTTGCCTACAGTCACTTTTTCTTTTTGAGCTTCGGTTTTTCCCAACATCAAACATGCTGCATTACTAGACCACTGCCCTGCAAACTCAACAACGATTTTTTGATCTGGGCTTGGCTCAGAAGGTACATGCGTGTAACTACGAACTAAAGCAACATCGTCGATAACCTGCTTGTATCCTGCTTTAAAAGCTTTGCTTTCATTCGAAGCAGATACAGAGTCAACGAGTGATTTAAGTCTAGGGAAGCTTTGCAGCTGAGAGTCCGTCAATGGCGACCGACGTGCAACGGTAGATAATGACACCCAATTGCCTTTTCCCAATTCGATTCTTATAGCAGCTAGTAATGCGCTGGTCGTTTTTTTGGCAGAGATGGAAATCTTTTGCGCCAATTCTTTAGGGAGGTTTCTAAGGATGTCATCTGAATTTCGCAAACGCGAAAGCTGTCCTATACACTCGTCCGGTGTAAGAACATAAGATAGCTCGTTGGAGGATAGCTTCGAGCTAGGTATAAATTTGCAAACTAAATGCATTTGAATTCTCCACAACCAACATCGTAAATATGGCTGCGGTGACAATTAAGCTGATAAGGCTTACAAGTACGATTTGGTCTGCGTATCCTACTTACTTAGCCATTTATTTTCAACGAGATAGAAAAATCGCCCGAAATCAAAAACACCAAAAAAATGGTGATTTTTACTATTAAAACATGCGATTTGACCACAATAAAAGCCAGTAACATCACCCACTCTGTCAAAATGGTAAAATCTTACTATCTAAAAAAATTTAATTTATGGACTGAAGTTAACAAAAATCGTAGTAACGTGTGCTTCAGGTAAGCACGAGGAAATTCAGAAGTTTATGAGGTGCCCTCCTCAGCAACAAACAACAAATTGACTGTTACTGAGGAAGTTTAAATAAAAAGGTGAGCGCATTACGCACTCACAAAAGTAACTGCTCTGAAGCTTGCTAGGATTAAATTTGCTTCATCGCGAGTTAAAGAGGTGAGGTATTACCCATCGACCTCATGCAGAACACTATACTCAGAGTATAGAAACGAGCGTAAATATATAATATTTAAAAAGATTTTCAACGCGACACATTCACCACAGCTCCTGCCGAGCGACCATCACAATCACGTCATACACACCTAAAAGCAACATTGGCCTAGTTATTATAGTTATTCAGCCTTGTATTAAGACGATTCATTAATTCGAGTAACTTATCAATAAAGGCAATTATTTTGATAAATATCACAAAAAGTCCCAAAGAAATAAAGCGAGCTAAACGCTCGCTTTATTTATGCCGCATTTTTTAAAGTTTTGTTATCACTAAAATATCGGTTGTAAACAGCACCTAAGGAGGCTGTACTTGCGAAACGATCATAGTTAAATGTTGCTTGAGCCTCTTCGGCAGAGGCGGAAAGCTTGTTGGTACCATTTACATAAATCGTCACTACTCCCTCCTTCAGTCCTGAAAGATCTAAATCAGTTGTCCATGAGTCTGAAAGCACGGTTGCCATGCCTGTGGCTTCTGTACCATCAGCGTCGACTGCTTTGATATCTATGAACTCACCATCTTCAAATCGTTCACTGCTACCACTTACTGTCACGCTTTCCACTCCAGTAACATCGTTGATAACGTCTAGGTGTATTGTCGGTGTAATTGGCATGGAGTAAGCCGTGTTCTGGCTACCGGTATTCCCTGATAAGTCTTGGTAGTCACGAACTAGTAACGCCACATTCAGCTCTGACGAGTCTGGTACCACTACATCACCAGTCCAAACACTTGGGTCCGCGGTTGCCACTAACGAGGTGATCGTCGTGCCACCTAACTCCGCTGCGGCGGATTGCAGATCTTTATCGAATTCCAGCGTCACCGTCACGCTTTGGCCGATGGCTTGGTGCTCAGGCGTAAACGTCACGTTAGTCAGCGTTGGCAGAGACTGCGCCAGTGTAAAGCTCTGGCTTTCACTCACTTCAATGCCCGCTGAGTTCGTCCCCGTCACCATCGCGGTATAAGTGCCATTGGTTTGGTGACTCATATCCATCGCGTCACTGGTCCAAGTGCCACCGGCTTGTACTGTCGCGCTGCCGCTTTTTAGTACCGTCGCGCTGCCTTGGGCTTTCACTTCAAGACGCAGGGACTGACCGTCAAAACGTGTCGACGTACCTTCGAATTGTAGCGTGGCGGCATGCGTTTCATCCACACTGCCCACCGGCGTGATGGCTAAGGTTGGTATGATCGGCATGGAGTAAGCCGTGTTCTGGCTACCGGTGTTTCCTGATAAGTCTTGGTAGTCACTAACCCGCAACGCCACATTGAGCTCTGACGTGCTTGGTACCACCACATCACCAGTCCAAACACTTGGGTTCGCGGTTGCCACTAACGAGGTGATCGTCGTGCCACCTAACTCCGCTGCGGCACCTTGCAATGCTTTATCGAATTCCAGCGTTACCGTCACGCTTTGGCCGATGGCTTGGTGCTCAGGCGTAAACGTCACGTTAGTCAGCGTTGGCAGAGACTGCGCCAGTGTAAAGCTCTGACTTTCACTTACTTCAATGCCCGCTGAGTTCGTCCCCGTCACCATCACGGTATAAGTGCCATTGGTTTGGTGACTCATATCCATCGCGTCACTGGTCCAATTGCCACCGGCTTGTACCGTCGCACTGCTGCTTTTCAATACCGTCGCGCTGCCTTGGGCTTTTACTTCAAGACGCAGGGACTGACCGTCAAAACGTGTCGACGTGCCTTCGAATTGTAGCGTGGCGGCATGCGCTTCATCCACATTACCCACTGGCGTAATAGCTAAGGTTGGTGTGATCGGCATGGAGTAAGCCGTGTTCTGGCTACCGGTATTCCCTGAGAAGTCTTGATAGTCACGAACAAGCAACGCCACATTCAGCTCTGACGTGTTTGGTACCACCACATCACCAGTCCAAACGCTTGGGTCCGCGGTTGCCACTAATGAGGTGATCGTCGTGCCACCTAACTCCGCCGCGGCGGACTGCAGATCTTTATCGAATTCCAGCGTTACCGTCACGCTTTGGCCGATGGCTTGATGCTCAGGCGTAAACGTCACGTTAGTCAGCGTTGGCAAAGACTGCGCCAGTGTAAAGCTCTGACTTTCACTCACTTCAATGCCCGCTGAGTTCGTCCCCGTCACCATCACGATGTAAGTGCCATTGGTTTGATGACTCATATCAATCGCGTCACTGGTCCAAGTGCCACCGGCTTGTACTGTCGCGCTGCTGCTTTTTAGTACCGTCGCGCTGCCTTGGGCTTTCACTTCAAGACGCAGGGACTGGCCGTCAAAACGTGTCGACGTACCTTCGAATTGTAGCGTGGCGGCATGCGTTTCATCCACATTGCCCACTGGCGTGATGGCTAAGGTCGGCGTGATCGGCATGGAGTAAGCCGTGTTCTGGCTACCGGTATTCCCTGAGAAGTCTTGGTAGTCACGAACAAGCAACGCCACATTGATCTCCGACGTGCTTGGTACCACCACATCACCAGTCCAAACACTTGGGTCCGCGGTTGCCACTAATGAGGTGATCGTCGTGCCACCTAACTCCGCTGAGGCGGATTGCAGATCTTTATCGAATTCCAGCGTCACCGTCACGCTTTGGCCAATGGCTTGGTGCTCAGGCGTAAACGTCACGTTAGTCAGTGTTGGCAGAGACTGCGCCAGTGTAAAGCTCTGACTTTCACTCACTTCAATGCCCGCTGAGTTCGTCCCCGTCACCATCACGATGTAAGTGCCATTGGTTTGATGACTCATATCCATCGCGTCACTGGTCCAAGTGCCACCGGCTTGTACTGTCGCGCTGCCGCTTTTTAGTACCGTCGCGCTGCCTTGGGCTTTCACTTCAAGACGCAGGGACTGACCGTCAAAACGTGTCGACGTGCCTTCGAATTGTAGTGTGGCGGCATGCGTTTCATCCACATTGCCCACTGGCTTAATAGCTAAGGTTGGCGTGATTGGCAATTCGTGAGCGGTGTTATCCTCACCTATGTTGCCAGTCAAATCTTTAAACTGACTAACAACCAAGTCGACACTTAACAGCGCGGTGCTCGGAACTTGTACATCACCAACCCAGACCTTTTTATCTGCCGTTGCTGACAGAGAACTAATGCGATTGCCGCCAAGCGTAGCGGTCGCCTCTTGGAGCTCTTTATCAAACTCAAGCGAGACACTCACGCTTTGCCCCACGCTCTGATGCTCGGGGTTAAATGTCACATTGGTCAGTTTTGGTAAGGTTCCTTCAACCGCGATACTTAAGCTGCTTCCTTTTCCAGGAATGGTGTTGGTACTTTGATAGCTATTGTCTTCTACCTGAATAGTGATATTTTTATCTTGTTTTTCTGGGCTGACATAGTTAACCGTCCACGTAATATTGTCTGAAGTCGACCAAGTATCTTGTTTTAACGTTCCTGTTACACCGCTATCACTAGCGACAAGATGGACATCTGAGATATCAAAGTTCGTAACTTCTTCTGTAAAGTTAAACGCAAGCGTAATCTCTTCGCCTCCAAAAAGAGGGGCGCTTGAGGCGGTAGAGATACTTAGCCCGGGAACGGTTGCCGCTTCCACATGCGCGTCAATAGAACTTTCACTCTTGTTATCCACCTTGTCTGTTGCTGCCACCGTGATCGTATGATCGCCTTTCGGTAACAAATAGCTTATGACATAAGGCCCCGCTTCGGTTGTCGGCTCAGTAATCGCTTGAGGAGCCACTGTGCTACCACCACTCACCGCTTTTGACGTGACGAGATTTAAATTTTTATCTGTAATGTATGCACTAATTTCTAGTTGATACTTATCGTTTGTCGGCACCTTAGAGGTTTGATTAGCACTTAAGCCCGAAATACTTGGAGCGTCATAATCAACAATAGATTCGATAACCTTTCCATCATAACTTTTGCCTAGTAATTCAAAGCTTGTATTCTCTCTTCCAACTGAGTCCGTCACCGTCACCTTAAGGGTGTATGACCCTTGGTTATCGACGGCAAAGTTCATCATTCCATTACCACTAGATGAGATAACATCACCTGAGTAACGCAAGGAATCACCGAGGCTTGAAATAAGCTCCACAGAATATTGTGAAGCTTTCACTCTTTCTCCTTCCACAGTAGATACCGTAAACGGCTGGCTCGCCTTGGTAAAAAACAGTTTCCCACCCTGCAAACTCGTAATCCCATCGAAATCAATCGTGACTTTAGGAACACTAATATCAATGACTTTTCTGATGTCTGAATATAGCCCAACACTATCTGTCGCTTTGATATCAACCGTGATTGAACCACGCCCCTCTAACTGAGATTTCGGTAGTTCAAAGTACGTAGATGAACCATTCCCATCCTCTACTCTTTCTTCTTGATAACTCGGGTTTAAAACCGAGTAGTTTACTTTTGTGAGGCTGCTACCAGTGTCCGTTATGTCAAAACGAAAACGAACATTATCTGGATTTGTTGGCGATTCGGTTACGATTATCTCATCGCCAACACTTGGAGGTGTGTTGTCAACTTTAATATCAACGTTCGCTTCACCGACTCTCGACCACACATCCGTTGCAGTAATCGTTGTCCTGATCGTTTTTCCATCCGCATCGCTAGGAAGTTCACTTGTAAATGTTGAACACTTGTAGGTTGGGTCATCTGCACACACCTCTAATTGTGCAAACTTCTCCGGATTATCTTTATAGTTGTAGGATTCCGTTCCAAACCTGGCCATCACATTGTCTAGTCTAGAGTTTTCATACAGCTTAATTCTGAATTTGGCGACAAGCTGCTGACCATTAATGGTTGTGTTTCCGACCGGATCAGTAATTTCAACGACTACCGAACCTTTAGGTAATTCAAGCATTAGATCGTGCTCTGGCGTCAAGTTTCCTGCTAAATCAGATAAGTTCTTGATTTTGTATTCTTGAGTTGTACTCAGGCCATCAATAATATCGGCATAGGATTCAGAATACGTACACTTGATATTTCCAACACCTTTGGCACAAGTCGTTGGTGTATAAGCTTTGTTGCCAAGATTACGAACCAATTTTGGATATTCATCTGAACTTTCGGTATTCACGCCTGATAAAGCATCATTAAAAGAGAGCTCAAATGTGAGCATCTTCTTCTTCAAAGCTTCATCAAACCAAACATCACTTCCTTTAAAACTGTATGAGTTACCATCCACGACTGTCGGTGCATCAATATCCACCATCGAGAAATTGAACTTGTTGATCGTTTCACGCCCATTTGTACCCAAGGTTTTAGTGATCAAAGTAACAGGTGCTTTGGTCATGTTTTGCCCAACATTGACACTACAACTGTAAGGTTCTTGCGATACGTTGATAACACCAGAAGTTGGTTGCTCATTAGTTGGTGGCGCATCTAGAGAGTTGTATTCTTCACGAACCCAACACTCTAACGTTTTGGCCTTGACCGCACTCAATGTAGTAAAGGTGACATCAAGAACACCATCAGATAAGTAATTTTGGAAGTCCAGCGGGCTTTCAACTGTTAGAACCACGCCTTCACGCTGTACGCTAAAGGTTTGGTTTACTTTTCCAACCTTTCGGTCTTTTTCATCAAGGTAACGAACTTTGTTATAAACCTTGATATCAAGTTCATAATTACCATCTTTGG
This sequence comes from Vibrio sp. Vb0304, assembly GCF_033338995.1. NCBI lineage: Bacteria > Pseudomonadati > Pseudomonadota > Gammaproteobacteria > Vibrionales > Vibrionaceae > Vibrio > Vibrio sp. Vb0304. The sequence continues at coordinate 128,816 of NZ_JAWOTT010000002.1, forward strand.
CAATTTGTGTAGAAAGCAACGTTGCAGTCCAAGTGCCATCTGCGGTTTCTGAGAACGTAAAGTTAGTCCCGTTTTGCTCTCCAGAGAATCTATACGTTGAGTCAATTCGATCAACGCCACTATCATCAACAATATCAAGCGTAAGTACGATATTCCCATCTTGATAGATGGTGTTGTTTGTAATTGGCGTTCCATCCGTGTAACTCATCGCCAGCGTCACCTGCGGGATTGAGTTGTACACTTTGACGGTAAAATCTTGCTCATCACTGGTTAAGGTTGTGTTGCCACGAACATCAGACCCTTTTAAACGAATCTTGTGTGTACCCGTACCTAAATCACCAAGGCTCACTTTGAGATCCTCATTGATTTTTGTACCAGAAGAGCCAGGTAATGGTTCCAGATCGCTAAACGTCCAATACTCTAGGCTTTCTCGATTTACGCCATTAATTGAAACATCACCGTTTGCATTTAGGTCTAGCGCCGTTAGGTCAAAGACATAGTTACCTAAGTAGTAGTCATTCGCATTGAAACCACTTAAGCCTAATGTTGGCCCATCACGATCAAGAATAACCTTGTGCGTGTTAGAACTAGACTCAAAACCATAAATATCGGTTGCTTTTACATACAATGACGTTGTTTTTTCATCTTCAGAAATGTCTATTTTATCTGTGTCACTCTTGATAAGAGACATGACAAATTCTTTAGATGAATCCGTTGGCACAATTGTCTTAATTGGCGAATCTTTACCACTTTGATACAGCGAGACTTGCTCAAGGTCTGAATCGTCTATTACGGATTTAAATCGCACATTGAACTCACGCCCTATGACATAGTTCTCTTTAGACAATGTGTCTTCAACCCAAGGCGTATTTAGGATGATTTCAGGGCCTTTGTTATCGACTTGGAAGGTAAATTTCCCTGTTGTACTAACATTGGCAGGGTAAGCGTTGTCCGTCGCAGTGACGTAAAATTCATTCCATTCATCGTAATCAAATGCTTTTGAAACCAGTTGGACTTTGACGTCAGGCTGTTCACCAACTAGGTATGGTACGTCACACGCCTCTGTTAGAGGGTCACAGCTTTCTAATGTCAGAGCCTGACCAGATCCGCGGCGCAAATCTATTTTTACGTTATTGCCAGAGCTTAACGTCCCCCAATCAATGACAGGTGCCCATTGGTTATTACCACCTAAACGGCTTTGAACCTGCTCACTTTTTACAATAGGGGCTTCAGAGTCGATACGAATATTGAATCTCGGAGCGGTGCTAGTTAACTCTGAAACGGAGTTACCTAAGTTGTCCTCTGCTGCTGCAACAACTAACCAATCTCCATCACCAGGATAAATCGTAGAGCCTTGATTTGAACAAATCTCGCCCGTACATAGTTTGACTTTAAACGCGTCTTTCGAGTTACTTGCAAAGTTTTCTGGTGTGTATGTTACTTTTTCACCGGTTTGCTGGTAGAAAACAAGGCCCCTCGAGGCAAGCTTATCACCAACAATATCCTCAACCTTGAAGGTTAATTCATGAGTATTGTTCGCATTTAAATAAATACCGTTTTCTACAGGTTTACCATCGACATCATTCGGTGGAAGGTAAGTGGCCTTAGGGAAGTCGTTATCAATAAACACCGATTCTATAAACGGAGATTTACCATTGTAACCATACGCATTGCCATGTGGGTCCATAGCACTGGTCTCCACGGCAAACTCTATAATATCTTTTAGTTCACTAGACTGGGAGTTAAGGGTGAAGAAGTACTCTTTTCGATAAGCATTGCTGCTGTCTGAGTTTTCTACGACGTTGATGTCCAGTGGTATTTCAATGTTTGGCTCATTGGCTTGATACCACATCGTGCTAAACTTCGGGCCGTGAGCGTCGGTTCCTACAATACCAGAAGGATCGTCTAGGACAATTTTAGAAACAACCTCGCCAGCGATATAAAGCCTATTACCAACCATCGTCTCTCTACCGCTTTCAATGGTTAATTTTGGCTGCGGCGGCAAGGTATCGATACTGCTACCCTCTGTATCAAAAATGTTCTTACCATTTAAGTCAGGATTAGCCATCGAAATATCATCAACATAGAGCTGCGCGATATTGGTCTCAATACCGTATTTGCTCGCCATGATTTCATAATAGGATTGCGCCAGATCTTTTCGGTAAGTTTCAGCGCCAAGCGTGTAAGAATCGAGCGTAACTTGACTTCCTCCGGCCCCTATACCATTTGCTTTTCCATCGTAGCTAAAATCATCGTAAATAGCAGATGCAAAATCTAATGAGTTATTTCTTGGCATTCTCTCGGCAATACTATCAATTGCTTCAACAAGGAATCGGTGTAGATAGTCATTTGATGGCTTGTCTGGAATCGCTTTAGTCGTAAGCATTTCATTGGTTGCATAAGACACAACCGTTGGATCAAACCCAAAGAATGAGTTGTTATTCGTACCTGATAACGCGTAGCGCACCTCATCAAGAATTTGAATCGCACGTTCTGAAGTTTTCTCTCCCGCTGTCACTTGATCCCACTGGAAATCAAACAAACCAGTCTGATATGTCGATAGTTCAGTAATATAGTAAGTTTGAGAACCTTTGAGCTTAAAATACACACCAATATTGGCCTTGTTTAAGTCAACCGTTACTTTCTTGGTCCCTGGATCTCTTTTCCATTGGTAATAGTATGGCTCACTACCTTCGATACCAATTAAACGAACACGCATGAAATCATAATTCACTACGTCAGTTGTGGTTTCACAGCTCGCTACGTCAAGAGCCATAGACTGGTCACTTTCCAGTTGCTGGATAGTGGTACAACTTGCAAGTGAAGTGAATTCACCACTTGGGCTCAACCCTTCAAGTTGAGCTCGCGCACCAATAAATGGTGTCACCACTTTTGTGGTTGGTAGGTCAAAGCTACTTCTAAAATATACTTCTCTTGGAGTACTTTCGTTATCAGACTCATCGATGGTTTGAATGACTAACTTTTGACTACTGTTTTCTGATACCGATTTAAAGCTGTCACCCAAAATATCTCTTACAAAAGGAATGTAATAGATGACATCCTCTACTCGCCCATTGCTATCTAACAGCGTTTCGTGCGGAATTTTTGCGATGTAATCGTCATCTGATGCCGTTGTATCAATAACTTGCTGAAGTGAGTAGTTGTTATCGTTGTTTTGGCTTACGTAGTACTTGACGACGAGCTTAAGCTTATTAGCGTTGGAGCCTAAAACCGTATCGGTGTTTACGTCTGAAACTTTCACACGAACATAAGGGATTTTATTCTCTTTCAATAAATTAGCGTTGAAGTTACTAAAATCTATCCCTTTTAATGAGTTCTTAATCCCTAAACTTGCGTACGCATAATCAATCTTCAGGAAATCGCGGCTTGCTTGAACATTGTCTGGGGTGTACGTATCTTGAGAGTAGATACCATCGTAAGTGGTTCGTTCACCATCTAAACCCACATTTACGTACGTCATTGACGTACCTTCAGGATAGGTTATCGTCTGTGCTGGCGCTTGATCGTCACGACTTACTGCATGCTGCGCAGAGCCCGTATTGCCTTTGCTATCCCTCGCTCGAACCTCAAAGACCGTCGTAGATAGGAATTCATCAGTTGGGTAAGCCTTACTAAACTCACAAGCATTTCCAGACTCTACAGTGACAGGAGAACATGTGACGCCCTCATGTAAGCCATCTTTAAATGAAATACTGACCGAACTAATCTCTTGCGAGCTTTCTTTTACAACCCCTTTCAGAACGTATTCTTTAAGTTGGTTATTAATTGCACTCGCCGATGTAATATCGATAACAGGCGCATCGTTATCCCATTCAAAGTTGATATGAAGACCCGAATGGCTGCCTGGAATTAACTCATTACCCAGTACATCCGCTGTATATAAGACTAACCGTGCTGCTGTTACGTTTGAGAGCCCTGTGGCAGGGTTCATATCTACACTATCGATCTCTTTGGTATTAATGTTAACTTTAACGTTGGTCTCTCGAAGGCCAACTTCAAAATCATCAAATTCAACCGAACAGAATGTGCTTCCAAAATCTTGTATGTCGTTACATTGAAATTCACCAGACCAAGAGCCATTAATCTGATACTGAATAAAGGCGGATACGTCTTCTACACCGATATCATCAACAATTTTTAGATCAACTTTATCGGTGCCAGCAAGTACATCACGGTCAATGCGTGTCACGATAGGCGCTGTGGTATCGATCTCCGTCCCATCTCGCGGTGGAATGACGCCATCTGTACTGCCATATGTACCTAAGTCATTAAGCTTCTTACTAAAGTCGACATAGTCGGCAGCATCAGTACCAGAAATATTGATACTTGGGTCGTTTACCACGATCAAAACATGTTGAGATAAGTCACGTGTATAAACGTCGCTGTTTATCTTTTTCTGTCCAAAGCTGAGGGGAGTCACTGCTCCGGAAGTCTGGCTCACTTCAAGACCATCAAGAACACCATCTGCAATAACATCCCGATATTGGATGTCAGCGAAGTGCATCGAAGTGTAGACGTTATCGCTGTTGCCGTATTTTTTAATAAGATCGTAAGAGTAAGACGAGTATGCTGTTAATAAAGCGCCGTATTGATGCCCTACACTAGCAAAGCTGCTTTGCCCACCTTTGGTAATATCAATAGGTTTGGTCTCATTTACGTCAAAGCCATACATGCTATTGATACTATCCAAAGCAGTTGAAAAGGCACTTTCATCTGTGGCCCCCTGAGAAATTTTGTACTTTGCCAAGCCTGCTGCCAAGTTCGACAGCGGAGTAAGCATTAACTTTTGCTCACTCCCCTCTTTAAAGTTCACAACACCTTCAAATTTAAGTGTCTTCGCATTACTCACAGATACCGTTTCATTTGTAAACGGATCGGTATAACTCCCCTCTTTTACAACAACAAAAAGAGGCATTGACGAAGATTCAAACTCTAGCAGATAGTTTCCGAAGGCATCAGACGTTGTGTTAGCCAACTTCCGACCTAAGTTTCCATTTTTGAACTCGAAAACCTCAATCTTGGCGCCATTGACTGGGGCGTCAAACACCATACCGGAAATGCTTCCTTTGCTTCTAGCTGGCGGTGTGTTGTCTCCTCCATCACCACCACCACATGCACTCAATAAAAGAGATGTAAGCGTAAGACCTAATGTTAATTTCAGCGTATTTTTAGCGAACATAGTAATTTGGCAAAATATATTTTCCCGAGATTATATTATTGAAAAATATTTTCTCAACGTGACATTAACACCAACAAAATAGGCATAAACACCAAGCCAACCGTCACTTTGACTGAATTATTAAAATTATTCTTACATCCTATAATTATTAACTTAGTTAAAACAGAGGAATTACTCATGCTTTAATGCTAGTTTTTATTTAAAATATTATACTCTACGCACAACTGTCAGTATTGATAAATCAACAAAACTAATGACTATTTTAATAATAAAAAGGAGTGTGCAAGCTCCTACCGTAGCCTTTATCACTACTGCGTTAATCATATTGATTAGCGTATCGCTTTCTCACTACTTCCTCACTCCTGTGGATAGGCTACCTACCATCAAGCCTTTAGAATTCGAAAGTAAGAATGTGCAGCCACCAATTAATAAGAATACTCGTAGGCAAAAAATCACTATCGGTGTTGTTGAATACTCTTTTGTCGCTTCATTATTAAAATCAGGAGTGAGTCAAAAAGAGATCAACTTGCTATTAGCACTTATCAAAAGCAAGTTTAATATTATTGACTCTATTAAAAGAGGTGATAACTTTATCTTAAGAACTAAATTAAATAGTAAAAATGAAACTTACATTAGTTCTTTTTACTATTTAGGCAGTAAAACTGATTTATTTATTATCAATGATGGTCACGGTAACGTATTTGATGAGCATGGTGTGTCGATAAATAATCAGTTCATGTTTTCTTCACCCTTTGATAAAAACTACAGAGTGAGCTCTGACTATGACTTAAAGCGAACACATCCAGTGACCAATATAACGACTCCGCACTTAGGCACTGATTATGCCACACCTGTAGGTACACCGATTCGTAGTATTGCTGATGGCGTCGTTTTAAAGTCCCGCTACAACCGTTTTGCCGGCAACTACATTAATATCCGCCACACAAATGGCTCTGTATCACGCTACCTACACTTATCTCAGCGCAACGTCCATGTTGGTGAGAAGATCAGCCGAGGACAAGTGATAGGGAAAACGGGTAACACAGGAAGAACAACAGGGCCGCATTTACATCTTGAACTGCACATCAATGGTGTTCCGGTTGATTACGAACGATACATTCAAAGGCACCCAAACACTGACGTAAATATAGAAATGCTGATTGCAGCGAGAAAAGAAAAAGCAGAGTTAACAGCGGAATGGCAACGGTATGAGCAGTCAAATAGGTAACAACAGCCACTTCGATTCGCTCTTTCTTCATTTATCTGAAGCGAGTCCTCGTAACCCTCTGAGCGCTTCGTAGTCTGTCGCCACTAACCAATTTCAGGATCAAAAAGAGCCGCTACATGCGGCTCTTAATGATTATAATTTCCCGATATTCCATCGGTTTCCCCTTAACCAAACACGTTGTCCTCTTGTTCTTGAACGCAAATGGTACGCGCCCTATCATGTTCACGTAAAAGATCAATAAAAGAATAAAATGATTACTCATTGTATTGGCTAGATATCTAATACAAAGAGGCCCAACAATACCTCTTTCTTACTTTCTAAACAGTGACGCTGTCACGATTATGAGTGGTTTCTATCATATTCAGCGCTTGCCTTTCTCAGCCCTTCTAAATCGTCTGAACATAAAAATCTCTTCAGGCTGTCGATTTTCTTATCAGGCCAATAATATATCCTAAGAGCAAGCAGTTCGTCTATCGTCTCTCGAGAAAAGCGATATTTGACATGCTTAGCTGGTGACCCCGCAACCATGCTGTAAGGCTCAACATCTTTCGTCACCACACTGTTTGCCGCAACGATTGCTCCTTCTCCGATAGTCACACCCGGCATTATCATGGATCGCATACCGAGCCAGGCGCCATCGCCAATATGAGTATCTCCTTTCCCGACGTACGCTTCTTCAATAAAGTCCATAAATGGGTACAAGGAGAACCAATCAGCTCTATGTGTACTGTTTCCCCCCATAACAATGACAACTTCCGCTGCAATACAGACAAAGTCACCTATATGTAACTTATCAATCTTCCATTTTGGTTCCCAATCTCGGCTGAACTCATCGCCTTGTAGATATCTTACAACAGACTCTTCAAAACCGGCGTCCCAACAATCACTGTAATAACTATGTTTACCTTTAATCGTTATATTTGGGTTCGTAACAACTTCATGTAGCAAAGTCACCTTAGACCAATGCTTAGTTTTCATGAATACTCCTATAAATACTATCTAATAAAACACTGTAGATAGTATGTATCTAAATAAGCTCTAATAATTACGTAGTGCCTATTACCACTAAAATTTACTTCACCACTGAGCTAATAATATGGTAAGCAGCCTCTACTCTTTCTGCATTAGGGTAGTTTTTATTCGCCAGAATCACTATGCCTATTTTTTCAGAGGGTACATACGCGACATATGCCCCAAAGCCACCTGTTGAGCCCGTTTTGTTATACCAAACGTCACGACCGAGAGTACCAGATACACTTGCTTGAACCGGTTTAGCTTTGAGAATTACATCGCTGGAGTTACCCTTCAATAATTGCGAAAGTGAAACGGGGTAATCATAACCCTCCCATCCTACGGCTTGTGTAAACGTGTCGGTATCAAAATACTTAGTATGAGTTCTCTCTAGCGCATTTTCTATATCAGTATTAAGTTGCGCTTGACCCATATTTGCTTCGATATATTGAAGCATATCTAAGCTTGTTGATTTAATACCATAGGCTTGTGCATCAAGAATACCTGGATTAACTCTAACGGGTTTTCCCTCAGAACTATAACCAAAAGCATAGTTGTTAAGCTTATCCTTTGGTACATCGACAAAGGTATTGGTCATACCGAGCTCAGGCAGGATGACGGTTTCCATCATTTCCGTATAGTCTGACTTCATACTCAAGGCACCGATGTAGCCAAATAGACCAATACTAGGGTTTGAGTACTTCCTCTTAGTACCGGCTTCGTACTCCGGTTTCCACGTTTTGTAGTACTGCATCATTTCAGCGTCGTTCGTTACTTCGCTAGGGAATTGCAATGGTAGACCACCTGCAGTGTAGGTGGCGACATTAACTAGCTTGGTATTACCCAGAGCACTATTCTCTAATTCTGGAATATAATCTTTGACCTTGTCATCCATGTCTAGCTTACCTTTTTCTTGGGCGTACCCAGTCAAAGTAGCAGTAAAAGTTTTACTGATAGAGCCGAGTTCAAAAATTGTGTCGTTGGTGACTAAACTCCCCTTACTTACGTCAGCCAAACCGTAATTATAAAAATAACGTTTACCATCAATCGTTACTGCAACAGCCAACCCCGGAATGTCGTATTCGTTGATTAATCCTTTAGCGCATTCATCAACTACGCTCTTTAATTGACTGCTAACCGTTAACTCCGTTTTCGCAAACGTGACGAAAGAAGTGAGCGATAAAATGGCCAGCAAGGCATTGTTTAACTTCATTGAACCCTCAATTTTTTAATTTTAACTTATAATTAATTTCTAGTTTATTCCAAGGCTTTTAACTTTTTATATAAAAGTAATCCTGACTTGAAGAACTCCAATCGTTAACCCTCGATGAATAACACTGTGTCTTCAAATTTTTAGTGCGATATAAACAGGTCTAAACCTGATCACCGTTGATAGGTAGGCCGGTTAGATACGAATGTAAGTAACATCCGTTTCCAAAATGGGGAAATAGTGTACTCAATTACGCTTTCTCCATATCACGATAACGGTATACTAGGTAGATATACTTGGTATATACAGATCCACATCCTCACAACGCTTTAGAACCACTTTTCAACGTCTACAGAGAAAACGATGCCATTTTCACTACACTTCGAAACTGGAAAAGTCACCAGCCAACAACTTTACTCCGAGATATACCAAGGGATATTAGAAGGCAGATTACGATCAAATGAGAGATTACCGTCAACCCGCATGCTGTCGAAAAAGTTAGGCATAGCAAGAAACACTGTCATTTCGGTGTATGAGCGACTTCAGTTCGAGGGGTGGATAGTAAAAAAGGCAGGATCTGGCACGTACGTAAGTAATGCTCTAGAACAAACGGTGAATCAAGATAAGAGACCAATAAAACACTACCAACTAGGGGTGTTTGGCACTAACGCATCGAAGAAGCCAGAGATCATCGCACCAAAGAATCTAGACTATGACTTCACTTTAGGCGTTCCTGATCATCAGAGAATAGCAAAGCATATTTGGCGACACTCAAGACTGAGTAGGCTCAATGCATTAACTCCAGAGTTTGCACATGGCGGTGATTTACAAGGGTTAGCTTGTTTACGAGAGTCTATCTGCGAGTATGTGAGACACTCGAGAGGCGTAATCTGTGACCCTGAAGACATCATCATTACTCAAGGGTGCCAGCAGGCAATAATGACGACTCTCCTTACATTACTCTCTCCCGGGGATCTCGTGTCGACGGAAGATCCAGGATATCCTGTTTTTCGAAATCAAGCTCGATTACTTGGCGCGCAAATAGGCTCCGTGCCGATGGACGACCAAGGTGTTGTCGTTGAATCAATCGCTTCTAATGCCAAAATTATTTATACAACGCCTAGTCATCAGTTCCCTTTAGGCTTTAGCTACTCAGCTGACAGGAAGTTAGAACTGCTGAGATGGGCAGAAGTTAATAACGCAATCATTATCGAAGATGATTATGATTCGGAATATCACTATCTCAATACCAGTAAGAAAGCTCTCAAGTCACAAGACAAAAATGACTGCGTCGTTATGATAGGCAGTTTCTCTAAAATACTATTTCCCGGCATACGCATTGGCTATATGATTCCGCCAAAGTCTTTAATAGAGCCAATTTCAAATATGTTATGGCACTTGGGAAGAAGTACATCTGTAGTGTCTCAAATCCTACTTGACGAATTCATGCGTGACGGTCATTTCTCTTACCATTTACTCAATATGAATAAAATCTACAGCGAAAGGTATAATAAGCTAACTCAATTAATTGACAACATAGATTGCTTACAACGTATTCCAAGCCAAGGTGGATTGCATATAGCAGCTGAAGTATCGGGATGCGCGACACAAATGATGAATAAATTTGCTTCATCAAATGTAGCGGTTTACCCATCATCGCATTTTTCTATCAACAATCATTCTAATGCCCTCTTATTTGGATTTGGCATTATTCCTACCCAAAAAATAGAAAAAGCATTTGATATTATTCAATCAATATTGGATTAAAACAGATATAAAATTATCGTTTTGCTCGGTATCAATTTATCGTCGCAGTTATCAGCATCAGGGCGACAGCCAGCGTGGAACGCTTTTCAACCCAATAAGGGTTCAATACGAACTGTGTCGCTCTGACACGCTTGGTTTGGCTTCAGCCCCAACACTATATTTCTTCGACTGTAAACGTACTAGGTTCAAAGTAAAGCGACGTATCACGCTGACATTTGCAGCACTACCAACAACCCTATTGCGTAAATCATCTTCTTTTAAGTTAAGTTCACATCGAGCATTCAATGAACCTTATTTTTCTAATATCGAACCGTAAGTTCTGTTTAACACTCTATCAAAACACTATCTTTCGCTAGATGTTAAAGAAGAAAAGACTTCAAGGTAATTAAGGATTTGTTATAGACTATTGACCTACATAATAAAGAGCACAATCACGACATTAATCTCCAGTGATTTACCATACCGCTTCATGAGCAATTGGGATATAAATTATCGAAAAATACCAAACCATAAGTTAATACGCTGCTAACGGCTCAAAAAAATAACGAAGTTGTAGCGCAATTATATCAACATCATTTTCATGTAAAAAATAACGAGCGCCTTGGACACCGATCTCCCAATTATCTGAGAGGTTGTAGCCAACTTCTGCACCAATATATCCATCAAAACCATCCACTTCCGTCGTTATCTTGCTGCCTTGATACGTACTTTCAATATCGGTATCCCAGAACAAGCCCCCCAAACTCAGTTTTGCGGACCATGAATTGTATTGCCAGAACTTATAACCGATGTCGAAGCCCATGCCCTTAACAAGGAGTGGGGCTATAGATGCGACATTGGCGTGATAGTCTTCTGGTGAAGTAGTAGCACTACGCAATGTAGCACTACCTTCACCCATATCAATATAACGAATAGTTCCAGACCATTGATCAGAAAAAGTATATCCCAACCCGACAGAGCGATAGAACCCGGTGTTGTCAGTAGAGATTACGTTATCACCTTTAACAGCATCACGCTCATCTGCATGGCTTGACCCCATTTGAACATCAACATACCAGCCCGCTTGACTACTAAAACTAAACACAGCAATTAGTGCTAGAGCACTGTTTCTTCCATAACGTTGCATGGCTCCTAACAAAATCAAAAGCATCAACACCATGCCACCCAATGATCCTGCTGAAGTATTTTCAACCTTTACATCTCTTACCAACTTAACGGTCACTATAACTTTCCCCGCGTCTTGCAGGCCTTGGCTATCCTGAATGATATATGTCAACACATCATTGCCTTCAAACCCTGAGGTAGGGGTATAGGTCACGCTCTGATCTGCATTCATGACCGCCTGCCCATACTGCGCTTGGACTGAAACCAACTTCAATGTGTCGTTATCCGGATCGGTATCGTTAGCAAGGACATAAACCGTGACAGGGGTACGATCATCGGTGGTAATATTATCGTCCACCGCATTCGGATTCTGACTGTTTACCACATTTACCGTCACCTTCGCCGATCCCGTTCCACCATTACCATCCGTTACGCTATAAGTGATCAAAGCCTCCCCGTAGTACTGTGGTTGAGTGACATAACTTAGTTTGTTATCAACCACACTAACACTACCAATATCTACAGAAGCGCGACTTACCTTCAGCCCATCACCATCAGCATCAGCATCATTGCTCAATACATCGATCGTCACCGTACCATTGAGACTAACAAACGCATTGTCGTCAATCGCTTGAGGGAGTGTATTATTGCTTACACGAGCGGCAACGACGCCAGGGTCAACGACACTGCCATTAGCCAATCCGTCATCATCGTTCGGACCACCGTCTTCAATGGTAAGTTGTACACACCAGTCACCTTCAGTCAGACCCTGTGACCATGAACTGTGCCCTGGTGGCGGACAATAACCAGCCTCGCCAGCACTAGAAGAAACCGTGTTTTGAGCATCCTCAATAAAGTCTATCCACCCCTGTTCAGCGTTATACTTTCGGTACACTGCATTTGCTGGAACAGGTAAACGCTGAGGCAAAACTAATTGATAGCTTTGGCCGGGCAGCGGCAAATTAGTTACTACAAAATCAAAGATTCCCCCTATGCTCTTCATGTTGATATCTTTAGGAAGCTCCTCATCCAGCAATAAAGCTCCTCCTGTTGCGTTAGTCAGAATGGTTATTCCTTTGCGTAAACAGACACCTGGCTGCCCCTCAATGAGGAAGCGATCTTTTTCTGACACAACCTGTTGAATTACGTTACAGTCAGAAATTGCATCAAGATAATCAGGGATACCATCACCATCACTATCATTATGACCTTCTTGATCATCCGGGATTAAGTCGCCATCACTGTCTTCACTCCCGAGCTCCGCCAATGTTTGTACCACTTCTAAATAGACATTCCGTGTCACTGATAATGGTGGAGTGCCATTGTCAGTAACTGTCAATTGCAAATTGTAAATCGCTGAACTCAGTAATTGCGGAGAGAAAGTCAATGTTTCGCTGTACATCTGCCCCGCAATCGCTTGGTTAAGTACATCGCTATCACTACTCCATCTGAAACTGTGTATATCGGACATATTGGCATCACTAACACTGCTCGTGATTGTGACCGGTTCAACACCATTTTCAATTTGGCTCCGCTGCTCCCCCGCCTGAGATACACTTACCGTGACCTTCGGAGCCACATTCTCTTCAAAGATTGTCAAGGTGTAACGACGCTTACTACCTAGATTAAGGGTGCTGTCCAGATCAATCACTAAGGTTTCAACGCCCTCATTTTGTCCATCATTAAGTAGTTCGAACGAAAGTTTGCCTTCGGTACCACTAGGTATCACCACTTCACCAGAGGTGAGCGTGTGGTCATCACTGTCCGTGCTTCCTGAAACCGTATAAGGTATGATTACTGGGTAGCTCGGCGAAGGACCGTTAAGGTGTATCGATACGCTATGATTGGTGCCTTCCGTGGTTTGCGCATCTTTGGAGATACTTATCAGTGGATACACTGTTACCGTTTGACTAGCTTCAGCGACGTTTCCATCAGAGTCTTGAGTGCGCCAATAGACCGTATTAGTTCCAGGTCGGAAAAAGGTCGTGCTGTCGACCAATGAAACAGGTAATAGCTTGCCTGTACTATCTCGTGCCACAGCAGAGCCTAATGCAACTTTAGTAAAGAGCGAAGTTGCGTTCACTTCGATATCTGAAGGTGCGGCTATTGTTGGTGCGTCCAATTTCGCACTTTTAATTGTCACGATTACTTTCGCGGTGGCCTTTCCACCGTTACCATCTTTCACACTGTATTGCACTGCCACTGTACCAATTGAGGTCGTTACCAATTGGATTTGACTGCCCACAATCGTTGCCGTTCCAGATGTAGGTTTAACCCATTCCAGTTGTAATGTATCTAGATCAACATCGCTGTCGTTGCTGAGTACATCCAATAAGTAGCTACCATCGTTACTCTCGGTAAAGACATAGGTATCATTAACCGCCACTGGCTCATCATTAACGTTGATTACCGTGATGCTAAACGCTGCTAAAGATGTGCTTAGCTCACCGTCTGAGACACTAATAACAATATTATTGGTGCTGCCAACATGCTCATTTTCCGGCGTACCACTTAGCAACCCAGTTGCTCTATCAAAGGTTGCCCATGATGGTTTATTGCGGATTGAAAAGCTCAAGCTACTACTATCAACATCCGATGCCTGCAGCGCAAAGCGGTACGTACTGCCTTCGTTGACGGTAAGAGCAGGAGTGCCACTGATCACTGGCGCGTCATTGACATTGTTAACCACAATACTGAATCTATTGAGCATTGTGGTCGTGAGACCATCAGAAACCGAGATAACAATGCCCTGATATTTGCCAACATCACCATTATCTGGTGTACCACTAAGCGTGCCTGTTGATGCATCAAAGCTAGCCCAAGATGGCTTGTTCACGATACTGAAGGTGAAGGCTTGGCTGTCAACATCTGACACTTGTGGCGTGAACAGATAGGTGCTGTCTTCATTCACTTGTGTTGCTGGTGAACCAGAGATAACGGGTGCATCGTTAACGTTATTCACAGTAATCGAAAAAGCTGACAATGAGGAAGAAATAGAGCCATCGGATACGCTAATCACGATACCTGGATAAGTCCCCACATAACGGTTACTTGGCGTGCCAGAAAGCGCTCCTGTTGTCTTGTCAAATGTAGCCCAAGGTGGCTTGTTAGCTATCAAGTAGGTCAGAGTATCCGCTGGGTCATTGTCCAATGCCGCGGGCACAAACTGATACACACTATCTTCATCAACTTGCGCCGATGGGGTACCCGTAATCACTGGCGCGTCATTAACGTTATTCACCGTGATGGTCACTAACGCCACTCCAGAGGTAAGTTCTCCGTCACTTACGCTGTAAGTGAAACTGTCCTGACCAAAGAAGTTACTGTTACCCGTATAAACCGCGTGATTGCCTGTGACGGTAACATTACCGTTGACTGGCGATTTTACAATTTGATAGCTCAAAGATGAGCCTTCTGCATCGTTACCATTTAAAGTAATGGTCAGCGGTATTTCTTCCTCTCCCGTAGCACTGATATCGGTCGCGGTTGGTGTATCGTTGACTGCATTAACCGTCAAATCGACACGAACCTCTGTCGAGTCGAGATCACCGTCGTTGACCTTGAACAAGAAGAAGTCGGAGCCATTGAAGTCCGCTTCTGGTGTATAGCGCCAACTATTATTGGTCAACTGCTCTAGCACGCCATGACTGACTTGCTCAGTGATAAGATACTGCAGAGTGTCATCATCGTTATCAATATCTGAACCAACCAGCGTGATCACCAAACTATTGTCTTCATCAAGCGTTTGTGACTGTGCTTGCGCCATTGGTGCGTCGTTGACTGGTGTTACTGTCATGGTCACTGTTGCGGCGTTAGATACAGCACCTGCTAAGTCTGCCACCGTATAGGTGAAGCTATCTTCACCGAAGTAGTTCTCATTGGGGTTGTAAACAATCGCTCCTGACGCCGTCACGTTCACACTGCCATGTGCTGGCGTATCGACGACTGTGACACTAGTGAGTTCAAAACTGTCTCCAACATCGGCATCACTATCATTGCCTAATACATTGACCTCGAAGGAGCCTCCCTCTAGTAGTTGTGCACTGTTATCAACAGCAACGGGGGCATCATTCACTGGCGTAATATTGAGCGTGACGGTTGCAGGCACTGAGACTGCTTGACCACTATCGGTTAGCATGTAGGTAAAGCTATGTTGACCATTAACGTTCGCTGTTGGCACAATCTTTAAGGTCCCATCGACATTGACACTGACCGTGGCAAAACTGTATACCCCCTCTCCTTGACCAAGATCTTGCAGGGTAATACTACTCGGGGTGAATGACCCATCTTCAATATCACTGTCGTTACTTAAAATATCGAGTGTCGATGTGATATCTTCATCAAAAGTAAAACTGTCTTCCTCCGCTACTGGTGAGTCATTGACGGAACCGATATTGACGCTGACCGTGGCCGCAAGAGAAACGCCGCCTTCACTGTCTGCGATCGTGTAAGTAAAGCTATCGCTACCATTTTCATTCGGATTCGGCGTATATACAAAAGTGCCTACAGTTTGATCAATGGCTACTTGTCCTTTTTGAGGCAAACTAACTAACGATAAATCACCCGTTGGGATGCCATCTTCAACATCCTCCGCTTGACTACGCGCGCTGACTGCTGCGCTTGCGGTATCTTCGTCGGTGTTGATGGTCAGCGCTTTAGCGACTGGCGCATCATTTATAGCCATGATAGTGACGGTCACTGTCGCCTCTTGCGACTCCTGCAGCAGGGCATCTTTCACGGTATAGGTAAAGCTATCTGTGCCTGTCTCATTATTATTTGGCGTATAGGTAACAACGCCGTTGCTGATCGACACCTGACCTTTAATTGGTTGCGTTTTAATCGTTGTAGAAGAAGCGACCATGTCATCATTAACATCGGAATCGTTGGCTAACAGACTAAATTGTTTCGCCGTATCTTCCTCAGTCGAGAAGCTATCATCAACTACCGTTGGCGCGACATCGTAGCGTTTGGTCACAGTATCCGTCACTGCATCAGATGCGTTGCCTGCGGCATCGGTTACCACCACGCTTACTGTCAACGTCCCCTCTTGCAAAATAGTGACGTCAATGCCCGTTACTTGCATGGTCTCCGAAGAAATTGTTTGACTAGCGCCGTCAATGGTCGTGGTACCGTCGGTCACGCTATAAGTGAACATCGCGTTCACTTCAGCTGCTGCGAAGGTAAAGCTCATCGCCTGTTCGTTGGTTTTGTTAATGCTCTCCTGATCAATGCTGATGCTATGTCCAGTCGGGATCCCCGTATCCACTGAGATCAACAACTGAGTCGCTGCTGTATTGAGGTTGCCAGCTGCGTCGCTAAATTTCTCGGCTGCAACATCAATAGTTGCATCCTCAGTGCTTTCTTCTGCAGGTGTAAAGGTAGCCGTGTAACTGGCGCTACTGCCCGCAAAGTTAGAAAGAGTTCCTCCAGCCACGGTCACATCGGCTTCGGAAAAATCAGTTGCGGCTTCACTCAAGGTAAACGTGAGTGTTGCCGTTTCACCCGCTTTCAACGCAGCGCTGGAGCTAGTGATACTAACGGTTGGAAGCACAGTATCGACGCTGATGGAAAGTGGTGTAGCTGCACTATTGGTGTTACCAGAGGCATCGGTAAATGTACCTGTGGCAACTTCAATAGTACCGCTCGTCGCACTCTCTTCCGTTGGTGTAAAGGTCGCAGTGTAGCTGCTACCACTGCCAGCAAAACCAGACAAAGTACCGCCACTAACCGTGATATCCGCCTCGGTAAAATCGCTCGACGCTTCACTTAAGGTAAAGGTAATGGTCGCCGTTTCGTCCGCTTTCAGCGCCAATTTATCACTGGAGATAGTCACACTCGGCACTAAACTATCAACGGTTATAGACAGTTGAGACGCAGCAGTGTTGCTATTCCCGGCAGCATCGGTAAAGAAATCTGCCGCCACGTTAATCGTCGCTGTACTTGTACTGTCTCTATCCGGCGTAAAGGTGGCCGTGTAATTGTCACCGCTGCCCGCAAAGTTAGACAAACTGCCGCCAGTGACGGTGACATCTGACTCAGTAAAGTCACTTGAGGACTCACTTAAGGTGAACGTGATACTCGCCGTTTCGCCAGAGATCAAATCAAGGTCTGAGCTGCTCAAAGAAACAGTTGGCCTCACGTTATCTAACGTAATTGTTGTGCTATCTATACTGGAGGTGTTGCCCGCCGCATCGCTCTGGCTCGCCGCGACCGTCAGGGTGCCGTTGTTAAACGCACTTACATCAAACTCACTGCCAATAGTCGTCCAAGCCCCGGTATTGCCGGCCGTCACCGTACGACTGACTGAGTTGTTATTGTCCGTGATGGTCACGGTCACACTATTGCCAGCCTCCGCGCCGGAGCCAGCAATCAGCACATCATTGTCTTCTGCCGCATTGACGATACCGTCGATTGCAATCGGCGTGGAAATGGTAACAGCGGATGGCGCTGCGTTATCTAGGGTTACGCTCTGGGTGGCTACGGTGGAGATATTACCTGCTATATCAGCTTGGGTTGCAGACACAGTCAGGGTGCCATTGCTCAAGCCACTGATATCCAGCTCGCTGCCGCTCAACGTCCAGTTGCCTGAGTTGTCGGTCGTCACCGTACGACTGACAGAGCTGTTGTTATCCGTGATAGTCACGGTCACGCTGTTGCCTGCTTCCGCGCCGGAGCCAGCAATCAACACATCGTTATCTTCCACTGCATTAACAATACCATCGGTTTCAATCGGTGTAGTGATGGTCACAGCTGATGGTGCGGCGTTATCTAAGGTAATGCTCTGGGTGGTCACTCTGGAGGTATTACCCGCCGTATCCGATTGCGTCACAGCAACTATGAGTGTGCCGTTGTTCAGGCCACTGACATCAAGCTCACTGCCGCTCAACGTCCAGTTGCCTGAGTTGTCGGCCGTCACCGTACGGCTGACAGAGCTGTTATTGTCCGTGATAGTCACGGTCACGCTATTGCCTGCTTCCGCACTGAAGCCAGCGATCAGTACGTCGTTGTCTTCTGCCGCATTGACGATCCCATCAGTTTCAATCGGCGTATTGATGATTACAGCAGATGGGTCTGCATTATCCAGAGTAATACTCTGGGTGGCTGCGGTAGAAGTATTACCTGCTATATCTGCTTGGGCTGCAGACACAGTCAGGGTGCCGTTGTTAAACGCACTTACATCAAGCTCACTGCCGCTCAACGTCCAGTTGCCTGAGTTGTTGGCCGTCACCGTACGACTGACAGCGCTGTTATTGTCCGTGATGGTCACGGTCACGCTGTTGCCTGCTTCCGCGCCGGAACCAGCGATCAACACATCGTTATCTTCCGCTGCATTGACGATCCCATCAGTTTCAATCGGCGTGGTGATGGTCACTGCTGATGGGGTTGTATTGTCCAGGGTAATGCTCTGTGTGGCTGCGGTGGAGATATTACCAGCTATATCAGCTTGGGTTGCAGACACCGTCAGGGTACCATTGTTCAAGCCACTGACATCCAGCTCGCTGCCGCTCAGCGTCCAGTTGCCTGAATTGTCGGCCATCACCGTACGACTGACAGAGCTGTTATTGTCTGTGATAGTCACGGTCACGCTGTTGCCTGCTTCCGCGTCGGAGCCAGCGATCAACACATCGTTGTCTTCTGCAGCGTTGACGATACTGTCAGCCTCAATCGGTGTGGTAATGCTCACTGCTGATGGGGCTATTGTATCAATGGTGACACTTAACGCGTTGGATGCCGAGCTAACATTATCATCGCTATCAGACGCTTTAGCGCTTATTGCATGTGTAATACCAGACGCCAACTCATTGGTTGTTATCTGCCAGTTCCCTCCAGTAGCAGTGCCTGTGCCAATAACCGTTGCACCTCCACCGACTTGATCACTGTATAAAGTAACGATCGATCCACTCTCAGAAATCCCACTAAACGTTGGTGTAGTGTCACTGGTAATATTATCAGTATTTAATGGCCCGGTATCCGAACTAGCATCTAAATCGGGTGTAGATGGCGCATTTGGCGTGGTATCGACTGTCGTAAAGTTAAATGTGGCATCATCGCTGATCCCAGCGAAGCTATTATTTGCGCTGTCAGCCACGGCACTGGATTCAATATGAATGGCGTAGGTCCGGTTCCCTGCCAGATCACTGGTTGGGTTTAAGTAAACTTTATTGTTGGTAACACTGATGCGACCAGCGCCTGGTGATGTTGTTGTGCCATCGCTTTCGGTGGCAACATTAAATACTTCAAAGTCGCGACTGTCGGTAACATTACGAATGGTAATATTGCCGCTCTTCAGCTCAATATTTTCATCGAAGGCAATCTCGATGTTGTTGCTAACAGAAACATTGGTTGCATCATCAGTGGGGGTTGAGCTCGCACTGACAAAAGTAGGCGCGGTAGAGTCTGAAACCGCAGCGTCATCAATCTTGATACTTCTGATAAGATAACGAGAGTCAGCACCCGGACTTCGGGTAAACGCCATAGTCACTGTATCAACGTCCTGCCATGCCGAATCATTAAAGTCTGTACCACGGGTCAGGGTAAACAAGTCCTGTAACCCTGAGTTTGCTTCACCACCTTTTGGCAAGGTGACAGTTTCGGTCACTGTTTGAGTATCATTAGAGAAGCCAGTTAACACAAGTTGATACGTTTTATCTGAGTCTCGGGCCGACCCCTGCATAAAGGTAATTTCGTCGAAACTGAAGTTAGTACTTGATTTCTCAAAAAAGCGGAAGCCACGATTGTTGAACTCATTAATCATGGTATTTGAGTAAAGAACACCAGCTACAAACCCGAGGTCATTTAGGCCAGTAAACGGAGTGCCATCCGAGCTAGTGCCCGCATCTAATACCATAGATACAGCACCTGCATTGGTAAGAGTGACTGAGGGCATACCCCCTGTGACGCCGGTCTCCACCTCACTAAAATTGGAACCTGAACCATTAGAGTAGTTAATCGTTTGCTGTGCAGCCCAGACTCCACCGGAAAAAAACGCTGAGAACACCCATGCTGTTGTAATTGCGATCGCAACCTGACGATGTAATCTCATTTTCCTCTCCTGAAGATGACGGCCTTATCAACATGGCCGGGTTATCATAATCAACTTAAATATTTAATTTTTTATAGGAAAGGATTAGCGAAAGATTCAGCCAATTCTTTCTTGGTTGATTAGCTGTGCGGTGGGTATACTCCCGCAGTGGCAATTAACCAATTAATCGGCAATACCGGGCTCAAAATATTAAGTGGCATTGAACCGCCTGTTTTAGTCACAGTTACAGTACCTCCGCCCGAGCCACCACCAGAAACACTTAAGCCTTCGATCTCGGTCAAATCTGGTTGCTGAAACGTCGGTTTATAGAACCCGGGGGTAGAGTTTTGCGCTATATACGAATTACTATCGGGTACCTGTGTATTTGCAGCATTGGTAGCAACCTTCATCCTGCCTGTTACAGGTGCAGAAGTGCCAAGAGGGGTAAAAATTGCCGTATGTAAGTGTGCTGGCATTTGAGTTATATCAATAGTTACCAGTTCAGTACCCAATCTTTCTCCCTGATGATAATCCATCCCCCCAGGTCGTGTGCCTACACCAACTGGACTGCGGCCACGCAAATCAGGTAAACCAAAGGTAGTTCGGGCGTCACCTCCGTATAGAGTGCTAACTAGAGAGAAGAGCGCTGGATTATCTTCAATTGCCTGCATTTGCCCCGAGCACATTGCCCAATTTCTAATTGCAAAATTGCCGCCAAATGCGGTTAGTGTCCCAAGATACGGTTCTGTAGCCATACTGTTCTTCCTTTTAACGTATACACTTAAGTTAAAACCAACCCATAACGTAATTGGTGTGGTTGGTTAAAACTTTCCAATCTCGCATTACTAAATACCGTTAAGGGCTTCATTAATGCCGTAAAGAGCCGTATTGAGATATTTCTTTACTCGCAGGCCGAAGAGCGCTGAAGCAATGACATCCCAGCGTCCAGCCCAGCCATTTGCGCGTAGCGATAACCCGAAAACACGCCTTGCTGTGTAGCAATAACATCTATTGATATGGCGCTATCTAACGTTTTCACTTGTAACCCATGTTGTGGGCTGATCTCGAGAATGCTCCCCGCCTCAACACCAACTAAAGAAGTCTCCATTGCGCTTGCTTGCAAAACATTGGCGACACCACTTGGCAAGCTCAACATCGCACCACCGAAGTCATGATTGCCTGCTCGCACTAAGTTGACGATTTCGCGACTCGTTTGCACGTTCCAACGAAGGTGCAGATCATGTTGGTTTACTGCTCGTGCCACTTCGTTGGGGTTTGATACTTGTTCACGCCAAACCAGCCCTTGCTTTTGTTGCGCGATGAGGAAGTCATACATCAGCTTAGCCGTCATTTGTGACGCTTTTTGCTGAGCACTGGTTAAGGTCTCAAACGGGTGAAATGGTACCTCTAACTCCATTCCTATAGCGCCGGAATCAGCCGATGCCTCAAGACGATGCAGGGTGAGGCTAAAGGTGTCTAAACCCTCTCTTAATTGCCAATAGAGAGGCATCGGGCCTCGATACTCGGGCAGCTTTCCCGGATGAATGTTGTACAAGTTTCCGTTGAAAAACTGACACAGCGAGGAATGAACTATGTGCCTGAACAAATAGATAACGCCATCCGTGACTCGCCAAACATCGAGTTGCGCTATCAAAGCACTGCTGTCATTGGCGGTATACTGAGCAATATGAATCGATTGAGCGCTCAGATAGCTCTGTAGCTGCTGTAAGTCAGGATTTAGTTCTCCTTCCGGTACTACCACGCCCGCCAATTTATGCTGTTGTGCCAACAACTGAATGATGGGCAAGGCGTAACAACTTCCTGTAAAAACGACGTATTTTTGCTGCATATCGAAATCATCCATGGGTGGCGACAAAACCTGGCAATCCGGTTAACTGATAATAGAAACTGACCTTATCCCCTCCCTTCGCTTCAAAGTAATGGTGTTCAACAGCTTTGGGCTTGGCATCCACATAAAAAGTCATGTCGGGTTTAGGATGGGTAATACCAGAGTCGTATTGTCCGACCATCGCATCTCCGTAAGTATCGATATGGCTGTAAATGGCGAGGATACGTTTTGCCATATCTGGCACATCTTTCGGCAGCTCAATGGTGTTGCCTTGCAGCATTTTTATTCCACCATCTAGCTCAAAAATCTCGCTTCTGAGCAACATGGCTTTATTGACGTTAAGAATTTCTCCCAGATCAATTCGATCATCGATCGCTTCCGGCTGGCAATGGTTGGAATGTGCATACTCTGCTTTTTCCCATTGTTGATTAAATTCCGTCTCCCCGATGACCATCATGGCGCGCACAGATACCTGATTGGGGATCATTTCGCCTTGAATATGTAAATATTGAACCAAATGTTTCGCGATGCTGAGGAACCCTTCCCGACTAAAGCCATGCTGCATCGCTTCAAGTATCAGGAGATCAAACGTTTGAGTTGGCGAAAATTGGGTAGCATCTTCTTCCACTAAGGCTTCAATGTAGTCTGCGATATCGAGATCCGCGATCAATTGATTGAGTGCTTTAATGGCTCCGGGGTGAATATCTACTAGTGTCACCTGAAGCTGCTCTGCGCTAATTCGATCACTTTGTTTGTAGTGAGCAAGTAAAGGCAGCAGCAATGGTGCAAAGGGGCCGCAAGCTGGATAAAGCACTTTAACCTGTGACTTGTTGGCAAGCATATGTTGGATAGCTTTGTTTATACCACACGCAAAGCCTTTAATTCGGTACACATCTTTGATGGTGTGTTTACAGTTAAGTGGGGACATCACCAGCCCAGACGTGGAAATGTACTGTCGGGTCAGTTCCTCTTGAGTGAGTTTAGCCAGAGAAAGAGATTGGCAAGCGTTGCCATACATGCTCTGAAAGGCTTGCACCAGTGTTCGGTGCTCAACTTTCGTCTCCTTCAATACGAGCTCAACTGCCGCAGCGAAACTCTCTTTCAGTTGCCGTTGGCGTTCAGCCGTGCTGAGTTGGTTTTGGAGCATAGCCTCAAGTTTAGTCCGTAATGAGTACTTAAGCAGCTCATCCATTTCGGGTTCAGCAAAACCAAACTGTAGAGTTTGTTGCTGCACTTCTTCAACACCGACCGTCTCACGAGATTGAGGACGTTGCTGGTAGAATTCTATAGATGAGCCTTTTTGCATAATTCATGAACCTCACTTGCCGCTGTAGCAGTAGTTAATGATGTAACACACCTGTACTTGAGAAAAACATATGCCAGAGGTCCGCGTTACAATATCTCAGCTCCCGGCTCTAACTTCATAAACCGTACTGACAAAATTGGGCAGAAAAATTGAGATAAAAACAGTTCTAATCCTGTAAATTCAGAGAGTAGTAAATAGTTAGGGTAATAGGCCTTTCGATGTGATTCTTCTAAAGCAAGCGCTTGCCAATCCCCTCGATGGCAAGATCGTTTGACATATGGCAGCCACGCAGTCTCCTTAATAGAGGTAAGCGCGGCACTCAAGTGTGGTGTAATATGAAAGCCTTTTAATAGGCAGAAAAAGCCAATATACATAGTATAAAGCCAACTATTTATAATATTGAAATTAAAATAATTTTTTCGGCAGTTATTTTGAAATTGCCGATATTTGATTTATAGACTAGAAAAAATCAGTTAGCCAGAATAGAGATCAAAAAAAACACTAAAAATAAGATTGTCAATTTATATCTCTAAAATTAAAGAATTTAATTTTTAAAGTTTAATGAAGTCCAATACAAGTTTAAGGTGTGCAATCTTTTAAAAGATATAAGTTTAAAGATATTTCAAAAAACTTATTAAGAAAAACATGAACTCACAAAAATAAATATCAAAATTATTAATAAAAAAACACCACTAATATAACAATGAATTAAGGTGGTTTGAAGATTAAAATGCCCATTTCATTTTCGTATATAACATTTTAACTACTAGTATTATATATGTGGTGAAATAAGATAAATTTATTCACTCAACATATCCAATCGATTCAGGTTTACTGGGAAAAGCTATACGTTACAACGGAGTGAAATATGGCAAATAGGGATGGAAGAATTCCACTCAACGTATTACGACTCAAAGAACTGAGAAAGAAATTAGGACTGAGCCAAGAAAAACTGGCGGAAGAATGCTTTCAACAGGGTTTTGTCGTATCTATTGCTTCTATAAAGCGAGCAGAGTCTGGGGCGAATGTGCTGTATCGTACCGCATCCAATCTCGCGGAATACTTTTCTGTCCCCGTAGAGGACCTTTTAATAGATCGGGCCTCAGAACCATTATTTACAAATGTATCTTCATCACCACCATATTTTTTTATTTTTGCAATCGAAGCAAAGTGTGATTTGACCGCAAAGGCTCTGCAAACCTTACTTCTCAGCCAAAACACTACACCCATAATACAAAACCGAACGTTTGTTCTTACTTGGTCTTTACAGGAATCGGACGAATATATTTTTGAGCGAATTCGACAACTAGCCCTTCAATTAAAGGTTGCTCTTTCGGCTTCGATTCGGTCTTTTATCAATGTGAAATACATGCATCGAATCACTGAGCTATCGGAACATCCGAATGCGATTACCCCAATCAATGAAATCCTAGTTAAAATCCCTTGGGGAGAAATAGCTGCTTGTCCTTGCTTTATCTCGTCCAATTGTGCCAGACCAATAAAACCTTTTCTAACAGGAGAGCCAGACTTCAACAACTGGCATTTTGTATCCTTACACCAAAACCATACTGACTGTTTCGTAGGGCGTAAACTTGAACTAGAAACATTGAATAGCGGAATCAAGCGATGGCAAAAACAAGAAGCAGGCCAAACGTATTGTATTACTGGTACCGCAGGGATAGGAAAGACCAGCCTACTCAACCAGGTCATTTCGTCTTTGAGTCGTTCTTCGTGTTTAACCACAGAGATTCAAATCCTGAATCATGGCAGTGCTGATCTCTTGTCCCCTCAAAATATATTCACTCGGGCAATTTGTTCATTTACTCGTGAAGATACCGATGATTCTATTCGTCAGCAGACTGTCGAGTCATCAATTCCCTCTTCTTTCCATCTCTGCCTTTATTGGTTAATGGGGGTAACACTCAACGAATCAGAAAAACAGCTGCTGAACTTAATGGAGTTCCAAACGCTGAAACAAACGATAGAGCAATCTATCCCTTTCTTAATTCAACAACGGCAGACCAGCAAACCGCATTTGATTATTGTTGAAGATGTCCATTGGGCCGACGAGGTAATGTTGGCATTTCTTGAGACACTGCTACCTTATATTACAAACACCAATATTTTACTCTTTCTGACGTTTAGGCAGCAAAAACGACTTAGTTCCAAACAATCTTGGTTTGCCAACGTGAATCTAATCGAACTTAGGGAGTTATCATCTGAAGAGTCTTACGAGTTAGCTTGCTCAATCACATGCCAACAGAATAAACATATCAATGACTGTATAAAGCTTGCGAAAGGCCATCCTCTATACTTACGCCAAACACTACTTTGTTCTCAGTTTGATAAAGACGTTCCGGAGTCATTGGAACATTTAGTTTCGATACAATTAGCTCAACTTCCAGCCCAAGATCGCCAAGCACTCTGTACTGCATCTGTGTTGGGGCAGTACTTTCAACTGGAGCAACTGCGTGAAATCACTCGAATTCCCGGCTACGTACCAGATAAGTTAGTCGACGCTGGCTTAGTAAAACTCAATGGCGATCAATACCTTTTCCATCATGATTTGATTTGTAATGCTGTTTTCCGTCAAATAGACAAGTCACAGTGTTCAAAAATACACATGGCCTGCGCAAAATGGTATGAGAACCGAGATCGGTTCTTATATGCAGTCCATATCAATCATGCCAAGGGCGAAGGTGTATTTACTGTTCTTGACCAGACCGCCAAACATTACCTGAGCAATTATCAATTTGAAAAAGCACTGACTCTTATTGAATACGCTATTAAAGAGTCACCTAAAGCACAGATGGCGTATGCACTAAATATGAAAGGAAACTGCCTGTATTCGATGGGACGCATCAAAGAGAGTATTGAGGTTCTTGAGCAAGCGATTCATCACACAGAAAATGATTCTGAACGTGTTCAATACTATTTAGACCTCATTAACCCCTACCGTTTAACCGACAACTTTGTACAAGCGATGTCGATTTTAGACCAAGCCCAAGCCCTGTGCGAAAAGCTGACGTTAAATAAATCTTTGTGTGAAATTCACTCGATGAGAGGTAATATGCTGTTCCCCACTGGGCAGCTAGACGAATGTGAGAAAGAACATTTACTTGCATTAGATTACAGTCAACGAGCAAACTGTTTTCGCGCGAAAGCAAAATCGCTTGGCGGCCTCGGTGATTGTGCCTACGCACAAGGAAAAATGGCTCGCTCATACGAGCACTTAACCGAGTGTTTGCAACTGTGTGAAGAGCATCAGTTGCTTTCGATTGAAACTGCCAATCGCTACATGCTGGCAACAGTGATGATCTATCAACTGCAATCTGACGAAGCACTAAAACAGGCTCAGCATGCCTCGAATCTTGCCTATCTCACGGCAAACCGCCGAGCAGAAATTGTTTCTAGGCTTACGGCTGCATGGATCTTTCTCGACCGTAATGTCTTGGTGCAAGCTGAAAACGAAATCTCGACCGCTCTACAACTTTCAAAACAGCTTAATGCTCATCGATTTGTCGCTTTTCTTTTGGAGTCCAGTGCAAGATTGCACTGGTATCAGGGAAAAGAGGAGAAAGCCCTTTCGGACATCGACACGGCTCTAGATCTTGTTCATATCAATAAGCTACACAATTTTATTGGTCCTTGGCTCGTATCTACCAAGGCACTTATTTGTGGCGATGAATCAACGACCCTCTCCGCTTTGCGCACTGGTGAGGCTTGGCTAGAATCTACCTGTGTCGGTCATAACTATTTACGCTTTTACCAACAAGGAATCCAAGTAGCGTGGCAGTATAAGCAGCCTACGCTACTTCGAAAATATCGCGATAAGCTGTCTAACTTCACCCGAGAAGATCCGCATCCATGGGGTGACTTTTATATTGAACAAGCGAATCTGATGCTTGCCTTACTCGACCAGTCCAGCTCCGTCTCTGAGTTGTTAAACTTCAATCAGGCCGCGCGTAAGCATCAACTGAATCAGGCTCAAATAAGTGTTGATGAGCTGGACCATTGGCTCTCCACATCTACTCAACCATGAAATATTCAATAAACGAAGAAAATCGATTAATTGCACCGTCAAGTCATCGTGTTTACTCGATTTACCTCGTCAAACACAGATATTCGAAACCATCGAATATCTGTGTTTTGGCACAGTGTCATCGCTGATGAGATTTATGCTGGCGCAAGATCATTTTGCTCCACCTTAAAGTTCTCGATGCTAGGAACATGCTCAGGCAAAAGTAGAGTAACGCGTTGATTTGCTACTTCAATCCATTTACCTGAACTATTTTTATATCGATAGAATGCCACGCCTGACTTCCAATCATCATTAAGTAGGAGGTTGAGCGTTACGTTATGAAGATCAGCTCCTAAAGGAGCAATGCCTAGATAAGGCTGGTAGCCCTGCAACGTCACCATGATATGACAATCACGCATCGTGCATTGATAGTTGAAACTACCATTGAGATCAGACACCACATTTAACGGTGGGTTAACGGCCTGAAAGATATGTCCTTTACCCACTATTGATTTGTCTTCGCTGGCCACGAGTAGATTAACATCGAAGCTCACTCCTCCAGGTAAGCCGTTACCAATTTGATAATGAGCAGTAAAAATTGCTTGTGATTCTTTTGAGTCCATTTTCATTGTGTTCTCCAACTGAATTTATTGTCGTTAGTGACCCATTCAATGTAGATAACACGTCATTCTGGTTCAGTATCAATTTAGGCTCAGATCTACTTGACTACATAAATTATCCACGGTCACGCAGATGCCGATCGTTCTTTTCATCAACCAGATATTGTTGCTCTCTCGCTGATGCTTTTGGCGATTTGTACAGAACAACTGATACCAAACTGATATGGTGAATATATGCACTTGGTTTAATATTTGAACAACTATTCAATACATAAGCCAAATGGAAAAAATAATGGAACATGAATGGATGCAGGGAACTAAAGAAAACCAAGTGGTAGAACAGCACCCTAACCCTCAAATACAACGCCTCGCTGTACTTAGCGCGTACTCAATCTCAGTCAATAATGCCAAACTGTTTATTCAGAAAATGGATAAGTGCGGTTTTCCTAAAGAACGATTACTGACACCTCTTGAAAACACGGTTTCACCGGTTCCCGGTTTGAACCAATATCAAGTCGAGTCACTCATCTTCAATACTCGCTATCAACACCAACCCTTTGTCATTGTCATGTGCGAAAGTACGCAAGAAGTTCAGCAAGCCTATCTAACAGCAACTCAATTCAATCTCCCGATTCGTGTTCGCTCAGGAGGGCATGATCACGCAGGTGAATGCAGTGGTGACAACGTCATTTTGATTGACGTGAGCAGAATTAAGACCTTCCAATTGTGTGACAATATTGCCACCATTGGTGCTGGCTATCGCTTCTATCAACTGACACCAAAACTTGCAGAGCATGATCGAATGATTGCACATGGAACCTGTGCCACAGTTGGGTTGACTGGCTATATTCAAGGCGGAGGATGGGGCCCTTGGACGCGAAAATACGGCATGTGTTGTGAGCACCTAGTGAGTGCAACCGTGGTATTGGGTGATGGTACGATCACAGAAGTCTCAGCAGAGTCCAACCCTCACCTATTTTGGGCACTAAGAGGCGGCGGAGGCATGAGCTATGGCATTGTTACCGAGCTACGCGTAAAAACATTCCCTTTACCCAAAGAGATCCACCGCTTCGAGCTTCAGTGGAACCTCTATCCAAAAATCAACGGTATGCTTCAGCCAATACCAACGCACCCTACCATAGATGTGCTAAAAAATTGGGAGCAGGCTATAAAAAGCCTCGATACGCCTAAACTTCTTGGCACCAACTTGCAAATTGATGCTCTGCCTGAATCATCTAACCACTGTGATATTGAAACCATCAGCCATCACTGCACCATGTATGGCTACTGGGAAGGAACAGAACAAGATCTTCACCAATTTATAGCCGTTCAATTTGGCGCTTGCTTCCCTGATTTAGTTCAAGTCTATGAAGCACATGGCACTGACTTTGACGGGAAGAAATACGATCACTCCCTGATGAGCACATGGGGGCGCGATTCTTTGTGTCAAAACGGTTCTCCTTTCCCTCCCGATTATGACGCCCCAGCACCTCACAAAATCACTTCGCGATTGGTGTCAGAGCGAGGTCTTAAACCAGAAGGCTATACTGCACTTTTGCAAAGCTTAACTTCACCTTTGATAAAGCCAGAAAACCGCGATCAAGGGCTATTTAGTTACGTAACCTTAGGGGCGATCACTGGCGGTTTTTATCATCACTCAGACG
Source organism: Vibrio sp. Vb0304 (assembly GCF_033338995.1). Taxonomy (NCBI): domain Bacteria; kingdom Pseudomonadati; phylum Pseudomonadota; class Gammaproteobacteria; order Vibrionales; family Vibrionaceae; genus Vibrio; species Vibrio sp. Vb0304. The sequence goes on from NZ_JAWOTT010000002.1 coordinate 158,818, forward strand.
ACCTTGAAGACATATCTTTCCCCTACCGCCAGTGTCAATATACAGTCCAATACCAAACCTGGTGGAATGAAGAGATAAAGCAAAAACTAGAACTACAAAATAACCCAGTACTTGTTGATGTAAACAGAGCCATGGACTGGATTGATAAAGCCAGAGAAGCTGATATACCGGGAACCTATGGTGCCTTCATCAGCTTTAAAGATCCGGCAATTCCGACAAGCGTTTATTTTGATCGAAGCTACCGCGACTTAATCGGTATAAAAGAAAAATACGCTAAGGATAAGTTTAATCACCTTAGAACTAATAAGACCATCATTTAACATCAATATGCATCTTAAAAAGCATATATTAACAGAACGTCATTTGGCCGTTCTATCACGTATAGAAATTAAAAAAGAGGAAAAATTATGACAACTAAGGGTTCATTTTACGTTAAAAATAACTCCAACGATAAAATCACCGGATATGTGAGATTTAAAGACTCTCCGGAAATGGAGGTTCATTTCGACTTGAATATTGGCGAACAATCTGAATCTGCTAGTTTTGAATCCGGTGCCGCTACCCATGACTCCTGGTATTACAGTTTCAAAAAGGCAGGTAAAACCTATACTGGGGACAAGCCCTGTGCATACTATGCAAAAGATGAAAATAAAGGCCCCGTCGTTGTAGAAATCTTTAATGATAATTTAAAAATATCTCCACCACTTAGCGGTTCTTGTGAGAAAACTTTATAGCTGCTCACCTGATTCATCACTTCGCCCGAGACAGTTGCACAACTTCTCGGGCAGTTTCATTTCTCGGTATTTGGATTGAAGACTCTCCCCATTTTCAATCACAATCTGAAATTGTTAACTTTATGTTCTCACTTTATATCACCACTGCAAGATAATCGAATAAATACAAATCACTTTTAAAATAAACTTTAAATCTAGAGTAACCAAGATTGAAAAAATAAATATATTATTAATTTCTAAGATCAAAGAGTTTTACTTAATACATCACTTTTTATTTTAACTCTATCAACTGATACTAAACTGCTACTGACGTTTTTTGATTGAATGCTTAACTTAATAGCATGCGCTTATCTCAATGGCTAAAACCATTATTAAAGCGCAATTCATCTATATCCACGTAATCTCTAAGCATTTGATTCAGAGGGTTTCTTGGATATTCATCATTCAAGATAAACAACGGAAAGCATGGCTATGTGTACAGATGTTAATATCAATTATGGTTGCAACAACCAAACCTTATCCGCTAGAACCATGGAGTTTGCAGTTAACCTTCAGACCGAGATTTGGTTTAGAGCCCAACAAACTTACCAAATTACGACCTTTACTTCCGACGGAAAAGCCGACCGTGTTTTCAATGGTCAGCCGCCAAAACGTCACAGTAAAGAATGTGAGTTTCGAGCAAATTGGCAGGGAGAGTTGAGCTTCATACACTGCAATGCCATTACCCGGTATAATAACCCTCTTTTAACAGCTGATGGCATTAATGAATCTGGCCTTTCTGTTGGGTCACTGTACTTGCCCATTCTCAATCAAAATGTATCGACCTCTCACATCCCTGATGATGCCTTTGCATTAGGCAGCGGCCTGTTTGGTACTTTTATCTTGTCTACGTTTAATACTGTGGACGAGATGGTGACCTACTTCACCACCCACCCCGTTTACGTGTTTAACTCGACTATTTCAACTGGTGAAACAGAGAGTGACAACATGGCTTTGGACCAGCATTTCGTGATTCACGATGCAAATAATGACAGTGCCGTCATTGAGTTTCTTAACGGTAATATGCATATCTATCGAGCATTCAAAGAAAGCGATATGTTCAGCAAAGAGGAAAATCAGCAAGCACGCTATCAATGTACCGAATACGACTTTGATGATTATAAAGTGGTTGTGGACCACTCCTACGTTGGAGTAATGACTAACTGCCCAAATTACCATTGGCATGTCAATCACCTCTCTTATTTTTCCAATTTGCGCAACTACAACCCAGAACCGAACAATGAAGCAACCATGCAACGTCATGTCCAAGTGCCTGGCCCACTTCAATCAATCAATGGCGCTGGCTTGATGGGTCTACCCGCCGACCCAACACCGCCGTCTCGATTTGTACAAACCTATGCAATTAAGCAGTTAAGCGAACAACCAACTAACTTCGACGAAGCCTTCTCACTCGGACAAAAGCTACTTAATCGCGTTGATATACCTTTGGGCATCATGGCGAATGAGTTTGAGACATCCGATAACCCTGAAGTCTTTTTTAGTGATATTACCCAATGGAGCGTTATTAGACATAACAGTCATCAATCACCCGCGTTCTATCTGCGTACTTACGGAGACATGACTTGGCGAGTCGCTAATGTCAAAGACTATATTGGGTTAAATAGAGACTGTCAGATTTCAAGCGTTTTACAGCTCATGCCAGTTACAACATCATTACCGTTTGAACAAGTCGAATCTCGACCAACTATTAAAATCGCTTAGAGTTAATTTTGAAGCGCAAACAAATGAGAAGCAAAAAGCCAGAGTAAGAAATCAATCTCACTCTGGCTCATAGCTGCATATAGTATAGTTTTATCTGCTATAGATATAACGTATGGTTGCTTTTACACTTGTTACATTCAGTCGATTTACTCTTTACCGAACACGTTGTTCTCTTGTTCTTGAACGCGGATGAATGTAGTACGCTTGGTTAGCTCTTTAAGCTTTGCTGCACCTACGTATGTACATGTTGAGCGAACGCCTCCAAGGATGTCTTGAATAGTGCCGTGAACGCTACCACGGTATGGCAATAATACGGTTTTACCTTCAGCCGCACGGTAGCCAGCGACACCACCTGAGTGCTTATCCATCGCGCTCTTCGACGACATGCCATAGAATTTCATGAACTTCTCGCCGTCTTTCTCGATCACTTCGCCGCCTGACTCTTCGTGACCCGCTAGCATCCCACCTAGCATTACGAAGTCCGCGCCACCACCGAATGCTTTCGCTACGTCACCCGCACAAGAACAGCCACCGTCACCGACGATCATGCCACCAAGGCCGTGCGCTGCATCACCACACTCGATGATTGCAGAAAGCTGCGGGTAACCAACACCCGTTTTTACACGAGTTGTACATACAGAGCCTGGGCCGATACCCACTTTAACGATGTCTGCACCAGCTAGGATTAGCTCTTCACACATATCACCAGTAACCACGTTGCCTGCAGAAATGACCTTGTCTGGGAACTCTGCTCGCACGCGTTCAACATACTCGACCAAATGCTCTGAGTAACCATTTGCAATGTCGATACAAATGAAAATAAATTCATCTGAAAGTGCCATGATGTCTTTGGTTTTTTGGAAGTCTGCGTCAGATGTCCCAGTAGACACCATAACGTTATTCATGGTTACTTTATCTGCTGATTTAGCAAACTCAGCCCAATCTTCTACCGTGTAATGTTTGTGAACAGCGGTCATTACACCATGCTCAGCCAGCGCTTTAGCCATTGCAAAGCTACCAACCGAATCCATGTTTGCTGCGATTACTGGCACACCAGACCATTGACGACCACTATGCTTGAATGTAAAATCGCGGGTTAAATTTACTTGAGAACGGCTCTTAAGGGTAGAACGTTTCGGGCGAAACAGTACATCTTTAAAACCTAACTTAAGTTCTTGTTCGATACGCATTGTGTAATTCCTTGATTCATATGTATATGTGTCATTTCAGAGTGCGTAGTGATTTCGTTGGCAGACGAGTTCACTGTTCTTCGGACACAAAAAAACCGGAGCGTTGGCAGACGCTCCGGTTTTCAGCATTATAGGCTGTGATTTATTTCCTACAAGTCTGATATTTGAATTTTTTTTGTGATACCATCTTGAAAATCGCATATCAAAAACGCTCCCCAAGTCACCAAAACCTCTTATTATTTATAACTATCAACAACTTGAGAAAGCACTTAAGTTAACCCATTGCGCAAACCTTTGCGTCATATCTTAAAAATTAAAACGCATCACCTCTCAAATCTGCCTAAAACTCAATCACCTAATACTAAGATGCCCTGCTAATTCGTAAAAAAGTACTCAAAAAAATCGACCAATTTTCTCAAAAATGCATGAAATCTAATTAAACTCGATAGAGCTCTTGGATGATAGCGGTACGAAGAGTGCTAACGACATCACTTGCCAAAAGACCAATTTGACCATTCTGACTCACGTTTATATCAGCAGCATGACTGTGAAGTACCACACCTAAACGTGCGGCAACAGAAATTGGTAAACCTTTGGCTAGTAATGCACCAATGACTCCAGATAACACATCTCCCATTCCCCCCGTCGCCATTCCGGCGTTACCCGCTAGACAGACGTACATTCTCGTTCCATCGTAAATAAGCGTCCCCGCGCCTTTTAAAACCACTACACCGCCATAACGCTCTTGCAGTTGTCTTGCAGCAGAGTATCGGTCACTTTCTATTTGTTGAATGGTTACATTTAGTAGTCGAGCTGCCTCTCCAGGATGCGGCGTGATCACTCGATGGTTGTCGCACACTAGAGTGCCATCGCATCGCTGGCTCAGCATCGCTAGAATATTGAGGCCATCAGCATCAACAACTTTAGGTTTCTGCTCTTGAGCCAGATATTGATAGGCTTGATAAGCCCACTCATCATCTCCAAAGCCAGGACCAAACACTAATACGTCAGCCCAGCGTATGCGTTTAGTTAAGTCGTTCTCAGTATCCCTGAGTAAGTCAGCGGTGATGCTCTGGCTCATTACTTCTGGGCAACCAACCTGCAGTGGAATAAGGCTACTCGTGTGAGTAATTGCGGCAGTTAAACCCGCTCCGGCTCTAATCGCAGCGGAGGAACATAAACGAATCGCTCCAGACATCCCTTGGTTGCCACCAACACAAAGCAACTTCCCGTTGTCACCTTTATGGACCGTTGGATTTGGCTTGGGCATTAATCTTGAAACAACCTGATGATCAATACCTAATGCACTTTCTACTTCGATAGTATCAAACTTAGTATTGACGCCTAAACCACAAAAGTAGAGCTCGCCAACTCGATCTCTCGCTTGTCCAGTGCATAAGCCTTGCTTAACCCCAATGAAGGTTACAGTATGCTCGGCACGAATAGCATCACCTAAAACTGCACCTGTATTAGCACACAGACCAGAAGGAACGTCGACTGCAATCACAGGGGTATGAATTTGATTAATTTGGTCAATATAGCGACGATACTCCGAACGAACCTCACCGCTTAAACCAGTGCCTAACATGGCATCGATGATCACATCTGCTTCTAGCAATGCGGTATTCCATTCATCCCAATCATTGTTAACACCGTCGATTGACTGCCAGTCTTGGTATGCGCGCAAAGCATCACCTTTTAGCACAGATACATCACCAATTTGGAAAACATGTACATTGAGTTGAGCTTGTTTCGCAAGAGATGCAAATACGTAACCATCGCCACCGTTATTCCCTTTACCGCAAATCACTAAGATATTTTTTGATTTAGGATACAGATGTAAAAAGCGCTCATACACGGCCATACCAGCGCGTTGCATTAAGCTATACATAGAAACACCAGCCATTTGCGCAGCCAGCGTTTCACCGTTTTTTACTTGCTCTGCGGTGTAGAGTTTTAGGGCGAGATTAAAGTCCATATTCACGTTCTACGCATTGGGAAACACAATTATAAGTATACAAAAAAGCCAAGGCGGACCTTGGCTTTTGAGAAAGTTTTTTATCGCTATTGATTCTGAGACATCAGAGCTTCAGCCGTCGCGTCTTGTATAGACAAAAACAACGAGTTGATTTTTCCAGTCGGTGTGCGCATTGGGTTCAACGTAACATTCTGGTACATAAACTCCGCTTGCTGCGTAACTGGTCGAACATTGCGACAGCAGAATAAGTAAGGTCGTTGTCGCCATGTGATGAAGCTGCGACAGCCTAGGTCATACACTGGTTTTGTTTTTAATTTAAACCACTCCTGTGGGATTTCAGGGAAGATATCAAATATAGAACGACCTATCGCATCATGAGACTGCAAACCACTGTGATGAGTCATAAACCCATTCCAGACCTGTACATTGTAATCTCGATCAATGACCACTAAGCCCATGTCAACGTTTTGTACCATATCCACCATCCAATGGAATTGTTCAAACTCTGCTGGCATATTCAACATTAGAACTCCTCCATTAGATAAGACAGTTTGTTATCAAGCAGCGGCAAGGATTCGTCCACAAACATAAACAACAAGTCACAACGAATCGACGTTCCTTCAATGTTGTAGCTCACTTCGAATGTCATCGTGCGGCTGAATGCTCCAGTTGTAGATTCAATGATCGAGTCAATTGAGATATGCTGACCAAGGAGTACTGGTGGACTTTGGAAGAATCGGACTTCAGACTGCTCGCCTAAACCATTTAAGAACGACCCCACCAAAATATTAGAAATATCCATTAGCAGCTCAAGCTCTTCTAGCTCTTCGCTGTCTGCTGGTACTTTCATCAACTTTTTGAGATCAGATACGCTTGAATCACTCAAAATCACTAGCGCTTCGCCAGCAATACCTTCGCCACAAAATCCCTGACAAACACCCGATACGTTGTCATGCGACGCCAAGTCGCGTAGGGCCATGTGAAGTTCGCTCACTTCAAAGATATTGACGTTCGGCAGAGGTAGTTGCACAAACACATCAAAGTGACGCGCCAATGCATCGGCTGCTCGACCAATTGAAACGTTAGCCACTTCCATGTAAATATCGCGACGACGTAAAATCGGTAACTCAATAGAGACAGGCGTGATAATTTGAGGACGAGGTTCTGGCTCGACCAACTCTTTAAGCGCCTTCTTGAGTTCATCTTTGGCGATCGGTTTTTGAATAAACGCTTTTGCACCCAGTGCGAACACGCGCTCTTTCGCTTTAGGTTGGATATCCCCCGACACAACAACCACCGGAGTTTTATCCCCCAACCGTTGCATGTGCTCTAGTGTTTCAAAGCCATCCATTTCTGGCATGGTCAAATCAAGAAACATCAATTTAAACTCGTTTTTTTCGAGTTCTTCTAGCGCGTTTTTTCCGTGGATAGCAAACGTAATATCGGCATTCAATGTGGCTGGTAGTGATCTCGCCATCTGTTTGCGTGCTAACGCTGAATCATCACAGATGAGTACGGGAAAAGACATTCAATCACCTTTTTATATTCCACAATCTGCGCCGGAGTCTAACAGATTGTTACAGCATGTAATACGAGAAAACTGACGAGTTTTTTATTTCTTTATTATTCAATAAGCATACGCAATATGAATGAATGAGTGAACAAAATGACTAAAAAGCAAGCATCACATTCGCTGTTTAGTGACATAAAACAAACATGGGTAAAACTCCTCCACCCAAAGTAAGCAAAAAGTTGCAGCTAACATCCAAAGCCCATTTTTGCTCGAATTTCATTCTTTCCATTTCCATAATGGGTAAACAGTAACGCGCTAAAACTAAAAAGGCACCCTGCTAGAGGATGCCTTTAATAACAATTTCATCGATAAGATATCAATTCTATGGCACACCATGGTCTTTAGAAGCCACCCATACGCGATACCATTGCTCTCGAGTAAGTTCGATGTTCAATGCATTAACTGCAGTTTGCACACGCTCGATTTTACCAGAGCCAATGATTGGAATAGGGTTAGATGGCAAACGACGTACCCAGGCATAAATTACTTGGTCAATACTCGCTGCGCCCACTTCTTCACGAATTGCTTCTAATTCGTTACGGACACGAACAGCTTGCTCACTGTCACCACTAAAAATTGAACCTCCACCGAGGCAAGACCAAGCCATTGGTCGCGTACGCAACATTTGCATTTGGTCAAGCGTTCCATCGTGAGCAACCTCAAAGTTAAGTGGGTTGATTTCCACTTGGTTAGTAACCAACGGCTTACCTAAGCGAGATTGCAGCAGTTCAAACTGGCGTGGAGTGAAGTTAGACACGCCAAAGTGCTTCACTTTGCCGACTTTGTGAAGCTCAGAAAATGCTTCTGCAACCTCGTCCGCATCCATTAACACGTCAGGACGATGAATTAAAAGTACGTCGATTTCATCCACATTCAAACGTTCTAGCGAGTTATTCACCGATTGGTAGATATGTGCTGAGCTCGTGTCGTAGTGATTGATCTTACGCTCTGGCGTTTTATCGCCACACAAATTGATGTCGCATTTCGTCACGATCTGAATTTGCTCACGAACACTCTTGTCTAAAGCTAACGCTTCACCAAACAACGCCTCACACTCGTAATTACCGTAGATGTCGGCGTGATCGACTGTCGTAATGCCTAACTCAATGTGTTGCTTAAGAAATGACAAACGCTCTTGAGCCGTCATTCCCCACTCAACTGCACGCCAATATCCTTGAACCAGCTCTGAGAACTCTGGGCCTTTTGGTGCAGTTACTACTTTTGCAACCATGGGTTTTCTCCTTCAATTGATCTGCATTCATCGTAGTCTTGTTTTCGTACCGGCTCAACGGGTAAACTTTCGCAATTCGAACTGGAGTACGAAATATGTCTTTTGCCCAACGCCTAGCCACCCTGATCGGAGAAGAAAGCATCAGCGGGTTCGCTCGACGCGTCGATGTGTCTGAAGCTTTAATACGCAAATACCTTAAAGGCAGTGAACCTAGCCTAACCAAAGCAAATCAAATTGCAATGCGCGCCAATTGCTCTCTCGAATGGTTAGCAACGGGATGTGGTTATTTATATCGCCGTGCTGAAGTCGTGGATATGGATGCGTACAAACTTGCCTTTCAACACGTTATGAATCAGCCGTTGTCAGACGATGCAGAAGAGCTACACCGCAAGCTAATCGCAGGCTATCAATACCTGCGCGCTCACAAAAAATCGGATGGTTTTTTGGACGAATCTGCAATGGCGACCTTCCTATCTCTCCATAAAGAATCTAAAAACGAGTCACTTTGACCTCGATAATTTCGCCATCACTGCGCAATTGCACATTTAAGGACGGTGATGGCGTCAGAAACTCGTCCGGTTTTACCCAAAGCAAACTTCGAATCGCTTCTTGCGGATAGCGGTTCATCAACAAAATAACTTCTTTATCGACAAGTTCGGAAGATTTCTTTTCCAGAGCTTCAACGACATCATAGTGTTCTTGTCCGATAGTAACTCTGCGTAAAACTAACCCATCCTTTCTTAAGTTGAGGAGTAAGTCATTCAGACGCTGCCACTCGTATTCAGTGAGAAACGAGAACTGAGCACTTTCTCTTCTCAAAACCACTTCACCATACAAGTGCTGCTGGTAGTACGAAAAATCATCCAAACAAAATGCGCTGATAAACGTTGAATTGTCTAGCAGCTGCACTTCGCAACTATACCAGCTCCCACTTTTTTCTATACGTTCTTTTAGATTGGAATATGGCATAGCTGACAACGTGTCTTGCCACCAGCTCGGCGTTGAAAGTGCCGGAAACGTTACCGAACAACAACATAAAGAAAGTAAGAGTCGAAGATAAAAGCGCATGCACTGCTCTAGTTGGTTGACATCGAACCAAGACATTACTAACTGCAAGAAAATGTTCAAGAGAAAAATAGTGGCAGGTGGCGATGAAAGTTATGGTGATGAAAGTTATAACGCAGAAATTAAGAAGGCGCACATGTTCGTGCGCCTCTACCTCGTTACTCAATCGTGAGTGTGCGAATCGGCGATGTCTATTGATGCATCCCGAACATAAAACGAGGACTTACCGTAGGGTTTGAATCCATCCAAATTGTGTGTAAAACCTCACATCCCTCCTTCTGAAGCAGTCATGTTGCTTTACATTTAAAGCATGGTTCATTTTTCTCAAAAAACAAGTTTTTTATCCTAAATTATGAGAGCAATAGCACAATAGCACAATCTGAGTGAATGAATAATATCGCGACACTTCGAACACTCAATAGTGAAAAGCTAAATTGCATCTTTATTGATTAGGTCTAGACTCTGCGAAGCGTATACTTTCTTTCGTACCTTCCCCCAGCAACAGGAGAGCTTGTTAATGACCAAACGCGAGAGAATTGTGAAATCTGTGTTAGCGCACGTACCGAAAGATGCGATTAACCAGTTTGTCTCTCGAGGGTCAACACCATTTTCTGTTCTCATTATGGCGGCCATTGTAGGTACGTTGGCTGGTTTTGTCGGTACGTATTTCGAGCTTGCCGTTCATTTCGTTTCTGAAACACGAACAGAATGGTTAAGAAGCGAAATTGGTAATGTTCTACCATTGTGGCTGGCAGCGGTTCTCATTAGCGCACTTTTAGCTTTTGTTGGCTATTTTCTTGTGCACCGCTTTGCGCCAGAAGCGGCAGGCTCTGGTATTCCTGAAATCGAAGGGGCAATGGATAATATTCGTCCAGTGCGCTGGTGGCGAGTTCTACCAGTAAAATTCTTCGGCGGCATGGGCGCACTTGGCTCAGGTATGGTGCTGGGTCGTGAAGGCCCAACCGTTCAAATGGGTGGTGCTGTAGGTCGAATGGTGACCGATATATTCCGGGTAAAGGATGACGATACCCGCCACTCCCTGCTCGCTTCTGGTGCTGCTGGCGGTTTGGCTGCGGCCTTTAATGCCCCACTCGCAGGCATTATGTTCGTTGTGGAGGAAATGCGACCTCAGTTTCGCTACTCTTTGATCTCAATTCGCGCAGTGATCATTTCTGCCATTATGGCGAACATAGTGTTTCGCGCCATCAACGGGCAAGACGCCGTTATCACTATGCCGCAATACCAGTCGCCAGAGCTTCAAACCCTATGGCTGTTTTTATTGCTTGGCGCATTGTTTGGCGTGTTTGGCGTGATCTTCAATAAACTGATTACCGTGGCACAAGACAGTTTTGTCGCAATTCACAAAAACGATCGTAAGCGCTACTTGATTGTAGGTTCGTTACTGGGAGGCGTGTTTGGCTTGCTTCTTTTGTACGTACCCCAACTAACTGGTGGTGGTATCGGCCTTATTCCTGACATTACTAACGGTAACTACTCGGTATCTATTTTAGTTTTGCTTTTCTTTGGTCGTGTAATTACAACCCTGCTCTGTTTTGGTTCTGGTGCGCCGGGAGGCATCTTTGCACCTATGCTTGCTCTGGGAACCTTATTTGGCTACGCGTTCGGAGCAAGTGCTGATGTCTTGCTCCCTGCGCTTGATATCGAGCCTGGTGTATTTGCGATTGCGGGCATGGGTGCCCTGTTTGCTGCAACGGTACGTGCACCGATTACTGGTATTCTGTTAGTGATTGAAATGACGAATAACTACTACTTAATCCTGCCATTGATCATTACTTGTTTGGGCGCTGTGATTATTGCTCAATTGTTGGGTGGACAACCTATTTACAGCCAGTTGCTGCATCGCACAATCAAAAACGAAAAGTTACGCCAACAGGATCTACCGGAGAATCAATCAACATAACATTCTCTTTGTTATCACTTCGCTCCAGACTATCGAAGGGTTTGGAGCGATAAACTCTGCGTTTTTACATCTTTTCCCAAATATTCGATACCAAACTCACAAAATTATCATTCTCTGATATTTGCTCACCACCTTTCATGAGAAACCCCTCTCCATACTTGTTAGTATTCGCTACCTAAATAGAGCATTTCATCCAAATCGTCATGTTTTGTTTCATTCAGGCAAAAATCAAATGGAGTAGATTTGAACTGGAGAAGACTTGTGCAGTTTTATAGTGTCCCGCCGTCTCAAGCCGCGTTGGCACTAGGTATGATAGGTTTAGGGCAAGCTTGGGCACTCTATGTTCCTGAGATTGGTGAACCGATACGCCCATTTTTGGCGTCACTCGGCGCACTTTTACTCGCCCCTGTACTCATAAAATATGCCGCTAATCCACGATTATTCATGGTCGACATTCGTCACCCGCTGAGTGGTAGTTTAATGGCACCAATGAGTATGGCGTTACTGATCCTTGCAGACTATCTTGCCGCTGTAGCGCCTATCATCGCTTATCCACTTTGGTTTATGGCGCTTTTGCTGCATTTTACTATGATGGTGCTGTTTTTTAGCTTTCAGCTAATGAACTTCAAAATGTCCAATATCGTACCGAGTTGGTTTCTTTATCCGGTGGGGCTGATCAGTAGTTCACTAGCCGGTTCTCAACTAGGTCACAACTTATTCTCCGAAACGTTAGCGATGATGTGCATCGGCATTTATTTCTTCATGCTGCCACTCGTGTTGTATCGTTTGGTGTTTTTCGGCTCTCTACCAAGGCGAGCAAGACCGACCCTCGCGATTATGGCCGCGCCGGTAAACTTGTCATTAGCAGCATACTTGGTGAACTTTCCCTTACCTGATCCGATACTGACAGGCGCATTGGCAGGGATCGCCATCACTATGACGTTATTGATCTACTTATGTTACTTCCGCTTACTTCGCTTGAAGTTTCAACCTTCTATCGCGGCAGTAACCTTTCCTTCCGTGATCAGCGCCATCGCAATGCATCGCTTGACCTCTTTTTTCGCCGAATCGCACCCTCACTGGCACTGGCTACACGACTTTGGTTTTCTAGAGCTCAGTATCGCGACTGTATTGGTTGTTTGGGTATCGGCAGGTTACGTCAAAATGTATTGGCCAGAAATCATGAAGTCATTTTCTAAACAAGCATAAAAAAAGGATGGCGTTTGCCATCCTCTCAGAATAGTGCTTGATACTTAGCGTAAACCGTGCAGAAACTCGGCTCGCGTCGCTGGGTTGCTTTTGAAGATACCACCCAATGCTGTTGTCGTCGTTTCGCTGGTTGCATCCATCACACCACGAGATTTTACGCAGTAGTGTGTTGCGTCAATCGTCACTGCCACATCATCAGACTCAAGCAACGTTTGAAGAGCAACAAGAATCTGCTGAGTCATACGCTCTTGTACTTGCGGACGCTGGGCAAAGAAGCGAACGATACGGTTGATCTTTGACAGGCCAATGATCTTGCCACGTGGAATGTAAGCCACAGCAGCCTTGCCATCGATGGTCACAAGGTGGTGTTCACAAGTACTGGTCACTGTGATGTCCTTCACGCGAACCATCTCGCTCACGTTCATCTTGTTCTCAATCACCGTGATTTTAGGAAAGTTGGAGTAATCCAGACCAGAGAAGATTTCGTCAACGTACATCTTAGCAATGCGGTGAGGGGTCTCTTCTAGGCTATCGTCAGTGAGGTCAAGTTGAAGTAGACCTAAAATCTCACGCATGTGGTGTTCGATCTTCTCTTTCTTCTCTTCACGACTTACGTTATTTGGACGCATTGGCGTTTCCAAACCGCGTTGCTCTAGCGCTTCTTTTACTAACTTCGCTGACTCGCTAAGACCTGACATTCCACTTCCTCTTTTGTTTTACTTCAGCCTTCGTACAAACCCAATCAAAATTGCATTCATACTTTTCGCTTTGAGTTGCTCAGTTCGTGTCTTTACACCAAGTCACATCAGATGAAGGTACTGAGCTGATTTTCTTGAGCTCCGCAGGTTTTTTACCCCTTTTGGATGGCTGACAAGGATACTCGGATTTTTGAATAATTACACCCATATTTTATAGGTGGACATTCTTACTCAGTCCCCTTTTATGGTAAAGTTGCCACAAAACAAAAGAACACAGGATTTTCTCAATGGGCTGCTGCGACGCACCTGGCTTGATGCCAATTGAAGAAGCGATGGACAAAATGCTATCGCGAATCAAACCTATCCAAACAACGCTTTCTCTTCCACTTGCTGACGCACTCGGTTTTGTACTGGCAGAAGACATCCTGTCTCCTATTCACGTACCGCCATTCGATAACTCAGCAATGGATGGTTACGCTATTCGCATTCAAGATCTTGAGTCATCTTCTGTATTGCCTCTGGCAGGTAAATCATTTGCAGGACAACCTTTTGAAGGTGAATGGCCTCAAGGTACCTGTGTTCGCATCATGACTGGCGCAAAAATCCCACAGGGTTGTGATGCCGTTATCATGCAAGAAAACACAGAAGTAACGGATGCTGGCATTCAGTTCAACCAAACCGACGTGAAGCCACAAAACAACATCCGCCCAACAGGTGACGACATCAAGCAAGGCGACATCGTGCTTGCACAAGGCGCACGTTTAACACCTCGCGATATTCCGATGATTGCGTCTCTTGGTGTTAGCCACGTGACAGTAGTACGTAAGCCAAAAGTTGCTTTCTTCTCTACTGGCGATGAGCTTAAACCACTGGGCGAACCGCTAGACGAAGGTCAGATCTACGACAGCAACCGTTACGGTATTAAACCGCTTATCGAGAACTTCGGTTGTGAAGCCGTTGATCTAGGCATCATTCCAGATTGCCCAGAGACTCTAAAAGCAACCTTTGAACAAGCGCAAACTTTGGCAGATGTGGTCGTGACCTCAGGCGGTGTCAGTGTCGGCGAAGCGGATTACACCAAAGACATTCTTGAAGAGCTTGGTGAAATCGGTTTCTGGAAGCTAGCAATCAAGCCGGGTAAACCTTTCGCATTTGGTAAGCTAAGTACAGCTTGGTTCTGTGGTCTGCCGGGTAACCCTGTTTCTGCAGTTCTTACTATGTACGTGCTTGTTCAACCAATGCTGGCAAAACTTGCAGGCCATACAGAATGGAAAGCACCCGAGTCTATTCCTGCAACAACCAAAACCGCCTTTAAGAAAGCGCCAGGTCGTACCGATTACCAACGTGGTATCTACAAATTGGAAGATGGTAAGTTTGTGGTTGAAACAACCGGTAACCAGAGCTCTGGCGCATTCCGCTCCATGAGCCTAGCGAACTGTTTTGTTGTATTAGAACGTGAACGCGGCCGAGTTGAAGTGGGCGAAACGGTTCAGATTCAACTATTCAACTCAACCCTTTACTAGGAAGTCGTTGTGGATATTCTTTCCGATCAGGAAATGTTGCGTTACAACCGCCAAATCATTCTTCGTCAGTTTGACTTTGAAGGACAAGAAGCACTCAAACAAGCATCGGTATTGATGCTTGGTGCTGGCGGTTTAGGCTGTGCATCGAGCCAATATTTGGCGACGGCTGGTGTCGGTAAAATCACGCTGATTGATGATGATATCGTCGAGCTGTCTAACCTTCAGCGCCAAGTGCTGCACCACGATGCGGATATTGGTCGTAAGAAGGTAGAGTCGGCGGCCGATGCGCTACGCGAGCTTAACCCGCACATTATCGTAGATACCATCGCAAAACGTCTTGATGATACCGCGTTAGAGAGCCTGATTACGCAGCACACTATTGTTGTCGATGCATCAGATAACGTCGATACGCGCAATCAACTTAACCGCCTATGTTTTGCGACCAAAACACCGCTAATTTCAGGCGCGGCCATTCGTATGGAAGGCCAAGTGAGTGTGTTTACTTACGATGACCCAACGCAACCATGTTACCAGTGCTTAAGTGCCCTCTTCGGCAGCGGTGCGTTAAGTTGTGTCGAAGCTGGAGTCATGGCGCCTGTTGTGGGTATTGTTGGCGCAGTACAAGCGATGGAAGCGATTAAAGTGATTGCTGATTACGGCCAGCCAAAGAAAGGCAAAATTCTGATTTTGGACGCGCTCAGCATGTCTTGGCGAGAAATGAATCTGATGAAAATGCCCTCCTGTCCGGTTTGTAGTTAATTCTATACCTCTAATCATTCCCAAAAAGCCCAACTCGATGTTGGGCTTTTTTCTCATTTTGACAATCAGATTTAAAACCCTTCTTCTTACAAACCTTAATTTCATAAAATTCAAAAACTTAAAATTTGGCACATTCCTTTCATTGCATATATTACGAACCAATGAGAGGGCGAATTATGAAAAGGACATCACTATTACTTGGGTCTCTAATAGCGAGCGCTTACGCACAAGCGGCGCCATTTGACACATGCCCAAGCAAAGCATACCTATTCCAATCAACCCCGGTTCAAATCTATGGCGTCAATTTGGTTACAGGTTCTACGACTCTTTTAGAGGACGACACAGGTTTGGCTTCGGGCATCAACGGTGTAGGCTTTAACTTCACTGACCGTTATATCTACGGATACGACACCACAAACAAAAAGATTGTTCGTCTTGGTCAAGACTTCCAAGCAGAGACGCTTGATGTTTCGGGTCTTCCTACCGACCACACGTTTTACGTAGGTGACGTTTACAACCACGTCTACTACTTGTACCGCAAAGGCAAAGGACTTTTCTCCATTGACCTTTCTCCGCTCGATTCTGATCCAAATGCGACATTGAGCATCGTGAAAATTAGTTCAACAGCGACGGTGAACCTAACCGACTTTGCATTCCATCCAGGCGACGGTTCCCTTTACGGCATCGACAATAACTCTGGAGTGCTATATCAGTTCAACCCATCAAATGGTAGCGCAACTGCGATTGGTGACACTGGCGAGTTAGGCACATTTGGTGCTGGCTACTTCGATGTAAACGGCAACTACTACGTGTCACGCAACCAAGACGGCAAAATCTATCGTGTTGACCTTTCGGAAGGTAACGCAGCCAATATCGCAGCAGGTATCGTTCCTGCGGTTGAGTTTGTATCCAACGGTCCAAGCTCAAGCCAAAATGACGGTGCACGTTGTGCAAATGCTCCGGTGATTAACGAAGACGAGCCAATTGATTTCGGTGATGCTCCAGACAGCTACCACACAACACTTGCGTCAAACGGTCCTCGTCACGAAGTGGACGGTGTAACTTGGCTTGGTTCCGTCGCTCCAGATGGTGATGCCGACGGACAGGCAAACGATAACTCTGTGGGCACAGCCGATGAAGATGGTGTTGGTTTTGTATCCGCACTTGATCCAGGCTTAAGCTCAATTGTGAATGTGACAGCTTCTACTTCTGGCTACCTATCAGCATGGTTTGACTGGAACCGCGATGGTGACTTTGATGATGAAGGTGAGCAAGTCTTTACCGACCAATTACTGTCTGCGGGTAATAATCCCCTACCGTTTGTAGTTTCAACCGCTGCAACGGAAGGTTCAAGCTGGAGTCGATTCCGCTTTAGCCAACAAACCGGATTAAACTACGATGGTGGCTCAACGTCTGGTGAGGTGGAAGATTACCCAATTACCATCACTGGTAATGGTTACTCAGTGGAGTATTTCCCGAGTGCAGAAGATTACGCCACCGTGGCTTACGAAGATAACTGGCCATACACCGCAGACTACGACATGAACGATGTGGTCGTGAAATTCCGCATCACTGAAACCAGTCTTGCTGGTCATGTTGAGAATATCCAGATTACAGGTGACCTAGCGGCCTACGGCGCAAGTTACAAAAATGGCTTCGCAATCCGACTACCGGGTGTATTGAGAAGCTCGATTGAAAACGGATTAACAACGCTATCCTTCAATGGTGTAGAGCAAGCATCTAATGGCTTGGAAAGTATTTCTGATGAAGCCATTTTCATCATCAGTGAAGACTTAAGCACACACGCGGCGAGCAGCTGTAGCTACTTCCGCACCGAGTCTGGCTGTGATGATAACGTTTCACTCACCTTTACCTTGAATGTGTACTTCACTGAAGGCTCTGACCGTTCAGCTATTCAAGCCATGCCATACGACCCGTTCATCTTCGCAACGCCTGGGACTTATCATGGCGACGGGATTACCTTCCAGCCAGGTCGTAAATGGGAAGTTCATTTAGCAGACCAAGCACCAACAGAACAGTTTGATGACCAAAACCTCTTCGGTGTCGGCGTCGATGCAAGTGACCCTGCACAAGGTGTGTACTTCAAAACAGCAAACAACTTACCTTGGGCACTGTTGATAGTAGAAGATTGGGATTGGCCGCTAGAGCGTGTAGACATGGTCGATGCATACCCTCAATTCCAAACTTGGGCTGAGTCTGGTGGCGAACTAAGCACAGATTGGCACACCGCTCCAACACCTAACAAATGCTACATTCCATAGGGAGATAACATTATGAAAGCACTTATCACAATCATCATGGGATTAGCACTAACAGCTTGTGGCGGAGGCGGTGGCGGCGGAGGTGGTAACAGTACACCACCTTCACCAACCCAAACCACCATTGCAGAGGAAGAGACTACCCAACAGGAAGAAACAACTGAAGAAGAGACAACGGTAACAGTGGAAGATGCAACCATGCAGGATCTAGTAGTACCAGATGGCTTTAGCTACAACCCAGTGACGGAAGGTACGCTCAATGTAGACATCAGTGGTTTCTCTTCACAACGAGCACACCTAAGCGTGTACAAAGAGTTTGTCGAGAACAGTTCAGGTAACTACGATGCAAAATACCCAAGCAAAGTCGCATCGGTTCCACTCAACAATGGTACAGCAAATGTCGACTTTAATGTTTCTGATAGCCAAGGTAGCCTACTTGTTGAAATTTGGTTCTATGACGGTAGTGACCCAATTCAGAAAGTGATTACTTCTGGAGACAACACTTGGACCATGTAACTGGGTAAATCGAAAGCTGTCTTTCAGAACAAATCTTCAATCTTTAACTTAAAAATCGCATCGTTCTTTTGAACATGCGATTTTTTTGTTGTAAAACAGTAAGATTATCCACCTAGCAAACTAAAGACAATGCAAGCACTGATTAGTACTGATGAACTCAATAGCCTTCTCGGCCAACCTAACGTCAAGCTCCTCGACGCTAGTATTGCGTTTCAAATCCCTTCTGAAGGCAAAAAGATTCAAGATAAGTGGATTCCAAATACTTTACGCTTTGATTACGACAATGACTTTTGCTTACCCGGTTCTTCTCTGCCGCATATGATGCCAACAGAAGAAGGCTTCAACCAAAGTGCGAAACAACTCGGTTTGAACAACGAAGATTTGATTGTGGTTTACGACAACTCTGGCACTTTAGCCGCGCCAAGAGCTTGGTGGATGTTCAAAGCTATGGGACATGATAATGTTCGAGTCTTAAACGGCGGTCTTCCTGCTTGGATTGAAGCCGGATTTCCTGTCGAAAGTGCCCTATCGCAACCAAGCGAAAAAGGTAACTTTGCGGGTAAGCTCAATCAAAATGCCTTTTTGAGTGCACAAGATGTTCTTGCTCATTCCACCAATAAAAGTGCAAATATCATCGATGCCAGAGCCAAAGCACGCTTCCTTGGTGAAGTGCCTGAGCCACGAGAAGGTCTACGTAGTGGGCACATTCCAAATTCGGTTTGCTTACCGTTTCAAGAACTCTTAACCAACGGTCACATTAAACCAAATTCAGAGTTGCAACAGATATTTAGCGCACTAACGATAGATAGTGACACTTCAATTATTTTTAGTTGCGGCTCCGGTGTGACCGCATGCATTTTATTACTCGCGGCGTATCAAATTGGTCTGGACAATCTGTCGGTGTACGACGGTTCTTGGACCGAATGGGGTGCAGACCACTCTCTACCTATCGAGCGTTAAGACAAGTGTCTGTTTAACAAAGTATCTTACGTTTATCTAAAGATGATGTGTTCCAATATACTAAACGCAGCTTCTAAACCAAACTTGTCATTTCGAAATAGAAACTGGCTATGAGTGATTTGTCACCCCTCATAGCCTGACTACATCAAAAGCCGACTATTTCCGTTAGCGTTCAGATGTCGCGTTGCCGTGCATTTGCTCATCTAAGTTGAGCACGGTTAATGCGTTGCTAACGCTCGTGGCGATCACGTCTATCGCTCCAGTTCTTAATGCTCCGAGTAGAGCGAGTGGCTTGCTGTTCTCAGCTGCGATCGCAATGACTTCCGAGATCGGCCGAAACTCTTCAATACCAAGTCCAATTACTCGGTCACTCATTACCGTGTTCGCTACATTACCGTGAATATCAAAGAAGTCATAACCTGCAAAATCCCCTACCACACCTTGTTGAAGTCTCGACTGAACCACTTCATCAGGCGTAAACCAACCTAAGTCGACCATGTAACTGTTTTCGCTCATGTCACCAATACCAACCAAAGCGACATCGGCTTTACGTGCTAGGTCGAGCGTTTGTTTCACGGTTGCATTTTGCATAAAGGCCAACTTCTGTTCTCTGTTTTCTGCGTAAGCCGGCGCATAAAGTGTTTCAGAGGTCCCCCCATATTTCTTCGCCAACTGACGACAAATATGGTCGGCGTTATACATACCGCCACGCGGATGAATACCACCAATGCCACACACAAATTTACAATCACGCGGCGTAATAACACCAATATGGTGAGCGACAGACGACACGTTGCGCCCTTGTCCGACCGTCACCACCATGCCGTTTTTGAGCGTGCTAGTGAGATAATTGGACACCAATCCCGATACCTGTAGTCGTTGCGCTTCTTCATTCGGTTGATCAAGAGCAACAAGCGCGCGCTTAACGCCGAATCGCTCGATCAAACGTTGTTCAATCTTGGCGCTGAACACCGGATGGTATTTAACGGTAATTTCAACAATGCCTTCATCACGCGCCTGCTTGAGCATTCGCCCGACCTTTGCGCGTGATATGGCAAATTTTCTCGATATCTCTTCCTGAGTCGCACCGTCTTGATAATACGCGACGGAAATCTCTGTCAACAAATCCGTGTTTTCAATGGAAATATCTTGATTAGAACTGCTCATGGTTTCTCTCGCCCTTTAAGAGGATCGATATTGTATGCAATAAGTGAACATATGCTCATTGACTTAGCATATGTTCTTTATCAATTTAAACGCTACATTTGCTCATCGCAATAACATTTTCTCACTACAATTTTTTACCCTCTTGGACAACGCTCAAGCTTTGAACAATAAGGGCAAACGTTTATTTGGGTTAACCACTAAACACACAGTAAAAAAACGTTGATGAAGTTCACTATAAGTCCATTTCAGCGATTGACTTTCAGCATAGATAGGATAAATATGGACACATCATTTACTCAGCTATCGATCAAATGTTCATAGCATTTGTTCGGTAACGAAATTTTCCGTAGTTGGCTGAGCAGATGTCTCATTAAATGCGATGAGACGGTTAGCTAACTCGCTTGCAAATGCACAAGCTGTGATAACAAAAATCACGCTTAAGCCCATTTAAATAGGATGATCGATTATGAGCAACAAGTTAGAGCAACTTCGTAAACTAACGACTGTAGTAGCAGACACTGGCGAGATTGATGCAATTAAAAAGTATCAGCCAGAAGACGCAACAACTAACCCTTCTCTTATCCTTAAAGCCGCTCAAATCGCAGAGTACGCACCTCTAATCGATGCTTCAATCGAATACGCTAAAGCACAGAGCAACGACAAAGCTCAACAAGTTCAAGATACTTGTGACATGCTTGCAGTAAACATCGGTAAAGAAATCCTAAAAACTATCCCAGGTCGTATCTCTACAGAAGTAGACGCTCGTCTATCTTACGATATGGAAGGCAGCGTAGCGAAAGCTCGTCAACTAGTGAAAATGTACAACGATGCTGGCATCACTAACGACCGTATCCTTATCAAACTGGCTTCAACTTGGGAAGGCATTCGCGCAGCTGAGATCCTAGAAAAAGAAGGCATCAACTGTAACCTAACGCTTCTATTCTCGTTCGCTCAAGCACGTGCTTGTGCAGAAGCGGGTGTATTCCTAATCTCGCCATTCGTTGGTCGTATCATGGACTGGTACAAAGCGAAAGAAGGCCGTGACTTCGAAGCTCAAGAAGATCCAGGCGTACTATCTGTAACTAAGATCTACAACTACTACAAAGAATACGGCTACAAAACTGTAGTTATGGGCGCAAGCTTCCGTAACATCGGTGAGATCTTAGAACTAGCTGGTTGTGACCGTCTAACTATCGCTCCTGCTCTACTTGCAGAACTAGAAGCAGCTGAGGGTGAAGTAGTTGAGAAACTAGTTGATTCTAAAGGCGCAGCTGAGCGTCCAGCACCAATGACTCACGCTGAGTTCCTATGGGAACATAACCAAGACCCAATGGCTGTTGAGAAGCTGGCTGAAGGTATCCGCAACTTCGCCGTTGACCAAGGCAAACTAGAAGCGATGATCGAAGCTAAGCTTTAATTGCTTACCAAAAGCGAGTAGCCCGTCTACTCGCTTTTACCATCAGCACTATTTTCAAAAAATTCTATTTGAACTTGTTTCGGCGAGTTCCCTCTATTTAAATCAAATATCGAGAAGTAATCACTATGGATCGTAAACATCTAGCAAATGCAATCCGTGCGCTAAGCATGGATGGTGTTCAACAAGCTAACTCTGGTCACCCAGGTGCACCTATGGGTATGGCTGACATCGCTGAAGTTCTTTGGCGCTCTCATCTAAACCACAACCCATCAAACCCTGAGTGGGCAGACCGCGACCGTTTCGTACTGTCTAACGGCCACGGCTCAATGCTGATTTACTCTCTACTGCACCTTGCAGGTTACGAGTTGTCTATCGACGATCTGAAAAACTTCCGTCAGCTTCACTCTAAAACTCCTGGTCACCCAGAGTATGGTTACGCGCCAGGTATCGAGACCACAACGGGTCCGCTAGGTCAAGGCATCACTAACGCGGTTGGTATGGCTCTAGCTGAAAAAGCGCTAGCAGCACAGTTCAACAAAGAAGGCCACGACATCGTTGACCACTTCACTTACGTGTTCATGGGCGACGGCTGTCTGATGGAAGGTATTTCGCACGAGGCATGTTCTCTCGCAGGTACTCTAGGTCTAGGCAAGCTGATCGCGTTCTGGGATGACAACGGCATCTCTATCGACGGTCACGTTGAAGGTTGGTTCTCTGACGACACACCTAAGCGTTTCGAAGCTTACGGTTGGCACGTAATCCCTGCAGTCGATGGTCACGATGCTGACGCAATCAACGCAGCAATTGAAGCGGCGAAAGCGGATCCACGTCCTACACTTATCTGTACTAAGACTATCATCGGTTTTGGTTCACCAAACAAATCTGGTTCACACGATTGTCACGGTGCGCCACTAGGTGCAGAAGAAATCGCAGCAACACGCAAAGAACTAGGTTGGGAGCACGGTCCTTTTGAAATTCCGCAAGAAGTCTACGCAGAATGGTCAGCGAAAGAAACAGGCGCAGCTAAGGAAGCAGCGTGGAACGAGAAATTTGCAGCTTATGAAGCAGCGTACCCTGAGCTGGCAGCTGAATTTAAACGCCGCGTAAACGGTGAGCTTCCTGCACAGTGGGAAGAGAAAGCAAGCCAAATCATTGCTGATCTTCAAGCTAACCCAGCAAACATTGCATCACGTAAAGCGTCTCAAAATGCTCTAGAAGCATTTGGTGCTCTACTACCAGAGTTCATGGGTGGTTCTGCTGACCTAGCACCTTCTAACCTAACAATGTGGTCTGGTTCTAAGTCTCTAGAAGCAAGCGACTTCTCTGGTAACTACATCCACTACGGCGTACGTGAATTCGGTATGACAGCGATCATGAACGGTATCGCGCTACACGGTGGTTTCGTTCCTTACGGCGCAACATTCCTAATGTTCATGGAGTACGCACGTAACGCAATGCGTATGGCTGCGCTGATGAAAATTCAGAACATCCAAGTGTACACGCATGACTCTATCGGTCTTGGCGAAGATGGTCCAACTCACCAACCAGTTGAGCAAATGGCATCGCTACGCCTAACACCAAACATGAGCACATGGCGTCCATGTGACCAAGTTGAGTCCGCTGTAGCTTGGAAACTAGCGATTGAACGTAAAGATGCACCGACAGCACTTATCTTCTCTCGTCAAAACCTTGCGCAACAAGAGCGCACAGCAGAACAAGTAGCAGACATCGCGAAAGGTGCTTACATTCTGAAAGATTGCGAAGGCAAGCCTGAGCTAATCCTTATCGCAACAGGTTCTGAAGTTGAACTAGCAGTAGAAGCAGCAGCACAGCTAACTGCTGAAGGTAAGAAAGTACGCGTTGTTTCAATGCCATCAACAGACGCATTTGACAAACAAGACGCCGCTTACCGTGAAGCTGTACTGCCATCAGACGTAACAGCACGTATCGCAATTGAAGCAGGTATTGCTGACTTCTGGTACAAGTACGTAGGCTTCGACGGTCGCATCATCGGTATGACTTCATTCGGTGAATCTGCACCAGCTGGCGAACTATTCAAAATGTTTGGTTTCACAACTGAAAACGTAGTGAACACAGCAAAAGAGCTACTCGCGTAATTGCAGTAAAAAGATAGTCAGTTTTCTCTATTGCGAATGTGAAAACTGAAAAGCCCCACCAGCAATGGCGGGGCTTTCTTTATCTGGCTCCTATTCGCATAAACGCAGCCAGGGCATAAACATCACAACTTTCGTTACGACTATTTGTCTTCAAATCGAAGTGCGAGCTGATAGAAATCTTGTACTTGGTCTTTCAACTGTCGGCTATTTTGCTCAACTGAATGTGTTGCTGCCAAGTTTTGTTCTGCGGTCGAAGCGATAGAATGAATGTGCTGGTTTACATCACTAGATAGCTTTAACTGGTTATTCGCCGCTTCTGCTACATCAACCATCAGCCCACTCATGGTTTGCATCATCTGTTCAACTTCAGACAAACGCAACGCGCTTTGTTCTGCTACTTGAGAACAGGCATCGGTTTGCTCTTTGTTTGCCAGAATATCTTTCTGCCAACTTTGAATCGTTGCCAACATAGTGGAGATAGAAGCTTGGATTTGTTCAGTTGCATTGGATGTACGCCCAGAAAGCGCGCGGACCTCATCAGCTACAACAGCAAAACCACGACCTTGCTCCCCTGCCCTTGCTGCTTCAATCGCCGCGTTAAGTGCCAGTAAATTGGTTTGCTCTGCGATCCCACCAATCTCTTCCATCAAATGGTTCACCTTCTGCGCCTGATCACTCAGTTGATACGTCGTTTCCGTCGCTTTTTCAGCTTGAAGGCTTAATTGCGCTAGATTGGTGTGCGTTTGATCAATGGTCTCCTTCGCCATCAAGCATGACTTCAATGTATCATCAATCAACATATGGGCATCATTGGTACTCGAAGAAACCGAATTTGCCGACGACTCCACCTCTTGGGTAGCATCTCGCACACGATGAATATCGGTATTTTGCTGATTTAATGCAGCCGAGACTTCTGCCGTTGTTTGACTGAGCTCTTCGGCGCAATGCTGCAAAGGCAATGCGGAGTCAGTCATTCTTCCTAACACGGTTCGAATTCTTGCGGATAGCATTTTGATATGGAAATCGGCAATCGAAAATGCCGTGTTACCGGAATAGATCAAGCGACTTACGCTGTCATATTGCTTTTGTAACTTTTTAAGTTGCTGAGGTGTATCAATTAACTCTTGGCGGAATAACAGAGCCAGAACACTTGCAGGTAACGCACTTGCAAGCCAAGCCAACGGCCCTTCAACAGACAACGCATATGCGGTTGCAGGTGCGGTTAGTGCACCAAGTAGAATCGCATAGCGAATGGTTTCATTGATTTTCAACGACCAAGTTCGACCAGACTTCTCTGCAGCACGCATGCTTTTGTAGGCTTTTGTCGCAATATCAACCCACTCTCGCTTTGGTTTCACGCGCACTGATTGATACCCAACAACATGGTTGTCTTCGTAGATAGGGGTGACATAAGCATCAACCCAATAGTAACCGCCAGACTTAGTGGCATTCTTAACCATTCCACGCCAGGCTTTACCTTGTTTAAGGCGTGCCCACATGTCACCGAAAGCGGCTTTAGGCATATCATTATGACGAACTATATTGTGGTTCTGACCGACAAGTTCTTCGTGAGTGTATTCAGCAACGCGGCAAAAGGCTTCATTACAATATGTAATAACACCTTGTAAGTTCGTTGTTGAGACGAGTTCCTCAGACTCCCTCACGAGAGTTTCTTGAGCTTTATGAGAAATATTGGCTGACATAGACGAAACTTCTTTAGTTTTTATTGATTTTCGGCAAGATATATACAGGATTTTTATTTTTATTACAAAAAGTTAGATAAAAAGTCTTATCAAATCGACATTTTTATTGTGGGAATTCACATTATCGATAAAAACATAAAGAAGAGATTGTTGATTTGAGCTAATAAACAAACCCGACACGATCGGCCGGGTTATATATTAAGCCTTAATTAAGCGGTTTGTGATTCTGGCTTTTTATTCGTTTTTAACGCAAACATCGCGATAACGAGTAACACAAATGGAAGAACATACAAATTAAGATTCTGCCAACCTACGGTAGACTCAAGCCAACCAGATAGTAATGCGGTGATGGTGACACAACTGAACACGAAGAATTCATTAAACGCTTGAGCCTTGCTTCTGTTTTTCGCTTCATAGCTTTGACTAAACAGCCCGGTTGCTGCGATAAACATAAAGTTCCACCCTATTCCTAACAGGATTAAAGCAAGACTAAAATGCCAGATAGACACTCCATGTATATTAATTCCAATACAAGCAACAAATAGCAATCCACCCGCCAAAATCATATTCTTAGCGCCAAACCGCTCTATCAGACGGCCCGTGACAAACGCAGGTGCAAACATACCCAACACGTGCCATTCGATCACTCCTGCCGCTTTATCAAAATCAAAGCCACAACCAATCATCGCTAAAGGAGTTGCTGTCATTAAAATGTTCATCACCGCGTACGCAACCATTGCCGCGATAACGGCCAGCATGAAATTAGGTCGACGAATAATCAGTCTCAGCTTATCCGCCTTAGCGTGTAGCGCCTGCGTGTGTGCAGGTGGAAAACGAATGGTTTGTAGCACAACCAACGCGGTTATATAAAGCACGACAAGCACAGCAAATGCACTAATGTATAAGCCATCACCTGACCACTGCTGTGAGTACACCGCCAAATTAGGTCCAAGGATCGCCGCTAACACCCCACCCGCCATAGATATCGAAATCGCCCTATGCCTTGCCGACTCTTCACACACTTCAATGGCAGCAAACCTGTATAGAGTACCGAAACCTATACCAACACCAAGCAAAAACGTAGACATGCAGAACAGATAGAAGTTTTGTTGACTTAATGCATACGTCGCTAGACTAGCACCCAAAATGCCAATGACATTACCAAGGCTAAAACCAAGGCGACGCCCTAACTTGCCCATAATTAGCGACGCGGGAATTGTCGCGGCCATCAGTCCCAAAAACTGCAGTGCAACTGGTAATGTGATAAAACTTGATGACGGCGCAAGTGTTTTGCCAATAAGGGCAATAACAGATATGAGTAAAATATTCCCTGTCATTAATAAGGCTTGGCAGAGGGATAGAAGCCATACATTACGATTCAATTCCAAATTCCTTTTGGTTACAACGTATACAGATAACATATAGGAAAGCAGAAGCAATAGAAAGATATGAGAGTAATTCTCAACAAAAAGAGCCAGAGGCATAGTACCTCTGGCTCTTCACTATTCACTTTTAAAAAAAGTTTTTCTGTTGAGTTTACTTGTTGCGGCGCGCTTTTACTGCATCAGAAAGCTGACGAAGTACCGTTTCCGTATCTTCCCAACCAATACATGCATCAGTAATCGACTGACCATAAGTGGCTGCTTTACCATCCACTAAGTCTTGGCGACCTTCAACTAAATGAGACTCGATCATCACTCCAAAAATGGCTTCTTCGCCAGCAGAGATTTGCTCGGATACATCATCAGACACCAGCATTTGACGCTTGAACTGCTTCGAGCTGTTAGCATGGCTAAAATCAATCATCACTTTTTTCGGTAGACCTGCAGTGTCCAGCTCATCTTTAATTTGAGCTACATGTGCTGCACTGTAGTTTGGTTCTTTACCGCCACGTAGAATAATATGGCAGTCTGGATTACCAGCGGTTTCTACGATCGCGGAATGACCGTATTTTGTTACTGAAAGGAAGTGATGGGAAGCGCTTGCAGAACGAATCGCGTCGCTCGCTATTTTAATATTCCCGTCTGTACCGTTTTTGAAACCTACAGGACAAGAAAGACCAGAAGCTAGCTCGCGGTGAACCTGAGATTCTGTCGTACGAGCACCGATAGCGCCCCAACTGATCAAATCCGCCACGTACTGAGGTGTGATCATATCTAAGAATTCACTTGCCGTTGGCAAGCCCATATCGGTTAGATCAAGAAGAAGTTTACGTCCGATACGTAGACCATCATTTAGCTTATAGGTGTCATTTAAGTAAGGGTCATTGATAAGGCCTTTCCAACCAACGGTCGTACGCGGCTTTTCAAAATAAACTCGCATAACAACCTCAAGCTGCTCGCCCAGTTCATCACGTAGTACTTTTAGCTTTTTACCGTACTCAACCGCGGCAGCCGGATCGTGAATAGAACACGGGCCAACGATCACGAGTAATCGATCGTCTTTTCCTTCAAGAATATTGTGAATGGCGTTACGGCAATCAAAAGTGGTCGAAGAAGCGGTTTCAGTCGCTGGGAACTTCTCTAATACTGCAACAGGTGGCAATAACTCTTTTACTCTATTTATTCTTACATCATCAGTTTGAAACATTACTTCTACTTCCTGGTTTTATTTCCGACCCCATTTTTACCAACTGAACTCATTGCAACATTGTTCACAAAGCGAGCAGCATCAAGGGCTGTGGTCATTTTCTGTCTAGCGTCTAAGTAACTTATCGGCTTAGGCGTAGACTTGCAATCAGTTTTTGCAAATAAATGCAAATAAAAACCACCTGTTAACCACCGCGCACAATGTAAAGTAAAGTTTACGAAAAAAAGTTCAAAATAATCATCAATTTTCTTATGCACCAAAAAATCTTTACTACAATGTAAGAAATATCAGAAGTTTGTGAGGTATTTTTGGGTAGTAAATGTTGATCAAGTTCAAATATATTGTTGCTTGATATGAAATGATTAGAATATTAAACTAATTTCTTATAAACGCTGGTTTTTTCTAATTTTTTGATAAAACGAAGTAGAAGTTAATATGCAATCAATACAAGGAAACATTATGAACAAAGTAGCAATTGCAGTAGCAGCAGTGGTAGCTGGTAGTAGCGCGCTTTTAAACTCTGCTCAAGCTGAAATGTACATCGGGGGCAAAGTGGGCATGACTACACTTGACGACGCTTGCTATCTAAATAGCCCTTGTGATGATGAAGCGTTCGGTGCAGGACTACATATCGGTTATGACTTTACCGATATCATCGGGCTAGAGTACGGCGTAGACTTCTTAGGCGACTATGAAGGAAACTCTAGGTCAGGGGCTAATACGATTAATACGATTGACGGCAATCTAACGGCTTTAACACTTGCACCTAAATTCAACTGGCACTTAAACGACTCTTGGAATCTATTTGCTAAGATCGGTGGTGCTTACATGATGTCTGATGACGAAACAGACTTTGTCCCAACAGGTTCTTTGGGTGCTGAATACTCGATCGATAGAAACTGGAGTGTTCGCGCTGAATACCAACGCTACCAAGATATGTCTGACGACGTGTGGGACGACATGGATGCTAACTTCTTTGGTATCGGTGTTAACTACAAATTCGCAGCAGCTCCAGTTGTTGCAGCAGTTGTAACGGAAGAAGTGATCGAGCCAGATCCAGAACCAGTGATGATGAGCAAGGTGCACAAAGAAGAGTACGGTACAGGTACGTTTGAATTCGATAGTGCTAAGTTAACAGAGTCCGTTTCTGAACGTCTGGACAACTTTGTTTCATTCTTGAACGAATATCCTCAAGCTCAAGTAGAGATTACTGGTTACACGGATAGCTCAGGCCCTGCGGCATACAACCAAAAACTGTCTGAGCGTCGTGCTCAATCTGTTGCTGATTACCTAACCGCAGCTGGCATTGGTTCAGATCGTTTGACAGTTAAAGGTATGGGTGAAGAAAACCCAGTTGCTGACAACAGCACTCGCGAAGGTCGTGAGAAAAACCGTCGCGTAGAAGTTGTGGTACCTTCATTTGAATACCAAGAGCTAGTTCAACCAGAATAAGCATCTATGATTCATGATCGATGATGTGGTAAAAATTAATGGGGTGCATTTGCACCCCATTTTGATCTCATATTAAGGGATATTGCCACTATGGTTTTGGGAAAAAGATCAACTCATTATCTTGCACCATAACGCAATCCATACCAGCTGCATGCGCCGCTCGCTTCCCCAACTCAGTATCCTCGAACACAAGACACTGTGACGCCTCCACGCCGAGTTGTTGCGCGGCCACCAAAAAGGTATCTGGAAAGGGTTTATGGTTCTCTACATCACTCGCGGTTACTACAACATCCAACTTGTCTAATAAACCTGCATGACTTAATAAGCGCATGGCACTTTCTCGTTGGCTGCCAGTCCCGACTGCAATTTTCTTATGGCCTAAATATTCCTCTAACACGATGTTCGTGCAAGGAATAACGTCACCATGAAGCTCCATAGCAGCGAATGTTTCCATTTTAAATGTCGCGACAGTTTTAGGATCTAATGAAAGCTCATGCACACGATTTAGTTCCTCAACAATTTTAAAGCTCGGCATCCCTCCTAAACTGTGAAACCACTCCTGACAAAACGGAAAATCAAAACGCTCAGCAGTTGCTTGCCAAGCTGCCAAGTGGGCTGGCATGGTATCGATTAGAGTACCATCCATATCAAATATGAATCCTTCATAGGGTCTAAAATCAATCGTGCTCATGTCTTTTCTTCTATTTGTGCATCTGTAATGTTAATTTATCAGCTCTTTCAATCGTCCTTACCGGCATTTACTTATCATGCTCAAAATTTCGAACTCCGTCACAATTCAAGAGTGGGAAATTCAATTATCCCCAATTAGAGCTCAAGGGAATGGTGGCCAGAACGTTAACAAGGTAGCGTCCGCTATACACCTGCGCTTTGATATCCGGCATTCAAGCTTACCTGACTTTTACAAAGAGCGATTACTTGCACTTTCTGATAGTCGTATAAGTAAAGATGGCGTGATCATCATCAAAGCGCAACAATTTCGGACACAAGAACAAAATAAGGAAGACGCCCTAAATCGGCTTCAAGCATTGATAAAAGCTGCCGCTTTACAGGAGAAGAAGCGTATTAAAACGAAACCAACCCGCGCTTCTCAACGCCGACGACTTGATACAAAAAACAAGCACGGAGCGAAAAAACAGCAACGTAAAAAAGTGCTGTATTAGTGCATGTCGTTTTCTCGACATGTTAGTTGAACA
The DNA here is from genome assembly GCF_033338995.1 of Vibrio sp. Vb0304. Taxonomy (NCBI): domain Bacteria; kingdom Pseudomonadati; phylum Pseudomonadota; class Gammaproteobacteria; order Vibrionales; family Vibrionaceae; genus Vibrio; species Vibrio sp. Vb0304. Next base: position 189,874 of record NZ_JAWOTT010000002.1, read on the forward strand.
ACGTTTGCTAGCCCTTGGAAATCTCATTGGATTTCTCTTTTTAGTTACTTATTCAGGAAACAACAATATGACTATTAGGCAAAAACTCTACTTCCTCGGAGTTATCGCCATTTTAGGCATCGTAGCCCTTTTGGGTACGTCATCCCATTTTGAAAATAAGAGCAATGACCTTAATCACGCCATCAAACTCGTTGGTGATCTAGAAATACGCTTACTAAACTTACGCAGAAATGAAAAAGATTTCCTACTACGTAGTAATGACAAATATCTAAATAAGTTTGACGCCAATGTTGACAAGTTTATAGACACAGAAAAAGAGCTTGCGAACATACTCAAGAGTAATGAATTACCTTCCAGTCAACAATTTAAGCAAGACTTGCTCGCATACCAAAGGGGCTTTCAGAATCTGGTCAGCGCTTACCAACGATACGGGCTTGATTCAAAGAGTGGGCTTCTCGCTGGTTACGAACAAGCACTATTAGAAGCAAAACAACGTTCAGACCACCAGCAGTTATTGGCATTAGTCCGTTTTGACTCTGCGGTAAAAGCAGGACTATTCAATAGTGACTTGCTTGATGGACAATATGCTCCGGAGCTTATCAAAACAGGTAAGCAATTGGCGGCCCAAAAGCAAGTTGTTGGGGTTGCTTATGACAAAGGCCTACTCGGTGAAACTCGCGCATTATCTCATGCCGTAGAAGAGCAATTTGAAACCTTTTCCACAGCCCTTAGCTCTGCTGCCGCACAACGTGATGAACAAATGTCGACCATCAAGCAGGTCATTACAGCTCTGATCTTAGTCGTTATTTTCGCATTGATTTGGCAAATTTCACGTTCAATCAATACGCGAGTGAATAGCTTACTTGGCACCATTCGAAGTATCAGCGAAACGAACAACATGGGACTTCGATCTGATTTGAAAGGTCAAGACGAGCTATTTGATATCAGTCATCACCTCAATGACCTATTGGATAAGCTTGAGCATCTAATTAGCAGTACCCAAGAAAAATCGGCGCAACTCACTGCAAGTACCGATAATATGCATCGTGAGTTAGAAGGCGTTATGGAGCAATTCCACACTCAAACTGACCACACTGCATCAATGGCGACGGCAGTTCAGCAAATGGTTGCCACAATAGGTGAAATCTCTGAAAGCACATCAGTTGCGGTAGAAGGCGTACATCAGGCAGCGAATAATGCCGAACAAGGTCGAGGAGTTGTTGAGGCGACGGTAACCAACATCGGTCAACTAACCACGATTTTATCAAACAGCCAGCAGTCGATTGGCTCGCTGAATCAGCATGTAGATAAAATTGGTGGTGCCGTGAACATCATCCAAGAAATTGCAGAGCAAACCAACCTACTAGCTCTCAACGCAGCAATTGAAGCCGCGCGAGCAGGCGAACAAGGCCGCGGGTTTGCAGTTGTTGCCGATGAAGTACGCGCCCTAGCTAGCCGAACTCATCAATCCACAGAGGAAATCACGCGGGTCGTTGCAGATATTCAAACTCAAATGTCTACAGTTGTTGCTGATATTGATCAATGTAACGATCAAGGGCAACAAACACTTAATGCTTCTGAAAAACTGGATTCTAGCCTGCAGCAGATCATCACTGACATGCATTCAATTCAAGCTAATTCGGAGCGCATAGCTTCAGCAATTGAAGAACAAGGTATCGTTATGAACCAAGTTAGCGGTTCAATCACCGAGCTAAACGCAATATCTGAGAATAACATGCAATCCGCTCAGGAATGCTTGCACGAAGTGAACTCTGTCTCTGCTCAAGCTCATGATATGGATGAAGCCGTTGCACAATTCAAAACTGCGCTAAAATAACCCTTTTTCAAAATAGAAAGCCCGAGGCAATCATTGCTTCGGGCTTTTTTTCAATTGTCACTTCGTGCTTACTGCGCACTTCGGATGTGATTATTCATCATCAAGAGGAACCAGCTTGGTGTTGCCGCCATGAACTTTCTCACGCTGTCTTTGCACCAGGGCGTAGAAGCCTGGGATCAAGAATGTACCTGCTAGAAGCACACACAATAGACCACCAATCAGCGACACGCCGAGTGAGTTTTGACTCACGTGCCCCGCACCAGCGGCAAAGATAAGCGGGAAGATACCCAGGATAAATGACCAAGATGTCATATTCACAGCGCGGAAACGTAACGTGCCTCCTTTAACCGCTGCACTATCGATATCAGCATCTTTTTCTTCACGCTCTTGCTTGGCGAACTCCACAATCAAAATTGCGTTTTTCGCCGCCAAGGCTATGAGCAAGACAAGACCAATTTGGGCATACAAGTTAAGCGGCGTGCCAGTTAGATTCAACGCAAGGAAGGAACCTAACGTTGCTACTGGGACCACCAAAATAATAGCCAGTGGAATACTCCAACTCTCATACTGAGCCACCATAAACAAGTAAATGAATATCAAAGCCAGCGCAAACGCATAAATGGCTTGGTTGCCCGCAAGCACTTCCTGATAAGCCATACCTGTCCATTCATACGTATACCCTTGCGGAAGAACTTCAGCAGCAACGCGTTCCATTGCGGCAATCGCATCACCACTAGAGTAACCCGGAGCTGGTTGGCCTTGAATGATAGCACTGCGGTACATGTTGTAACGCCATGCCACATCAGGCTCAAACACTTGCTCGTAGCTCACTAGCGTACTTAACGGAACCATATCACCGTTCGAAGAACGAACATGGAAACGCTCTAGATCTTCCATGCTGCTACGGTGCTGGCTATCAGCTTGCATGGTTACGCGGAAGTTCTTACCAAACATGGTGAAGTCATTCACATAAAGCGAACCTAAGTTGCCTTGCAAGGTTTGGAAAATAGACGACAGCGAAATACCTAATTGCTGCGCTTTCTCACGATCGATATCAACGTAGTAGTGCGGAACATTCGCGCGGAACGTGCTAAACGTGTAGGCAATTTCAGGCGCTTGGTTAGCCGTTTGGATCATTTCTCCCATGACCATCGACAAATCGGTACGACTTCGACCTAGCGTGTCTTCAAGCACAAACTCAAAACCAGACGCAGCGCCCATACCAGGAACCGCCGGTGGTCCCATCGCAAAAACAACCGCTTGAGGTAACTCTGTCGCCGCTCGCCCATTAATACGTGCCGCGATAGCATTAGCAGAGTGCTCTCCTTGCAGCGAGTTACGAGTATCCCAGTCATGCAATTTGATAAATACAGAAGCACCGTTTGATGCTGCTGCGCCTGTCATAAACGAGTAACCGTTCGCAACCGTCACACCATCCACACCAGGTTCTTCACCGATCATTTTCATTAAATCATTGGTGACTTCTTCAGTACGTGATAAAGAGGCTGAATCTGGTAGCTGTACGTTAACCAGCAAAATGCCTTTATCTTCTTGAGGAACAAACGCTGTAGAGGTAGTTTTCGCAAAGAAAGTGACCGCTGCGATAGCAACTATAAAGAACGTCACGAGCAGTAAAGACTTCTTCACCAAGAAACCAGCGATCTGGCCATAACGCGTAGTGATGCGCTCTAAGCCTCGGTTGAAAGCCTGGAACCAGTTAGCGGTATTGCCCCCACCCTGCTTCAATACCAGAGAACAAAGTGCTGGAGACAGCGTCAATGCATTGATGGATGAAATCACAACCGAAATACAGATGGTCAAAGCGAACTGGCGATACATGATACCGGTGATACCTGGCAGCATGGCGACGGGTATGAATACCGCAAGTAGAACCAAGGTCGACGTGATGATTGGGCCCGTTACTTCTTTCATCGCTAGCAACGTCGCTTTACGCGGTGAGATGGTTGGGTCTTTCGCCATGGTAGTATCGACGTTTTCGATAACCAGAATCGCATCGTCCACCACGATACCAATCGCAAGGATCAAGCCAAACAAAGTAACCGTATTAATGGTGAAGCCCGTTGCCTGCATGATGGCAAACGTACCAATCAGAGAAACGGGGATCGCGACAACAGGAATCAACGTTGCACGCGCACTACCCAAGAACAAGTAAGTTACAGCAATCACCAATAGAATCGCTTCAATCAGTGTTTTTACTACCCCTTTGATCGATTCAGATACGAACACGGTTGTATCGTAGCTGGTCTCGTATTCCATTCCCTCTGGGAAGTTTTTGCTCAAGCCTTCAAGGAGCTCCATGACGGCCTGACCACTTTCTAACGCATTCGCATCCGATTGAAGAGACAACGCAACGATTGACGCGTCCTGGCCACGGAACTTACCGTTACCATCGTAGAACTTTTTGCCTAGTTCAACGCGAGCAACATCTTTCAGATAAACCGTAGAGCCATTGGGATTAGCTCGAAGGACTACGTTCTCAAACTCATTCACGCTTTCCAAGCGACCTTTGGTCACAAGGTTAAACTGAACTTCTTGCGGATTGTTGTATGGTGCTGCACCTACACGCCCTGCCGCAACTTGAACGTTCTGTTCAGCCAAAGCGGCGTATACGTCTGACGTGGTTAGCTTAAGGTTGGCCATTTTTTCAGGATCTAACCAAACACGCATTGCGTATTCGCCACCACCAATCACGTTAACTTCACTGATACCTTTCGCACGAGCCAACTGATCTTTTACATTCAAGTTAATGTAGTTAATCAAGAACTGATCATCGTATTTGCCATCAGGTGAATAGAAGTTAAGTACCATCAGCAAGTCAGGTGAACGCTTTTTCACCGTCACACCAACCATGCGAACTTCTTGAGGCAGTTTTGACTCAATCTGTGACACGCGGTTTTGCACGTTAACTTGCGCCATATCTGGATCGGTGCCGACATCAAACGTGACGTTTAGGCTGTAAGAGCCATCGTTCGCGCTCTTTGAAGACATGTATATCATATCCTCAACGCCGTTGACTGAGGTCTCTATGGGGTCAGCAATGGCCTGCTCGACAACTTCCGCACTCGCACCGGTGTAGTATGCCGAAACGCTGACTGATGGCGGACTTATCTGTGGGTACTCCGCCACTGGCAAAATCGCCAGTGAGATCGCGCCGGCTAGCGTTAATATGATCGAAATAACCAGCGCGAATTTAGGTCTCTGAATAAAGAAACGACTTAACATAGTGCCCCCTACTGCTTATCTTCAGCAGGTGCTTGAAGGCGCACTTCTACACCATTACGCACACGTTGTAGGCCTTGTGTAATAACTGTATCTTCCTGATCGAGCCCTTCTCGAATGATAATACCTTGTTCAACCTGAGGGCCAAGCTCTACGTTACGACGCTCTGCGACATTTCCCTCAGCCATCACCATCACAAAGTCACCTTCTAAGTCAGTCTGAACGGCACGTCGTGGAATAACAATAACGTCCTTCGTATTCTTATCTCTTAAGTTCACTTTGATGTGCTGACCCGGAAGTAACTTCTGCTCTGGGTTTGGCACTAGCGCACGCATTGCAATCGTACCCGTTTTGGTGTCAATACGATTACCTAAGAAATCGAGCTTACCCAGATGCTCAAAAAACTGACCATTTTCCAGCTCAAGCTGAACTTCAACGCGGTTTGATTCTGCTGAGCCGTCGCCTTTGACTTGATCCATACCCATGGCTAAACGCTCGCGCTCACTCACACTAAATGAAGTATGCACTGGGTCTAAGCTCACCAATGTCGTCAGCACGCCAGATGATGGAGAAACCAGATCACCCGTACTCACTTTGGTATCACTAATACGTCCGCTAAAAGGTGCTCGGATTTGAGTATAGGAAAGGTTAACTTCAGCAAGTTTAAGTTGAGCATTTGCCGCTTCTAGCTCTGCTCTCGCACCAAGAAGTGCCGCTGTTAAAGCATCAAACTCAGATTGAGAGATACTACCGCGAGGCAACAAGTTTTTACCTCGAGTATGATCTAATTCGGCTTTTTTTAGCGCCGCTTTAGCTTGTGCAAGTGCGGCTTTAGCACTCGCGACTTGGGCTTCAAAAGAAGATGGCTCGATAGAGTAAAGGAGCTGCCCTTTTTCTACCATTTGCCCCTCTTCAAAGTGACGAGCTTTTAAGTAGCCAGAAATCTGCGCGGTAATATTGGTATCTTCTACTGCTTCAATGCGACCGATATAAGACTTGCTCGGTTGGTAGTCGATAACCGTGACATCCTGAGTCACTACGAGAGGCGCTTGACCTTTCGTTTGGGCATTATTAGCTTCCCCGCATCCAGCGAGGATTGCTGTAGCCGCCATTAGTGCGACAAGTGGTTTCTTTTGCATGTATTTACCGTCTTTATAGAACAGGATATTGTTGAATTCCTATCAACCTTACTCCTTGCTGCCACTGAAAACTTCACTGAAAAGCGCCCAAGGTGTTTCTAAATGTAAACATGAGAAACAAAAGGAAAATAAAGTAATTTAGTTAACAGTGGTATTCAATGAGCAATATACATACAACTCAATCATAACTATTTAATATACGCCTTAGGAGATCGCGAGTTTTAATTTGAGTTTGGAAACACTAACGGGAGTATTGTATTCGGGCGTAAAGTGAGATTCAGTGCTCAAGATAAGAACGTTTTATGGCTAAAAAGGTAAAAAGTGACGCCTTCATACTCAAGACCCCGATTTTGACTATTTTTTTAATATAAATGGGTTATCATTCAATTAATTCAACGCCTTCGACAGAGAGGATGACTATGATTTCTAAATGGGCGAAACGCTTTTACCAGATGGCAGAACTAGTGGCATCTTGGAGTAAGGACCCATCAACACAAGTCGGTGCCGTTATTACTAAACAGAATCGCATTGTATCTGTTGGATTTAATGGCTATCCGCATGGTGTTTCTGACAGTGTCGACACCGATGAGCGCGAGTTGAAATACCTTAAAACACTGCACGCGGAAGAGAACGCAATTTTGTTCTCAAAACGTGACTTAGACGGATGTGATATTTGGGTAACGCATTTTCCTTGCCCTAACTGCGCGGCAAAGATCATTCAAACAGGGATCTCACACGTACACTGCCCTGAGCAGTCTGAAGACTTTTTATCTCGCTGGGGAGATAAAATCCAAGTCAGTCAAGATATGTTCGATCAAGCGGGTGTGAAAGTCGACTGGTTACCACTAGAAGACATTGAAATTGAAGACAAAGACGTGCGCTAGTATTCCATCTTAATATTTAAATAGCCCAGGAAGATCTGGGCTATTTTGTTATTAAATCTGCAAGAGGTCTCGACGTAGTCTTTTAACTGTGTTTTTTCGCTGTAAGCTCAGCAATTTTGACGATAACGAGTACTGATTTTTCCATCATTTCAACAGAAATAAACTCATGAATTCCGTGGAAGTTAAAACCGCCGGTGAAGATATTCGGGCACGGCAAACCCATAAAAGATAAACGAGCACCATCTGTACCACCACGAATAGGTTTTATAATCGGTTCCACATCACACGCTTCCATCGCTTGCTTTGCCAGCTCAATGATATGAGGGTAAGGCTCAACCATTTCTCTCATATTGTAATAGCTGTCTTTTATTTTTAGCTCTACAGAACCATGGCGTAAACCCGTGTTCATTTCATCGACGAGTTTCTGCATAAAGGCTTTTCGATCCTCAAGTCTTTGACGGTCAAAGTCTCTAATAATGTAACCTAGCTCGCTTCGTGCAACGCCCATTTCTGCCGATTTTAGATGGAAGAACCCTTCGTAACCTTCGGTTGTTTCCGGAGTTTGATCTTGGGGCATTTGAACTTGAAATTTCGCAGCCAAGTTCATCGCATTGACCATTTTGCCTTTTGCAGTACCTGGATGAACGCTAACACCATGAAAAATTACATCAGCGTTTGCTGCATTAAAGTTTTCGTATTCCAACTCACCTTGCGGGCCACCATCTATAGTGTATGCCCATTTCGCGCCAAATTTTTTAACATTAAACAAATCTGCACCACGACCGATTTCTTCATCCGGAGTAAAACCGATACAAATGTCGCCGTGTGGAATGTCTGGGTTTTCCAGTAGCAGAGCTACCGCGGAAAGAATCTCTGCGATACCGGCTTTGTTATCCGCGCCAAGTAATGTAGTGCCATCGGTAGTAATAAGATTGTGGCCATGTAGGTGATGTAAATCGGGGTATTGCACGGGAGATAACACTTCATCCCCCAACCCTAATGCAATATCGCCACCTTGGTAATCTTCGATGAATTGCGGCTTTACGTTTTTGCCAGATGCATCCGGCGCGGTATCCATATGGGCAATGAAGCCGATAGGAGGAACCTCATAGTCAATATTGGCTGGCAGTTTAGCCATCAAATAGCCATTTTTATCCAAAGTCACGTCACTTAAACCAAGCTCGATCATCTCTTTTTTAAGTAACTCAGCAAACACAAGCTGACCAGGTGAACTTGGGCAAAGCGTCACATGTGGATTGGATTGGGTATCAAACGTGACGTATCGAAGAAATCTTTCAACTAAATGTTTCATATTTATTCTCATTGTTTTGTACGATGAGGCCTTATCACGCATTGATAAGCTGACGTTGCCTCATCAAACCTCACGCTATGTTACGCTCTTAGTTCAATAAGAATTTGCTTTGAATCATTTTTTGATAAGAAAGGCTTTTGCGCTTTGCTTTCGCTCATTGAAGCATGAATTTAATCTAAAAGTTCCTCTGCCAGTACTCGCCACTCTTTAACCTTTTCACGAAAATGACGCCATTGCTTATCGGTCATCGAACGAGAAACATCTAATGTCAGTTGATCAACCAATGCAAAGTTAGAGTCAATATTCAGAGAAAGCTGCTCACTATAATAACTCTCTGGCTCGAACAAGAGTCGCATAAATATATCTTGATAAGTCACAACATTAGATTTGTTGTCGAACAAGTATTCGAGCTCTTGATATACCGTGGCTCGATAATCTCTCCATAAAGGGCTGTTTAAAATAACTTGCTGAGAAAATCTTTGAGCTAATTGACGCTGATTTCCTGATAGATTCCCTAGCCATTCTTCCATCCACTCTTCAGTGTTATCCAGAATAATTTCACGCACTTCGTCTTCTGTCTTATCGGCATATTTTGCGTTTCGCTCTTGATAATGTTCTTGTACATTACTCAAAAACTCGCGTTCTTGCTCTTTCGTTAATTGCAAACTTAACGCAAAAAGATCTGGTGCTGCTTTGCTTACCACTCTATCGTAATGCGCTCGCATTCTATCTCGATTTTGTTGTAAGTAATTTAAGGTGATATCGCTCGCTTTTAATCTCTCAAGGTCTTTTAAATGTTCGATATATAATGGTAACTCCTCTTTCTTGTGCCAGTCTGCCAACAATAATAAGCGCTCTTCCACTAGGACTTCTTGTTCCCCTTGCAACGAGACATAGTCCTCTAAGTAATCGAGCACGAACCAATCGATATTGCTGTATAAAAACTTTTTCGCACAACCGGCAAGCAGAAATACGAAACAAAATAGAAGGCCATAACGAAGCGCCTTATTAGATACATCCTTTAATTTAGTCACTTATTCGTATTCCCTTTTCTGTTGATTAAGTTCTATACTCAACCTGTATCACTTAGTATTGCGGCAAACTTACACCAGTGTGACAAATATTGATTGCCACCTTAATAATATATAGAGTTTGAAATTAACTTTTTGATCACAGCTATCCGCAAAAAAGTGAGTTAGAGCGCAATTATCGGCTAAAAAACGTACCGAACGACGCTCCCTATAACGGCATATAATTTGCATGGATGTTTTTTGGATGGTTTATGGAGGCGAAGTATGGCAGCCGCTGAGCAACTTGATACCAGTGTAGAATATGAGATTCGATATTTTGAACAGGGGAAAATGCACTGCATGAGAGTCATTGCTGAAAGCAAAAAAGTGGCTTATCAGTACTATTTGGAGTGTGGTAAGCACAACAGTGACTTGTACTCTATTCGCCCAGACAAGTAAAAAAACCGCCTAACAGGCGGTTTTTTTATTCGTCAGAATCAATATAACTGTTTGATTTTATTTATTATTACAGATTCAAATCCAACAATGTTATTTGATGTCGCCAAAGCGCTCAAGATAAAGGACGGTTGCTGCAGTACGAGAAGGAACTTGAAGCTTTTTAAGTAAACTCTTCATATGTACTTTAACCGTAGACTCAGAGATAAAAAGACGATCGGCAATTTGCTTGTTGCGGAAACCTCTTGCCACCTCTCTTAAGATCTGAGATTCACGATCGGTCAGTGTATCAAACACGTCCTCTTGCTCTGAACGTTCACTCAAATACTTAGAAACTTCTTGGCTGTATGCCTTGTCCCCTTGGTGCGCTTGTTTTAGCAACTCAACCAACTCATCAGGCTCAGTGTCTTTCAATAAATAGCCATCGGCACCACTTCGAACTATTGCTTCTATATCTGCTGGGCTATCCGAAACGGTTAGAATGACAATTCTGGCTTCACAGCCATCTGCACGCAGTGCTTGCAAAGTATCAAGGCCAGACATGCCTTTCATATTAAGATCAAGAAGTACAAGATCCAGTTCTAGCTCATGCGCTTTCGCTACTGCATCCGCGCCATTACTTGCTTCTGCAATGACCTCAAACTCAGGCTCAAAGCTTAAAAGCTGGTGGATACCTCTTCGCATGAGTGGATGATCATCCACCAGCATTACTTTACACACTGTCACTGTTTACTTCCTTACTATGTTGGAATTCTAATTTTACGGTACAACCTTTGTTTATCGATGCTTCGATGTGCAGATCGGCATGCAGTCTAGCGGCCCGCTCTTGCATGATACTCATACCGTAATGATTTAATTTTTCGTCTTGATGTTCAAAGCCTATTCCATCGTCGCTAACGGTTACTGTGACTTTTCCATCATTATCGAGACATTGAATGTGAATATTATCTGCTTGCGCATGTTTGATAGCATTAATTGCCGCTTCTCTTATCAACTGTAGTAAATGAACCTGCTGATGTGCATCCAGTTCAGTTGATGAAAGTCTATTTTTTAGCGTAATGTCCGCAGTAGTTTGTTCACTGAGCGTTTCAACCATGTCTTGCAATGCTTGGCCAAAACTGCCCTCTTTAATCGTAAGACGAAACGTCGTCAGTAACTCGCGTAACTGCGTATAAGCGGCAGATAAGCCCGTATCTAGCTCGGCAATAACTTGATTAGCCTGCGCGATCGCCTTTTCGTCAGGCAAGTTCTTTACGCTTCTCTTCAACAAAGCGACCTGAATTTTTAAGTAAGAGAGTGCTTGAGCCAATGAATCATGCAACTCCCGAGCAATAGTGGCTCGCTCTTCCATCAGCAGAATTTGTTCTGCTTGGCGCTGCGCCCGATTGTAATACACGGCGCGTGATAAAATCTGCACGAAGTTGTCAATAAGAGCCTCGTTCGGACAAGGTAACCCTGCTTTCCAATATAAATAGCCCAAGTGCTCGCCATCTAGCATCAGGGCTTTACCGTGGCAATCTTCATCACAATCTTGGCAGCATTCTTCTCCTTCCATCAATATCCAGCTCGGTTCTCCCAGCTGCTCGATTTCAAGTTTGACCGCTTTAATGCCCTCAAGACTGACGATATGCTGCAAAATCGCCTGGAAATTGTCTTGATTAATACGCGACGCCGTGAGTTCTTTTGACGAGTCATACAGCACCTCTAAAGACTGGTTGGCATGCTGCAATTTACGTGTTTTCTCATCAACCGCTTGTTCTAATCCTCGGTACAACTTACCAAGGTCTGTCGCCATCCGGTTAAAGGTTCGAGTCAGTATTCCCATTTCATTGTCGCTAGATACATTGAGCGATATATTGAATGAGCGATTTTTAATTTGCTCGCTAGCAAAAACTAAGGCACGCAGAGGCCGAACAACTTCGAGGCGCACAAAATGAACGACAAACATACTGACACAAAGAATGCCACCCAACCCTAACCCGCCGATCCAGGCTAAGTTAATCAGTTTTTGCTCCGAAAAGCTTTGCAGCTTAAATACAAACTCATCGATTTGTTCAACAAAACCGGCCACTAGGAGTTGATATTCTGCCGGGTTGTCTCCTCTCAGCACCGCCTTGAGTTCATGCCATCTGATAATAAGACGGTAGTAATCGTGAGTGATGTCTTCAGGCACAGACCAATGCTGAAGCGCTTTCATTGAAGGTGAATATATCGAATGTTCAAATGCGTCAATATGTGAAGAATAGTCAACAGATTTAACCTGAATATCATTCGCCAGACGGTAGCTTTGCATTCGCATCGAGCCAGCAACATTGACGGCTTCAGCATCGTTCAAACTGGACGCTAACGTAAAAATCGCAAAACCAGTCGTAGCGACTGAGAGCAGCAAAATAAGAAGCATCGCGGACGCAATCGTGCGCGTCACTGACTTTTTCACATTTTTAAACAATCTGAGTTCCTCGCCCATTAACAATCCTATTTGTACGTGCAATGAACCCATTACCTTTCAACTTTATCAATATGTGATCACCTGCGACGGAATTTATTGATCCAAAACAATATTGCATACCATTTACCCCCTAAGAGGTATTTATACAAATATGTCAAAAACTACAATTTCGTTAGTTTAAATGACAGTTTATTAATGAAAATTGTGGACTATGCTTAGTTTGGGTTCCAAGTTTCGAGGTGACTAAGTGGTAGACCTTTCCAGAAGAAGACTCTTTGCAAGAAAAGCGCACCCCGACAACGCCGTACGTTTGCCTTGGTTAACTAAACCGCAACAGTTTACGGACGATTGCACTCGCTGCGGTAAATGCATTGAGGCCTGTGAAACAAAGATTATAACCAAAAGTGATGGCGGATTCCCCTCGGTCGATTTTTCCATCGATGAATGCACATTTTGCTATCAATGTGCAAACGCCTGTCCTGAGCCCCTTTTCTTGCCAAAAACAGAACAACCTTGGCAAGCAAAAGCAAGTATCAACGATAACTGCTTAGCAAAACAAAATGTCGAATGCCGAAGCTGTGGGGATATGTGCGACCCGATGGCAATTCAGTTCAAATTAGAACTGGGGAAAGTAGCACAACCCAATTTAGACCTTGATGAGTGTAACGGCTGCGGCGCCTGTGTTTCAGTGTGCCCGACTTCATCCATCAATGTGAGCAATATAACAGCCTAAGCCGAATGTCGTCGGCCAAAGGCAATAAAAATAAATGAGAGAGCTATATGTCACTAAATGAAGTGCATATTTCAAGTTTGGTAGTACATGTGCTGCCGGAACATTTGGACGAAATCAAACAAAAGATAGAAGCACACGAAAATGCGGAAATCTATGGTGACAGTCCTGAAGGCAAGATTATCGTCGTACTTGAAACTGAGAACCAAGGTTTCATCACAGACACTATCGATGCCATTAACAATTTACCGAACGTCTTAAGCACGGTATTGGTTTATCACCAAATCGAAACTGGGCTTGAAGAAACGGATGAAGAAGACACTGGAACACAACATTCCCAAATCGAGGGTGAAGTATGAAAATGACAAGACGTGCGTTTGTGAAAGCAAACGCGGCTGCATCAGCTGCTGCTGTCGCAGGTGTGACACTACCAGCATCTGCAGCCAACCTGATTGCAAGCTCTGATCAAACCAAAATCACATGGGACAAAGCACCTTGTCGTTTCTGTGGTACAGGCTGTTCTGTTCTTGTTGGCACTCAAAACGGCAAAGTGGTAGCAACACAGGGTGACCCAGAAGCACCAGTAAACAAAGGTCTGAACTGCATCAAAGGTTACTTCCTTTCTAAGATCATGTACGGTCAAGACCGTCTAACTCAACCGATGCTACGAATGAAAGATGGCAAATTCCACAAAGATGGTGAATTTACACCTATCTCTTGGGATGACGCTTTCGACATCATGGCTGAGAAATGGAAAGCTTCCCTCGAGAAAAAAGGCCCAACAAGCGTAGGTATGTTTGGCTCAGGCCAATGGACAGTAATGGAAGGCTACGCTGCGTCAAAGTTAATGAAAGCAGGCTTCCGATCAAACAACATTGATCCAAACGCTCGTCACTGTATGGCTTCTGCCGTTGTAGGTTTCATGCGCGCATTCGGTATCGATGAGCCAATGGGTTGTTACGATGACTTTGAGAACGCAGACGCTTTCGTTCTTTGGGGCTCAAACATGGCAGAGATGCACCCGGTTCTATGGACTCGCATTACTGACCGCCGCCTAAGCCACCCTCACGTTAAAGTGAACGTGCTTTCTACTTACTACCATCGTTCATTTGAGTTGGCAGACCACGGCTACATTTTCAATCCTCAGTCTGACCTTGCAATTGCTAACTTCATCGCAAACTACATCATCGAAAACGATGCAGTAAACTGGGACTTCGTGAACAAACACACGAACTTCACTCAAGCAGACACTGACATCGGCTACGGTCTACGTGACGATGATCCGCTACAAAAAGCAGCGAAGAACCCGAACTCTGGCAAACTCACTTCTATCTCATTCGAAGAGTACAAGAAATCAGTAGCGCCATACACAGTAGAGAAAGCATCTGAAATCTCTGGTGTTGAGAAAGAGAAGCTTATCGAGCTTGCGAAGCAATACGCGGATCCAAACACGAAAGTGATGTCTCTATGGACGATGGGTATGAACCAGCATACTCGTGGTGTATGGATGAATAACTTGGTTTACAACATCCACCTACTAACCGGTAAGATCTCGACTCCGGGGAACAGCCCATTCTCACTAACGGGCCAACCATCAGCATGTGGTACCGCTCGTGAGGTTGGTACGTTTGCTCACCGCCTACCAGCGGACATGGTGGTTGCTAACCCTAAACACCGTAAGATTGCAGAAGACATCTGGAAACTGCCAGAAGGTACGATTCCACCAAAACCTGGCTTCCACGCCGTATTGCAAGACCGTATGCTGAATGACGGCGTTCTGAACTGTTACTGGGTTCAATGTAACAACAACATGCAAGCCGGTCCAAACATCAACACAGAGCGTCTTCCAGGTTACCGCAACCCAGAAAACTTCATCGTTGTGTCTGACCCATACCCGACAGCAACAGCACAAGCAGCAGACCTTATTCTTCCTACCGCAATGTGGATTGAAAAAGAAGGTGCTTACGGTAACGCAGAGCGTCGTACCCAAGCTTGGTACCAACAAGTGGGCACAGTCGGTCAAGCAAAATCCGACCTTTGGCAGCTAATGGAGTTCTCGAAACGCTTCAAAATGGAAGAAGTGTGGCCTGAAGAGCTTCTAGCGAAAGCGCCTCAATACCGTGGTAAAACAATGTACGACGTACTTTACCGCAATGGTAACGTCGACAAATTCCCTATCGAAGAAGCTCGTGAACTGAATGACGATGCTCACCACTTCGGTTTCTATGTTCAAAAAGGTCTGTTTGAGGAATACGCAACATTTGGCCGTGGTCACGGGCATGATTTGGCTCCATACGACCGCTACCACCAAGTACGTGGTCTACGTTGGCCTGTTGTTGATGGTAAAGAAACACAGTGGCGCTTTAAAGAAGGTTCAGACCCATACGCGAAAGAAGGTTCTGGTTGGGACTTCTACGGCAATGCTGACGGCAAAGCGAAGATCATTTCCGCGCCATACGAAGCGCCACCAGAAGTACCGAACGATGAATTTGATATGTGGTTATGTACTGGTCGTGTTCTTGAACATTGGCACACAGGCACCATGACTCGTCGTGTACCTGAATTATACAAAGCAGTACCAGACGCAGTGTGTTACATGCACCCAGAAGACGCAAAAGCACGCAATGTTCGTCGTGGTGAAGAAGTACTCATGGCAAACAAACGCGGTGAAGTACGCGTTCGTGTTGAAACTCGCGGTCGTAACCGTCCGCCAAAAGGCTTGGTATTCGTACCGTTCTTTGATGCACGTATTTTGATTAACAAGCTTATCCTAGATGCGACTGATCCACTGTCTAAACAGACAGACTTTAAGAAGTGCCCAGTCAAAATCACTAAGATTGCTTAACCTTCAGATACTGAATGCTACGGCCGTCATTATGGCGGCCTAATAAAGAATTTAAGCCATAAAGGCGGAGATGAAATGATGAAAAAATTACTTGTCGCAGTTTTATCTGTAGGTGCGTTAGTGACAGGCATTGCGCAAGCTGAGTTGGATAATCCAGGTGGTATTGGAGGTCTAGAATCTTTACGTGGAATGTCTCAATTGGAAGATACGCGTCCAGCAGACGAGTTCAAAGACTTCCCTAAAGATCAAATTGTTGAAGACAGCTATGTTTATCAACCACCGTTGATCCCACACAGCATTCGTCACTACGAAATTTCGTTAAATGCTAACAAGTGTCTTGCATGCCATAGCTGGAAAAATGCAAAAGAGTCAGGTGCGACTAAAATTAGCGTAACGCACTATGTAAACAGAGAAGATGCGGTACTGGCAGATATGTCTCCTCGTCGTTACTTCTGTTTGCAATGTCACGTTCCACAAACGGATGCAAAACCACTAGTGGAAAACGAGTTTAAGGCAGTCGATTCGCTTCAGTAATTGAAACGCGAGTACTAAGAGGTTACTTATGAAAATACTTAAAGCGTTTTGGAAGAGACTGTCGAGCCCGAGTAAAGCTGCCGCTGGTGTGGTTTTATTTCTAGGCTTCGCTGGTGGCCTTCTATTTTGGGGCGCATTCAACACAGGTATGGAAGCAACCAACACAGAAGAATTCTGTTCTGGCTGTCACGCGCCGATCGTTGCTGAAATTCAAGAAACAATTCACTACTCCAACCGATCTGGTGTTCGTGCGATTTGTTCAGACTGTCACGTTCCTCATGAATGGACGGATAAGATCGTTCGTAAAGTACAGGCATCTAAAGAGCTATTTGCACACTTCGTAACGAAGACGATCGATACGCCAGAGAAGTTCCAAGAGCGTCGTGGACACCTCGCAGAGCGAGAGTGGGCACGTATGAAAAAGAATGACTCTCTTGAATGTCGTAACTGTCATGAGTTTGATTTCATGGATTACTCTCAGCAAGGATCACGTGCGGCAGAACAACACTCCACCGCTCTAGCTTCAGGCGAGAAAACATGTGTAGACTGTCACAAAGGTATTGCGCACAAACTACCCGACATGAGCGGCGTTGAAGGCTGGCACTAAGGAGACTTACCATGAGTACATTAGAATCTGTAATTTGGCATATCCTTGGCTACAGTGCTATGCCAGTGATTATTCTTTCCGGCTTTGTGGCGGTAGCAGCAATCTCTCTCTGGCTGCTGTCATTTGGTAAGGATAAAGAGGTGTAACGTAACGCATCTCTACTCGTCAACTAGCCTATTTGTTGACACTGAGCGCCGAGCAAATGCTCGGCGCTTTTTATTTATTACTCAATGGTACTTGCCAACAATAAACAAGCAATCATACATAAAAAAAGCGACCATAAAGGCCGCTAAGATTTACTGCTATAGGGAGTTGTTTAAGATTCTTTCACTGGCAGAACCTGTTTGACGTATTGTCCTGGCGCTTCATCAATAACCGGATGGTTTTCTGAGCCAATAGGGAAAGGCTCAACTTGCTCTTTAGGGTTGAATTGGAGTAACCACTCGTTCCAGTGTGTCCACCACGATCCCTCTTTGTGTTCCGCGTTATTCAACCACTCATCAGCAGAGTCATCCAAATTATCGTTCAACCAATAACCATACTTATTTCTAGCTGGAGGGTTCACGATGCCCGCAATATGACCAGACTCACCGAGGACAAACGTTTTGTTACCACCCGTGTTCAGCGCACCACGGTAAGTTCCCTGCCATAACGCAATGTGGTCTTCTTTCGTTGACACAAAATAGCTAGGAATTTTGATCTTATTTAGATCAATCCATACTCCACCAATTTTGACGCCTTTATCTTGCACCAGCTTGTTCTCTAAATAGAGCTCGCGAAGCAAGAAATTGTGAGATGCAGCGCTGACGTTGGTGCTATCGCTATTCCAGTACAACAAGTCGAAATCAACCGGACTGTTACCCTTCAAGTAATTGTCGACGTAGTAGTTCCAGTACAAGCTGTTTTCACGCAGTAAACTAAACGTCACGCTTAAGGAACGGCCGTCCATATACCCTTTTGCGTTATTTTGCGCTTCAATTGCACTAACAATGGTGTCATTGATATACGCGCCGACTTCACCTGGTTGAGAGAAGTCGAGCAACGTGGTGAAGAAAGTGGCAGACTTAATGCGCTTCTTCATACGTTTTGCAGCGTAGTAGGCAACCGTGCTTGCTAAAACAGTACCACCGATACAATAACCAGCAGCATTGATTTGCTCTTGTCCTGTTATATCTTCAATTGCAGCGACGGCTTTCACTACGCCTTCTGTCACGTAGTCACCAAACTCTATGTGCGCTTGTGCCTTGCCTGGATTGCGCCAAGACATCATAAATACACTATGCCCCTGCTCTAACAACCATCGAACCATTGAGTTCTTTGCTGTTAAATCAAGGATGTAGTATTTATTGATGAAAGGTGGGACGATGAGCAGCGGCGTCGCATTCACTTTCTCTGTTAGAGGTCGATATTGAATCAACTCAAACAATTCGTTTTGAAAAACCACATTGCCCTGTGTCGTCGCAACGTCATCGCCCACGCGGAATGCATTGTTATTCGTCATACGAATTTTTAAAATGTCTGCGCTCGACTCAACGTCTTCTTTCAACTGCTCTAAGCCTGCCAGTAAGTTTTGACCGTTTTGCTCAAGTGTCAGCTTCAAAAGCTCTGGGTTAGTGGCGATGAAGTTGGAAGGAGAAAGGGCGTTAATGGCTTGGCGAGAGAAAAAAATAATACGTTCTTTCGTCTTTTCATCTAAGCCTTCCAAAGACTCGATGGTGTCCAGATAGGTCTTACTAAATAAAAGGTAGGATTGTTTGATGAAGCTATACATGGCTTCATTTTGCCACGCTTCGTTTGAGAAACGCTTATCCCCTTTTTCAGCTTCGACGATTTGTGCTTGGTTCCCTGCCAATGCAACATTCTGCCAAATTTGCAGCTGCTGTTCCCACCACTGTGCTTGCAGCTTTAAAATCGCAGCAGGCTGATTCGCAGCTTGTTCGAACAGTTTGGCAGTATCCTCAAAGTTCACTTCTTGCATGGCCTTGTTTAAAGGAGAGTTCACGACTGCCTTGTTCACTTCGAAATCATGCCACCACTGATGATTGGTTTCCTGAAGCTTCACAAGATAGTCCGAAAAGAAGTGTTGAAACATAGTCTTACTCCTATATTCGGAAAAAACAACGCCGCCCAAATCTAGGGGCGGCGAGAATCGGACAAATTACGCTGGAGTAACAGTCTTTAGATTTTCCGAAGTCATTTTCTCAACGTCTTCTTTGAACTCTTTTGCAATCGCTTGAAGCTTGTTGCTGTCATCCATCATTTGTTGAGAAAGTTTAGTAAGTACGCTTAGTTGCTGACTGTTGAAAGCAGTCAATGACGTTACGTCTTTGATTTCTGTCGCTGCTTTCATCTGGTTTAGACCCACTTCACTGTATGTGCGAATGGCGTTCAATTGAAGCTCGGTCAACACTTCTACGTTTTTTGTCACTAGCTTGTTGAACTTCAAGTAAGGTTCTAGATTTTTTTCAGTTTGATCGCTAAATGTTTTGAAGAAATCTGTGTACATGGTTTGTCTCCTAGAGAAAGAATTAAAAATGTCCGTTTAAATAATTACTTAACTGTCTTTACAACCACAGCCGTGCCCATGCCGCCGCCCACACAAAGTGAAGCAACGCCATATTGACCATTTTGCTTATGAAGCTCGTGAACCAGCGTGACTAAGATTCGGTTGCCAGAAGCACCAAGCGGGTGTCCTAGCGCGATAGCACCACCGTTAAAGTTCGCTTTGTCTTGAATCGCGTTAACTGGAACTTGGTTTGTTTCCGCCAACTGATGAATCACGCCAAGTGCTTGCGCTGCAAATGCTTCGTTTAACTCGTAAACGTCGATGTCGTGTACACTGAGTTCCGCTTTTGCGAGTGCTTTATTGACCGACTCAACAGGACCTAGGCCCATGATCTTCGGATCAAGACCCGATTGCGCGTAGCTTACGATCTCAGCAAGCGGCGTTAATCCATGCGCTTTAACTGCGCTTTCAGACGCCACGATAATCGCACTCGCGCCATCGTTAATACCTGATGCATTACCCGCAGTCACAGTGCCTTCGCGGTCAAAAGCAGGACGTAGCTTGCTTAAGGCTTCCATTGTCGCGTTCGCTTTTGGGTATTCATCCGTATCAAACATCACGGTTTCACGGCGTTGCTTTACTTCCACTGGCACAATTTCGTCTTGAAATTTGCCAGCTTCGATAGCGGCTACCGCTTTCTGTTGGCTAGACAGCGCGTATTCGTCTTGCTGCTGGCGAGTTAAGCCGATTTGTTTTGCTACGTTTTCTGCCGTCACACCCATGTGATATTGGTTGTAAACATCGGTTAAACCGTCCGCTACGAGCAGATCTTTTAGCTCCAGATTGCCCATTTTGTTGCCATCACGAATGCTGCTTGGTGCGGCAAACGGAATCTGAGACATGACTTCAACACCCGCTGCAACAACGATCTCAGCATCGCCACTACGGATATGGGACACGGCATCCATGACCGTTTTCATGCCACTACCGCAAACCATGTTTACGCCATATGCAGGAACAGATTCAGGAATCCCCGCAAACAGTGCCGCTTGGCGGCCAACACCCATTCCTTGACCTGCACCAACAACGTTGCCAACAATCACTTCGTCAACCTTGTCGCCAGGCAACTTTGCCGCTTCCAACGCGCCTTTAATCGCTACTGCTGCCAGATCGCCAGCAGAAGTATTTTTCAGGCTGCCACCAAAAGCACCAATTGGAGTACGCTTCGCCGCTACGATAAATACTTTTTCCATCATCTTCTCTCCTTAGTGCATGTATAGGCCGCCGTTCACCGACAAAGTCTCTCCGGTGATGTAGGCGCCCGCATCGCTGACCAAGAAGCTCACTGATGCTGCAATTTCCTCTGGTGTCGCAAGACGTTTCATTGGAATTTGGTTCGTAATGGATTCCAGCACTTCTGGCTTCATTTGCTCAACCATTGGCGTACCCGTGTAACCCGGAGCGATAACATTAACTGTCACACCCGAGCGAGCACCTTCGTATGCTAAGGCTTTAGAGAAACCGATCATCCCAGCTTTCGCCGCCGAGTAGTTTGCTTGACCAAACTGCCCTTTAAGACCATTGACTGAAGAGATATTGATGACACGACCACCGCCTTTTTCGCACATTGCAGCGAAGAGGGGTTGCGTAACGTTGAATAAACTATTGAGGTTGGTATTGATGACATCATTCCAAGCTTGCGCAGTCATCTTTTTAAACACGCCATCACGTGTGATTCCTGCGTTGTTGACAACAACATCAATGGTTCCCTCCTCCCCAAGCAATTGCGCCAATTTCTCTGCACACTCTGTCGTGTTTGTTACATCCAACTCAAAAAGGCGAACCTGATCTTTGGTAAACCCTTTGCTGTTGAACCACTCCAGCGCACATTCGTAGTTACCTGTGAAATAAGTAGCGATTACACGGTAACCGTCATTGACTAATTGAGAGGAAATAGCAGAACCAATTCCGCCTTTTGATCCAGTGATCAAAGCGACTTTCTTCATTGAAGACTCCATTCTTAACGGCATTTAAAAAGCAAACTTAATACACTGATGAAATAGTTCACCAACTGACGTGTTTATTTATTCTTTTGACAACCAATCCCGTGCTGCCTTTATTTTAAGTTAACCTAGAAATATTACATTTCAAATAAAAAACTCACCCAATTGCATAAGATTGATTTAGATCTCATTACCCGTGAAATGTTATAAAATGGTTAATTTTACATAAGTCATTGTTTTAAATCACACTTCCACAAAAGCCACACCAACAGAAATAGAAACATAATTATTAAATATCATGAGCTTACATACAGAATGGTAGACGTTACATTATGTCATGATTTAAGATCTGAATTTTAAGCCTATATGATTACAACAAACTTGAGATTAGAATAATAATTCAATTATCGGTAAAAATAATTATCAAACATATCATTTAATTACTGCATTTAATGATAATTTAGTTATCAATTAGATTATTTTAATACAGTGATGATTAATACCGATAAAATATAATAAATTAAACATATTTAATCTAAACATGATATAAGAGCTTGTCTCATACTGGTGCAATACGCACTATTATGACGCATAGATTAAAATATAATTTCATTTTAAATTTATATACTCGAAGAACATCAACTAGCTACTAGTGAAAGTAATCGTTCGCTTTGTAGTAGCATCCTTTTCCACTTTGCACTATCTTTGTGGCTTCTCTTTAATCACTAAATCATCAACAGATATGAATCTTGCATTGCTCAGTATGTTCATCCCTACTTTCTTTTTTGTCTCAATCACGCCTGGTATGTGCATGACTCTCGCCCTAACGTTAGGTATGAGTATCGGTTATCGTCGCACGTTATGGATGATGATAGGAGAACTTCTCGGTGTTGCGCTGGTGTCAGTCTCTGCGGTGTTAGGTATCGCTGCGATTATGCTCAATTATCCTTGGATGTTTATCGCGTTAAAGTTCATTGGTGGCGGTTATTTACTCTATCTTGGTGTTGAAATGTGGCGATCGCGAGGGAAACTTGCGATTAATGTCGACAACTTAGAAACACCAAAGAGTGACAATATCGCACTGATCATGCAAGGCTTCGTTACTGCAATCGCAAACCCAAAAGGCTGGGCATTTATGATTTCTCTTTTACCGCCTTTTATAGACCAAAACGCAGCACTTGCACCGCAACTGATCATACTTGTCTCTATTATTTTACTGTTTGAGTTCATTTGCATGTCTCTGTACGCTACTGGTGGTAAAGGGTTGAAACACGTATTAGGTCAGTCTAAGAATGTACGCCTAATGAACCGTATCGCAGGCACTTTAATGATGGGAGTTGGTGTTTGGTTGCTACTAAGCTAAGGCAAACTGGAAACAATGAAAAATATTCTGAATAAAATCGCTAAAGTCATGGGTGAAGTATTGGACTTTCAAGCCCGAGTTTGGGTTGTGAACGTCTATAGCGGTGAGCATAAAGGCGAGTCTTATGTCGTTAATGAAGATGCTTTCTCTGTACCTCTTCAGTGGATGAAGAAGAAAGGCTACCAAGAGTCGATGTTGAATAAAGTCGAAGCAATGAAGCGCTCACAAGTCTTAGAGTTCGATTTGGGACTTGTGAAACATCGCTTGATGCGCGTGAAATAAGCACAAAAAAGCGCCACTCAAGATGAGTGGCGCAAGCACTTTTACCTTAAAAATAATGCTACGGCGCAGCGTCGATCTCAACTGGAAGATAATGTTTCGGCTCCAGTTTCAACCACTCCGGCAGAACAGTACCAATCGAAATCGAAGACCATGTACCCGACAGAACGCCAATAAACATGGCGGTTGAGAAACCAGCCAAAGGCGCTCCTCCCATAATCCATAATGCACCAACAGTGATCAATGTCGTACCAGATGTCACCATGGTGCGTGAAAACGTCGCGATAACAGCTTGATCATTGATGTCTTCTGTTTTCCAACTCTGTTTCGCAATCAACAGCTCACGGGTTCGGTCTGCAATGATGATAGAGTCATTCAATGAGTAACCTAAAATTGCTAACACCGCTGCAAAAACGGTTAAGTTGAACTCCATTTGAGTAACTGCAAAAAAACCAAGCACTAAGATCACATCATGGGCCAAAGCAAACAGTGAACCACTGGCCAAACGCCACTCAAAACGGAAACACAAGTAACCGAGAATACTCAACACACAAATCAACAATGCTAAGCCACCTTGTTCAAACAAGTCTTGGCCAACTTGAGCGCCAACTATACTGTTGCTGACAACATCAACTTGGTGAGAGATTGGCTTCAACACCTCTTCTACACTTGGCAACGTTTGTCCATCTTCCGGCGCAGAGTAACGAATCACCCAACGGCCATCTTCACCAGAGCGTGTCACTGACGCAGATTCACCAAGCTTTGGTTGCAGAACGTCAAGCAGATCATGGTTAGTTAGCTGCTTATCTACCTTTACTTCTGTCACCATACCGCCAGTGAAGTCCAAACCTAGGTTCAACCCTTTAAAGCCTAGAGCGACGATCGCGATCACCGTTAAAATGATGGAAACTAGCGTAGTAAAGTAGCGAATTTTACGAATATTTTGTTTTAGCATTTCGACCATGATTAAACCCTCACATCACGACGGGCATCGCGGCCCCAAATTAAATTGATCATTGCTCGAGAGGCAAATACGCCTGTAAACATACTGGTTAACAAACCTAATCCGAGTGTTAAGGCAAAGCCTTGGATTGGGCCATTACCGATGGCGTACAAAATCACGGCGGTGATCATGGTAGTAATGTTGGCATCAAGGATGGTCGAGAATGCGCTGTCAAAGCCAAGATCAATCGCTTGAGCGAAGCTGCGGCCTTCACGCATTTTGTCCTTAATACGTTCAAAGATAATAACGTTGGTGTCTACTGCCATACCGACGGTTAACACTAAACCGGCAATACCCGGAAGCGTTAGAACCGCTCCTGGTAACAAGGCGATTAAGCCAAGCAAACAAAGCATGTTGGCACAAAGCGCCACGTTTGCTACCCAACCTAAGCGGCGGTACCAAAGTGCCATAAAGGTCAGTGTTAGTCCCATACCTAAAGCCAGTGCTGCAAAACCGTTTTCAATGTTTTCTGCCCCCAGAGAAGCACCGATTGTTCGCTCTTCCACAATAGTAACCGGCGCGGTCAGTGACCCCGCGCGAAGCAATAGCGCCAACTGCTGCGCATCGTCCATGCTACCTGCCCCAGTAATACGGAACTGGCTACCAAGCTGAGATTGAATAGTCGCGACGCTGATAACGCGCTCACTACGCTCAGTTACACCGCGATCGTTTGTTTTGTATTCACGGTAAACGGTCGCCATTGGCTTGCCGATGTGAGTTGCTGAGAAGTCACTCATTTTCTTACCACCAGCGTGGTCAAGAGAAATATTGACTTCTGACATGCCCATTTTGTCGACACCAGCACGAGCGTTCACGATGTGCTCGCCCGTTAGAACTGGTCGTTTTGACAAAATCACAGTACGACCATCATTATCTTGAAGAACAAGATCTTGGCTGCTGTGTGCTTGGCTCGCATCTTTCACTTCATAAAACGCCAAGCTTGCTGTTGCACCAATAACGTTTTTCGCTTGAGCAGGATCTTGTACACCAGGGAGTTCAATTCGAATGCTCTCTTTACCTTGGCGTTGCACTAGTGCTTCTGTGATACCAAGTTCTTCAATACGACCACGCATGATCTTCAGGTTTTGTTGAAGAGTCGACGATTGAAATTCTTGGATATTTTGTTCACTCGGTTCAAGCACAAAGCCACGAGATGAACTTTTTGAAATCCAGCCCGGGTAGTTTTGACGCAAGAGCTTGTTCACTTCCGACAATGCTTGCTCGCTGTCACTGTTTACCGTAATTCGGTTGCCGCTCTCTGCTCGAACTTGCACACCACGAACACGTTGATCACGTAGGTTCGCTTTGATTTCATCAATCAACGCATCACGTTGTTCTTCAAACGCTTTATTCACATCAACATTCAACAAGAACTGAACGCCACCACGAAGGTCAAGACCGAGCTTTATTGGGCTAAAGCCCATCTCATTTAACCATTCTGGCGCAACCGATACGTATGAGAAAGTGATGCTGTCGTCTTTATTTAGCTCTTTGTTTAACAACGCACGAGCTTTACTTTGCGCATCTTCACCATCGAATACAATGGTTGTTTTGCCGTCTTTTTCGATGATTTTGTCGGCTGAAATATGGTTGGTTTTTAGCAGTTGATTCAGATGAACAACCGACATTTCGCTGTTGTTTTGATCCGCAAACGTCAACTGGATAGAAGGCTGTTCACCAAACCAAGTTGGTATAGCACTTAGGGTTAAAATAATGACTGTCGTGATTAATACGACATATTTCCAAGCTGAGTAGTGATTCATCAGCTTTCTGTTCTTTTGCTGCTTTGGTGTTTTTTTCATGTAAACATCATCCCTTCACAATGAAGTGAAGCTTTTAATAACAAGGCTTAACACACGACAGATGCTCCCAGAATAAATTCAGGGTATGAAATGCTCAGAACGCTCACGTCCTGTCGAATACAATCGTCGTGCTAAGAGTGCACAATGGTGCAAATAGATGGTGTTTAGGCAGAAAACTGACTATTGAGTGCGACGTACATGGCATTGGTCTCTTTCCAACCAGAAATGCGATGATCGCTTGTGAAATGATAAAATGTGGACTGGTTGTGACGCCAGTTAATGTCCATCAAGCTGTATGCGTAACCCGCATCAGCGTAAAACGGAGTAGTGAGATCGCCGACAAAATCTACGTGCTCGTCATCAAGCCCTTCCCGTAAGTAAGACGTCCAGCGCTGAGAGTTAAACAAAGCAACGGAATCGAGACTTGCATGGCCTTCAGATACTGGAGATTGAGAGCTTTCTTCTGAAACTTCAGAAAAATCGACGGAAGAGTTTGGCGATACACTTACGGCTACAAAAGGTTGTAGCTTAGAAAAGTGCGGTACGTGAGCCTTGTGGTCGATTTGCGCAGCAGATACATGCACTGGTAGCAATACCATTGCAAATAGCAGCAAAATCAACTTTCTAAGGTAAATCCAAGGCATAGGAACTCACTAAAAACACAAAGAGCCAAGTTAGGTCACTTGACTCGTTGATAGTATTCCTATTGATTATGGTTCACAACTAAAAAGTTATAAATCTCTGATTTCAGGTTTGCATCGTTATTGCATTTATCAAAACGTCTTTAGAGAACGAGTGTAATTGGTGGTGAGTTATCGATAAAAAATATCGCCCTTATCAACATCTAAGTAGATCTTATTCTCTTGCTCCAAACCGCCACAATAGATGAAGTAAACGTTGCGCTTTTTGAACGTCACAGAACGCACCCAACCCCCGAGCTCCTCAAAATCACTCGGATCACAGGTTTCATCGTCTAACAATTGCTGTGTTTTCTTACGGAAAATATCCAAGTGAACTTTTAAATCATCCGACTTCTGTAGGTATTCATCCAATATCTCTAAGCGCTCTTGCTCTTTAATAACTGGCTCTGCATCCGATAACCCTTCAGCATTCAACCATTCGGCTTTTTCTTCTCCACCCTCTTCATAGACAAGATAGCCGGAGATTCGGTACCACCCATCTACTTTTTCTAACACCGATACTTTTTCTCCCTTATAGAGCGTATCGACAACTAAAGCATTAAGGTTAGGCTTGTTGTAAACATTGACACGACGCTCAATAACGTAGTACTCGGTAACTTCCGGGGGAGCGGCTTCTAAATCCAGAATCGGTTTGGATGTTTCTTTTTGCAGTGACGATTGCTCGACTTGTGTAGCCTTTGGTGCTTCAGGTTCATCTTTCTGCATAAAGAAGAAATAGTATCCAGCCCCCGCTCCGCCGAGCAACAGCATGACAATCAATGCGACGAGAATTTTCTTCATGCCCTTTTCCTTTTCATTCTTTATTCTTATCCCACCAGCAGCACGCATGTCGTAGAAATTTGGGTATATACTCAAAAGAGCAGGTCAACTAACGCGAGCAATAATGATCAACAGACTCAATTGGATACTACTATTTCTTCTGTTCCCGATAACGGGGCACGCCAATATTCAATGTAACCCATCGTCGTGGAATGACAATCTTACCCAATTCAATCGTTTAGAGTCCAATTACAATCAGCATGTTGAGGTATTCAATACACTTTTAACCGAACATAAACAGCGTCAGTTATTGTCCGAAACCTTTTCAATGCATGAGCTCGTGCTACTTTGGCGTGCCAAGTCGAACCAAAATGTGTTCAAAGCGCAATTAAAAGCATCGATTCAATACAAAGAAGAGCTCACAACTAAAGCGAATCAGCTGCTTAAATTGAGCACACAATCCCAATGGTCAGCAAATGGGTGGGAGATACTGGCCCAAAAGTGCCGCGAGTCAAACAAAATAGCCAATCAAATAACCGCGGAATGGTATAACACCAACGCTCTGGAACTTGCTGAAGATTACAAGCGCCTCTCTTCACAATATCAAACTCTGTCACAAGTCTATGATAAAGAAGCTCGAGCGCTTCAATACGCTCAAGATGTTTCGAAGTAAAAACAGAGCCAGTTTTGAATAGACGATGTTGGTTTTTCACTCCAATATTGGACGTTATTCGTGCTTTTTATCTTTCCTTAGTCGTGAATGATATCAAATGTAAATAATGGGATTGTTCCCTTTGACAAACTTGACTAAACCATGACCAAGACAATCAATTTATAGAGACATACGTCACATTAATGCTTTACTTATGGACATTTTTTGGTTAGTTTAGCCATTAATAAAATTTAATAAAAAGTCACATTTGGCTGGAGATGATGCTACAAACATGGTTATCAATCGATTAAGTAACAGGGAATGTCCTAATGCTACCAAAGCCAAGTTTTTGTCAGTAGTTAGGCACGTAAAAGAGTTCGGTTCAATCAGTGATTTGGATCTGTGTAAAATCTTCGGAGAAACAATATGGAGTGATGGGAGGGAATACCATTCAGCCGCGTTCTCATTCAAGGTTGATAGATACACAGGTAACTGTGAAATCTCACAATACAAAAACCAATAAGGCTTAAGAATTTATAAAGCGGAGTCAGGAAACGGACTCCGCTTTTTTGATCATGGCAATCGTAAAGTCGTGCTCGGAGTACCCCTCAATCAATCGTGTATTCGGACACAGCAACCGACAATAGCGAAAGACACCTTCTTTATTGTGCAACGCTAACATTTTCATGCTGGGTAGTTTGGATTCATCCAACAAGTTAAACACACAACCTTTCTCTGTCGCTCGGAACATTTTATCAATCATTTCAATGGCATGATTTGGGTTGGTGGATTGATAGTTCAATGATCCGGAAGCAAAAACAAAATCGCAACGAGGCAATACCAACGTTGAAAAGTCGCCACATATAAACTTACTTTGCGTACGAAAATCTCGTTTTCTGGCTTCAGAGATAAATTGTTTTTGCTGATCAATGCCAATATAGCTTTGAGGAAGCCCCCCCGTAAGTTCGATAAACGCTAACAAGTCTCCGTAGCCGCACCCAATATCTAAAATACTTGAACCGTCTAACGTTAACCCTCGACACAACGCCTCAAAACGGCTGATCTGACTATACTTATCTGCCCATCCCAGAGTTCGGGCTCTGTCTTTACCAAACTGTCTATATCGCTTTCGATGATAGTGGGCAATCTTAAGTCTATCGAAAAATTTCATCTTTCTTATGCATAAATCGGCAAACTGCCATTTCCTTTCACTTGTCTAATCGCCAGGTGGGTATGAATATCTTTCACATTTTCTAATCGCTGTAACTTTCTAGTAAATGTTTCATAACCAGCGAGATCTTTACTGACCACCTCTAACAGGTAATCATAGGCCCCTGATACGACATGGCATGAGATCACTTCATCCATCTCAACAACGGCATGTTCAAACTCATCAATCGAAGAAGCTTGGTGGTTATTTAAACTCACTTCAACAAATACAGTCATCGCGATGCCTACAGTGTCTCTGGACACAATAGCTCGATAACCACTTATTACACCTTCCTGCTCCAAACGCTTAATGCGTCTTGCACAAGGTGATGCCGATAGCCCTACTTGGTCAGCAAGTTCTGCAGTTGTCAGAGTGGCATCCTTCTGCATTAGGTTGATAAGTTGCCTGTCAATTTTATCCATTTATTCTTCTGTGCCTTTAATCACTAATAATTAACATTTATACGCAATTTATCACCAACATCAAGCCTAATTACGTCAAACTTTGCCTCCCTTTGGCAAGAGTTTTATTCAACAATTAACACATCATTTACAAATGGATATGTCGATAATGATCTTGGGATACGCAGCTATATTAACGACCTTACTGCTTTGGTCTGGTTTCTTTATTTCTTTAAAAGGGGGCGCAATTTCTGCCTTGCAGCCAGCCGATATCGCGTTAGTTCGCTTTCTAATCCCAAGTATAATTTTATTACCATTTGTGATTAAGCATAAACAGTCGCTACGCGTAGTGCCTAAACGCTACCTGGTTGGTGTTGTGGTTGGAAGCGGCCTTCCCTATCTTCTGGTCGTCGGAACGGCTATGCATTTCGCTCCCGTGGCGCACGGCAGTGCATTAGTACCTGGCACTTTGCCATTGTTTGTTTCTGCTATCGCGGTACTTTGTTATCAACAGTCGCTGAGTGCTCACCGCTTAATCGGGCTTTCTACGGTGTTGTTAGGGATTTTCGTATTCCTTCTTTCTAATAGCGGCGCAGAGTACAACTGGTCTCAGTTGCAAGGGCATATCCTGTTTCTAACTGGCAGCATCATGTGGGCTGCTTTCACCATCAGCGCTCGTGTCGCCAATCTTAATGCACACGTCTGTGCAGGATTCGTTGCAATCGCGTCTTTGGCTCTGCTCATCATCGCCGTTGGTTTCGGGTGGGTAGACAGTTATTTGGTGGTAACACCGTTCAGCCAGTGGCCATGGGAGGAGTTATTTGGCCACGCGATGCTACAAGGTGTTGGCGCAGGTTTAATCGCTTCTTTCACTTTCATTTATGCAATTAGGATCATCGGTGCCGAAGCCAGCGCAGCTTTTGGTTCATTAACTCCAGTCGTCGCGACACTTCTTGCCGTTCCAATTTTTGGTGAACAACCAGATTCTCTCACTTGGTTAGCGCTGATGTTGGTCACATGCGGCAGTATTGTGGCAAGCCAAATCTTTATGAAAGGTGGAATGAGCCAAACTTATCGCCCACCACTTCACAGATAGCGATGATTTTACAAAAACTTATGCCTTACTATCTTGAATAACAAAATGGCGTTTTGATAGCCTCAGCTTAACTAATAATTAAAACGCCAATGTGATGCCAGCCACTCATACTAAAGATGAACTGCATAGGTTTCTCAAACCGGGAATGAAACTTTCTACTAATTTCGAATTTGGGCCTAAGGATCAATATACGTATTCCACCACCTATCTGGGGATGAAAGAAAATGCTTATTTGATTCTTGATATACCAATGCGTTTGCTTGAAGAGCAAGTGATGAGAAAACTCCCCAACGCCGATGTCATCGTGCGTGGTGTATCAGATACGGAGTTAGGCCATGTCATTGCGTTTAAGTCCAGCGTGCTGACGACGACCGTTCGACCATCCCCCCTTTTGTTTATCCGCATTCCAGGAACATTTGCAACCAAACCAGTTCGGGAACATGAGCGTTACAAGTTGCAAATGGACTGTAACGTTATTCATGCAGGGAATGTCTACGACGGTAGCCTTATCGATTTCTCTCTAGCAGGTGTTGGTATATCAACCTTGATTGAGCCCGAATTCAACGTGGGTGAGAGTGTTACCATCGAATGCCCGTTAAGCCACTATATCGGAGAAGAAAATCGATGTGTCATTGCCAACATTAAGAAATTGGTGAAGGGATGGGTAGTTGGAATTAAGTTTGCCAGTCCCATTGCGATGACTCACGAACTAAAAACAGAGTTACTGGAGCAATCCTTTCTAACCAGTAACGTCTGAACTTACTGCTCGCTAAAGCGCGTCGCCTCAAAGCTGTTGAGTATTCTGTGAACCGTATAGGTCACAAGCAGCGTCGCAACAATAGCAAACAAAATACTGCTCACGCGATACAGCGCACTGAACATTAAGTCACCATCCGGAGTAAGATATTGGCCGAACAAAATGCCTAATGTGGTTAAACCGCCAAATCCGGCTCCCGAACCGCTAGACTCTTTCACGTGCATATAACTGAACATCATTGCACCAATCCAAAGCAATGGGACGATAAACAATAAGGTATCCGACCAATCGTATAATACAAGTTGTCCGACAATACCAAAGGTCACCCCCATCAAGGTCCCCATTGCTCTTTTTCGCGCATACCCTAAAGCACCGTTCCAATGCATAGGAAACAATAAAAGTAAGGTTGTCGCCTGAGCAGACATAGAGTCACTGAGGTCAAATAGCTGGAATACAAGGAAAGACATTGTAGCGATACTCGCCCCCATAAGGGCTTCATGACGCATTCGATGACTCTGTTTAGGCTGCGACGGTTTCGCTGGTGGCTGACGAGGTTCCGCATCGGGAATCAAAAATGTCACCACATAAGCAACGATCACTGAAATAACATTCGCTTGCAGGTTGCTAAATATTAGGTCATTTAAGTCAGTGGTTGGATAACTAGCAAAATGCAGCATGATGCTTAAGCTCAGTACGCTGTTCGCTCCAAATAAGAACAAGCTCCCTTTTGACATACAGGCGAATTTATATAGGAACAACCCGAATGCAATGATTGTCATCATGCCTGGGTGCCCACCAAACAATCCACCAAGCACCCCAACTTCTAATCCACACACAACCGCTGAAAAAATCAGTTGTCGTGCGGCATGTAGACTCATGACTGGCACCATTCCAAGTAACAGCATCGGGGTTACAGTAAAGAATACGCCATAGTTCCAACCAAATACTTTACATAAAGTGAAACCAATAGTCGCACCAGTTGCAATGCGCAAACACTGACGGAAGTCGTTTTCCGACATGGGGTGGTCCCATAACTTCATATCGCCTCCTCGTTAATAAATATAATGAAGAAGACTCAAGAATTGGATCTGGCATCTCGCTAACCAGCCAGATAATGCGTTTTCTGGCAACAACTGCACGGTTGCTCGTGCCCCTGCTGGAAATGCACGCTGCTGAGGCTCATCGATAGCTAAATGTAAACGTAAGCGCTGCGCGTCTCTCACCCAACGGTTTGAGTCAGTTGGTGTTGCTAAGCGACCATCCGCATCGAACTGACCCGAGCTGACCCCGGCATCCACACTCGTAATACGAGCTTCAAATACATCACCAGGCAAGCTATCAAAAGCCACTAACGCACGGCTGTTCTGATTAAAGTGTCGTAAACTCTTTTCACGAAAGTCGGCAATGATATCCACGTCATCGGAGACTAAAGCGACAAGAGGTGTACCAGCTGCCGCATAGGCCCCCGTCTCCAGCTGCAAGTTAGCGACAACGCCATCATGTTCCGCCGAGACTTGAGTGTAAGACAGATTAAGTTCCGCTTGTTTTAGCTGGTTTTGCGCCACGCGGATATTCACATTCGTCGCGCCTAAATCACCGCGGTTTACTTCCAACTCTTTTAAACGAGCACGTGCGGCCAGTAAGTTCGCTTTAGCTGCCGTTGCGCTGCTCTGTGCGTCATCGCGCTGTTGTTGCGAAGTACCATTACGGTGAAACAGGGTATTAAGACGTTTCGCTTCGCGAACTTTTTGTTCCGCCACGATTTTGCTCGCTTCAACGTCTGCTTTTGCCGCCGCAATAGAAGCATCAAGTTGTTCGTTGTTTTGAATCACACGCTCAAGGTTAAGTTGAGCCTTTTCTACGGCGAGCTGATAAGGCTGGGGATCAATCTGAAATAGTAGATCGCCTTGGCTTATTTCTTGGTTGTTGGCAACATAAAGATGCGTAATCTGCCCACTCACACGGGGGGCCACTTTAGTTACCACACGCGTTGCCATTGCCTGAGGCGTCAACGGCATGGCGAGATCTGCAACTAGAAAATAGGCAAAGACAAGGACAAACGCGACGCAAGAATATTTGATCCAACGTGCGAATTTTTGATCTGGAGTCATAGGCGTTTACTTCTCTTTTTATTCGGTTTTCTGACTTATTCGCTAAGTGAATCAAGCGCATTGTGAGCAATCTGATCAAGAATCAATGAAAGCTGCTGAAGTTCCTGGTCGTTGATGTCCGTTAGGAGCTTGCTTCGAACTTGAAGAATTCGAGCCTCCATTTGCTTTAGTAGGGTTTTCCCCTCTTCTGTGAGGCTAACAATACGTGCTCGCTTATCGTGTTCACAGCAATGGCGAACGATCAGAGATTGCTCTTCTAATAATTTTAATGTTCGCATCAACGACGCTAACTCGATCTCAAGCGCTTCAGCCAAATGCTTCTGACTGATGTTGTCACCCATTCGATAAAGCTTCCATAACGCAGTCCAACGCGGATACGTTAGGTTTAAAGGCTCTAACTCGCGATCTGCAACCATTTTCCACAAACGAGCAACACGAGATAATTTTTCAGCCAGAGAAAGGTCTCGCAAACTGTTGATGTCTTGAATCATAAGATCTACTCAATTACTTAGCGTGCTAAGTAATATAAAATAGTTAGCACGCTAAGTAAATATCTTTTTGTGATTGAAATCACGTTGGGTGTGTCAGTGAAGGGGCAGAAATCTAAGTAACACAACACTATGTTTGAACTTGAAATGCAGCGATGTACACAACAAACGTCGAGACCAATAAAGTCTGATTTGTATAAGAGTAAAAGGGTCAGATACAAAAAAGCACAACCCACAGTCATGGTGTTGTGCTTTTCAGATAATGAATAATTGGGTTATCTCGTAGTGAGCCAATTATTCATGTTCGCTCGACTAAGAACCGCTGTTTAAAATCCACAAATGCTTCATGGAGCGCATTTTCTTTAATCGGCTTGAGAAGCACGTAATTCGCACCCGATTCCATAAAGGCGTCACTGGTTTCTTTCGCGGTGTCAGCAGTACACGCATAAATTGGCGTGCCTAGTTTTAGCTTTTGTCGGATCTCTTTGGTCGTTTCAATTCCACCAAGATGCGGAAGTTGGTTGTCCATCAATATCAAATCGTAAGTATGATCTTTTAAGAATTCCATTGCTTCTAACCCATCTTTCGCCCAATCAACCTGCATTTTGTACTTGTTACAAAACGCTTTTAGAATGAATGCGTTAGTATGGTTATCCTCTACCAACAACACTTTGAGACTCTCTGCAAATAGTTCACCTGGCTTAACTCGCAAACTCGAATCAAGAGGGGTGAGTACTCGCTCACGATCTTTCACTGGCATTGTAATGACAAAAGTCGTTCCTAAGCCTTTCTGACTGCGGACTTGAACATCACCTTCCAGCATGTCGACAAGGCTCTTCACAATGGTCAGCCCTAAGCCACTGCCACCGTATTCTCGAGTCGTTGTTGCTTCTTCTTGAACAAAAGGTTCGAACATTTGGTCGAGTTTGTCAGACTCGATGCCGATACCTGTATCCGTAATTTCCACGACCAGCACGCTATTGTCAGCGCCATAGAACTGCTCAAGTTCAGCATGCAAGCGCACGCTACCCGAGGGCGTAAACTTTACTGAGTTACTGACTAGGTTGAATAAAATTTGGTTCAGACGAACTTGGTCAGTAAAAATTTCAACATTGGGATCTATTTTGTTTTCAATGACAAGGTTGACGCCTTTACTTTCACAAATAGGACGATAAATGTTTTCTAACGTTCGAATTGTATCAGTGAAAGAAAACGGGTGCTTTTGGATATTAAACTTACCCTGCTCAATCTTCGAAAAGTCCAAAATATCATTCAAAACAGCAAGTAAGTGCTCACCACTATGCCGAAGTACGTCAATTTGGTTATTCTGCTCTTCTGTTTCCACAGAGTCTTTTAGCAATTGAGCAACCCCTAAAATTCCATTGATTGGCGTTCGGATCTCATGGCTCATTTTAGCCAGAAAGTCGGCACGGGCTTGAGCAGATTTTTCTGCTTCTTTGCGCGCCAAGTTACTCTGTTTTTCCGCCTCAATAAGCGTGGTTATATCCTGACCTTGAACAATAATACCGCTAATATCTCCATCAACTCGAATCGGCGATAAGTTCCAGCGATATACTTTGTCTCCAATTGGCACATTAACGCCTGTCAACGTAGCTCCCTGAGCCGCCATGCGAAGGTGTGGCATCAACTTTTCTTTGAAACCTTTGAACACTGGGTGCATGGTTTCAACATCGTTTTCCATGACTAACTCTTTGCGTGCTGCCGGATTGATTTGGACAAGCACACCCGATTCAGACCACACCATAATAGGTGATAACGCAAAGTTAAACAGGTCGCGGAAAGAGCGCTTTTGTGCTTCAAGCTCTTCAAAAGTGTTTTCTAGTGTCGAACCAATATGATCGAATTCCTCAATATCTGACCCCTCAAAACGCTCAAATCCTTTTTCTTCACGAGCCGAGCGGGTATATGCCATCAGGGATCCTAACTCTTCAACTACTCGATTCTCGATCCATTCTTTAGTCATTAGCGCAATCATGACCATACCGATAACTGAGGCTAGCATTGCTAGCAGGTGTTGGATTTGCAATGTCACCACGCTCTGATTGTCTTGCACAGTAAGCAAGCACAAGTCAGTCTCGGCGGCATTTACCTCAATAGGGGTTTTGATGATCAATAATTGGTCAAGCTTGTGCTGGGACTCTCGTCGTTTGAGTACGTCAAATATTTGATAAGCCTCATCTCCTACTAATGAGCTTGCCAATGGTGTGTTGTTAGCGACCAACACAACATTGTCGACGTTGCCTTCATTTTTTAACCTTTCCATCAACCCAAAGTTATTATCTAAAACAACAACATTGTAAGAGTACCCCATCACTTCACCGGTTTTAGGTTGTAAAACGGGTACGCGACGAAGTAACAGATGGCGAGTTCCCATCGGGGTCTGTGAGGGTAGATAATACCAGTTGTTGCTAAAGGTCACCTGACTGGCAAGTCGGCTAAGTATCAGGTTGTTGATGCCATAGAAATGCGCGTTGCCATCGTCCCAAATAATACCTTGATGATCGGTTAGGAAACGAAACTCCGGTGTATGGGAAGGATCACTCTGGTCAATACTCATGAAAAAGTAATTGAGTGCCTCTTCATCACGTTCTGTATAAAAATCCAATACAACATCACTTTTCGAATTGCTGTTGTGATGAATCTGAATCGCTGCAAAATGGCTATCAAAAATGTTCAGGATCAGGGCAGAGGTCTGCTGCTTGGTTCGGTCGACTTCCTGCCAAATAATCTGCTTCGAGAAGTAATAACTCTGAACAAAGATGCCTAGAATGATCGGAGCAAGTACGAGAATAATTATTTTGGTAATAAGCGTCGACAGTGAGCGACGCTTTCTTGTTTTTGATGTAGTTGTCATCAATTATCTGAGTATCTAAATGCACGTTTTCTTAATGCTTCAATTCTTTCTGGAGAGTCCGATTTGGTAACGACTTCAAAATCACCAGAGTAAACAGTGGGAACTGGCTTTCCTTCTAAATCCCACTTAATGGCCTCAGCCATTGCAATACCTGTATCATCGTTCATACGCATAACGGTAACGTCTAACTCCCCTTTAGAAAGCGCCTCTAACTCTGCTGAACCGCCGCCCCAACCATTGATCATGACATCATCACGACCTAACTCTTTAAGAGCGTCAACAGCACCTAATGCTACATCGGTAGAACACGCGTAAATGAAGTCAACGTCCGGATACTTCTCCAAACTGGCTTTTGCAGCTTCATACCCAGATTGCTTTGTTGCTTTGGTGTAGTAAGCAGATTGTAGTTCAAATTGATTATCGCGGTTCACTTGGTTGATAAAAGTGTTGCCTCTGATGTCACTAATGTAGCCCTCTGAGAAGTAGAGAACACTATAGTGGCTATGTTTAGGGAAACGCTTGCCAAACTCAACGGCCAATTCACGACTTCCTTCTGCGTGGTCGAAACCAACATAAAGAAACGGCTGATGATGTTCCCAATCCCTAACAGGTGTGGTGATATTTTGTAAAATTAACTTGGTTTTCTTTGAATCTAAGACATGCTCAACAAACTTACGATGTCTTGTGGTATCTAGAGTAAAGATCAAGTAATCGGAGTTGCTTTTCAGCGCCTCCATTAAAGACAAACTTTGCTGCTTTATATCTGCATTAGGACGAGTAAACACTTGATTTAGCTGATAGTCGATATCAAGCTTATCTAGGCGTTTTTCAAACGCGTCGATGTTTCGAATCCAATAATCAGAGATCTGCTGCCCTGGATAAACAACAGAAATTTTCAGTGGACGCTTTTTGTCTTTTGCTACGGGTACAGGGGTTTCTCTTACCACTTCAGCCAACGCACTAGTTAGCTGCTTCTGTTGTGGAAACTGGTCTAAAAACTCTTGATATGCCCAATACCCATTAAGAACTTGGGTGGCCTGCACATTCGGCGCAAAAGCGGCCATTGAAATCAGGGAGAATACTAACGCTTTTTTCATCTACTGCTCTTTTAGCTTTTTTATGAGCCTAATTCAACTCTATTCATTACCTAGCCGAGTCATCCTATACTCTTGTAATCTACCTTCCTCTTAGTGCCTGTTTCAATAGTAAATTAGTTCTTGGTCTGAGTGGATGCAAATGAAAGTACATTGAGTCGCTTCCTTTGTCTCGATGACGCAAAGACATTTCGCGCTTTTCATATTCAGGACCTGTAAACAGAACACCAGCCCATTATGCGTCAGTTTATTCCTACATGGTACTCCAAAAACAAAAAGAAACCGCCAATGTGACATGGGCGGTTTCCGTGTATCTTTGCGTAGCAAGGGCTTATCAGAGTGCCACTATCTCTAACATCATTTGTTGATGTTCGTCGACGACAATATTTGCTTTTGACATAACGAGCAGCTCTTTTTTCGCTTTAGTTAGTTGCTTAATATAGTACTCTGCTCGCATGGCAAGCGTCTTTGAGTCAAAATCCAATGACCATTCCAATACCAAAGGGCCTTTTCCCTTCAAAGCTTTCGCTCCTTTTCCGGTTTGGTGCTGATTGAATCTTCGTTCAACATCATTGGTAACACCACAATACAACGCGTTGCGGTTATTTCGTATCAGGTAGACACTCCAACGCTGCGTTGTATTTTCCATCATGAAAGCAGTGACTCAACCTTAGCTTTTAATTCATCCAGCTCTTCTTTCAGCTGAGCGACTTCGAGCTCTAGCTGACTTACTCGATCGGAGCTCGATCTTGCAGCAGACACAGGCGCTGCAAGTTCGGACGCATCAACATCACCACAGAACAAATGCATATAACGCGACTCCCGCTTACCAGCCTCACGTGGTAATTTGACCACTAATGGTCCTTTCTCTTCACTTGCTAAATGCTCAAGGACCATTTCCACTTCTTTTACATCATGAAATGTCGCGAGACGATTAGTACGAGTACGAATTTCCCCAGGTGTTTGAGCACCGCGCAAAAGCATACAGCATACAATGCCCTTCTCCTGCTCTGTCAGCTTTAAATCACCAAATTCCGTATTACAGAAACGGTGTTGATACTTGCTGACGCGGCTGTTGAACGCACTTTCGTCACTGACGAGCCTGCGCTCAATAAGAGCATCAACGGCATCGAGTACGTCTGACTCTGAGAGTGACATCACGGGATCACGGTTGCTTTTTTGATTACACGCGTTGGTTAATGCGTTTAGGCTGAGGGGGTAAAGATCTGGGGTAGTGACTTCTTTTTCGATCAAGCAACCAATAACTCGTGCTTCAATTGCCGTTAGCTCAACTTTCATAATGCATTTCCTTATTATTTTTGCATTTGACTTTGTACCTAAATCGCTTCGAAATCATACGCCATAAATTCACACAGCAGTGCAAGAAGCGTTAGCGGTTCAGGTGTTGGTGTCAGGCTAAAGCATAGCGTAAGACCTGACACCCCTTACGAATAGGGTCAGGTATCAATGCTCCGAGAGAATCGGCACTCTCGTCAAATTGCCATCTTGGTCGACCATCATTATTTTTGAACGATTAAGCTCAACTTCGATGATTTCGAGTTGCTCGCGTGAGTTGATATACGCCGTTTTTAACTTTTCAGCCACAGAGCGAGTGACTTGCTCATTATCTTGACTATTTACTTGCTCCGCAGTGTTACCAGAGTCCATATCAAGTTCATCATTTTGCATTCAATGGTGTTGATAATATAGTGAAGGCCACGTTATGACAATGAATCGATGGATTCTACGATGTTGGCCAAAACTCGAAGAAAGCAGCACGATTATATGGACACAGCGCAATTGGTTGAGAAATGTTCAACTCTGCATTGCTATTGATCTAAAGACTGTTATGCCACTGGATGTTGTGCTTTAATCGAGGAAGATATTCATAAAATTAGGAAAGAGAACTATGAGTAGCGTATTTGAAATCGTTAACCAAGCTCGTCGTAAAAACAAACTAAAACGTGAGCTTCTTGATAACGAGAAGAAAGTTCGTGATAACCGTAAACGTGTTGATCTTCTAGAAAACCTTCTAGACTACATCAAACCAGAAATGACTCACGATGAAATCGTCGCAATCATCAAAAATATGAAAGCAGACTATGAAGATCGTGTTGATGACCACATCATTAAAAGCGCTGAGATCTCTAAAGCACGTCGTGACATCAGCCGTCGCATTCGTGAGCTGACTGAAGAAGACAAGCAAACTAGCGGCAAAAAATAAACGCGTAAGCTAGATTTTCGAACCCCGAGCAAGAATATCTTCCTCGGGGTTTATTTTTGTCTCTAAACTAACCGCCGTGTACAATCAATCTAACTCTTATTCCTAACGCATTCAGCTTTCTATGTCTTCAACTACGACAAGTACACAACCAACGCTTGCAAAACAATTATTTACGATGACCTGGCCAATGCTATTTGGCGTTCTGTCTTTAATGAGCTTTCAGCTTGTGGATAGCGCGTTTATCGGTCAGCTCGGCGTTTTACCGTTAGCCGCTCAAGGTTTCACTCTGCCTTTGCAAATGGTCATTATCGGTATTCAAGTCGGTCTAGGGATCGCAACGACAGCGGTCATTTCTAAAGCTCTTGGGGCGAATGAAAGTCGGTATGCCAAACAACTTGGCGGATTGGTATTGATGATCGGCTCAATTGGTGTCGCTATTTTTGGCGGGCTAATTTGGCTTTTGCGCTACCCCATTTTAGCTCTATTAAGCGCTCCAGAATCTGTTATGCCGATAATCGACAGTTACTGGCCTTGGTGGTTATTAAGCTCATGGACTGGTGCGGTTTTGTATTTTTATTACAGTATCTGCCGAGCTAATGGCAATACAATGTTACCTGGCACAATGATGATGATAACCAGCGGCGTGAACCTTGTACTCGATCCGCTATTTATTTTCACGTTTGACTTGGGTATTAACGGAGCGGCAATAGCAACCATCGTCGCTTTTGGGTTTGGTATTTTAGTCGTCGCTCCTCGCGTGAAAAAGAATCACTGGGCAACGACACAATGGCAAGATCTTAACGTAGCCAAAAGTGTTGCATCTATCGGTAACATTATGGGCCCCGCGATGATTAGCCAACTGCTACCACCGTTGTCTTCCATGCTAGCAACAAAATTATTGGCAAGCTTTGGAACCGCAGCAGTCGCCGCTTGGGCGCTTGGTTCACGCTATGAGTTCTTTGCTATCGTTTCGGTCTTGGCGCTGACAATGTCTATGCCTCCAATGGTTGGACGCTTACTTGGAGCAAAGAACTATGAAGATATCCAAAGGCTCGTCAGTATTGCCGTAAAATTCATTCTAGGTTTCCAACTTTTGATTGCTGCCACTACATTTGCCGTGGCAAATCCACTCGCATTATTGATGACAAGTGATGTGCAAGTGGAGCAAGTCTTGGAAATGCATTTACTGATAGTGCCGATCAGTTTGGGTTCGTTAGGGGTTTGTATGCTAATGGTTTCTCTTTGTAATGCATTAGGCAAATCTTACACCGCGCTCACTATTTCAGCGCTGCGCTTGTTTGTCTTTTTCCTACCGTGCTTGTGGGTTGGCGCTCAAATGGATGGAATCCGAGGTTTACTCTTAGGCGCTTGTATCGGCAACCTGTTAGCTGGTGTTTCCGCATACCTAACCTATCGCCAAACCATACGCAAACTCGCAGGCGCTCAAGCCAACGCACAACAATGAATAATCAGAACTAAGCCCCTGAAGTGGGGCTTTATCGTTTTGACGCCTTGTCTAAGTTGAAATGTTAGCTAGGCGAGTTTTAATTCACTAAAGAGCTCAAATAACTGGTTCGATTTATACGGCTTAGGTAAATAAGCATCCATGCCTGCCGCAAAACAGTTGTGGATGTCTTCTTCCAAAACACTCGCAGTGAGTGCGATAATCATCGTTTTTTCACGTCCTGCTTTCTTTTCCCAACGACGAATTTCTTTCGTCGCGGTCAGTCCATCCATCACGGGCATCATGCAGTCCATTAAAATTGCATCGAATTCTTCTCCCTTTGTGATGGCTTCTAACGCTTCTTGACCGTTGCTTGTTATCAAATAGTCATAACCTGCTTTATCCAGAAAGAAACTCGCTATTTTCTGGTTCATCAAATTATCCTCCGCAATTAAGATCCTCCGATGAGAGCGCGACGCTCGATATTCAGAGCTGACAACATTATTGGTGACATTGTCACTTGATATAGTCTTTTCAACCTTAGCTAAATCATCAATGACATGCTTAAATCGATTGCCAAGGAAAGGTAATGTGAGTACGGCATGTACTTTTTCTGCATTTTCGTAGGGAGTGGATAAATGATGCTGGCAAATAATCACACGGCGAAGATCGTAATTAAATGATAGATTATCCAAGACTTCATCGGTATTAGCGTCGTTACTGTGGCACAGAAATATGACATCAAAGTCATCATTTATCGCTTGCACTTCATTCACATTATTAACGCCAAAGAGATTGATTTTCGCTAAGCGACACTCTTTTAATATTTGGTCGGCGTAGTCGTAATTTGAGCAGATCAAAAGCCCTTTATTAATCACCTCCGAACGCCAGCCAAACACCGGAATTGCTTCAACCTCAATCGAGAATTCAAAGCATGTGCCCACTCCTTTTGTAGATGTTGCTACGAGCTTGCCCCC
Source organism: Vibrio sp. Vb0304 (assembly GCF_033338995.1). Lineage (NCBI taxonomy): Bacteria > Pseudomonadati > Pseudomonadota > Gammaproteobacteria > Vibrionales > Vibrionaceae > Vibrio > Vibrio sp. Vb0304. The sequence continues at coordinate 232,662 of NZ_JAWOTT010000002.1, forward strand.
CATCATCGACACAAGCTGACAACAAATTGCCAAACCCAACCCTGTACCGCCAAATTGCCTCGACACTCCTTCATCTTCCTGAGTAAAGGGTTCAAAAATCGTGGTTAACTTATCTTGATCAATGCCTATTCCGGTATCTTCTACTTTAAACTTCAGCACTCCACGTTCTTTCTCAAGTAACTCCTCATAACTAACATCAACGCATACATGCCCACTTTCGGTAAACTTAACCGCATTCGATACCAGATTCGTAACGACCTGTTTGACACGATGATCATCGACCATCACGCGAATGGGGATATTTTCAGCTAAATTAATACCTAACTTTAGCTGTTTAGATGTTGCTTTGGATTGGAATAAAATCATCGACTGATACACGACTTCTCGGATATCCGCTTCTACTAGTGACAGCTCCAATCGTCCAGACTCGATTTTAGAGAGATCCAATATATCGTTAAGTAAAGTAAGCAGTGTTTGAGATGAGGAGTCAATGTCATCAACAACTTCTTGTTGATGCGAAGACAACTCACTTTGAGAGAGTATTTCTGTCATGCCCATGATCCCGTTAAGGGGCGTGCGTATTTCATGTGACATGTTGGCAAGAAACACAGATTTTGCACGATTAGCCGATACTGCTGACTCTTTTGCATGCAGTATTTCTTCAGTTTGTCTCTGCATTTCTTCAACCACTCGATTCACTTGCTGAGCAAAAATGGTCAGTTCATCACTTCCATCAACTTTGACTTTTGTTTGCTTCTCTTCGGAGTTGATCAACGCGTTTAAAGTGTGAATGATCGCATCGAGTTTGCTGTTAACTCGGAACCAAGTACTAAATCCGAGCCAACAAAGCAGGATAACCACTAAGGCAACGCCAAAACTGATCACCGCTATATTGGCCTTTTGTTCATGAACCTGCGTGAGAAGCGACTGCTCAGTTTGTTTGGTGAACCCATCAATGAGCACTTGTAAGCGCTGCACACGAAAATCGAGTTCTTTTAAATATGCGGCGTAGTCACTTTGTGACATGTCTCCTGACATTAATTGTCCGCGAGACGCCAAGTTTCTCTGATATCTCGGCGAAGTAAACAAGCCAAGCAATTTATCCACTTGCTCGTATGACCCACCTAAGTTTAAAAACGCATCCAAATTTTGCTGCTGTCGGTCAATCGCCTGATAAAACATACTTTGACTTAGCCGACTCTCAGGGTCTTGGACTAAACGGTTCGTCAGCCAAGCTTCTTTCTGTGTCCAAAAAGAGAGCTGAGCAAGGTAGGCAATAAAATTTTGCATGCGAATGCCGTCGTCACTGCCATACCATTGATGATTTTGCAACAAAGAGCGCGACATATTTTGGAGCTGTTGAAATGCCCAATCACCCAGGTCGTCCATCTCACTCAATCTACCTGACAATACCCCCAGCATGGCTTCTTTCAGTTCATCAGCATACTCAGCAGTATTAGGGTTACTCACAAACTTTTGATGCAAAGAAGAAATAACTTCATCTTGTTCTTCAATATTAATGGCTGCAGAGACTTGAAGATCAGGCTGTCGGCGTACTTTCTCTATGGAGTAAATAAAGTGGGAGGCCTTGGATATCAATTGGAAACCTTGAATATTGCTAACCGTTTGATTGAGACGGCTCACGCGCAACGCATTATCAGAAAACTGCTGAACTGCAAACACCACTATTACCACAGCGGGTAATAGTGCGAGGAGTGCTAAGCGTGTTTTTATTGATAATCTCAACATCCATCAGCCTAATGGTTGATTTCATCCGTTTATTTAATATTAGACTAGTTTCTTGCATTGAAAGGCATATACGACATTGTTACTTTCAAACAACATTCACCTACCTAGATTATGGTTATTGTGAGTGTTTTATCATCGGCTAATGAAGTGGCAATTGTGATTCAAGTCATATTTTTTGATTTTAAAGTTGGATGCAAACAATAAAGTTTCACTCACAAATAAGAGTCGCATCACTTTTCAGGAAATCATCTATTGTATGTTTACCTATTGAGTTGCCTTATCGAGTCAAATCACACAAAAATGCAAAATATCCATTTTTGTCAACAAAACTAATTTGAAAGCAAACGTTATCATCGCAAAAAAAGTAAGTTACTTTCTAAATGTCAATACGTGAAAACCACTGCTTTAGTCACATTAATCCACCACTAACGTCCCCTTAAGTAGTGTTTTACACTGGATTTAATTTTCCTAGCAGAATAAGGACTCCGACCTTAGAATCCGCACACATAACTATTACAACCCGATTACATAACCCACCACACTCTTGCACGCTGCCGAAGAGGCAACAGCAGAGAGTATGGTTAGCCCCCAAAACGTGAAAGGTCTAATACAACAATGAGTCCAGAGAAATATCTCCAAGACTGGCAAACTAGCCAAACGATTGCTGAATCTATTTCCCCTCTAATTGGTAAGCTATATCGTCAAAAAGGAATCGAAGTGGTTCTGTTTGGTAAAACGCTTATTAATGCTACTACTATAGACATTCTCAAAACTCATCGCGTTGCAAGACGTTATACCGGTAACCCACTTTCGCTTGAGCACACGATGCCTATTATTCAAGCGCTTTGTGAAATGAGCATTTCTTCATGCCGTGTCGATGTTGGCCAATTGGCAACTATGTACTGGAATGAACATGACGATACAAGCTCTCTAAACGATTTCCTTATCACTGCACTTGATGGCGCTCGCGACGCAGATTCTTCATTGAAAGCGCGTGATGTGGTTCTTTACGGGTTCGGTCGCATTGGTCGACTACTTACTCGCCTTCTCATTGAGAAAAGTGGTCCAGGTTACCCACTAAGACTACGTGCGATTGTGGTTCGTGGCGGTAAAAAAGGCGATTTGGAGAAGCGTGCTAGCTTGCTGCGTCGTGACTCAGTTCACGGTCAGTTCAACGGTAGCATTGTTATCGATGAAGAGCGTAAAGCACTGATCGTTAACGGCAACTACATCCAAATCATCTACGCAAATAACCCAAGCGAAGTGGATTACTCAGCTTTCGGTATCAATAACGCGCTAGTTGTTGATAACACAGGTGTTTGGCGTGATTCTGAAGGCCTGAGCCAACACTTAGCGTGTAAAGGCGCAGAGAAAGTACTGCTAACAGCACCAGGTAAAGGTGACATCAAAAACGTTGTCTTCGGTGTAAATGAGTCGGTAATTAAAGAAGATGACACCATCATCTCTGCGGCAAGCTGTACAACAAATGCAATCACGCCAGTCCTTAAGGCTCTGAACGATAAATATGGTGTTCTTTCTGGCCATATTGAAACCGTGCACTCATACACAAACGACCAAAATTTGATCGACAACTTCCACTCTGGTGACCGTCGCGGACGTAGTGCTTCACTAAACATGGTTCTGACTTCAACAGGTGCGGCAAAAGCAGTTGCTAAAGCATTGCCAGAGCTTGCAGGCAAGCTAACAGGCAACGCGATACGCGTACCGACACCAAACGTTTCTATGGCAGTCGCTAATCTAAACTTAGGTGAAGACGTAGACCGTGATTCACTGAACGATTACTTGCGTGAAATGGCGTTGAACTCTGAGCTTTCGGCACAGATTGACTACACCGATTCAACAGAAATTGTATCAACTGACTTAGTTGGCTCTCGCCATGCAGGCGTCGTAGATGGTCAAGCGACTATCGCACAAGACAAGCGTTGTGTACTTTACATCTGGTACGACAACGAATTCGGTTACAGCTGCCAAGTTGTGCACTGTATGGAACAAATGATGGGTGTTCGTTACCAAACATTCCCTCGATAGGTGAACTTTGCTCCACAACGTTAACCACATAGCGTAGCGGACAATATCTCATATTTGTTCTAAATAATAAGCGCCATGCGCATTACTAATATTTTTCCCCGTTTATACGCCTGATCACCCTCAGGCGTTTTTTCGTTTCATTCATTTGACACTCTCCGGACAAAGTGAACGTCAGCATTCATGTTTTGTTCATGTTCACAGCATTAATCTGAGCACATAAATTACAGAGAGGTCATGATTATGAATCGGATTATTGTAACTGCACTAGCACTGATTACCGGCTTTTTTACGTTAGTATTTAGCTTGATCATTGCGATTCCGTTGACCATCGCAGCATTAATTACCGGCAAGCGTATTGAAAAGCGCGTCAAGAAAATGCAGAGAGAAATGCACGAAGAGTATGAGTTTAATACAGGTAAAGCAGATGCGATTGAAGGTGAATTTGAAGAGGTTCGCCGGTAAGTAAATAAGATTTAGATGAGTTTCTCTCCCCCGACCGCTCCTGAGAAACTTCTTGCTTTCACCCTGTCCTTAAAATGGCAGGGTGCTTTTTTGAAATGCACAATGTTGAATAAGCACCTAGCGGTTTATTGCTTTATCTTTTTGTTGTAGGAGGCTGTGTAACCAGCCTCCCATAAATCACCATCGACACCAGAGTATGGGTTGGATTCTTTCGGAGCGCCGCTTAGGCAAGCATCTTTGCCTTCCTTCTTAATTTCATCGATGTGATTTAAAACAAAGTCAAAGTGTTTAGGATCAGCCTTTTGTAGTAACCCGTACAAAAGGCCAAAGCCAAGCATCGTAAATACAAACAGTTCAAAAAACACCCAAATGCTCTTTGTTGAAAAGAATATCCAAGCAACGCTGCAAACACTGGTCAAAATTACTACTGGAGCTAAATCTACTATTCTTTGCATATTGCTCTCACCTTCTAAACGGTCATGAAGTCTCTACCCCTTTCATAGGGTAAGTAAGAGGAAAGTCCGTTTTTATCCAATAAAGCACTCTCGACTTAATATGCGACACTGTTAGTATTAACGTTAAGTGGCTATCGTTCTCATTATAACAATGCGTTGGAAAGTAGCTTTCACAGCAAATGAGAATATGAACCAAAGTAACACTATTGATAATATTAATTTTAGCAACGTTTAGCGTCAGAATTACGTAAATTGTGTAAGGGTTACTGAGAGTAGACAAAAAAGCAGCCACACGGGCTGCTTTTAGTATTTCTGTCTTGCGAGCTTGTCTATACCGTTACGACCACTCTAAGAGCCAGCAGCATGAGTACTACCCCTGACAAACGATCAATCAACACTGCCTTAGAGCGAATTCTGTCAACGACTTTAGAGCTCGATAGCACTAGGGTAATAAAGGTGTACCAAAGCCCATCCACAACAAACGGCGTGGCAACAATGATCATCTGATTACTCAAATCATTACCGAGCGCGACAAACTGACTGAATAATGCGATAAAAAACAAAGCAATTTTGGGACTTAAAATCGAGATAAAAAAGCCTTCTCGCGCAGACTGGATTACCGTTGTCTCCTCACCTGACTCCAACTTCGCAGCCACACCACCTTTTGAACGCAAAGCATTAAACCCTAAATACGCAAGATATGCCGCACCCACAAGGCTAATCGTCTTGAACAGCATCGGGCTTTGCTGCAAAACAACAGCGAGACCAATCAAGGTAATAAACGCATATATACCAATGCCAAACGCATGAGCCCAAGCCGTAGCTAATCCATGGATACGTCCACCAGCCAACGAGTGCTTAGCGACAATAGCTAAGCTGGGACCTGGTGACATAGCCCCTAATAAACACACGGTAAAAAGTGATAACCAAACTGTTAGTGTCATAAGAATCTCCCCTCTTTGAAGCTCACTCTATCAACGGAAGAGGTATAATTAGAAATCAAAGTTATTCATACTAATCATGACTTCAAGTCATAGCTAAACGGTGTACGTATTAGCGAATGGAATATTCAGAAATTTGCATTACTGAGCGAATCTCTTCTCGCACCCATTTATGCGCAGGATCCGTGTCGTATTTGGGGTGCCACATTAACCAATATTGATGAATAGGTGTTTCGAGTGGTAATGCTTTATGGGTTAAGTCCCAATGCTTAGCGAGGTTAACGGCAATATGTTCAGGAGCCACCATCAGGTGCTCACTTGCAACTAAGCGATTGATCGCAGCAGAGAAGAATGGAACCTTAAAGGTAACGTGGCGGGTGTGCCCTAGCTCTTTCAATGCTAAATCAGTGTAGGAATCTTTGTCTCCGCCGCCAGTCACTTTGATGTGTGAATATGAAATCAAGTCTTCAATACTGATCTGGTCCTGCTTTGCTAACGGATGAGAAGATTTCATCAAACAAACTGATGAATCCTCACCAATTTTAACGCTCGACACACTCTGTGGTTTTTCTGGATACATAGAAGACGCGATATGGATGCCCGTCTCATGAAGTTTATCAAGAAAGTTGGGTTGCCACAGTCGGTACGCCATATCTAACTGTGGCGCTTGTTCACCCAAGTGAGAGGCAATATCGGGCAATACGTATTGCGCCACGTAGTCACTAGAAGCAATAACAAGCTCACCTTGCCACTGCCGCGGCTCAAAAGGTTGGTCATCGAGTAAATGGTCAAACTCAGCCAGTAATGCATCAAGCTTTGATTTTAACGCTATTGCTCGTGGCGTTGGTATCAGTTGATTACCTTGACGAATAAGCAGTGGGTCACCACACAGATCGCGCAATTGTGCAAGCTGTCGACTGACGGCAGACTGCGTAATGTGCAAACGGTCTGCGGTCCGGCTGACATGACACTCCTCTAAAAGTACATGCAAGGATCTAAGTAGATTCAAATTAATGTTGTTTAACATATTCGCTCAGAAGGGTTTTCAACATGGCATCCATTCATGGTCACTTCACAAACAGGTTCCCAGTCGTGTTAAAGAATTCAGCTAAGACGGTATGAGTCATCAGGTTTCGAAGCTCTGGATATCGTTGAATTTGATCTCTGATTTCGTTCAAGCGAGCCATCGTAGGCACTTCGACAAAAACCATCATGTCCGTCTCACCGCTGATCGCATGACACCATTTTACGCCATCAATTTTGTATAACTCGTCCGCGTATGATTCGCAATAATACGTAGAGGTTGATTTATCGAACTTTAAGGCAAAATAGGCGCAAATCGAATCCCCACCCGAAGGTGCAATTTCAGCGTGATACCCTAGAATCACTTTGTCATGCTCTAGCTTACGAATACGGGCCGTTACCGCAGAACGAGAAAGGTTTACTTTATCCGCAATTTCAGTCACCGACAGCCGAGCGTTGTGCCTGAGCAGATCCACAATCTTATGATCAAACTTGTCCATACCGTTACCAAGCTTTCCTTATTTTTCTCATTCTATACCGATTCTAACTGCATAAGAAACCAACATTTTGTTGGAATTATTTAAAACAACCGTCATATTGACGGTTTAGTAAATCATTTTGTTATTAACATTTTGGATATGCTATTTGGCGGGCATGAGATGAGTGCTGTTATCCATTTCAACAGAAAATAGATAACACATTGAAATCAAATTCCCAACTTAAGTGCTCAGCACATAAATAGCATCGCTTAAACACATAAAACGAAATAACCAGAAGCCACAAGCTTTTTCGTAATAAGCCTCATAACATTGGATGAATCAATTCGCATGGAAGAGCTCAAAAAAGACATTTCACTCACATCAGGTATCGCACAGTTATCCACCACATTAATGGGAACTGGGCTGTTTATGATCCCGGCTATCGCAGCAGGTATAGCTGGCCATTTTTCACTATGGGCTTGGATTTTATTGTTCATCGCGATTTGTCCTATTGCGCTGACTTTTGCTCAACTGGGTAAACGATACCCCAACGCGGGCGGAACAGCCTTTTTTGTACGCAAAGCCTTTAACGCCAAACTGGAAAGTAGTGTCGCTTGGCTATTTGTTAGTGTCATTCCGGTAGGGGTTCCGGCCGCGATTGCACTCGCCGCAGGCTTCCTACAACAAATATTGCCAGAGCCTATTAGCAACAATCTGTTTGCACAAATTCTGACGGTAGTACTACTTGTGTTCGTCAACTTGATGGGCACAAAATCATCAGGTCATTTACAAACTCTTATTGCTTTGAGTGTCTTCGCACTTGTTGGCGCATTTTTATGGAAAGGCGACGTTAACAGCGCCGATCTTGTGATGCCCGCCATCACACAAGAGTCAATTTGGCCTATTACCGCAGCGTTAGGCGTGATGTTCTGGTGTTTTGTTGGCATAGAGGCTTTTGCCCATATGGGGGAAGAGTTCAAAAACCCTCAAAGAGATTTCCCTATTGCCATTGTGGTCGGTTGTTTTGTAGCAGGGGCTACCTATTGGGCATGCTCTGTCGTTATTTTAAAATTTGGCGCGTATGGTAACGCTCAATTTGATAACGCATCCATCCCCTGGCTTAGTGCCCAACTACTAGGCGATGGAGCCAAATGGATAATCAGCTTGATAGGTTTCTCCGCTTGTTTCGCGAGCGTTAACTTATACACACAGAGCCTAGCGCGAATGGTCTGGGCTCAAGCTCGTGAACATCGTCCTTCTAGTCCACTAGCCAAGATTTCACGTCGCGGTGTCCCTTTCTCAGCCACCATATTAGTTGGCGGCATATTATTGATATCTTGTGTGATAGGAACCCTATCACAGCTCGATCTGGAGTTTTTCCTAAAACTCGCAAACAGTGTATTCGTTCTGGTTTACATGTTGGCGATGTTAGCCGCTTTTAAATTGCTTCGAGGATTTGGTAAAACACTTGCGGGACTGTCCCTACTGCTTTGTACCGGTGTTTTTATATGTTTAGGCTGGTCAATGTTTTATGCACTTGGCATTTTTACTCTACTTTTACTGCCTTGGAAACAGTGGCGACATAAGCGACAAACACGTGTAGCTGAATAGTCATCGCTTCCCATTTCGAAATATGTGAGCTAAACGTTGGATACCAGCGTCTATGTTCTCTAACGCGATATTGCCGTAACCAAGCACGGCACCATGCCAGTGACGTGCTTGAAAATCTGGGTGTTCATAATAGCTCAAAGGTCGCAAGATGATCCCTTCATGCTCTGCCAGTTTTGTAAAACGCTGCTCATCCATACCGTCTTGCCATTTCAACGTAATATGAAGCCCCGCCGCTTGGCTAACGACGCAAACACGGTCGCCAAAATACTGTTGAATGGATAAATGCATCTGTTCATGCTTAGTTTTGTATAGTCGACGCATTTTTCGAATATGACGTAATAACCCACCTTCAGTAATAAAATCTGCCAATGCTTCTTGTGTATGCGTCAGCGAATCACCACTTAACGCATCCTTAACCACTAAGCATTGCTCTACTAAACGTTCAGGAACTACAAGGTAGCCAAGCCGCAATCCGTTAAACATCACTTTACTGAAGGAACCCACATACAACACACGATCATCTCGACCCATTTGAGCTGCTAGCCCCTGTAAGCTGGTATAGGGACGATGAGCAAACTGAAATTCGCTGTCATAATCATCCTCGATGATCCAACTTGATTGTTCGACCGCCCAGTTGATGATCTTTCCTCTTTGCTCGGTATTGAGTGTGGTACCCATCGGATATTGATTACTTGGTGTAATATACAGCGCATCGGCATCGCTTGAGGTCACCGCTTCCACATCAAAACCTAATTTCTCTGTTACGAACAAAGGCTCAAATTGATAGTTTTGGAACTGAATCAACTTCCGCATTTGCGCGTAACCTGGTTGCTCCATCAGAACCTTATCACCTTGTTTGAGCACTACCATCGTCGCAATCGACAACGCTTGCTGCGCCCCAGAGGTAATAATAATGCGCTCTGGAGAACAATTCACTGAACGGCTTGATGCGAGGTAGTCAGCTAAAGCACAGCGCAATGCCCAACTACCCTGAATATCTTGATTCCCCAACAAGCAAGTACGAGACATATGGCGAGTGAGTAACTTTTGCCATTGCGCCATCGGAAATGCGTCCAAATCCGGCACACCCGGTGCAAATGCGCGGTTGATATCAAAGTGAGCTTTCGGTGATGAGTCTCTCTGAACTGAACTAGGTTCAGGCAAGTACTGCTCTGGCAGTTCTACGGCAACATAAAAGCCAGAACCTTTTTGGCTGTTCAAGTACCCTTCCGCCACTAACTGTTCGTAGGCAGAAATCACGGTATTCCTACTTAGATTAAGCTCTTGTGAAAGCTTCCGCGTAGAAGGCAGCTTCCCATTCTTCACCCACAGTCCTTGAACAATTTTCTTGCGAATAGCCAAAAACAACGCTTGCTGACGCGTTCCTTCACTGTCTTTTAAATGCAGGTCACCGATATCAATCAAAGACAAACTGGATCCATCCATTAGTTAAAACTGGCTCTCTTTAAGCTACCAGTTAAACGCTACATTGCAATCAAAGAATGAGGATCAATCGCTCGTAATCGTGAGCAAACAAGGAGAGAAAATGCTATCCAACACCAATAGAACGGAAATTAAGAAAGGCGCACATAAAGCCGTCTCTGATGTTAGCAAACTGCACGCCATCATAGATGACAGCCTAATCGCTCATATTGCGATAACCAACGAGTCAGGCCCTGTGGTCATCCCTATGCTGGCATGGCGTGTCGATGATTACGTGTATATCCATGGTGCCAACAACAGTCGACTGTTACGCTCACTCAAACAAGGAGTGCAAACGTGCTTAACCTTTACTTTGTTTGATGGTTGGGTATTGGCTCGAAGTGCGTTTCACCACAGTGCGCATTATCGCAGTGCTGTGGTCTTTGGCCAGTTTGAGGTGGTGGAAGATAACCAAGAGAAAGACAGGTTGCTGAATCACTTTATTGAACAGATCGCTCCGGGGAGAACAGAACAAGTCCGTTTGAGTAATGAAAAAGAACTCAAAGCCACCATGCTGCTGCGTATTCCACTCACAGAAGCATCGGTGAAAATCAGCAATTTTGGCGTCAACGACGATGCGGAAGACATGGACATCCCTGTTTGGGCAGGTGTCCTACCCTACCAAACCGTCGTAGGTCCGCTGCAAGCTTGTGACGATTTGTATGAAGGTATCGCAGAGCCAGACTACCGCAGTGCCTACTCTAACCGTTGGCAGGAATAAGCACCGTAAAACGTGCGCCGCCTAAGTAACTCTCGCCGACAGAAAGCTCCCACCCCAGTTGCCGCGCTGCACTGGTAGCGATGGCAAGCCCTAAACCAAAGCCTTTCATGTCGGCGTTGCGGCTTTTGTCTAAGCGCGAAAATGGCATAAATACTTCTTCTCGCATCGCCTCAGGGATGCCCGGACCATCGTCCTCAATATCGATGCTCCAGCAATCCGCTACCGTTCGAATCGTCACCTCAACGCAGGACTCACCATAACGCTTGGCGTTTTGCAGTAAATTATCGAGGACAAGGTTACCCAAAGTAGGCTGAAAGTGAATCAATTGGTTCGCGAGTTTATTTTCTGCTCTCAACATGGCGGACTCTAAGCCTAGGTAATTCATGCGGCTTTTACACCAAAGTGGCAGTTCCATGGTTTCAACAGAATCGATCCATGAGTGGTTTTTCACACTCAAGCGAGACAGCATGACGATGTCGGATGTTAAATCCGTCACGACATCAACGTATCGTTCAATATCGTCATGTAACTCTGCCTGCATTTCACCACTCGTGCGTCGAGCTAAATCCGTCGCTAGCTGAATACGACTCAGCGGAGTGCGCACTTCATGAGGAATAGCTTGAGTAAAGATGTGTGTTTGGCGCACTCGTCTCTCAATCTCTTCAGACATGCAGTTGAAGCCTTGGGCGAGCTCTTTCACGGGTTGCGAAAATTGCTTTAGATCGACTCGCGTATTCAACTCACCAGAACCAAATTGTTGTTGCGCAGCCGTTAGTTGCCGAATTTGGCGGTCAAGACGTCGTACAGGTATGTAAACCATAATGCCTAAACTGCATACAACAACCAAAAGTAGAGTAAGTATAAATACAATCTCAGAATCTTCATTCCAATCAACGTGTGGGCTAAAGAAATCCGTTTTTTCTTTGAAAACTAAACTCTTCGAAGTGTTAGGCAAAGGGAATACCGCAGCATAGGTACTGCCATCAATAAGATAAACAGGTATCCCTTGCATACGGTACAGCAGATTACAATCTCGACAAGGCGGTGATCCGTCCCAGTTTTCAACCAATGTTAAATCAAAGATAAAGAAATCTTGCTTGCCGTTTTCGGTTAACTTCTTGTAGAGAGAATCCGGAGTGCCTCGTTGCTCAATGTATTGATCGACAAAATAAGCACCGTCACTCAAAAAAACACCGACTTCTGTTTTGCGCATGTACTCTTCCCCCATAAAGAGAAACAAAGCAACAGTCAGCGCAAGGCCAGTTACTAACCCCACATATAGACGAGTAAACAGGGAAAACATGCGTCATTTACCTGTCAGCATGTAGCCGTGGTGACGTATGGTTTTAATGGTAGCCGTATGGATATGAGCCTTAGAGAATTTCTTCCTTAGTGAGGATATACGCATATCAATCGAACGATCAGTAATACAGTATTCAATGCCTCGGGCAAGACGGCAACATGATTCACGAGATACTGGCTTATCGACATTCAGCATCAGGAGCTCTAAAATTTCAAACTCAGAACTCGTTAAACCAATATCTTTTTGCAAATAAAATGCTTGGGAGCGACGAAGACAAAGACTAATGCCATATCGGCTCAGCTTTTCTTCTTCAACGATATCAACTTGACGACAATAGCGACGCAACGCTGCTTCAATACGGGCGAGAAGGATATTGCCTTTTATCGGTTTGGTAAGGTAATCATCAGCACCAAACTTAAATAAGCTCACCTCGCTCATTTCATCATCGGTCGCAGTCAAAACAATGATAATACCATGATAAAACTTACGCGCCTCTTGACATATTTCTGCGCCATTTTTTCCTGGTAACATCAAATCTAACAGCACTAGGTCCGGCTTGAGCCCCTTAATCGTTTCTAATGCATTTTGACCGTTATCGATGACAGTTACCGTATATTCTTCGGCTTCGAGGTACATTTTGGTTAATCGAGCAATCTCTGAGTCGTCTTCTACCAGTAAGATTGTATTACCCACCATGAATCATTTACTCCACCAATATGATGGAGGGAGTATATCGCTCGTCCTATACTGCGCAACCTACTTAAATGATAATTTTAATAAAACGCAGGCTTACATACGCTTACAAACCATACATATACGATAATCCTAATCATTCTATACCCCTAAAGCCATGCAATAACCTGAGGTTTTATTCATTATCAGAATATAGCTTCACATAGAAAATAAAATTCGGAATAAAAATCCACTATATTTTCAAATGTATCGAATAATAGGTCTTACCAAAAAACAATACCAACATATATGACTTAGTTTGCTTATATAGACAGGACTTTATGTTGCTTCTAAGTTTCTTGCTCTAATAAAGTCTACGAGTAACATGAAATGAGATATTCCAAATTAACACCTTTAGCCATATTTTGCGCGATAAGTCTAACTGCTTGTGGCGGCAGTGAATCTAATTCGAAACCATCGACAACGACACCTCCAACACCACCAGTGCCAACATTGAGCACTGTCACAATCCCAACTGTCGTTTCTACAGAGTTTCCGGCCAAGTTAAAAGTGGCTGCTGATGCGGGCTTCACCCACTATGTGAAAATCTCCCTTTCCGAAGCAAACAACAACGATACATTTCACATTGTGGCCGTTGATGACGGTGCGAATAATGAAAAAATCTTTCGTGCAGCCAAAATCATCCAACACCTTCTAACAAACCAACCAGACTCTAAGTACGGTGCTGACAAGTCTCTTATCGCTAAGACATTAGCCGAGCGTGATGCCACATTAATGCTGACCGAAAACGACGAACAGAATGATGAGATGTTAACCAAAATCTTTATCAACGAACTGATTCGCCAAGACAAATTGAACGATGCAGTTACAAACTCGGGCTTAGCACACTCTTTTGATACGAGTTCTCTAGAAAAGTTTGTTGTAAGCATGATCGTACTTAACGAAGATGATATGGATACACTTGTCACATCTATCGCGTCAACATTAGTAACTAGTGAAGAAACACCAAACTGGCTAAGGAATAGCCAATCTTTAATGTATCGAGAACTGACAGTTGAAGGCGATTGCCATTACATGAGTAATTTTGCCGATTACTGCGCCAATCTTGGTAAAAAAGCCGAACGAGACGCCGCTTTTGAAGAAATTTTACACTTGGTCCAAGCGCAAGGTATTGCACCTAACACGGCGACTGCGGCACTGCAAAATGACATTCAAGCTCATGCGTTAAGCATCTATAACGATATTCAATCGGGCAAACCGACGGTGTGGCGCCCTACTCAGTATGACTGGGACGATTGGAAATCGGACGACTTCGATCCTGAAAGTGTGAAACAAACGGGCCCTTCATATTCTCACGAATATTTTGCTGCCGCTTTTGAAGCGTACATGGGCGTAGCAAAAGCAAACGGACATGGTTTAGATGGCTACCAAGCGTTAACGCGTGAAGAAATGCAAACCCAAGATCCACAAGCCGTTGATTGGATCAGTGGCTTATTCCACGGATACTTGCAATATACCGCGAATATCGACTCTGCGGGCGTCAAGCTCTACACCGAAAAGACAAATCCAGGCACAGTACATACCTTCCGTATGGCTCCCAACAAAGACGGTTTGATAGAAGCGTACACCTACAAATCTCAGTGGCTAACAAAAGTGAAGATCATTGGCGACGACGCGATGAATGTGATCGGTAATGATCAAAACAATACTTTTGAAGGCAACAGCAAAGACAACAGCATTTATGGTGAAGGCGGTATCAACACCTATATCGTGCCACACAAACTGGCGGAATGTACTGTTATCAAAGCAAAGAGTGTTTCTGTTGAGTGCCCAAATACAGGCACTGACGAGTTGTACGACATTCAGAACATCCAATTCACCGACCAAACCCTAGATGTAACCAAGCTATAAACAATGAAAAACATGAAGAAACTTATTCTATTCGCTCCCTTGCTCCTTGTTGGTTGTGGTGGCCTAGCCGTCATGGATCGTACTGATGCCGTAAAAGCACAACCAGAAATGCTGATCAAAACCGACGGTGATTTTTGGGGATTCGGTGCAGATGGCCATTTTGATTTTGCTGGTAAGTACAAAGGCAAGTATTCACGCAGTGCTTCTAACTCAAGTTGGTTTAACCGTATCTCTTTCAAAGAAGGTTCAATGGGCGCAGAAGTGACTCGTATCGACAGCGGGGAAACTTGGCTTTTGAACTGCACCGGAGGCGGCATGTCGGTTAACTACATGGGCGTCGATTTTGGTGGGAATGATCCTTACACCTGTGACATTACTCAAGATGGTAAAAAAGTCGGTGAGTTTGCGATGGAGCCAAAATCGGCTCTCATCGACATCAGCTTTGAGAAAAAAGAGACAGGCATAGTGCGTATTGGTAGCACCCACTTTAATGTAGAAACTGTACATACTAGTCCTGACGCCATGATGGCGGTAGACATTCCATTGGGTTATAGCTTTAAGGAAGGCACACAAGAAATTGCCGCTGTGCAGACGAACGGTACCATTGCGGTACAGATGCTCCCTGAACTTAGCGAACAAAAAAAGGATGTAGTTGCCATCGGCGCTGTTGCAAGTGCACTAAGTTGGCGCCCTAAAAAATAGCCATTACATAAAACAACAACACACAAAAAACAAAGCCCTCTACTTTTTTGAGGGCTTTTATTGCTTGTACTCATAGAAATAAGTGGAGCACTACTTCTCTAATCTTCCCATATACTGCTTGGGCGTTAATCCACGATGTTTCTTAAACATACGATTGCAGCTCGCCACATTGGTGTAACCAAGGCGCGTGGCAATGTCATCAATACTCACGCGCTTACTCAACAAACCAGCTGCAATATTACTCAATACATAGCCAGAAACCGTCGAAAAATTGAGCCCTAATTTATGCAAACGACGTTGAAACTGCTGTTCAGATAAATCAAGCAGAGAAGACACGCGCTCTAACGTTGGCAATCCATAATGGCTGCTGTAATTCACCACTTCATAAATCACTTTCAACTCATCTTCTGGGTCGGGCATATTAAGCAAATCATCCAAATCGGAAAAACTCATCGCTAGACGGCTGTCTTCTCGATGGCTCACTTGGCGAGAAGCTAGTCGGTCATCTCCCGGGATCCATATCTCTGTTTTTGGCTGACTCCATTCCACCTCGCAGCCGAAATATTCCCGGTATCGCTCAGTATTTTTTCTCGAGCCTGAAACCTTGACACGTAAAGGCTGGTAATCTTTGCCAAGAAATTCGCGTAACACCTTAATCATAAATACCGCACAGCGGATACTATCGTGCACCTTTACTGACGTTTCTATAAACGGGTTGTGGTAAGTCCATTTGATGATTTTACCCGACTGTTCGCCAGCAAAAAACGCCCCTGATTGTAGGTTGCTCACACCATAATTCACTCGCCGAATGGTACTGGCTAAATCATTGCCGGAGAATAACCAGCGCCCCACTGGCCCTAGCTTTTGCAGTTCAATACCTCGGCTGAGACTCAACACCACATCCGGGTCACCACTGGCTTGTTCAACACAACGGTACCATTCCGCAACGGCTTTTAGCGGGATCAGTGTCATTGGGTTACGAAACACCGATGCTGGGATCCCTAACTCATCCGAGTCCAAATTGTATTTAGATAACGCGAGGTTATGCATGTTTAGAATGCCCATCGCGCGAATAAACCGAACCGTTTTCATAACCAATCACATCAAATTTAATCCTGTAGTGATTGAATCTGTCACAAAGAAAGCCGCAAATCAAATTCAGATCACAATACGCCAACAGTTTGATAGAGGAGTGTTTAATGAGTTTACTGAGTGTCCCGTTTGTCGGTACAGGCGCAGATACGGCGTTACATGTTGTCGCTGCTGTCGTTTTAATTGCGAGTGTCGCGGGCGCGTGTTACGGCTTTTGGAAAATCCATGAATTGCCTATCAATAAAGCACACAGCAAAGACCATCATCAGATAGGGCTCATCACTGCGCTGACCTGGATAGGGTTTGTCTGGCACTGGGTTTGGGTGCTAGCCGTGATCTTTGCATTCGTTGATATGGAAAAAGCCATCATCAATCTGCGTGATACATGGAAAAGTAAACCGCAAACAGAAACACAGCCAAAAGAGGAAGCATAATGTTAGAAGGTTTAGCGGTATGGGCACTCTTCATCTATCTGTTGCGTTTGGTTGGCATGCCTTGGAACAAAGCAACCAAATCGTTCGCTTATCTTGGCGGCTTGGGTTGGCTAATGTTCGTCTGGGTAGGTTTGATTAACTTCACCCCGATGGATTTATCCGGCGGTTCTGTCGTGCAGTCGCCACACATCCAATTGCGTCCAGATTCAACCAATGTAAAAGGTAAAGTTGACCACATTTACATTGAGCCGAATCAGCAAGTTAAAGAAGGTCAGCTCATTTATGAACTTGACCCAACGCAATACAACATCGCATTAAATCAAGCGAACGTATCCGCTGATTCTGCTCGCGTTGCATTAGCTACAGCAATAGGCGACATCGAGATTGAAGAAGCTAACCACGAAGCGCTAGTGCAAGATCTAGAAACATCAAAGAGCCAGTTGGAAGCGGCGAAAGTTGACTACAAATTGCAGAAAAAGATGCTAGTTCGCTATGTTGAGCAAAACCGAGTGGTGCAAAACACCATCACGGAAAGCGACATCGACAAACAGTCGAGCACAGTAGACATGGCTCGCCACAATGTGTTGACTCTTGAATCTCAAATCAAGAAGAAACAAGTCGATATTTCACGTGCGAAGCTGGCGATTCATAAAGCGGAGTTAGCGGTTGAAACGAAGCAGGCTGAATTGCGTCAAGCGGAAGAGCAAATTGCAAAAGCACAATGGGATTTGAACAGCACCAAAGTGCATGCACCTAGTGATGGCTTTGTAACTAACTTTATCCTGCGTGAAGGTCAGCGCGTATCAGCGATGCCACGTATTAATATGTACACCAACGAGAAGTACGTACTGATGCGAGTGAACCACCAAGCGATTCGTAACATCAAACCGGGTCAGCCAGCGGAATTCTCTTCGTCCGTTTACCCAGGTAAGATCTTCTCAGCGACCGTCGAAGGCATTGTTGAAGCAACAGGTGAGTCACAAGGTAATCTACTGGGTTTCGATGATTCCGTACGTGTCACCACTGGAAAGAACTTACAGAACAAACACCACTTTGTTCGTCTTAAGATTGATGAGCCAGAAGGCTACGACATCCCTGTTGGCTCTGTTGGCCTCGCATGGGTCAGCGGTGAAAAACCGATAGGCTTCATGGCCTTCTTAGATGTGATTCGCGGGATCATCATCCGAATGAAGTCTCAACTGTACTTCTTCTACTCTATCTAAACTCGCAAACCGCCAGTTACGCTGGCGGTTTTCTTTTCATTTGTATCCAAACATATCCTTTTCCCGTATAACAATTAGTTAGTAAATAGCGGAGAAGATTCATGTCGGCAAAGGAAAGAAGCCTACCTACCCATCGCATCTCAAGATTCAGCAAGTTCGCTTCACTTGCTACCCGTGTCGCAGGCAATGTGATTGCAGAAGGCACGAAGCAGATAGCCAAAGGCAACAAACCAAAAGCGAAAGACCTCTTGCTGACGCCACAGAACATCGCGCGCTTAACTGACCAACTTGCTCACCTGCGTGGCGCTGCAATGAAGCTTGGTCAAATGCTATCAATGGATGCTGGTGATGTTTTAGAACCTGAACTTGCCGATATTCTTTCCCGTCTTCGTTCCAACGCAGACCCAATGCCTGCAAAACAACTCAACGCAGTAATGGAAAGTTCGCTAGGAACGAATTGGAAAGCTGAGTTTCTGTCATTTAACTTCAAACCAATCGCCAGTGCATCAATAGGACAAGTGCACCAAGCCTACAGCGATGCGGGCGATAACCTAGCCGTCAAAGTGCAATATCCGGGCATACGGAAAAGTATCGATAGCGACGTCGATAATGTCGGTACACTGCTCAAGGTCGTTGGGTTGATTCCCGAGTCTGTCGACTACAAAGGATTGCTCGAAGAAGCGAAAAAGCAGCTACATGACGAGGCCGATTACGCACGAGAGGCACAATTTGCCATTCGTTATCATGACGCTTTGAAGGAGCACCCTCATTTTGTGGTGCCCAAGATTCATACTGAAAGTTGCTCAGACTCCGTTCTCGCGATGGAATTCATTGATGGTAGCCCGATTGAGCAAATCGAACATTATGATCAGAGTACGCGAGATTTTGTCATGCACAGCCTACTCGAATTACTGTTCAGGGAGCTGTTCGAATTTAAGATGGTACAAACCGACCCAAATTTCGCCAACTACTTATATATCGAAAACACTCGTCAAATCGGCTTGCTAGATTTCGGGGCCACTCGAGAGTACAGCGAGCGGTTCAGCACTGGTTATCGCCAAGCTTTCGCATCTGTCGTTAACAATGACGAACAAGGCTTGAATAATGCGCTTGAACAAATAGGCTTCTTCAGCCAAACCATCCTTCCAGACCAACGCCAAGCGATTCTCGATCTAGTGAAAATGGCATGTGAACCGATGTTAGTTGATGAGCCTTATGACTTTAAAGCCAGCGGCTTAGCACAAAAGCTTCGCGAGGCTGGCACCATTCTAAGCATGGAGCAAGAATACTGGCATACTCCACCAGCAGATGCCCTATTTTTACACAGAAAAATCGGCGGAATGTACTTGCTGGCAGCCCGTATTGGCGCAAAAGTGAACATTCGCCAATTGGTACAGCCATATCTCACCATCAACAGCGAATAGCCTATTGTTTTTCTGTTACTTTCAAGTACCTTGAGCAAGGTTAAGGTGCATAGTTGTGCATCTCAATAACATGCCATACTTCCATAAAACGAATTAACTATCGGGGTACTCGGTGAGCAAGTTTCAAGATCTCTCCACTCTAATCCAGCAAATTGGCCAAGCCGAAGAAGCGGATCAAGTCGCAACGCTCAATGAATCTATTGAAGCGGGCCTCGAGCCCGGCGCGGTTGCCCTGATTCTAGAAGCCTTTCCAATCGACGATCGTGTTCGCTTATGGCGAGCTTTACCACTAGAGCTACATATCGACGTGTTAACGGAAATGCGTGCGGACGTACGTTTCTCTATCATCAACGCGTTATCTGAAGTCGAGCTAAAACTCACTCTCGCTAAACTCGACAACTTATCGCTCATCGAATGGGCCGATTCGTTACCAGAGTCGATCATAAACGAAGCGCTCTCGTTGATAGAAAAAGATGAGTTGGAACTTTACGATCAAGCAAACGAGTATGCTGATGAAGAACTCGGCCACTGGGCTGAACGTAAGATCATCACTCTTCCCTTCAACATTACGATTGGGACAGCTAAGCAGTTAATGGAGCGCTATAGCTACGACACGCCTCAACAGGTATATCTGATTAATCGTAATAAACAGTATCGTGGAACGGTCAATTACTTCGATATCTTACGTGGTGACCCCGATATTCGCTTAAAAACACTCGTTATTGAGGCAGTGACGGTTCTAGACAGTAAAATGATGCTTCCTGAAGCGGTAGAGGCATTAGAACACAGCACACTGCCCGCTCTCCCTGTAACTGATGCAGACCAAACACTGATCGGTGAAGTCGATTGGCAGTTTGCATTGAGTACACAGCGTGAAATCTACGAAGCACGTTTGATGGCCGGTACAGGTATGGATGAAGGCGATGACTTGTTTGCGCCAGTATTAAAAAGCTCGCAAAAGCGCGGTGTTTGGTTAGGCATCAATCTGCTTACTGCGATTTTGGCGTCTGTCACTATCGGACTATTTGAAGATGTAATTGCGCAGGTGGTGGCTTTGGCGGTGCTCATGCCAATTGTTGCATCCATGGGGGGCATTGCTGGCAGCCAAACGCTCACTCTAATGATTCGTGCGATGGCGCTTAATCAGATCACCCCAGGTAACCGCTTCAAGCTTTTGAAAAATGAGTTGGGTATTGGCTCTCTGAACGGCATTGCTTGGGCGTTAATCATCGGCGGGCTCGCCGGATTGTGGTTTCAATCTCCGGTTCTTGGGGGAACCATCGCGCTGGCCATTATCGTCAATATTATTACCGCAGCTTTATTTGGTGTGCTGATTCCCATTATTCTGGATAAGTTTAAATTGGACCCCGCTTTGGCTGGCTCGGTGATTCTAACAACAGTGACAGATGTAGTTGGTTTTTTCGCCTTTTTAGGAACGGCGAGTTTAGTCATGCTTTAAAAGGTTCATTGTTTATTAATCAATCATTAGCATAATAGAGTCAAATTGCATAACGCAGTTGCAAATTGCAAACATTACTCAAACTTTAAGCAACGCATGTCACAGAAACTACGTATTTTAGGGCATATTAAAGTTGGCACAGTAACTGCATTATATAAATCGACCCTTCTTAAGCCGAGGGTCACCTAGCCAACTGACGTTGTTAGTGAACTTGATTTTGTTCACATGTATATAAGCCAATCGCACTCTTTGCGGTTGGCTATTTTTTTATGTGGCTATTGCCCTCTTATCCTCTGACCGAGCTCGGTTGTACTTTTCTTACCCACAACAGATTGTTTACTGTTTATAAAATTCAAATATTCGCCCACTAAACCATTAGAAATGCCAGCTTCAACAAAAATAAATCACCTACATAAAATAAAACCAAGAAAACACACCCAAGAAAAGAACAAATAACGTCCAAACCAAAAACCTCATCATGAAATCGTTTTCCTTTAATAGAAATCGACTGAACAATCCAGAGTTATAGATAAATTTAATCCATAAAAACAAATAGCAATTCAAAACATTAATTTCACATAGAAAACCTGTCTATAAATCATAGAAAATACGTAAAAACAAACTTTCCACTTTTAGAATTTAAAAACCAAACCATTGTTATTAAAAGAAAAAATACACATAAAAAACCAAGCAAACGTTTAAATTGCAATTTTATCATTGACTATTAAATTTACATCACGATAATACGCGCCGTTTGCCTGAAATCAGGTGCTATAATTTAATGTTTCAATGTGCGGAGGTAATAATGGCTGGAGACAATAATTACAGTCTTGGACCAGTTCCCAACACGGCCAGAAAAGGCGTGGCATCACTTACAATGGTGATGTTAGGACTCACTTTTTTCTCCGCAAGTATGTGGACTGGGGGTTCTCTCGGTACTGGGCTCTCCTTTAATGATTTTTTCCTCGCTGTTCTCATCGGTAACCTAATCCTCGGTATTTACACTTCTTTCCTCGGTTACATCGGCGCTTCTACTGGTCTCTCTACTCACCTTCTTGCTCGTTTCTCTTTTGGTTCTAAAGGCTCTTGGCTTCCTTCCGCTCTTCTTGGTGGTACTCAAGTCGGGTGGTTTGGAGTTGGTGTCGCGATGTTTGCGATTCCGGTGCATAAAGCAACGGGCATCGATACCAACACGTTGATCCTTGTATCCGGTTTGCTCATGACCGCGACCGTTTACTTTGGCATCTCCGCACTGATGGTGTTGTCAGCAATTGCCGTTCCTGCCATTGCGCTACTTGGCGGCTACTCTGTCATCGAGTCAGTAAATAGCGTTGGTGGTATTGGCGAACTACAACAAGTTCAACCAACCGAGCCACTCGATTTTTCAATAGCTCTCGCGATGGTTGTCGGCTCTTTTGTCAGTGCTGGTACATTAACGGCGGATTTCGTACGCTTTGGTAAAAAGCCGCGCAGCGCCGTGATGATCACCATGGTGGCATTTTTCATCGGTAACTCGTTAATGTTTATCTTTGGCGCGGCAGGTGCGTCGGTGACGGGTCAATCAGACATTTCTGAAGTGATGATCGCGCAAGGTCTTCTTATTCCAGCTATCATCGTTCTTGGCTTGAACATCTGGACGACCAACGACAACGCGCTCTACGCATCGGGTCTTGGATTTTCCAACATCACAGGCTTACCAAGTAAATACATCTCAATGGCGAACGGTCTTGTTGGCACACTTTGCGCTCTCTGGCTCTACAATAACTTTGTTGGCTGGCTGACCTTCTTATCTTTGGCAATTCCACCGATTGGCGGTGTGATCATCGCTGACTTCTTCACGAACCGTAAACGCTACGCAAACTTTGAAGCCGCCCAATTCCAAAACGTTAACTGGGCTGGCATTATCGCTGTCGTGATTGGCGTTGGTGCGGGACACTTCCTGCCTGGCGTAGTGCCGATTAACGCTGTACTTGGCGGCGCAATTAGCTTCCTGATTCTTAATCCTATTCTCAACAAAAAAGCACTGGCTACACAGCCAGCGTAAGGAACCATCATGACAACACTACTGATCAAAAACGTAACGCTAAAAGGACAAGAAGGTCTGCAGCAAATTTTGATTGAAGATGGTCAATTCAAGCGCATTGAAAGCAACGATGTGGAGCTTAGTCATAACGGTGACATCATCGATGCTGAAGGCGGTATGGCGGTTGCGCCTTTCTGCGAGCCACACATTCACTTAGATACAACTCAAACCGCAGGTGAGCCAAGCTGGAACATCTCTGGCACATTGTTTGAGGGTATTGAACGTTGGGCTGAGCGCAAAGAAATGCTGTCGATTGAAGACGTGAAAGCGCGCGCAAAACAAACCTTAAAATGGCAGATAGCAAACGGCGTACAACACGTTCGTACCCACGTCGATGTTTCAGCCCCTACCCTAATTGCCCTAAAAGCGATGGTAGAAGTGCGTGAAGAGATGAAAGAATGGGTAGATATCCAAATCGTCGCCTTCCCGCAGGAAGGAATTCTCTCTTACCCAAATGGCAAAGAGCTGCTAGAAGAAGCCGTCAAATTAGGTGCGGACGTGATTGGCGCGATTCCACACTTTGAATTCACACGCGAATATGGCATTGAATCGCTGCACTACGTATTCGAGTTAGCGAAAAAATACGACCGCCTGATCGACGTGCATTGTGATGAAATCGATGACGAACAATCTCGGTTCGTTGAAACACTGGCAGCATTAGCGCACAAGTTTGATATGGGGAATAAAGTCACGGCCAGTCACACCACAGCGATGGGTTCCTACAACGGTGCATACGCATCTCGCCTGTTCCGTTTATTACGCATGTCCGGTATCAACTTCGTGGCAAATCCATTGGTGAACATTCACTTACAAGGCCGTTTTGATGATTACCCAAAACGTCGCGGCGTAACACGAGTGAAAGAGATGCTGAATGCCAACATCAACGTCTGCTTTGGACACGATGATGTATTTGACCCTTGGTACCCACTAGGCACTGCAAACATGCTGCAAGTGCTGCATATGGGTCTGCACGTGTGCCAGGTGATGGGTTACGACCAAATCAACAACTCACTGGATCTGATCAGCACCAATTCAGCACGTACACTGAACATTCAAGATAAGCACGGCATTGAAGAAGGCAAACCTGGTAGTTTACTGATTCTTCCCGCAGAAAATGGTTTTGACGCAGTACGTCGCCAAGTGCCGGTTCGTTACTCTGTTCGTCACGGTAAAGTGATTGCAGAAACACAGCCTGCGACAACTCATATTCATCTTGAACAAGCAGAGCAAGTAACGTTCAAACGCTAAAAAGATCGGCGAAACGAAAAAGGCCTGACGACATCGTCAGGCCTTTTTTCTACTGGTAAACATCACTGCTCGCTCTGTCTATTCTTGTCTCATAAACCACTGAACACATTGAAAGGCCATATAAAACGGCTGAGTACCAAACGTTGCACAAGGTTCTGGTGGCTGAATCTCAATTACACCATCGCACTTGGAAATTATTCTAAGCGTTGGGCATACTTCTGACTTCATTTTAGTTGTAGATATGAACCATGACGTCATTAAGCCAGATAGAACCGCAATTTTTGGAATTTATGCAGCAAGAGATGCAAGTAGATGCAGCTCATGATCTAAAACACGTAAAACGCGTGGTCAAAACAGCGAAACAGCTCTGCAAAGAAGAAAATGCAGACATCGCGATTGTATTACCGGCTGCCTATTTGCATGATTGCTTTACTTACCCGAAAGATCACCCAAATCGCAAAGAGAGCTCAATCATCGCAGCCAAAAAAGCGGTCGCATTTTTAGAGAGTATCGATTATCCGCAGCAATATCATGATGCCATTGCTCATGCGATAGAGGCACACAGCTTTAGCGCAAACATCAGGCCAAATACGTTGGAAGCTAAAATCGTCCAAGATGCCGACCGTCTGGACGCTTTAGGCGCAATTGGCGTGACGCGATGCATTCAAGTCAGCACTCAATTTAACGCGCAACTTTACAACGACAGCGATATATTTGCCGAAGAACGTGAACTTAACGATAAACAATTCACTCTGGATCACTTTCAAACCAAGTTATTCAAAATCGCTGAAACCATGAACACGGAGTCAGCGAGACGCGAAGCGCAAAAACGCAAAACCTTTATGCAAACGTACCTAGAGCAGTTACACGACGAGGTAACAGCGTAAATGTCAGAAAGCTATACGTTAATTAAAGAGCTTAAACGCCAACTAAAGTTAGCTGGGCTGCATTATGCGGATGTTGCACAACACCTTAATTTAAGTGAAGGAAGCGTCAAACGTTTACTCGCTGAAGGTCAGCACATTAGCCTTGAGCGCTTAGAACGAATTTGCCAATTGATTGGTTTAGAAATGGCGGAACTATTTAAGCTCGCGGCTGCGCACAATAAAGGTCTAGAGTCTCTAACGTTAGAGCAAGAAAAGCAGCTGGTTGACGATAAAGCCCTGCTGCTCGTGGCGATCTGTGTTGTAAATGGCTATCAGTTTGAACAAATCGTTCAGCAATATACCTTCAATGAGTTGGAACTGGTGCAAAAGCTTGCTCATTTGGATCGGCTGAACATCATCGACTTGCAGCCAAATAACAAAATTCGTTTGCGTATATCTCCGACATTTAAGTGGCAGATGGGCGGCCCTATTCAACGGTTCTTCCAACAGCAAGTTCAAGACGCCTTTTTCCAAAGTTACTTTTCTGGTGAAGATGAAAAGTTCTCCATGGCAACAGGATTGATGAGTGTACCAACCAACAAGAAGCTACAACAGAAACT
Organism: Vibrio sp. Vb0304; assembly: GCF_033338995.1. Lineage (NCBI taxonomy): Bacteria > Pseudomonadati > Pseudomonadota > Gammaproteobacteria > Vibrionales > Vibrionaceae > Vibrio > Vibrio sp. Vb0304. The sequence goes on from NZ_JAWOTT010000002.1 coordinate 258,692, forward strand.
GCAAAAGGTCATCGATGAGTTTTATCAGGCTTGCCAAAGTGATAGCTCTCTCGATATGGACGAAAAACACGGCACCTCTCTGATTATTGCGATGCGTCGCTGGACGTTCCCTTTATTTGAACCATGGGAAAGAAAACTCACCAATAAGTCTCGCAATTAGTAACTCAATAAACAAATGGAAATAAAAGTAACGAATTTCGTTACTTTTGGTGGCATGCAACGTCACTTGAAAGAGAAAGCTGGTTTAATCGTTCATTGAGCATAAAGTGCTCCCATCTCATTCGACTTTGTTTAATCGGGGCCCGTATGTTTTTCTCAAAACGCTTTTTTCCTTACTTTGTGACGCAATGCCTTGGCGCACTCAATGACAACATCTACAAAAACGTTCTGTTATTGATGGTGACATACAGCCAAATTGATAACCTACCAATATCCGTCAATCTATTCGTTAATTTGGCGGCAGGCTTATTCATCCTACCTTTCTTTCTATTCTCAGCGCATGCTGGTGCCGTCGCTGACAGCATGGACAAAGCCAAATTAATCCGACGTCTAAAGCTCATCGAACTAGCTATCATGTCTTGCGCAGCAACCGCTATTGCCACCCAAAGTGCCATGCTGATGCTGGTTCTGCTGTTTATGACAGGCACTCAATCGGCCTATTTTGGTCCCGTGAAATACGCCTTGTTACCACAAGCGCTCAAACCAAATGAGCTTGTTAAAGGAAATGCTTGGGTTGAAATGGGCACGTTTCTTTCGATTCTTATAGGTACTCTTAGCGCAGGCCTGCTGCTAGCCATTCCTAATGGTGCCTTGATTGCTTCTTGTACCGTGATTGCCTTGTCTTTGCTTGGGTTCATGAGCAGCGTGAATATTCCAACGATGCCTAGCCAATCAAATGACAAAGCGAAGTTTGAACCGATTTCTGGTTTAAAGAACACGTTAAAAGTGGCAAAAAAGCAGAGAGGCATCTGGATGTCTATTCTTGCCATCAGTTGGTTCTGGTTCATGGGTGCGACTTACCTAACTCAATTCCCTAACTTCGCACGCGAACATTTGTTTGCAGACAGTACTGTCGTTTCTTTACTGTTGGCATTGTTTTCCATTGGTATCGCTACAGGCTCTTGGTTGTGTGAAAAGCTCTCTTTCAACCACGTTGAGCTTGGTATTTTGCCATTCGGTATCCTTGGACTGACAGTGTTTGGCGTCGACTTGCTATGGGCAGTCCCAAGTTATCCATCACTTCCGGTGCACTTTTATGATGTGCAAAGCTTCGTTGCTGAATCAAAACATCTGCGCGTCATGATTGACCTGTTCCTTGTTGGTGTAAGCGGCGGTGTCTTTATTGTTCCTCTTTATGCGTTCATCCAATCGCGTTCAAACAAAGGGGAATGTGCACGTGCCATTGCTGCTAACAACATCATGAATGCATTGTTTATGGTGGTGTCTGCTTTGGTTTCGATCGTTGTACTCAGCGTACTAGAGCTTTCTATTGTGGAACTGTTTGCCATGATGGCAATAGGTAACTTCTTCGTGGCAGTCTATGTCTATCGTCAAGTACCGGAATTCACACAACGCTTTATCAGTTATTTACTCAGCCATTGTATGTATCGTGTGTCTGTAAAGGGGCGTCAACATATTCCTGAACAAGGTGCTGTGTTAATCGTGGCTAACCATGTTAGCTATGTCGATGCGTTGATTTTGATGGGAACCTCTACTCGCCCGGTTCGTTTTGTGATGGACAAGTCCATCAGCGAGCTACCTGTTCTTAAATATGTATTCCGTCATGCCGGTGTTATCCCGATCTGTTCTCCACGTAAGTGTGCCGACACTTACCGACGAGCATTTGAACAGATTGAACAAGCACTTTACGACGGTGAGGTTGTCTGTATCTTCCCTGAGGGTCGTTTAACGTCTAACGGTCAATTGGGTGAGTTTCGCCCTGGTGTAGAGAAAATCCTTGAACGTAACCCTGTTCCTGTCATCCCTATGGCGTTAAAAGGGCTTTGGGGTTCTTTTTTCAGCCATAAAGGCGGACATGCTCTCACAAAACGACCGACTCGTTTTTGGTCAAAAGTGGATGTTGTTATCGGTGAAGTGTTAAGTCCTGCGTCTTTAAATCGTCATCAATTGCAACAACAAGTACAGGATTTACTGGGCTGAGTCGCTTGCTACAGCAGTCAAACTTTGCAGCAAAACGTAAATATGCACCACAAAGCACAAGTAGTTTCTTGTCAATTAGAGTAGGATATCTACGACGTCATAAATCTAGGAGGTATTATGAAAATCATCATCTTACATGGTCTTTATATGCATGGGCTGGTCATGCAGCCTCTTAGCCAAAAGCTGAGAAAACTCGGATACGAAACGCAAGTACTCAGCTATAACACTGTTGCTATCGATGAGTCTTCACTGTTTGATTCTATTGATCATTCGCTTAATCCACTGACCACAAACGTGCTCGTGGGACACAGCTTGGGAGGCTTGATGATTAAGCGCTATCTCGCCAACAGAAAACCGAGCACTAACTTAATCTCTCATGTTGTCGCTATCGGTTCGCCTCTTAAAGGCGCGTCCATTGTAGGCCGAATTCAAGATCTCGGATTGGGTACAATTTTAGGCAATTCGCCACACCACGGATTAAACAAACATGATGACGCTTGGGATCTCCCTCAAAAACTCGGCAGTATCGCAGGAACGATGCCGATTGGTGCTCGCCCATTGTTGATCCGTAATGACAACACCATGTCGGACGGTACCGTTACCGTGGAAGAGACAAGACTGGACGGTATGCAAGATCATATCGAAGTGAAGCAAACGCATACGAGCCTGATTTACAACACCTTCGTGCCGCAGCAGATTGATCACTTTATTCGCACAGATTATTTCCGTCGATAGCACACTTTTCCATCATACAGATGGAATCGACTTTCCAAGCTATTCAGTTCGCAGTACTATCCTAGCTCCACTTCTTCACAACTTGGATGAAGTGGTACATTTTTAATTGTTCTCAGGGCGGGGCGAAATTCCCCACCGGCGGTATACTTTTTCAAGTGAGCCCGCGAGCGCTCGATTCGTCGAGGTCAGCAGATCTGGTGAGATGCCAGAGCCGACGGTTATAGTCCGGATGAAAGAGAATAAGAATACACCAGCATAGCGAGTCAGATCGCTAAGAATGCTGGTGCACTTCTTTTTGATCGTATTTTACGGCGATCTCTCATACCGCCCTGATTCTGGTGAAATTTAGGAGTTAACCATGAATCAGTCATCACTACTTGCCGAATTCGGCGACCCAATTACTCGCGTTGAAAACGCACTTATCGCTTTAAAAGAAGGCCGTGGAGTACTGCTTCTTGATGATGAAGATCGCGAAAACGAAGGCGATATCATTTATTCAGTCGAGCACCTCACTAACGAGCAAATGGCATTGATGATCCGCGAATGTAGCGGCATCGTTTGTTTGTGCTTAACAGATGCTCAAGCAGACAAACTGGAACTGCCTCCAATGGTGGTAAACAACAACAGCGCAAACCAAACCGCATTTACGGTTTCTATTGAAGCGAAAGTTGGTGTAACAACGGGTGTTTCAGCAGCAGACCGCGTAACGACCATTAAAACGGCGGCAAACCCGCACGCAAAACCGGAAGATCTTGCTCGCCCGGGTCACGTATTCCCTCTGCGCGCACGTCCAGGTGGTGTAATGACTCGCCGTGGTCACACAGAAGGTACGATTGATCTGATGCAAATGGCAGGGCTTCAACCCGCTGGCGTACTGTGTGAAGTGACCAATCCAGATGGCACGATGGCAAAGGCACCGGAGATCGTAGCATTCGGTCGCCTGCACAACATGCCGGTACTGACGATTGAAGACATGGTAATGTACCTGAACCAGTTCGAGTTGAAACTGGCATAGTCAGATCTCAGCTCTTGAAAAAGCCGCGCATTTGTGCGGCTTTTTTGATCGTTCCTCTTTGCACTTAAGTAGTTATACTTATTGAAAACAAGGGGAACAACACCATGAAAGGATTACTGAACTTCGCCGCTCTCGTTAGCTTTCTCTCCATGAATTCGCTTGCTCTTGCATCTGAGTGCCCTGATATTCTTCAAGGTAAGCAAAGGTTGTTAAACTCAACGGAAGAAGTCGATCTATGCGAAAGCTTTAAGGGAAAGACACTACTAATCGTCAATACAGCAAGCCAGTGCGGCTTCACTCCTCAGTTTGAACAGTTAGAAACCATCTATCAAACTTACAAAGACCAAAACTTCACCGTTATCGGTTTCCCGAGCAATGACTTTCGACAAGATAGAGGAAGCGAAACAAACACAGCGAAAGTCTGTTATCTCGATTACGGGGTCACCTTTCCAATGATGGCTCGCTCTTCAGTATTAGGTGTAGATGCGAACCCAGTCTTCAACCAGATTACTAACCAAGCAGGCATAAAACCAAAATGGAACTTCTACAAGTTTCTAATTAGCTCTGAAGGTAAAGTTATTGCTACTTTTCCAAGCTCCACATCACCGACAAGTACTACGCTTACCAATATGATAGAGCAACAATTATAAGGTGACGACCATGACAACACGCTCAACCATGCTACAACTCGGTTACTTAGGCCTGGTTCCATTTGTGTTTAGTTTAGGGCTGATTTTCACTGACATCTCATTCTTCAATTTAAGTGGTCAGCAATTTTTCATCGCATATAGCGCCGTTATATTAAGTTTTTTATCCGGCATCCTTTGGGGTAATGGCATTGAGCATTACTACCATCGCCTTAGCCGAAATATATTAATTCTCAGCAACCTTTTTGTCTTACTGGCTTGGGGCGCATTACTGCAGGGCCACAAACATTACGCAGTCGCAACCCTACTCTTAGCAATTGGGTACCTTGCTGTTTGGTATGCAGAAAAGCTCGTGAGGAAAGTCGAACAAGACGCCGAGCCCAAGGGATATCAAGGAATGAGGAGCAAACTGACCTTCGGCGTAATCGTAATGCACGGATTGGCTTTAGTTTCATAACCTGGTCTGTCCAGTACTAAGATCACAAAAAAACGTCTTTTTATAAAACAATGTTCATTTCGTGAATGCACACATATTTTGAACACTGTTTTGTTTCATTTATGAACCAATCCACATATAAGTAATTCAAAGCATTCACAAAGGATATGAATATGTTTTTTCGCAAACTTTTGTTTAGCACTGCGATGATCAATGCAACGACAGGTTGCGTGTCTTACCAAGCACAACAAGCCGCCGCTCAAACAGTAAATAATACAGGAGCCGTGCTTACCAATGTGATTAAAACCACGATTGCTCAGCCATGTAATGTTGCAATCACTGCTGCTAGCTTGTTTTATCCGCATGCCATATTTATGACTAGTGTTCCGACTCAAGCATGTACAAGCGTTCTTAGATAATACGAAAGTGATAAGCATAAAAAATGGCGACTCTACCGTCGCCATTTTTAAGCTTCAATGCTATTTACAGTTACAGCGTCAATAAGTAGTTAACTAATTGATTGTACTCGTCGTAAGTACGAATTTCGTTGGCCAAAACAATGTATTTATTGTTCACAACCACACCCGGAACCCCTCTCAACGTGCTGGCAGAGAATTGCTTATCAAAACCTTTCTGCATTGAGTTTACGGCGAAACTATTGTACGCCGCATCAAACTTCTTACCTTCGACGCCATTATCAACGAACAGCTGTTTCAGCTCAGCTTCGTCTTTTGGCGCTTGTCGCTTTTGATGAATTTGGGCAAACATAGCAGGAATCATTGTATCTTCAACTCCTAGCGACACCATCGTCGCGTAGGACTTGGCCATCGGAATCGCCATATCTCCGCCCATGAACCCCACATGTACCTTTTCAAACTTTGCCTCTTTTGGCAGAGCAGGTTTTAAACGCTCAATAAGCGACTCAAACTTGTAGCAATGTGGGCAATAAAAAGAAAAGAATTCCGTCACAACAGGTTTCGATGCTTTCTTAACATCCAGAACTTTGTAGTGCTTCCCTTCTTCAAATTGCGCTGCATGAGCGGTAAAAGTCAGTAAAAGTGCACTACATAAGGCAAGTAGTTTTTTCATTGTTTATTTCCTTATGGCATTCAAATGCCAAATCATTTCATTTGGTAAAAAGGGGGAAACCCCAAGTAATTTGAGATGAGGAATTAAACAATCGGAGGACGATAAAGTTTGGTGATCACTGTCACTACTTTTTCGACTAGAGGCCTATCAATCAAGGCAAGGCTATAAGGAAGAAGCAGTAAGTCGTTTTGAGATAAGTTGGCGGGAATTTTGACCATGCAGGAAGAGCTACAACTCGTGTGAGATTGTTGTGCCTTATTGATGGCTGACTCATCGTGATGTGATTCTACGCAGTCGTCATTGACGCCAAGTTGTTTGTGCAGAGCAGCCTGTTGAACAATAAGATCGCGTACTTCAATTGTTTTCATCGGAGCGGAAGCCTGCGCCACAGGAGCGACACTACTCAAAAGCATAGCAACTAAGCAAACTATCGCAGTCAACAATGTACGGTTAAACTTCAACATAGCTACATCAAGGAAAATGGTGATTTAAGATAATACATGATAACGATTTGACTTCAAGATACGGACTCTCGGCTCGCTAACAAACTCTGTTCTTTGACCATTTTAGGCTAGTGAATTTTCTCTCTAACGCTCCCTCAGTACACGAAACCAGCACAACGAGCTATTCACCGTTCGGATACTCCCCTCATCAGATACCAGCAACAATTCGATAAAACTTGAAATCATTATGAAACACGAGTAATAGTTAGAACGGTTTTTGTACGAACAAGGAAAGATCAATGCTTAAAAAAAGATTCTTTAAGACAAAAGATGAAGTCGAAGTCACGTTCGAGCTAGATAAAGATCAGTGGGACTCTGTCCAAATTGCTGGAGACTTCAACAACTGGCAGCCAGAACCGATGAAATTAGTGAAGAAAAGTCGTCAGTTTAAATTTAAAACCCGCTTACCTAAAGCGCAGAATGTTCAGTTCCGTTACTTGCTCGATGACGCGAAGTGGGAAAATGACCCACAAGCTGATGCTTACGTTCCAAATGCATTTGGCAGCGACAACAGCGTCGTGTGTACCACCGAATAAGCGGTAATTTCGCTTTAAGATTCCATACCTAGGCGCAAACGTTGCGCCTTTTTGCATCTCTCTAAATGTGATAGGTGATTAGATTTAAATTATTAATTGGCAATTTTATCCAATTAACTCATCCGATAACCTTATTCTGAGAAAGCTTTATTTGAAATAATTCGTAAATTTGTTTAAGTTCCATTGATATTAAATATTGTATACATCACTTAAATGAACGCACAACAAATCAAACCATCTCTAATCATTGTGGAAGACGATCCCAAATTACAAACTATGTTGGGAGAGTATTTTGTTGAACAAGGTTTTCAGGTCAAATGTATCGACAATGGGACGGACGCACCTAATGCGATTATTGACACACAACCAGACGTGGTGCTGTTAGATTTGATGCTACCCGGACAAGATGGTCTGAGTGTATGTCGTCAAATCCGAGAATGCTACAAAGGCAAAGTGTTGATGCTAACAGCAAGTGATGATGACTTCGATCATGTCGCCGCATTAGAAATAGGCGCAGATGACTTTGTTACTAAACCCATCAAACCTCGCGTATTGCTGGCTCGTATTCGCATGCTATTAAGAAGAAAAGAGGCGGCGCCTACCGAGTCCGAAAACGGCCTACAAATTGGTGTTCTGTGTTTAAACCGATTGCGTAAATCGTGCGTAATGAACCAAGAAGAAATTGCGCTGACAGACGGCGAGTTCGATTTGTTGTGGGTTCTTGCAACGCATGCTGAAAAAACACTATCACGCGAGTGGCTGACCAAAACACTGCGTGGTATTGAATACGATGGAACAGACCGCACCATTGATAATCGCATAGTGACACTGAGAAAGAAGCTAGGCGATGCTTCTTGCTCACCACAAAAAATCATTACCGTTCGCGGCAAAGGCTACCTATTTATGCCTGATGCATGGAATGAATAATGAGACGGATTTATCTGGAAAGCTTTGTTGGCCTTATCATTCTGTTTATGGCTAGCTTGTGGGGATACGAGTTCTTAGTTTATGAGATCAACACAGATTATGACTACCTGTTACAAGAGCATGAGGGTCAAGCTTTTCACGATCTGATCTACCCTATCTATAAAGAACACGGATTAGAATATACTCAACAACAGTTGGAACAATTTGCCACATCAAGCCATCGTTTGTTGGTGCCTCATACGCTTGAAGAGCTTCCAACAGACATCAAAAAGGCGTTTGAAAATGATACCTCCGTTAACGTCGCTTACGATGAAGAAAGGGATATCTGGTTCCGCCTAGATGCGAGCACGCCTATCTTTAAAATGAGCGATAATCCGAATAGCCCTGTGGTTAAAGCTGCCAACTTTGATGACAATATCGTTTGGTTGTTCTTTTTAGCTGGATTTGCTCTGTATTGCATATTGTTGATCTGGTTCTTAAGCCGTCGGATTCGAGAGCTAGAGAGAGTGACCGTTGAGTTTGCCTCAGGTAACTTCAAGGCTCGAGCTAGTACCTCAAGCGCTAAGTCTGTTGGGACGTTAAACAAAAGCTTTAACACGATGGCCGATAAAGTATCTCGCTTGATCACTAGCAATAAAATGCTAACTAACGCCGTTGCACATGAATTGCGTACCCCAATCTTCCGCTTACAATGGCAAGCAGATTTGTTATCGGATTCAACCTTAACTGAACAACAGAAAAAGTATGTTTACAGTATCGTCGAAGACATTGACGAGATGGAAGAAATGGTTGAAGAATTGCTTTACTACGCAAAGATGGAGCGTCCTGACACAGCATTACAAACTCAAGAAGAAGTCGTCCTATTCAACTTAGTCAAAGAATTACGACAGAGATGGCAAAAAGAGACTACGCTCGCTATCTCGCTTCAAGAAGTAAACTCAGAAAACGTTCTCGCGTTTGCTGACCCAAAATTGTTAAAGCGAGCCTTAGATAACTTGCTGCGCAATGCAATGCGGTACGCAGATAAGCAGATTTTAGTGGAGATAAAACACGATCAGCACCGCTGCTTCATCAATGTTCATGATGATGGCATAGGTATTGAAGAAAAGCATTGGCCTCATCTATTCGAACCATTTTACAGCGCGGATGAATCTCGCAACAAAAAGACGAGCGGGTTTGGGCTCGGTTTGGCGATTGTCAGACAGATAATGGAGCTTCAACGTGGAGAAGTTTCGATTTGCCATAGCCCACTTGGAGGAGCTTGCTTCACACTTAGCCTCAAAAAATCAGACAGTTAACTTAACCTTCCTACCCCGTTTACAGAAGACGACACTTCAATACACTCAAGCGACAGAGCCCAACAATAAAACAGTGTACATTTAATCCATAAGATTCACACACTAAATGGATAGTACTCATGTATAAATCTTTTATCCTGATTATGGCGCTTACTTCTACGCTTACAGCTTGCGCCTACAACCAAAAACCTGTCGTCGACATGACCAATGTTGACCCTAGTACATATGAACAAGACTTTCTTTACTGCCAAGGCTATGCAGAAAATGTCGACAAATCAGAGGCAGCGAAATCTGAAGCCACTAATGGGGCAGTTACAGGCGCATTGATCGGCGCAGCTGCTGGTGCGCTAGAAGACGGATTAGGTGGAGCGGCTGTCGGTGCTGCTGCCGGCGGTGCTGTAGGAGCTGGAGCTGGTGCTTTGAGTGGAACAAATGATTCAACCAAAACCCAATCTCTCGTATTGCGTAAATGTCTCCAGAACAAAGGCTATACCGTCTACGATCTTGATTAAATAAGCACTTTTCTTAAATTATCGCGCGATGGATTCTATTCACAAATGTTTCACGCTGTAACGATTAATCTCGTTACCTCTCTGGGATATGTGTTCCATCCCAATGCTTAAATAGTAAGGTCATATTTTGAAGCCAGGTAAAACAGGTATACGCCGTGTCATGGATGCGACCGGCTATTCATTTCAAGGATTGAAAGCCGCATGGACACACGAAGCCGCTTTTAGACAAGAATTGATTCTCGCCTTGGTGCTTTCCGTCTGTGCTTTTTTCCTTCCTGTCACCACATACGAAAGAGTGCTGATGATCAGTAGCCTGTTCTTGGTATTGATCGTCGAACTCATTAATTCCGCCGTAGAAGCGGTTGTCGACCGTGTTAGCGATGACTGGCACGAGCTCAGTGGTAGAGCCAAAGATATTGGTTCAGCAGCAGTATTTGTTGCGTTAACTCTTGCCCTTTTTATTTGGGCTTCGTTCTTGCTCTAATTTTTATTCAAGACACTCATTATGAAGACACATGATTTACAACAGAGAGGTATCTCTTACGTTACCTTTACTTTCCTGTTGGCGCTGTATTTCGCTCTCGTCGTAAACATCCCTATTTATAAAGAACTGATCGGCATCTTTACACACTTAGATAATGTCAAGATTGGATTTATTATCACAATACCAATTTTCTTTCTTGCCGCGCTCAATTTCCTTTTTAATTTATTTAGTTGGCCTTGGATCGGCAAGCCGTTCTTTATAATTTTAATCATTGTTTCAAGTATGGTGAGCTACGCAAGCTATAACTATGGCACACTTTTCGATTCTGGAATGATTGCCAATATTGTTGAAACCGATTCGAGCGAGGCGAGTTCTTACCTGAGTGCTCACTCTGTAATTTGGACGCTGATTATGGGAGTTATCCCAGCGATAATTATCTTTAAGGTCAAGCTGCAATCTCAACGTCACCAATTACTGTACTTCTCTGTTACCAAATTAGTATCGATGCTGTCGTCGCTAGCTGTCATCGCCGTCATTGCCAGCGTGTACTATCAAGACTACGCATCTGTAGGGCGCAACAATAGCCACCTAAAAAAAATCATCATACCCACCCAGTTCGTTTACAGCGCGACCGGGTATGTGAAGGAGAAATATTTCACCACGCCAGAGCCATATCGAGAAATCGGCACAGATGCAAAGCAGTCAGATAGCGCCGTACAGCAAGCACAGCGCAAACCAACACTACTGGTTTTTGTCGTAGGAGAAACCGCTCGAACGCAGAACTACCAACTCAATGGCTATACACGAGAGACAAACCCTTATACTAGTAAACTGGATGTTATCTCATTTCAAGACGTCGCGTCTTGTGGCACCGCGACTGCTGTATCTGTGCCTTGTATGTTTTCACAGCTCACGCGAAACGAGTTTGAACGCACCAAAGCGGATAACCAGGACAATGCTCTCGATATAATGCTGCGCGCTGGGGTTGACCTCATTTGGAAAGAAAATGACGGTGGGGATAAAGAAGTAGCCCACAAGATCAAGAAAATTGAAGTGGATCGAAAGCAAGTAAACCCTATGTGTAATGGCCAAACTTGTTACGACATGGCGCTATTAGATCATTTTGATCAGGAAGTCGCGGATATGCACGGTAACCGAGTGGTCGCCATGCACCTTATAGGAAGCCACGGTCCGACCTACTTTCAGCGTTACCCAAGAGACAACGCCTTCTTTAAACCAGACTGTCCACGTGCAGACATCGAAAACTGTAGCATCGAACAAATAGTGAACACATATGACAATACAATACGCTACACCGATCTTGTATTGGCAGAAACCATCAAAAAACTTAAAGCGTTAGAGTCTGAGTATAATACCGCGCTAATTTACATATCGGATCACGGTGAGTCACTAGGCGAAAACGGATTGTTCTTACATGGTATGCCTTATGGCCTTGCACCAGATTTCCAAAAACGTGTTCCTTTGATTATGTGGCTGTCTTCGGGCTTTAAACAAGCGAAGCAGATCAATACCGACTGTTTGTATAAACAAGCACAGAATGCAGGCCAATACTCACATGATAACGTGTTCCACTCTTTATTAGGCATTATGGATGTACAAACTCAAGCCTACGATAGCAAGTTAGATATATTCAAAGCCTGCCGAGCCGTTTCCTAAATCATTCAATAAAGCCTGGCTCAAAGTGTGAACCAGGCTTTTTCTAACAAGGTATTTAAACTCATCGCCACGCCAAGCGTTATACTGACAGTCCGCGATCCATACATCGAGATAAGGACTAGGATGAAAATTGGTATTATTGGTCTAGGGGATATCGCTCAGAAAGCGTACCTTCCTGTTATCACTCAGCTTCCAAATATCGAACTTGTATTTTGTACCCGCAACCCAAACACACTTGAGAGCCTGGCTAAGCAGTATCGAATCTCAGAGATCTGCCAAGACTACCAGCAACTTCTACACTTTGGCGTCGATGCCGTCATGATTCATGCGGCAACAAGCGTACACCCTCAAATAGCGGCATTTTTTCTGCAGCATGGAATTCCAACCTTTGTCGACAAACCATTAGCGAACAGTGCTGATGACGTGGAAAAGCTGTACGACATTGCCGAAAAAGAGAGACAGCCACTCTATGTGGGCTTTAACCGTCGTCACATTCCACTTTACAACCAACATATGCCACAAGTGCAGCAAGGCAACATATATGACTTAAAGTCGCTACGCTGGGAAAAGAACCGTCACCAACTACCGGGGGATGTTCGTACCTTTATATTTGATGATTTTATTCACCCATTAGACAGCGTTAACGTCACAGCCAAAGCCGATCTAAAAGATGCTTATGTAACTCATCAACTTGAAGGTGGTCAGTTGGCGCGTTTAGATATTCAGTGGCAACATGGAGATACTTTGCTCCACGCCTCGATGAATCGCCACTTCGGTATCACTACAGAGCGCGTTCAAGCTTGTTATGCAAACAAGGCAGTTGAGTTCGACTCCTTCGTTGAAGGCAAACTATGGCAAGCTAACCAAGAGCAAAAAATCAATTTGAAAGACTGGACGCCAATGCTGACGAGTAAAGGTTTCCATTCGATGTTGCTCGATTGGTTTGGCGTCGTTGAGTCTGGAAATATTGCTGATGAAGTAGTAACACGCAACATTGCCAGCCATCGATTGGCAGAGCAAATTTGTCAATATCTCGAGAAAGTTGTCTCTAGATAATGCGATTCTTGGCTATATGCTTGATTGAGTATTACGCTCTATACTAAAAAGACTTGCCTTAGGGAAGGCATTCATTCTCTGTTAAGACTACGGCGATTATTCTATCAATCAGGTGAATGAGGGCACAAAAGCACACATCGACAAAACAGACGGTTTAGATTTGTTTTACGGTGCTCTCAGGTATCTGAATCATCACATTCAAGAATAAAGGAAATAGAATGAGAACACTTGGTAACATCATTTGGTTTGTATTTGGTGGCGTATTTATGGGGTTGCTATGGTGGTTTTTTGGTATTTTGGCCTTTATTAGCATCATCGGAATACCTTGGGGGCGTGCGTGTATCGTTATGGGTAATTTTTCCTTTTTCCCATTCGGTAAAGAGGCCATCTCACGCGATGAATTGACCAATGAAATGGACATTGGCACGAGTCCGCTCGGCGTTATTGGTAACGTCCTTTGGTTTGTATTTGCAGGCCTTTGGTTAGCTATCGGTCACGTACTTTCTGCCGCAGCATGCTTTGTCACCATAATCGGCATTCCGTTTGCGCTCCAACACCTCAAGCTAGCGGTTATTTCACTCGCACCAATTGGTAAAACGGTTGTATCGTCAGAAGAAGCTGCAATGGCTCGATACAACATCAATCGTTAGCAAAAAGCTAATGCGCTTTCTATCCTCTGGGCAGTCATGCTCAGAGGGTAACGCCCGTCAAAAGTAAGCCTATAATCGCTATCGCATATTCAATAATGGCTGATTGTATATTCATACCGTCACCTTTACGTTGAAGTTTATCCTAGCTCAGCACTGCTTTACTTTTATAATTAATTAATACGCCCAATCGAGTTCAAGGTGCTAGACTCATAGCGTCGTCACTGACTCAAACTCCAAGAACGACGTAACGAAAAAGCGAGCTATCCTATGCTCGAAATATGGATTCTTTCCCCCTCGAAGTAGAGTTCAACAACAAAAAGACGAACTATAATCATAGCCAAAATTAATGCTTTTCGACCTAAAATATCTCACATCAATCAAAGAAAGCTTCTAAGATTTTCTCTTTTTGAGTAAATATAGACAGTTACAGTAGCGAAATTCTTCTCGGTAAAACTCCCCACTCAATCTCATGATCAGTTTTTTTAAAAAACAACAAAAATTCGTTGTTATCTAGAGTAATTATTTTATTTGTCGCAGAGCAATTCCATCAATATCATTTGCGACATCGGAGTGCTAGAGCATTGAACTTTTTAGCATTTATCACAGGTATAGAACGTAAAAAACCTTTTATTACTTATTTTTCTTTTTACATATGTTCTAACTCAACGTCTATTCAGACAGGAATATACCGTGGATAAATATCAAGCAGCTTATGCTAAGCGTCTAGAGAAACTAAATGGGGATCCATCTCCTAAAACGATAGCCCGCTTTTCGGCTTGGGATGCGTTTTTTAACAAGGAGTACGAGCTCCAAGACTTGGAATACCAGCTATCGGACGCTGCGCACCAGCACTATGAACAGTCGCATGCGAAGAGCGACATTAGCTTCAAAGAATTCAAACGAGCGTTCTATAATGAATCCATCAAAATTTACAATTTAACTGATGGCGCTTCTATCCAGAAAGTATTCACCCCATTACTTTTGCTTACAACGCTCTGGATAGTGTTTGTATGCCTATTTAACAAGTGATCATCAAACTATTCCAACAACGATCAGTATGGGACTACAGGTATGGCTCTATGTAAGGGGGCTAATTCGCTCGGTCTCCTTCACTAAATTAGCGACTCAATTACCCGCAATTCCATAAGCTAAAAGTGACAAGGGCATCCGTTGATGCCCTTTTTATTCAAAGGAACGCAACCAATAGACCTTTGGCCCACTTGGGTATAAAACCATTATGCGTTAAGCTGCACGCTATTATCCGATTGATAAAGAGTGGAGCGAAGTGATGGAAAAAGTAGGCTCTCGAGCATTGATTGTCGAAGGTGGAGCCATGCGAGGCGTATTTTCATGCGGCATACTCGATCATTTTCTTGCTAGCGAGTTCTCTCCATTTGATAGCTTTTGGGGAGTGTCTGCGGGTGCTAGCAACTTGGCTGCCTACTTAGCTAAAATGCCCGGACGTAACTTAAAAATCTACCTCGATTACAGCTTAAGAAAAGAATTTATCTCTCCATCTCAACTTCTACGTGGTGGTGATATGATGAACTTAGACTGGATGTGGAATGTCACCCTCGAAGAACTTGGAATCGATAAATCTGCGCTCAAAGCTGATTCACGACCTTTCTTTTTAGGCGTGACGCGTCAAGACAATGGGCAAGCGGAGTACCACCTTCCTGATGTCGACGACTTGGCAGAAACAATGAAAGCCAGCAGCGCACTGCCTGTACTTTACCGAAATGGCGTATCACTGAACGGAATTCAATACGTTGATGGTGGCGTCTCAGACGCACTTCCTGTTGCAGAAGCAATAAAGCGAGGAGCCAAAAAGATTATGGTTTTACGCAGTCAGCCCGCAAGCTATCAAAAGCCAAGAGGAAAATTCAGCGCCCTAACTAGGAGGATGTTGAAAGAAACGCCCGGATTAATTGAACCTATGTTGACACGTGAAGTTCGCTACAATCAGACCTTAGCGCTGATCAACAACCCACCACCTGGTATCGAAATCATTCAAGTGTGTCCTCCTGAAACATTCAAGTTGAAACGGCTGAGTCGATCGCCAGCACCACTGCGTCATGCTTATGAGTTAGGAATTGAAGCAGGAAAGGAAGCCATCATACGCTGGAGTCAGAAGTAGAAAAAAGCCACGTGGATTAAACGTGGCTAACGCAAATTCGATGGCAGTGGATTATCGTATTTGCTTCTGGTCGAGCCCAATATTCAGGCTCAAAACTGTTTTAATTTGCTCGCTAACTGAGAAAGCGAGTAGGCTGTCAAAACTAGTAAGTTTCAAACAACCCAGAGTTGTAGTCTTGGATGGCTTGTTCTATCTCTTCCATGCTATTCATGACAAAAGGGCCATAATGCACCACGGGTTCATTAATTGGCTCACCTATAAAGATCAGTGCACCACTCTCTTTTTCGGCCTGCAATTCAACCCATTCACCTTTCGATAAAATGGCCATTTCGCCTTGATTGATCTCACGACCTTTTAATTGAATACGACCTTTATAGACATAGAGCATCATGTTGTTGTCTTGATCCGTGTTCAAATTCAAAGCTTGACCACCCATCGCTCTCCAATCGGCTACCGTGGCAGCAACACCTGTCTCTGTTAGCGGCCCCTGAATTCGTTCGTTGTTTATAGTCATATGACCCGCAATCAAACGTACAACCCCCGTATTCGGAGTATCAAACTCAGTGATCGTTTCAGGTTGAAAGTCATGATATTGAGCTGGCTGCATCTTATTTTTCGCAGGCTGGTTAATCCAAATTTGGAAACCATGCAGTTCGCCTTCCTTCATAATAGGCATTTCGCTATGGATGACGCCTCTTCCTGCCGCCATCCACTGTGCACCACCGGAACGAAGCTCACCAACATTATCCATATGATCACGATGCTGGAAATGACCTTTCAACATATAAGTAAGCGTCTCGATACCGCGGTGCGGATGCGGAGGGAAACCGCCGATATAGTCAGCACGGTCTTCTGATTTGAGTTCATCCATCATCAAAAATGGAGAAAAGCTAGCATGATTGAAACCCGCTACTCGGCGAATTTTCACTCCATCACCATCAGCAGTAGGTTGCGCAGGAATAAGCTGACGAATGTCTCTGAATGTACTCATACTAGTTCTCCTAGTTTATCTTTGTGACCGCTTGCAAATCGCATGTTCAATCTATGGCTATCGATAAGGTTCTATTTTAGGTTGATGAGCTAAAATTATGAGCCATACTATTCGTTCTACTTATTCAACTTTTTCGAACAATACAGTTTATCGAGTTAATAATGAGCACATTTAATTTATCTAAAATAAATGTAGCTATTTTCTAAACAAGGTGTATAGTGTGCCTTGGCTCTTAGAAGAGAGCTGTTAATGCAACATTTAGTTTAAGTTTCCTCTCAGTAAAATCTTGAATCCCCAATTCAGACACCTGCGTACAACTTCCTCTTGATTGAACATTCAATAGCTTAGAAAAGATCCACAAAACAAATCATAATTTTAATGTTTAATTCAAAGGTATTTTTATGTCTAAAGTAACTGGTTCAGTAAAATGGTTTAACGAAACTAAAGGCTTCGGTTTTCTATCTCAAGACAACGGCGGCCAAGATGTATTCGTACACTTTAACGCTATCGTTTCTGACGGTTTCAAAACACTGACTGAAGGTCAGAAAGTAAGCTTCAATGTAGAGCAAGGTAAAAAAGGTCCTCAAGCGACTGAAGTAACTCCTCTATAAGACTGCTTTTCTTGGTGTAGCATGCCCATGCTGCACCAAACCTCTCTCCTTCAAAAATATTCTTTCATCAATCACTCAACCTAATTTTAGGCATTGCTTTGTGCTATCTAAAATAAACTGAATAGTACTGCTTAATTTATTATTTATAGGAAAAATCATGTCCTCAAAAAGAACTGGCCGTCAAAGGCATTGGTATCAATTACTTAACAAAGAGAAAATCACTAAAAAACAGGAGAATAAATGTTAGAAATTGAATTTAATTTAGAACAACCTCAAACCTCTTGGAACGCTAAAATACATCAATTAAATGGTGATATTTTACGAAGGCACGTATTACCGAAACTTCTTTCTCATAGCTTCATGATCGATTTTGAATATTGTGAGAAAACGCAATCTGGAACTATTCTCTGTGATTCAGGTTCAAAGTTAGGAAGTTTTACTGTTAACTGATTCAGTTTTCATGCATTAATGGATAATGCAACTAATTTGGAAGGTATCCAATGGCTAGAAAAAGTAAGAAGCAGTCAGAAAAAGACAAAAAAGAGTCTGAACAAAACGCGGCGGCGGTAAAGCAGAAAACTCGACGCCGCATAGAAGACATTATGGAACAAAGAGAATTTGATAAGTTATTCGATCTATAAAATGCTCTCTAGTGCTTTCTCTGCCTTTATCGTTGTGCAAGGTACCGCCACCTACCTTTGCTCAAACGAATCTCCACTCTTTTAGACTACTCTTCTAATTACACGTGCCTCTCACACACGCAAAAACAACTGGCTCCTCTATACTCAAGTGGACTTGCAAATAGTCGTTTCGCTCACAGGAAAACCCGTGACTAATGACAGTTAGGTTATTTGCGTATAGCCAAAGCGATATTTTTGCGTATAATCCCTCTCGTTTGCTTCGTATAACCCCAATGATATGGTTTGGGGGTCTCTACCAGTTCCCGCAAAGTGCTGATTACGAAGAGTTGAGATCATCGTGGGTCTTACTCTTTGTGATAGCGTTCGATTTATTTCTATCTATACCTATTCTTAGAGTAACTGCATCCACAATACACATAAGGTGGAATATGAACGCATTTATTCAAGGTCTTCCAAAAGTAGAGCTGCACTTACATATCGAAGGTTCACTTGAGCCGGAACTCTTATTCAAATTAGCAAAACGAAACGGCATCGAGATCCCTTACTCTTCTCCGAGTGAACTACGCAGCGCATATCAGTTCACAGACTTACAATCATTTCTCGACCTCTATTACCAAGGAGCGGGAGTTCTGCGTACGGAGCAAGATTTTTACGATCTCACTTGGGAATACTTACTGCACTGTAAAGAAGACAACGTTATTCATACCGAAATCTTTTTTGACCCTCAAACACACACAGAACGCGGCATAGACTTTGACACTGTTATCAATGGAATCGCTCGCGCGCTAAAAGATGGTCACGAAAAACTTGGCATTACCTCGCAAATTATTGCGTGTTTTCTCCGTCACCTTTCAGAAGAGAGCGCCATAGAGACCCTACAGGCTATTCTGAAACACCGTGATAAGATCATTGGTGTTGGACTAGATTCTTCAGAACAAGGTCATCCGCCAGCTAAATTCAAGCGCGTATTTAAACAAGCAGTAGAAGAAGGCTTACTTACCGTTGCTCACGCAGGTGAAGAAGGCCCCGCACAAAATATTAGCGATGCAATTGAAATGCTTTACGTGAGCCGCGTGGATCACGGTGTTCGCTGTGTTGATGATGAAGCATTAGTTGAATCCTTAATCGAAAGCCAAATGCCACTGACAGTGTGTCCGTTATCGAATCTTAAGCTATGTGTATTCGACGATATGAAAGATCACAATATTGTGGATTTGCTACGAAAAGGTGTCGCCGTAACGATTAACTCAGACGATCCTGTGTACTTTGGTGGCTACATGACGGATAACTTTCTGGCCGTCAACAACGCACATCCAATGAGTAAGAGTGAACTTGCCCAATTTACAATGAACGCGATTGATGCCAGCTTTATCGATAACGAGTTAAAGGCGAAATATCGTCACCTTGTTAGCCAATACGTAAACCAGCACGAAGCGTTGCAATAAAGGCATCAGTGCCACGCCTTAGGTCAAACGCGTAGGTATTAAAACCCTACAAAAACTCTGTGGTTAACCGCATTTATAAACGCTAGACTCAGAAAGCTAAACTAGCACACAAAAAGGAATATAATCATGATTCAACAAGGCCAAGCTCTACCAGTTGCAACTCTAAGTGAGTTGACTGCCGATGGTATGGTTAACCACGACGTTACAGAACTGTTTGCGAACAAGAAAGTCGTACTCTTTGCTGTACCTGGCGCATTCACCCCTACCTGTTCAGAAGCTCATCTACCAGGCTATGTGGTATTAGCTGATGAGCTAAAGGCAAAAGGTGTTGATTTAATTGCGTGCGTTTCTGTAAACGATGCATTTGTGATGCAAGCGTGGGGCGAAGCTCAAAACGCTTCTGAGATTCTGATGTTGGGTGATGGCGACGCTAGCTTTACTAAAGCATTAGGTCTTGAAATGGATACAGGCGGCTTTGGTGGTATTCGCTCACAACGTTACGCGATGATCATTGAAAACGGCACAGTGACTAAGCTTAACGTTGAAGAGCCAAAAGAGTTTGAAGCAAGCAAAGCAGAAACGATTTTAGCGGCGCTTTAAGCTTACTCCTAAATACAAAAACGGAAGCCATCGCTTCCGTTTTTTGTTGGCTAACGCATTCTCACAACACTCGTTTGTTGCTTACGCTGCATTTCCGCAAAAGTCAGCACAAACGGGGATGACTGCTTTACACGGCTTGGTAATGAAGAAAGCGCATTGTAGGCATCCTGTTTCGTTTTAAAATCACCAACAGTTACCGTATACCAACGCGTGCCTCGGCTGTTTTTCCAGTTAACCCAAACCGGATGCTTAGGATCGATATAGCGAATATAATCTTTCACATCTTTTTCTTGCTTTAGCGCGAGTACCTGCATCGTGTAATGGTTTGGGTTTAAATAACCATATGCATCCTGAGAGGTCATGACTCCAACACATTGGCCGCTATCGACCTCCTGCTGGTAAGGCATAGCGCAGCCCATGAGCGATAAAATCAATGTCAAAGATAAAATCTTGTGCACGTGTCACTCCATTCTTGTTCTAGTTTCTTTTCTCTCGCACCCAAAAACACAAAACGCTCTTGGTCAGGTAAAACACACCCTTACAAGAAGGCCTGCGTTTTAACGCAACGAGTATTCCAAAAACGTAAGGCGACCACGTTGGCCGCCTTAGTAAATTGATTTAATAGAACATTAACAAGATAGAGTGATATAGACAGAAGTTCGCTACTGTTTAGAACCAGCTAGCGACCAATTGCTTAAACCAGTCTAAAATTCGCTTGAATAAACTGCCTTCCTCCACAGACTCCAATGCAACGAGCTCGGCTTCATTTACGACCTTACCTTCGACTTTGTAAAGCACTTTACCAACCACTTGTTGCTCAGAAATTGGCGCAACTAAATCACCGTTGTATTCAACTTCCGCTTGCAGATTTTTTACATCTCCTTTTGGCAAAGTGAGATAAACATCGTTAGCTACGCCAACAGTAAGCTCGTCTTTTTCGCCCATCCAAACTCGAGCTTTCGCAAGTTCCGCACCCGCCTCAGTCGGCATTACCGTATCGTAAAAGCGGAAGCCATAACTTAACAGCTGCTTGCTTTCTGATTCACGAACATTCTCGCTCTTCGCTCCCATCACTACAGCAATCAGACGCATATCACCTTGTATTGCAGAAGTCGCTAGACTATAACCCGCACCGCTTGTATATCCAGTTTTCATGCCATCGACATTCATACTACGATCACGAAGCAAGCCATTACGGTTGTATTGAGTGATGCCATTGTAAGTAAACGAGGTTTCGCTATACAGCGGATAGATATCAGGTAAGTCACGAATAATCGCTTGGCCCAACTTGGCAATATCATAAGGTGTCGAATATAAACCGTCACTGTCTAGGCCGTGAGGGTTGGTGAATGCCGTGTTAGACAATTCAAGCTTGGCGGCCCAACTATTCATCAAACTCACAAACCCTGATTCACTTCCCGCAACATACTCAGCAATAGCAACACTGGCATCGTTACCAGATTGAACAATCAGACCACGGTATAAGTCAGACAAAGAAACGGAAGTATTGACTTCAATAAACATTTTTGAAGAATCTGGGAAATTTTTTGCCCAAGCATTTCGGCTGATGACAACCTCATCATTCAACGTAATATTGCCTGTATTAATTTCTTGACCAGCTACATAAGCAGTCATCAACTTCGTTAAACTCGCGGGGTTTAAACGTTTGTGGGCATCACGTTCAACCAGTACTTTCCCCGTATGGAAGTCCATCAAAACATAACCACGAGAACTGAGTTCCGGCGCATTTGGCACAACTGAAGGCGCAGCATAAGCCAACGAGGATACAGCAGCGAACCCTGTAATTAACACTGTGTGTAATATAGTACTTTTTCTCATCATGACATCTTATCTTAGTAGCATTTAAGGCTTACAAACGGTACCCGAATGAATTCAAAGCGCGGGATTACCTAGTTAAAAAACGAGTATATTGAAACGGCGCTCAGTTACAGCCACCTTGTTACGATTGGTTACTTTTACTCAATGTTTGTCGAAAATAATGAGAGGTAGGTAGAGCTTTCGTCTTGAAGAATGAAACAGGAGCAAAAATAATTCCGTAACGCTATGTTTTTTTAGAGGGGAGAAAAAGCGCGCAAGCCAATTCAGGGAGTAAGTTGGTATAGGAAAAGTAGTTGAGCTTTTATCCATATCTAAATAGGAAACAACAAAAACAAGCAACAATAAGCCCAGCTAATTATTTACCAAGAAAACATATTTAAAACGCATCATAAAATCGTAATTAATTATCGATAAATTTAAAAACCTAATATTATAATTTATGCAAATTTCATTTATTATTAAACTGGAGAAAAATACAGCTTTCCTTTTTTAAAACTAAGAGACGATTTTTTCGATGTTTTTAGGTTTATCTCATCAGAGAACTTGGTATAACAGTGAGGGATAAGGCATCCGGACTTAGCGCGAAAGGATAACCCACTGTTATTTAAGTTCACACGCTGCTTTTTAATGACTAGAGACTTTAAACTGCGGTTACCTTCGGTTTGTGCGGCTATTCTTTGACGTATCCCAACCCAGTACGACTCAAACGACGACATCATACATATCCTCTTTCATGATATAAGCATTAATAATTAAACATCGCTAAAAGCTAAGCTTGTCATAAATAAAAGTATTAGAAATTAATTTTATTTCATCAAAAAAAATCAACCCGCATATTCCACACAAATTTAGTGGTTATGTCAAATATTAATTATCATTAATTTTATTTATAATGGATATAAAATCAGTTTATAATTTTTAAATAATTTAATTATTAGAAAGCAGTATGACCAGTTCATATTTAACATGGAAATATGAGCTTTGTTTTGCATCATAACATATAAATACATTAAAGATTCATCTACGAACTAAATGCTCTTCAAGAGGTGATATAAATTAGCATTTCGAGACTAAATGAGAATAAAAATAGCGCACCGTATATGGTGCGCTATAGATTTGATTAAGGTCACTGTATAAGCATAGATAAAACTAAACTCATTTGACGTAGCTAGGCCAAGATTGCTTATGGTTTAAGTTTCAATACTTTATCAATATCTTCTGCGCTGTGGCGCTCAGGTAACTGCTCCCATTCTTCACCCCATGAACGGTTCACAATTCGACCACGTTTTACCGCTTCACGCTCATCAATTACTTTTGCCCAACGCACAACGTTTTTGTAGCTTTCTACGTCTAAGAATTCAGCCGCATCGTAAGCACGACCCAACACAAGGTTGCCGTACCATGGCCATGTTGCGATATCAGCGATGCTGTACTCATCGCCACCTAGGAATTCATTGTTCGCAAGACGCTTGTCTAATACATCTAACTGACGTTTTGCTTCCATTGTAAAGCGGTTGATTGGGTACTCGAACTTCTCTGGTGCGTACGCGTAGAAGTGACCAAAACCACCGCCTAGATATGGCGCAGAACCTTGCAGCCAGAATAACCAGTTCATTACCTCAGCACGCTTAGCGCCTTCTTTTGGTAAGAAATGATCAAACTTCTCTGCTAGATAAAACAAGATGTTGCCAGATTCAAACACGTTCACTGGCTCAGAACCCGAACGGTC
Source organism: Vibrio sp. Vb0304 (assembly GCF_033338995.1). Classification (NCBI taxonomy): domain Bacteria; kingdom Pseudomonadati; phylum Pseudomonadota; class Gammaproteobacteria; order Vibrionales; family Vibrionaceae; genus Vibrio; species Vibrio sp. Vb0304. Next base: position 282,410 of record NZ_JAWOTT010000002.1, read on the forward strand.
AACCAATGCCGGAATTTTAGAGTTTGGGTTAACAGCCACAAAGCCAGAGCCAAACTGGTCGCCATCGCCAATCTTAATCAGGTATGCATCGTATTCTGCTGCCGTTACGCCAGCCGCCAAAAGCTCTTCAAACATGATCGTCACTTTCTGACCATTTGGGGTACCCATTGAGTAAAGTTGGAATGGGTGCTCACCAACTGGAAGCTCTTGCTCATGACGTGCGCCAGAATCCGGACGGTTGATGCTCGCCCACTGACCGCCGTTTTCATTATCGTTTGTCCAAACTTTTGGTGGAATGTATTCGTTAGCCATTGTTTTCCCTTATTGTGTTTGAATGCATCTTCAAACTGACGGGTCTTACGCGCCAGCAAGCATTATTAACATCACCTCTTCGCCAACTGCGATTAGGCATACTCAAGATATTAGGTCGAATTCGCTAAATAAAAGTCCTGTAATCTCTTTTAGTTAGAACCTTTGGTTATGGGATTTTCTTTCACGCTATAAGTAAAAACGTCACGGTAATGTGAACTAGGTTCGAGATGCCAACGATGAGTAAGCTACACTCGGCGGCGCACCTCTATTTGGGGATTTAGAACAACCGCTAAACTTCAAAGTCACCAAGAATGAAGTTGTTCTGGATACCTTAGTTCAAACAACTTACGTGCGTGATAGGCAGTTAAGTTAGATAGTTAGAAAGAAAAACGCCCTTCACTAAATCAATGAAGAGCGTTTTAATGTATTCAAAACCGTTACTTAGCTGATTCAAACAAACCAGAAATACCTTTCAAAGGGAAAAGCCTTGCTTGCTCCAACCCTCTCAACGTTACCGTATTCAGGTCATCAATAAAGAAACGACTGGTCATCGTGTGTTTGCCACCATTAATGAAAATCTCGATGACAGAATTGTCGATATATATATCAATCGTCTGCTTAGCGTCCAATCTTGGTGCTTTTCGAATGCTACCAAATTCTTCTGCGTACAAATGAGACATGTGACGACGGTCCAGCATAAACTCGTGCTTTGTCGCACTAAAGACGATGTTGTCACCTTTGAGGTTACTCAGCTCAAGTTCAAAGCCATCGCCCTCAAGGTCTAATTGGATCAAACAACTTGTGCTTTCCAGTGTATGGGACTGTGCAAAGACTACCTCTTCTTTTCTTAAACTCTCCAATTCAGGGAGTGGAGTTTGAACAAGAAAACCATCTTTCAACGTTAGTTCTCTAGGAAGAGACAACATTCCTGCCCACTGGTGTGTGACCGATGGCGTGTCGATTTCTGGCAACCCTATCCATGCAATAAGAATGCGACGCCCATTCTCATCTAAATAGGTTTGTGGGGCGTAGAAATCAAACCCATAATCTGGCTGTAAAATATCTTGGTGGTTTTCTAAAGTCATCGACTCTAGGTTCAACTGATCACCCACGATATACGCGACAGAATAGATGTTTTTGAAATCATAAGGATTACTACTGCTCACGCCCTGTGGAGAAAACAGCATCACCGATTGACCATTAATCTCAAATAAATCAGGACACTCCCACATGTACCCAAGGTCAGAGAACTTGGTCTTGATAGGACCTTTATGCTGCCACGTTTTCAAATCTTTGCTTTGATAGAGCGCCATAGAACCATGCTCGGTTTTGGTTTGAGCACCCACCACCATCAAATAGTCGTCGCCTTTCTTCCAAACTTTTGGGTCACGAAAGTGCTCCGTGTAATGTTCGTTCTCAATGACTACACCGTGCTTTTCAATGCTGCCGTCTGAATCCATGGTGGCAAAACACTGTGTTGGGATTCGATTCCAGTTTTGGTCACGCTTGTTGCCAGTAAAAAACAGCAAAGCCTTGTTGTTTTCCACCAAAGCGCCGCCCGAATAGACACCATGTGAATCGTAGTCTTGGTCGGGATGAAGACCCACGCCATGATCAGTAAAATGGATGAAGTCTTTAGTAGAAAGGTGATACCAATACTTCATTCCATGGACTGGTCCCACAGGCGTCCACTGGTAAAAGATGTGGTGCTCACCATTGAAATAGCACAACCCATTTGGGTCATTTAACAGCCCAAATCTAGGGGCGATATGAAAACTAGGAAAGCCTTTATCTTGCTGACGTGAAAGTGTCATTTCTTCGATATCACACTGAGGGATTTGCTCAAGTCGGCGATATCTTTGCTCTACAGTCCAACGGTTGTTTAAGCTCATAATTTTTCTCAACTGAAATTGGATCTGAAGATCATTGCCCAATAAATTGCAGCAACTCTGTCTGGGTCGGAAGCGCGGTCATTGCGCCTTTTTGCGTCGTCGCTAATGCACCACAGCCATTTGCCCATTGAATCGCAGAGCTAACAACAGGATGATTTTTCCAATCGTCATACCGAGACAGGCATGCCAGTAGCCCTCCGACAAAAGCATCACCCGCACCTGTGGTATCAATCGGACTAACGACTTGACCTGTGATCAGTTCACTCTGACTTTCAAAGACGCGCCAAACACCTTTCGCACCTTGTGTCACCAAGACCAAAGCAATATTCAAAGAGGCTATTTGTTTTAAACCTTGCGCCATCGATGTTGAGTCAGTTAAGAACAAAAGCTCTTCTTCAGAGAACTTAACCACATCAGCCATCGCTACAGCCTTCATTACGACAGCTTGGATTTCTGATTGATCTTGCCACACTTCATCACGCAGGTTAGGGTCAAAGCTAATGAAACCACCAGCGGCTTTTGCTCTTTTGATCGCCTCAAATGTGCTGCTTCGACTTGGCTCATTTGCCAGTGAAATCGAGCAGACATGCAGCCAATCACCTTGCTTAAAGTTAGGGATGTCTTCAACAGACATAAACTGATCAGCGCTCGGTTTTACCATAAACGTAAAGCTGCGCTCACCTTGCTCGTCTAAATCCACCACCACTGTTGATGTTCTTTGCTCAGGATCTTTAACGAGAAACTCCGTGCTCACGCCCTCTTGATCGAGCGTTGATTGCATGAAGCGACCAAATGGGTCATCACCTACACGTCCAAAAAACGCACTCTTACCAGATAGACGAGCAATTGCTACGGCGACATTCGCTGGTGCACCTCCGGGACATTTGAGTAAAGAAGTCTCAGATTCCGGTATTAGATCGACAACAGCATCACCAGTTACCCACACTTGATTCATCTTGCTTACCTTGAAATTAAAGCCCTGATAGTCCAACGTGTTGAACACCTTCACTACCAAGTAAAAATTGAAAAAGGCTAGCCAAGCCATTAGTGCTTGGCTAGCACCCCAAACATTTAGGAAAAGAAGTGGATTTTGGGGGACTCCACCCTTAAGGAGTTCAGATTAAGCCGCTGCTTTTCTACCGACTTTAGCGCGGTCACGCATACCAAGAACAATGGTGAGAACAAATGCGGTCAAGAACGCGATCACCATACCCGCGATGTAGTATCCAATCTTCTCTGGCGTAATAGAAATGATGCCTGGAAGACCTGCTGCACCCAATGCCTGAGCTTTTACATTAAACATTGTAATGAACGCGCTCGATAACGCCGCGGCGCAAACTGCCGCAATAAATGGGTAACGTAGCTTTAAGTTAACACCAAACATGGCTGGCTCTGTAATACCCAGCAAACCCGTAACACCAGATGGAATCGCGATACCTTTCATCTTCTTATCTTTGCTCATCACGCCAACCGCCAACGCTGCTGCACCTTGAGAAACGTTAGACATCGCCGCAATAGGAAAGATAAAGGTGCCGCCCGTCGTCGCAATATCCGCAAGAAGTTGCGTTTCAATCGCAATGAAGCTGTGGTGCATACCAGTAATAACAAATGGAGCATAGATAAGACCAAATACCGCACTACCAACAAAGCCAGCTGTGTTGTATAGCCAGTTCAGACCATCACCTAATAGGAAACCGATATCACGCGTGAACGGACCGACGACAGTAAACGTTAACAAACCCGCTATGAAAATCGCCAGTAATGGCGTTAAAAGGTTGTCTAAAACAGAAGGTATGACTTTACGTAAGCCTAGCTCAACCTTCGCAAGAATGAATGCCGATACCAAAACTGGTAACACTGAACCTTGGTAACCCACTTTTTGGATTTCAAAACCAAGAATATTCCAAACCGGAATGTTGCCAGACACAGATGCGCCGCCGAATCCCCAACCATTCAGCAAGTCAGGGTGAACCATCAACATACCTAGCGCTGCCCCTAAATATGGGTTGCCGCCAAACTTCTTACTGGCTGAAAATGCCAGTAAAATAGGCAGGTAAACAAACGGAGCGTTCGCAAACGTGTTGATCATGTTCGCCAAGTCTGTCAGTCCTGGGTTGGCATCAATCAAAGATTTGCCATCAATAAACAAACCTTGAGCAGTCAATAGGTTATAGATACCCATCAACAAACCGCCAGCGACGATTGCGGGAATGATTGGGACGAAAATATCAGACAGCCCTTTCACCGCGCGCTGAACGATGTTTTGTTTCTCTGCGCCAGCAGACGCAACGTCGTTGGTGGACATTTCACTCATACCCGTCAACTTCGCCATTTCTGCATAAACTTGGTTTACGATGCCTGATCCAAAAATGATTTGGTACTGACCCGCAACTTTGAACTGCCCTTTGACCCCTTCAAGGTTATCAATCGCTTGTTCATCTATTTTTTGCTCATCTGCAACGGCAAGGCGTAAGCGTGTCGCACAATGCGCAAGTGCGGTGATGTTGCTTTTACCACCTAATAGAGTTAACAACTCTTTTGCTACTGCCGGATAATTCATTTCATACCCCATTGGATTATTATCTGAGCTTGCGATATTTTCGGGAACGTTTGCAAAACAGATTTTTGCTCAATAAAACCAAATGATCAAAGATAAAGCAGAGAGAATGTGAGAATGATCGTCAAATTCTCTCCCTAAGAGCAGTATAGGAGGTTAGAATCGCTACTTATCAAAGAGCTTTTCATCTTCTCTTTGCAAACAATCCCAAAAACGAAAAACAGAATGGATAGGAACAATGGCGAGTCTGCATGATGTCGCCCGTCTGGCTGGCGTATCAAAATCAACAGTGTCACGGGTTATAAACGATGAGTATGGCGTAAAAGAAGCGACAAAACTGAAGGTCCGCCAAGCAGTAGCGGAGTGTGGCTATGTGCCGAACCAAGTCGCTAAAGATCTAAAATCTCAAAAGACCAATCTGGTTGGTGTCATTGTTCCTCGGGTTTCCTCTCATGCCACATCCCAAGGTGTCGATGGATTAACCGATGTCCTTGAAAAAGCCGGGAAACATGTCTTACTTGCTAGCACTCACCAAGCCCACGAAAAAGAACTGGAATACATTCAGATCTTTAACCAAAAACGGGTTGAAGGGATCATTCTTTACGCCACCCACCTCGATTCCAAACTGGTAAAAGCAATTCAAAACTCAGCCGTTCCAGTTGTGCTCGTCGGTCAAGATGGTTCCATGTTTAATATTCCAAGCATCATTCATGATGACGCACGAGTAGGGTTTGAAGCGGGAAATAGACTGGTTGCAAAAGGTTGCCAAACCATGGGTTTTATTGGTGTGCAAGGTGACGATATCGCGGTAGATAAGCAACGCTCTGAAGGATTTGTTCAAGCGCTACAGCATCATGGTTTTGAGATTTCCTTCCATGCTCGTGGTGACTTTACCATCGATTCTGGCTATTCATTGGCAAAACAACACTTAACAAAGAACCCTAAGCTAGATGGCTTGTTCTGTGCGACAGACCGTATTGCTATCGGTGCGATGAGAGCGATTCAAGAGCTCGGGTTAACACCGGGTAAAGACGTTTTAGTGCTAGGAGTTGGTGATGATGAGCTCGCATCAGTGTGCACCCCAACCTTATCAACATTTAACTATGCATTTGATAAAGCGGGTGAAAATGGTGCGAAACTGCTACTAGATAGAATTGCCAACAGAAGTTTTGAAATGAGTAAGATGGTACTAACATTCAAAACAATTGAGCGTCAGTCCTGTTAATGAAAAAGCGCCAACTGAAATCAGTTGGCGCTTTTCTTATTACTCTTTGTCGGTTAGATCCCTTTAGAACCAAGTTTCCATTTGCAGTGCAAACAGAACTTCACCACCATCACCCATCGTTGCAGCACCCGCATCCTGGCTAATCGAGTAGCCATTCAAGTCTTCGCTCCAATCAACGTAGCTAACTGCAAAACGTAGCTCCGGACGGTCAAAGAAACCTGCAGCGGTAGACATCTTAAGCGTTGGTGCAATTGTCGCTTTGTAAAAACTGCCACTTGCTTTATCAATCGCATTGTCTAGGTCCATGTATTGGTATGAGCCTTCATAAACCATCTCAAAGTTCTGCGTAAACTCTTGCGCTAAGCGGATGTTGAACGATGCCCACGTAAATTCATCATTTTTAGCAAAGCGATCTTGGCTGTGTTCTGCTAGCAACGCAGGTGCTACACGCCAGTTGTCGCCGATGCGTGTTACACCATAGCTAAACAAGCGTACGGCTTTTGCGTCTTCTAACAAATCTCCGTTTGAACCGATGCCTTTAAGTTCCGCACCCAATCCATCACCCATCAAAATACCGGTTTTAGAGAAGCCTTCACTCATGCCAAAGAAGTTATCGCCATGGTAGGCAAACATCGCATGTAAACCTTTGTCCGCTGCTCCTTCTACGCGATCATTGTTATCAGCTGACGTCATGCCGCTCAGCATCAATTGCCAATTACCGAAGCGGTTGTTCATTGTCGCGATATAGTTTTCAACATCCGTTGACGAGCTATCAATCTCACCAAAATCACGACCATAGATCGAGAAGTTTGCTTTCCATGATTCGCTCATTTGGACGTCATACACACCAGCACCAGTGCCAGATAAGAAAACAATATCCGAGTCAAAGAAGTGAATGTCAAAGTTATCACGGTCAAATCGTTTACCAGCCCAAAACGTCGCGTCAGCAAACGCACTTGATTCAGAGAACATGCTCAACTTGTTTAGCTCAGCATATACCTGACGAACGTTTAATTGACTCTCACTCGCTGTCCATTCGTTATTGGTTTCCGTACTATCTGCCAACATGATTCGGAACAATGAGCTGGAACCATCATCTGCAAAGCGTTTGTGAATAAGGTTTGCTTCCACATAATGATCATCCTCAACCCCTAATCGTCCAATTGGCGCGCCAATAGCACCAGCTGCCGTCATGTAAGGACCAGTACCCACTGCACCATTCAGATCATCATTAATGAGCAGCCCGGAACGAGCGTAGCCATGAAACTCAAAGCTTGAGGCTTTCTCATTTGCTTCTGTGGATGCTTTTTCTGTCTGCTCAAGTCTCTGTTCTAATTCATTAATTCGCTTTTCAAGAGCGTCAACATCTGTTGCTGCGAATACAGGTGCAGTAACCAGTCCAAGCACTACTGCCATCGTCAAAGTGTGTAGTTTCATTTCCATAGTCTCACGTAAATTTATACTTAGGCATATTGCAAACGTTCCCAAAAAAAAATCGCAAACTTATGGTGACTTTAAATGTCCATCTAAAGCCTGAATTTCAGAGCGCTCGTACTCAGAGCGTCTCTACTACTTATATCAATGAGGGCGATAATATATAAACTTTTCGGGAACGTTACCGCAAAGAGGTGATTTTGTTACTTCTATCACGTTCAATTGTGTTACTTACAGAAAAATCATTAACCAGCGCACATTTGAGTTAATTGTTAGCCCTAAAGGAAGTAGTTTGAAGGTGACAGGCTACAAAGAAGGAGTTTAGTGTTCATTTGAGAGAATAGTGCTCACGAGCTTCCCTATGCTACTTGATGGTAACTCATCTCTATTTGTTGATGAAAAGTAGCAGCTAAGGTTGAACATAACTAGGAGCGAAGCGGATCTCGATACCTTGGTTCAAAAGACATGAAAGGCAGTTAAGACGAGATAAACACCCTTCACTTTCTGTGAAGAGCGCTTTGTTATTCTAATTCAAGCTAACGAAACTCATTTTTGGACAAAAATGAGTTTCGGAAAAGCAAACATTAGCAAACCATAAATAACTACAGATATGACAAAGTGAAAAGGCCCACTGTTAGGTTAGATGAACGTGGGCTAAGGTTGTACAGGTTAAGGCATGGAAAATCGGCAGTTTCAATGACTAAGGTGTATTATCCGTGAATGGTTTGTCTGAGACCTCACCTCTGCCTTCATAAAGAACAACCACAGTTGAGTTCTTATGCTTGCTATACGGTGCTACTTGAACCCATCCATTAGGGTCTGCTCCCTCTCTGACCGTGCAGTCATCGTTTATTTCTGGAGTACAGCCGTAAGCGTACAAAAGTAAGACCCTATCATTATTTACAAGAAGCTTCATGACTGGGTTTGCATGATGGTTCTTGTAGTAATGGTTCATTGTTTCAATTTTTTTCTTGGCAAGCTCACTATCTATCGCATCATCAATTCGAAACCATTTAGTGTCATAATTCTCATCGAAATTACCCCATTCGGGCTTCCAACGCTTTTGCCACTTTTCACGGGATGAGCCGCCACCAACTCCATTTTCCCATTTACCTTTTATGGATCTAGGGATACCAATGCCAATGCTTGCGCTAGCACAACAGCCCTGAACGCTCCCATACGCAAAGCTTGCACCTCCACCATATATATCACTGACCCACATATCACGAATAAAATGAGGACCACTTAAAGACCCTGCATTGCCAATGCTCGCAACTGAAACTGGCTTACTCTCAAAGCAACCATTAAGTAAAAAGCACATGCTTACAGCAATTAAAAATCTATACTTCATTATCAAATACCACTCGCTTGAGTTGGTTTCCTTCTTTCGTTACCGCGTTAACAAGATTGTCCATAGCAGTCTCACACCCCGCGTTGATTAGAGCATCATGAGGCCGATGTATCCATTCCTTTCCATACTGGCTAATCTCACCCTGCCAATGTGTTGGTGCAATGCTTCCTAACGGTTGAGCTAATAGCTTTTCGTTCAACGTTTTTAAAGCCACATCATTTCCTGTCAATTGACTAAAATCTTGTTGATAGGCGAGCTTTTCGTCATCCCAATTAACACCTGCAACCTCTGCCTGCTGTTTCATTCTTTCTAATGGCAAAGCCGAAAGAGCATTGCTAATAGGCTGTAACTCGTAATAATAAAGGATGCCATTCACCAGTGTCACAACACCATATAAACCCTTAGTTCTGCATTCCAAATTCCAAGCATCTTGAGCTTGCTTGTGTAGGCGCTCACTGTATGCGGCGGCTCCATAAACATTCTGTTGTGCTTGTATATCTTCCCTTATAGATTCTGTTTTTATTAACTCACGATTATAAGTTGCAGACAGAGGCATGCCATACCTTTCAGGTAAACCTTGCTTTGCATACTGCTCTTTTGAAGGATAACCGCCACCAATGTCTGTGTGACAGCCAGCAAACACCTCCTCATAAAAGTTAGAAGGTAGAATGCCATCGCTAGGTAGCAGTGACGTTAGAGGGAAGTTTTTTCTGTATTCGTGATGGGCGCTTATCTGTAATACACGCTCAGCACAACTAGTATCAAGTCCTAGTTCAAAATTGCCTTCATCGTTGTTTCCTGCTAGATAGAACGAGCCTACGGTATCGAACAGCCCAACAAAGCGAACACTACAGGTACGTGTCTCGTCAGGATAATAACCATGTTTAAGCTGGCTACTGATATCATTTTGGTGTGCTAATAAGTTTGGGAAAACTTCACCGAATGACTCTCCATCACGCGGCTTATTATAATCAGGTAACCCATCTTTAACGGCATTAACAAAGTGACGAGCTAAAGCCGCTCCGCGACTAAAACCAAATACATCGAACTCAATATGTGTTATAGATTGGTATTTTTGCTGGCGGATCAAATCAGTGATAATTCCATAAAATTGTTTTGTCCAATTTTGCCACTTATAAAATGCCCCAGTATCGTCAGCGACAAGGTTATAAGCCCTATCAATGAACGTCCATGTTTTCTCTAAATTATTGGGGCTGACACCAAACGCCTGAGCTAGATCGACCTCATCTTTTCCTTCATCTATCAAGGCTGGGGTTTGCCACGCTCCATCCACAGTCCCGACCCCTGCAACATAAATTTTATTGGTATCATCATCTAATGGGTAAATTTCAAATAGCCGTGCCACATTAGTGCGTGATTTTACTCCACGTGTTTCTTTGTAGAGATCATTCAGATGATTTTGCCCAGTTTCATCAAAGAACACCCCAATCCGTAGTACTTTTTCATCGACTTTTTTACATTGAGGACTGGTGTTGTCTGAGAAACACCTTGAAGCTCAAAGATGTGTTTCATTGACGGAGAAAGCAGTGGCTGATTGTACTTCCCCCATGTATTACCTAATACATAGCTCTCGCCAACTTTTATCTCCGTTAACGGTGAGGGAGATTCTTTGGTTTCTTGAGCTTCATCGCCAACATCCGATTTTTCAACAATAAGAACATCGCCAGCTCTTAAAGCCATCGGATCTTGTTCGAATGATGGGTTTAATTTGAGGAGTTCTTTCGGGCTAAGGTCGTAATACCCTGCAATGTCACTCCAACTTTCATGCTGTCCATTATCCTTCATATTCACTTTATGGGTTTGAATTTCTTTGGCAGCGGTATCGTTAATATCAGAAGGTGTTTCTCTTGGTAGAAGAGGCTGTTGTAAAGAAGAAACAAGAAGAGCCGTATCAATCAGTGTCGCATTTTCGTCGAGCCAAGCCATACTCACTTCGCTCAGTTGTTCGTTGGTCAACTTAGCACGGGAATAGAGTATGTGTTGTTTCCCTGGTTCTTTTCCTTCAATTTTCACTGGAACCAGTAGAGAATTAAAAATCTGATTGCTTGCGAGGGTATTAGATATGCCATCAGATGAAGATTGAGTAATACGCCAACCCCACTTGCCGTCACCTAGTATATCGAATTCATACAACAACTTGCCTTCGTAGAAGTAGTAATAGAAGCCATGCAAAGACCAACCTAACTTAGACTCGCTCTCTAGAGATGGCAACAAGGGGATAAACTCAGCATTAAAGTATTCAGAGCCGATCGGTCTTGGCGTAACGTCAAAGGATGTGCTGATGCCAAAATTCTGATGAAACTCATGAATCAGCTTTTTTGATTCTTCGACATGGCACTCTCCTGTGAGCACGGTATACCTTGCCGAGTCTAACGCCTCTTCAGAGTGCCAGCGTTTAATGCTCTCCTCATTATCAGATTTACTAAGAGAGAAGACACCTAATTTCAGACTAGAGAGATCGGATTTTGGTGCATAGATCTTAATACGGCACTCAAACCCTGCTACAGGCTCAGGTTCGAGCGCTGGGGTTGGAGTTGGGGGAGCGAGAGGGGTATCCTCCTGAACTGGGGCATATCCAGCACTTGTTAACCGTTTCGGCTTAGGGAATTCTATTGGCATATCATATACTTTCATTTCAAAAGTACATTTTACCAACAGTGCATAGATCACACAGTAAGCAAGTGAATTGTTTTGCTATGCAATATGCTTGATTTCTTAGGTATTTTAACTAAAAAGACAAGCTCTGTGCACATTTACAGAATGTTTGATGGTCTTTAATCCCTAAATAGCCTTGGTACAAAGACGATATCAATTCAAAACCACCTTTTAATGAAAAATCTTTGCCTCTTCACATTAGCAATATTTGTGCAAAACTCGGCTAACTATGACCGTAGGCTTTTTGACGACACCAATAAAGGGGCAAAAGTGTGTTTCAGTTCTTAAATGGGGAAGTGTTTTCCTCATATACCTCAACCAATACAGCTAGCCTTTCAAGTTTACAAATTAGTCTTATATTTGCTTTATCGAAAGGCATTGAGGTTACTTACCTTGGCGAGATTTTTTAAAGTACTCAATACTGTGTTGTATACGACATTCAACACTTGTACTGTTTCCCTAACGCCAGAGCTATTCATTGACATATCAACAGTTTTTTCTTTTACATCTGGCTTGCGGGCTTCGTAAACGTAATCGAGTTAAAGCTCTTTCGACACTCGATACATCTGGAGCGAGGAGAGCCAGAATGCCCTTTTCCATGTTCACGAACGGGCTCTGTTTTATTACAGAAACGATATTGAACTTGGATAGTAACCATGAGTTAAAAACATCAGAAATCAGGTGGCTATATTAACATCTATCAACCGATTTGAGTTATGACCAATAAAAGGATAGTTAGGTTTTTATTGCGTAAATTATCGGTAAGATGAAGTCATATAACAGGCAATATTTCAGGTGTGTAGAATTATTCTATTTTAGGGATTTTGCTCTAAGTCTAAATGAATCTTTGCATTTCAATTTCAATAAAGCTTGGTTATTGATCATGTTTCTGAGTATGCGAATTATTATCAGTTATGCATATGATTGCTCATTGTCTAGTTTGACTTGTGTAACGTCACTTCAGCACGCACTACGCTGATTGTCTGTGTTTTCGTGTTGACAGTTTGGTACTAGGTAAAAATCAACAAGACTATGATTTCGAGGAACATTTTATGTTAAAGAAACTACTAAGTTGTTGTATCACCTCCGCACTCTGTTTTCATTCTTCTCTCGCTTTTTCGCAACCCAATGAGATTGCGGACAGTGCAGAGTTACAACAAGCTCCGGACATATTACCAGCCACATTAATGCTCGCACCGGACGAGATCGCCATTGCAGATCGCTACATAGTGGTATTTCAACAACCGCAAATGATGGCGAGCAACTCAACGGAATTCGAGCAATTCACGCAACAATCCGTAGACCGCATGTCTGGTTTGTATTCGGTAAAAGTGGAGTCGGTTTTTGACCACTCGATAAGTGGATTTGTCGCTAACTTGAGTCCTGAGCAACTAAAAGATCTGCGTTCTGATCCTCGTGTGGACTACATTGAGCAAGACAGAATCCTATCGCTTGACCCAATAGTCTCGGCAGACGCAAATCAAACCAATGCCATTTGGGGACTAGACCGAATCGACCAACGAAACTTGCCACTCGATAACAACTACAGTGCCAACTTTGATGGGACTGGGGTAACGGCTTATGTCATCGATACTGGTGTGAATAACGCGCATGTTGAGTTCGGTGGTCGCTCAGTTTCAGGGTATGACTTTGTCGATAACGATGCAGATGCAAGTGACTGTAATGGACACGGCACACACGTAGCGGGCACCATTGGCGGCAGCTTGTATGGTGTTGCGAAAAACGTCAACCTTGTCGGCGTGAGAGTATTGAGCTGTACCGGATCGGGTTCTACTTCTGGTGTTATTGCCGGTGTGGACTGGGTGGCTGCGAACGCTTCCGGACCTTCAGTCGCCAACATGAGTTTAGGCGGCGGTCAATCCGTCGCTCTGGATAGTGCGGTGCAAAGTGCGGTTCAGTCAGGTGTCAGCTTTATGCTAGCAGCAGGTAACTCCAACGCCGATGCGTGTAACTATTCTCCAGCACGCGTTGCTTCCGGAGTAACTGTCGGATCGACCACTAGCACGGATGCACGTTCGAGTTTTTCAAACTGGGGCAGTTGTGTGGATGTATTTGCGCCAGGTTCACAAATCAAATCTGCATGGTATGACGGTGGCTACAAAACCATTAGTGGCACTTCGATGGCGACGCCACATGTGGCGGGTGTAGCAGCATTGTATCTTCAAGAAAACAGTTCACTGTCTCCAAGCCAAGTAGAGGCCTTGATCGTTAGCCGCGCAACTAGCGGAAAAGTGACGGACACAAGAGGCAGCGTGAACAAGCTACTTTATAGCTTAACGGATGCAGATTGTGGCCAAGACTGCGGTGGCCCAGACCCAACACCGGACCCAGAAGGCAAATTAACCTCGGGCGTGCCAGTAAGTGGTTTAAGTGGTTCAACTGGTCAAGTAGCGTATTACTATGTTGATGTAGAAGCTGGGCAGCGTTTAACCGTACAAATGTATGGTGGAAGTGGTGATGCGGATTTGTATCTCCGTTTTGGAGCAAAACCAGCACTGAATGCATGGGACTGCCGACCTTTCAAATACGGTAACAATGAAACATGTACGGTCAGTGCGACGCAAAGTGGACGTTATCACGTCATGATTCAAGGTTACTCAAACTATAGCGGTGTCAGCATTCAAGCGAGCTACTAGTTATTCTTCTCGTTACTAAAAGAGAGCAAAGCCCGCTTTTCGGTGGGCTTTTCTTTTGGGAATACTGTGCTTTAGGGAATGCAGTGTTTAAGAGGAGACGCCCGACGCTATTCAAACGTATTGGCCTTTTGCTTCAAAAACTCAACTCGAAGCGAAATCGAAGCTTTCTATTAGTAGTACTCACATAAGTCGGGTTCCTCAAACAAAAACGCCCTTCATATAAGTAAAAGGCGTTTTTATTTTGGGTTTTGATTAACGAGCTATAATACCAACCCACCGTCAATCTTGAGCACTTGGCCTGTGATGTAGGCGCTCTTGTCTGAGGTTAGGAAAGAGACGCCATTGGCAATATCTTGAACTGAGCCCATGCGCCCTAATGGGGTTTTGCCTTTCATCATTTGAATGACTTTCTCTGGCAGGTTCTTGGTCATGTCGGTGGCGATAAAGCCTGGCGCGACACAGTTGACGCGTATCTGTGCACCCTTTCTTGAAAGTTCTTTCGCCCAGCCTTTGCTCATTGAGATGACGCCGCCTTTACTTGCGCCGTAGTTGCTCTGGCCGATATTACCATCCGTTCCCACTATAGAAGAAATGCTAACAATACTGCCTGTGCCCTGCTCTAGCATGACAGGAGCAACACGTTGGGTGAGTAAGAACACCGCTTTTAGGTTCACGTCGATCACGCTGTCCCAGTCTTGCTCTAACATGTCTGGCAACAGTGCATCTCGAGTGATGCCCGCGTTGTTAACCAGAGCATCGATTCTTCCGTGCTGCTCTACAACACTTTCTACCACTTCACTGACAGCTTCGGCATCACACAAGTTGACTTGATAACTGCTTAGCTGCGCCGACTGGCTCCATTCCACGGGCGATATGTCTAGCCCGATTACGTGGAATCCATCCTCCAGTAATTGCTCACAAATCGCTTGGCCAATACCACGAGCCGCACCAGTGACTACTGCTACTTTTTCCGGTTTCATCTTGGTCTTCCTTAAATGTTGAGATTACAAATTCGCTTGTATCCCTAGCGTTTTTTGTTTTTATGCCTAGTCGCGTTACAGCTGCGCTTCTCATACGCAGGGTCTTTTATATCTTATAAAAACTATAGAAACAGTCTGGGAGTCGAATGTGAACTAATCAAGGCAACTTGATGACTATGGCAAGATCAACGTAAGAAAGTGTGTTGGAAGGCGCAAAGTTACACGATTGGAGGACTTGGATAGAAAAGTATTGGTCTGATTAATCAAATACTACTTCATCAGACCAATATTACTTGTCTCTTAATCTCTTACAAAAGCTGGTTTTGTTATTATCACCAGAAAAGGCTGAAGCAAGAGATTAAACAACATGCCAGCAATAAACAGGGTGATCACAATACTCGCACCACTCGGTAAGTCATAGCGAGCCGATGCGGCAATACCCGATAAGATCCCAACAATACCAATGCTGATACTAGCGACAAAGAATCGAGTTCCCTTCAATGCTGCCGCACATAAAGCTGGAATAACCAACAAAGCAAATTCTAAATAAATGCCGGTTAACTTGACCGTAATGGGCATCAGGATTGCAAAGATCAGATAAAAACCACTACCGCGCATAAACGCAGGTTTTAACCAAACCAATAGCAACATCGCAGCGGTAATGAGTGCCAGAGGCCAAACGTCTGCCCAAGTCGCCCATAACAATTGCCCATTAAGAATGCCTTGAATAAAGTCTCCGCCGTGTGGGTCTTTACTCACCAGCAGGATCGCCAGCGATGCAGACACGACAAACAAGCTGCCAATCATGGGCTCTAAATGTTGCTGGTATCGTTTCTCCATTAAGGCAATCAAACCGCAAAGCATCAAAGACATCACCCAAGGGCCAATCATTTCGCCAAAGAATGAGCCTGAGAACAGCGCGTATTGGCTCAACCAGTAGTGGCTTAGTGCTGCCCCCAATGCCGCAACTTGCGCCACCGCCAAATCTATAAAGATGATCTGACGATTAAGAACTTGTTGCCCCAGAACGATGTTGCCGACCAACGCAATTAAACCACACAAAACCGCAGGTAAAAGCCATGCATAATCCGCCATACTTAGATCCTCACAGGAACGGGCGGCACTAACACATCCAGTAAATCATCAATGACCTGATCGTACATCTCATCCAAGCTTTCACCCTCAGAAACGGTCAATGGCAGTTGAATCACAGGTTTGTCAGTATGATCTTGCAACCAGTTCGCTGGACGCTGATCCTGATGAGAGGAGTAAACAATCGCATCAAAACTGTCGGCATTTAACTTGGTGAGTGATTGCAGGTGAGATGTGGTCGGTGAAATGCCCGGTTTAGGTTCGAGATCGGCAATCTGCTTCATTCCGAGCCAATCGTACAAATAACGATACGTCGCGTGATAACCGACAACTTGCTTACCCTTTAAAGCAGCCCCTTTCTCATTCCATTCTTTAAGCTTTTTACGCCAATGAGCACGAAACTTCATACCATTCACTTGGTAACTTTGTGCGTTGTCGGGATCAATCGCTTTTAGGCGCTCCGTGACTTTACGAGATAATGGAATCATGTCATTTGCCGCAAATTGAACATGTGGGTTACCGTGAGCGTGTATATCTCCCATGCTACGGTCAACGTGAGCATGAGTATCTAACATGCGCACGAAGTCCGTCGCGTAGATCATGCTCGGCGCACCATTTTGCACCGCCGCATTGCTGCTACGAACTTGCAGCATAGGTAACCACCCCACCTCTAGCTCTGCGCCCGAACACATTGCCATGTCCGCTTGGCGCATCTTCGCAATCAAAGAAGGACGAGCTTGTACGTAATGTGGGTCTTGCTTAGCCGTTGTCGCTGAATAAATACTGGCATCTGGCGCGTGGCTTTCAAGAAAGGCTTTCCATTCTGGCTCACAAACGAAAATGTTTAGAGCCGAAGCAGGCGAAGCAATGATGGCAGCTCCTGCCGCCATCATCACCAAACTGCATTTATTTAATGTCAGCTTAGAACGCATGAGCACCGTGCGCTCCAAATGTCATCACGTATTGCAGAGTGAACACGTTGTCTGTCTCACTGTCTTGGTTATCAATGCGAGTGTATTGCGCACGGATAGTACCGAAGTGAGAAGAATCCCATGCGATCATCGCATCCATTTCTTTATCATTCAGCTCAGTAAAATGCATGTGGTCGCCATGTGCATGACCATCGTAGCTTTCTGCTTCGCCGTAACGTAGACCTGCTGACCAGCTTGGGTTGAAGCGATAAACACCCGAAACATAGTAAGCGCTTAAGTTGTCTGGTGACTCTGCATCGTTTTTATATTTGCTATCTACCACACCGTCTAACAGCATGTATTCAGCCGATAGCGTGAAGTTGCTGTATTTGTAATTACCGTCTGGTGCCCATTTCCAAACAAAATCAGCACCGTAAAGGTTCGCACCTGTCACTGCTGCGCCATGATGGTGATCGTGCTCATGCTCTTCTTCATGACCGTGGTCGTGATCTTCGAATTCTTTAACCTTGCCGTTTTCGTTACGCAGGTAACTTAAACCAAACTGCCAACTTGAAGATTCGGAGAAGTCACTACCAAGCTTCAGCGTCGTGGTGTACACGCCAACTTCAGAACCATCTTCGACAGAAGACATTTTGCTACCACTGAGCGCTTCTACACCAAGTTTTACATAAAGGTCGGTTGGCAACACGATGTTTGCACGTACACCATCATCGTAGTAGTGCGAGCCAAGGAAAGTACGATAAGCAATTGGACGCTCAACAAAGCTATCGGTGTGCATGTGTTGGTTGTTCAGGTAACCAAAGTCAGATAGGAATCGGCCAGCGCGCACGTTTACACCATATGGCAATGCCAAAGTTTCGATGAATGCCTCTTCAAGCTCTAATTCTGTCTCATCACCATGACTTTCAAGAACCGCGGTCAATGCGCCGTAAAACTTGTCGTCGATATTTGATGAGAAGTTTAATTCCGTATGGCCTAGACCAAAGCCTTCTTCGCGCTCAGAATTATGACGTTGGCCATCTTGGTAGTAGCCATCAACAACAACACCAATCTGTGGGTTCGATAGTGTGTCGGCAAAAACAGGGGATGCAAAAATGCTACCGATCACGAGAGACACTAATTTCTTATTCACTACTTTTTCCTTTTTGTTATGTTATAACATTTAATTTTGCGATGTTATAATATAACAATTCTCATTACACAAGCAGAAATTTAAATTAGGCTCCGATTTCATGTTCGTACTCAATCCATGAATTGGGCTATCAACAAATGAATCAATTGATGTTTTTTATACGTATACTAATGAGAATTAGTAATTAAATAAGTAACGGAATTTCAATATGTTGAATATGGATTTTTCAAAAAGAATCGTGATAGATACTGCTCAACAGGAGTGGATCGCCAGCCCTTCCAAAGGTGTGTGGCGCAAACCTTTGGAACGAGAAGCCAAAGAATCAGGGCATACCACCAGCGTCGTTAAATACGAGCCAAATTCGCAGTTTTCGACTCATCCTCACCCTCAAGGAGAAGAAATATTGGTGCTCGAGGGAGTATTCTCTGACGAATACGGTGACTACCCTGCCGGCACTTACCTTCGTAACCCTCCAGGAAGTCAACACGCACCATTTAGCAAAGAAGGCTGTGTGATTTTAGTTAAACTAAATCAGTTCGAATCTGAGGATCTTGAAACAGTTCGCATTAATACAAACCAAGCGAGCTGGCAGAGTGGTGTCGGTGGGTTGCAAGTCATGCCGCTGCATAATTTTGAGCACGAACATGTCGCGTTGGTTAAATGGCCAAAAGGTGAGAAGTTTCAACCACACCGTCACTTTGGTGGTGAAGAAATTTTCGTATTGTCAGGAGAGTTTAGAGACGAGCTAGGTACCTATCCCGCTCTCTCTTGGATTCGAAGCCCACATATGAGCGAGCATTTTCCTTTTGTAGAGCAAGAAACGATCATTTGGGTAAAAACTGGTCACCTGCCGCTCCAAGCTCCTGCTCAGCACTCCTAATGTTTGCACACTTGGCATCGTCCATTGGAACTAAAATCGGCCCGCAATTTACGAGCCGATGATCATTTCGTCACTAAGAACCCATTATTCGCGAGTGGAGCCAGTCTTTGAGCTCAGCCCGGTTATGTTTTAACACGTTCATTTCGTGATCATCAATCGGGCTTCCTTGAAGTTCTAGTACGCGGATTTCCTTATCTAAAGCATTGTAGTTTTTAACGGTTTCAGCAAATGATGCATCGTTTTCGGTAAGCTGAGTAATGGTATCCAAATGTTCTGGGAATTCATGAGTTAATGAGTGATTTTCACCTAACATAGAGACCTCTTGGCTATTATTTGAGTACAAAACAGTGCCTAATTTTTGAGCACCACATGTATAACCGTAGCATCTAATGAGACGTTAATTCGTCGCACCGTCCACAAAAAGAACAACAAAGTTATTTTCAATTTTTCCTAGAAAGTGTTTTCTTTTTAGTCTCAATAGTCGAATGCAAAAGATGCCACTATGATCGTTCTATAATAACCCTCAACAATGAGAGCGATCATGCGAAAGACAATTCTAGTTACTGGATCTACTGACGGTATTGGTTTAGAAACCGCGAAAATGTTAATTAACCGTGAACAACACGTAATAATCCATGGCCGGAATATAGATAAAATTCAACAAGTTGAGCAAAGTTTGAGGGAGATGAAAAGTGGTAAAGTTGAAAGCCTTGTTGCTGATTTATCCTCTCCCAATGCGGTAAAACAGATAGTGATGGAGATAACAGAACGGTTCAATCGTTTAGACGTCATCATTAACAATGCTGGTGTGTACGCAACACCAAATCCAAGAACTAAAGAGGGTCTTGATGTACGCTT
The DNA here is from genome assembly GCF_033338995.1 of Vibrio sp. Vb0304. Classification (NCBI taxonomy): domain Bacteria; kingdom Pseudomonadati; phylum Pseudomonadota; class Gammaproteobacteria; order Vibrionales; family Vibrionaceae; genus Vibrio; species Vibrio sp. Vb0304. The sequence continues at coordinate 302,388 of NZ_JAWOTT010000002.1, forward strand.
CGCAGTCAACACCATTGCTCCCTACTTACTCACTAGAGAGCTATTGCCGTTGCTCGGTGATACGGGTCGTGTGGTTAATTTGTCTTCAGCTGCACAAACAACAGTAAACACTAGCGCTTTAGTCGGTAATAAACCATTGTCAGATGGCGAAGCATATGCCCAAAGCAAATTGGCATTAACGATGTGGTCACGAGCAATCGGACTAAAGCTTAAGAACACTGGCCCTATGTTGGTATCAGTAAACCCAAAATCATTCCTAGGTAGTAAGATGGTTAAAGATGCTTATGGGGTTGCTGGTGGTGATATCCGCTTAGGAGCAGATATTCTAACTCGCGCTGCGCTATCAGAAGAGTTTGCTCAAGCGCATGGTATGTACTTCGATAATGACATTGAAGCATTCGCGCCCCCACACCCTGATGCATTAGATCAAAGCAAAACACAGCAGATAATTGATAGTATTGAATTAATCCTAAGCAAACTCTATTAATAACAATTAAGAATTATCTTGAGGTTCGTTTTTATTCGGACCTTAAAAACAATGTATTCGATAATTGAAACTTATTATCACTTTTCCGCAAACTCCCAATAAGGTGGCGTGCCATAGTATTCAGCAAAGTAATCAATAAAGGCACGCACCTTAGGCGCAATTAAACGAGAGCTTGGGTACACAGCCCAAATCCCAGCATCCATCGCTAAAGGGTGATCTTCGAGTACTTCCACTAGCTGACCACTTTGTAATTCTTGATAAACACTCCAAACCGAGTTGATAGAAATACCTAACCCGTTTACCGTCGCGTCTCTCATCGCATCACCATTATCAGTTTTAAAACGACCAGAAGTTCTTACATTGACCATTCCATCTTTTGTATTGAATGACCAATTATTCATTCCAACTAAGTTAATACATTGATGATTCGTCAAGTCTTGGGGCTTGTTAGGCCTCCCAAATTGTTCAATATAATCTGGTGATGCAACGATAATACGACGATCTGGCGCAAGCTTTCTTGCGACCAATGAAGAATCTTTCAACTCAGCGACACGAATGGCGACATCGAAACCTCCCTCAACCAGATCAATAATGGAATCAGAAAATCGGCAGTCCACGGTTAACCCTGGGTAACGCGCCATAAAACCTTTTAATGCGGGCACAATATGCAAGCGACCAAAAGTTGCAGAGGCGGTTATACGTAATACTCCCGTTGGCGCGCTCTGCCCTGAGCCAACAGCTCCCCTTGCTGCCTCCACTGTTGCAAGGACCTCCTCCGCGTGAGGTAAAAAAGCCTGCCCTTCTTCAGTTAAGGAAACTTTGCGTGTGGTGCGATGAACTAAACGAACTCCTAAGCTGTCCTCAAGTTTGTTGATGTGCGCACTAGCGACAGCAGGAGAAAGTCCAAGCTCCTGACCAGCCATGCTGATGTTGTGTGTCGAAGCCAAACGGACAAATAGCTTTACATGATCGATGTTCATTTAATTTTCAATTATTTGTAAAAAATCACCATATAGAGCTTAGCATTTTCTTCCTTATGGATAGTAAATAAGTACTCCGGTTAGAAAAAACTGATGGGAAGATAGAAGTCCAGCTCAAACGCCTCATCATGGCTGAGGAAATGGTTTTTATGATAGTGAACATAAGCGGGAGTAGAACGCTGCTTAAAGCCTGAATTCGGCAACCACTTCTCTAACACCATACTCAATTGAGGAAGAAGCTCTCCATATACGCCTGTTAAGCGAAAAACAGCATGTAAACCACCCGGAATCGTCATTTGATTCACGACACCGCGTACTTTAAGCGGCTTATCAATCGCCATACAAGCCACATAGCGACACTTATCGAGCTCGACCCAAGCGGGGTTGGAGTGATGCAAACCGTATTGAACCGAAAAGTCCCGATTCTCAGAGCTTGCCCACGCCTTCAAAATTAGCCACGCATTGCGAATGGAACGGCTATAACCCTCATGCCGCACATAAGCCGCAAAGCGTTGTGGAACCTCCATAATTTTAGGTTCTGGCAACTCGCGTTTAGCAACCCGATGATAACCCGCAGCCACTTCCGGATCTTTTAGATACGGCTTTTCTGCGACTTGTAAATCATGCTTTCGCCACGCGCCAGGAGACATAGCGAACGTTGCTTTAAACGCTCGGCTAAAAGAAGATACCGAGCTAAAGCCGCACTTGTTAGCAATGTCTAACACCGATGAGCTGGTATCAAACATCAGTTGATTGGCGGCGTATTCCATTCTTGTTCGACGGATATATTGATGGACAGACTCCCCTACCACATCTTTAAAAATACGATGGAAGTGCTGTTCAGAATAGGCTGCTACATCTGCTAGCTCTTTAGCCGATAAATCTCTGCTAATGTCCTGGTGAATGTAAAACAGCACGTCATTGATTCTGGAAACTTGTTGATGGCTCACGGAGTAAACTTTCGCTTAAATAGCATAAATGGACATGTTTAACAGCATAAATGGACACACCAAGCTTGGCAATTTACCTATACTATTTCTGACATAAAAAAAGACAATTACGAGAAGCACAGCACATGGAAATCGCACAGTCATTACAACAAACTAAGTCATCCTACATCCGAGAGATCCTCGCAGCAGCGAGCGATAAGAACGTCATTTCTCTTGCAGGTGGCTTGCCGGACGAAAAAACCTTCCCGATCGACTTAATGAAACCGACGCTCGAAAACCTCGCTAATATGCCAGAGGTGTTTCAATATGGCGCAACAGCAGGCTACGCCCCGCTACTTAACTTTTTGACCGATTATTACCAGCTGCCGGAATCTCATTTGGCTATGATCACAACGGGCTCTCAGCAAGGGCTAGATTTGATTGCGCGTGCGTACGTAAATCCGGGCGATAAAGTGGTGATGGAAGCACCGAGCTACCTTGGTGCTATGCAAGTATTCGGTCTAGTGCAAGCCAACATCGTGACCGTTTCACAAACCGAGTGTGGCCCAAACCTTGAAGAACTCGAACAGTGCTTTGCCACGCAGCAACCAAAAATGTTCTACGCCGTACCCGATTTTCACAACCCAACGGGCGTATGCTGGGCGCTAGAGACTCGCCAAAAAGTTGCCGAGCTTTGTATACAATACGACGTGGCGTTCATTGAAGACGCACCATACCGCGAGCTGCGTTTTTCTGGTGAAGCGCTTCCACTGGTTTCGGACTTCTGCCCACAGCACTCCATCGTATTGCGCTCTTTCTCCAAAATAGCTTCACCAGGCTTGCGTATTGGTGTAGTTACGGGCAAGAGTAGCTACCTTGAGCCACTCATCAAAATTAAACAAGGTGCCGATCTGCACTCTAGTATTCCTATGCAAGCTTTGCTGCATGGTCTACTGCAACATGACAACTTCGAAACGCACATTTCAACCATCTGTGCGCTTTACAAATCACGTTACGATGTCATGTTTGCTGAACTGCAAAAACAGCTGCCAGAAAGTTGCGTACTCAAACCCGTCGATGGTGGTATGTTCGTTTGGGTCGAGATTCCAGAATGCGACACCTTCGAACTGGCGAAAAACCTTCTCGCAAACTGGGTTGCTGTAGTGCCTAGCCCGGTCTTTTATCCAGAAGGTTCAAAGGTAAAAGCCGCTCTGCGTCTTAACTTTACCAATGCTACACCAGAAGAACTGACGACCGCTGTCTCTCGACTCGCGGATGTCCTCAACACGTTGTAATTGAACGCGAGTGTAAGAACCTGCCTTTGAGATTCAAAAAAAGTCTCAAAGGCAGCATCAAAAAAGTTCCCCAAAAAAATTTATATTTTTCCTTCAAATCAACTCTCTACAGTAAGTGCCTGTTTTCTCTTGAACCTCTCACTCATATAAAAATGAGAACTCAATCACGTATTTGATGGTTAGAAAAGTTACGTCTATCTTTCAGTCAAAGACATCAACTTCGCAGCGTTAATGCTCTCAATTTCAGACACTTTATCAATCGTGGCTTAGCGGTTGATAAACGACTAAAAAAGCATCTGTGGGCAGACCCACTACGAAGGGTTGACCAGAACCATTCTGAATGTCGCGAGCCAATCTTTTGATTGGCAATTACGTCAGTGAATCGCACCAAATGACAGAGGGGTTATCAGGATGAATACTCGAACCACGACAGGACTCGTCACCATCGGCTGGTCCGTTACACTTTCACTTTTTACCGCATTCGCCGTGTATGCCAATACGTCGCCAAACTGTAGTGACGTATTAGCGGGCAACACAACCGCCGCATCGCAAAAAATGATGGTTTTATTGGGCGAAGACATCACCAAATCCAACCGTATAACTACGGTGATTCCAGCCGAAAACAATCCATTTGTGACCGAAGAACTGGTTTCGGTTTCTAACGACGTATCGCCAAACGGTCGTCTTTCACAAAAGAGTTTGGAAGAGATTCGGAAAGTCCGCTCAAATCTAGAGAAAGCAGCACAGGAAGTAAGCCGATTACAGGGCACTTTTGAAGTGGCTTTCATCAGTTTGATTGATGGTTACTGCCAATTTTCTAATCATAAACGTACTCAACATGCCAAAATCGACTTTGACCATTTGGAAGGCCTCACTTTGTATTCAATCCCCGCTTTAATAGCAATGGTCGATCAGTCGTACTCCATGGCAAAGAATCGAATCGCTAATGAGCAGAAACAGTTAAGCGACATTGAAAAAGAAAAACAGCGGCAGAAACAACAAGCAACCGCGGCAGCAGCCGCTCGTTACCAAGACGGTAACGTACTCGTAAGAGTCGAGAACTTTGATGGCGCTAATGTGACATTTTCCGTTACTAACATTGGTTCACAAGGATCATTACAACCAAATTTCAACACGTTTAATGCATATCGCACAGAAAGTGGAGAATTAATCTACAAGTCAGAATCTTTACTACACCTGGCGGATACTGCAGGTAACACACTTGAAACAATGGGTATCGCTGAGCTCTCATCACAAGGTGGAAGTGACATATCGATCTCTCCTGGAGAAACCCGAAAATTCGTTACTAGCATTGCTTCAGAAGTCGCGCCACATACGCAGTTGAGCTTAGAGTTTCCAGCCAAAGTGCTTAATACCGAGCGAGACTTTACATTGTCGTTCTCTGATACATCAGCGGTGGCGACAGCAAACGTCAATTAACGCAAGGTAGCCAGTATTTGTAGAACGCATCAAAGACAGGAGAGCAGCGCCTGTCTTCAAGCCTATAGCTACTGTTTGCACTTGTAAGCATTTGCAAACATCGTTACTGACGTAGAAAAGCTCAATGGTTGATATAAGTACAGGGTATCTGCGTCTAAATCCGCCGCCTTGATGCGCATTTGGTTTAGCGTACCCCAAACCATGTCTTTATCTGCGTGAAGCCAATAGTCGTAAAAGTGGCCTTCTGAGCCGATCACGGTACCCATTAGTTCACAGTTTTCAATCGCATTCACATTGTCCCAAAGCACCTGTACTTGCTCAGATTCTTGAGTTGGGAACGTCACACATCCCGTTAATGATGCCGCTAACGCGAGAGTCATCACTCGCTTTTTCATACTTATATCGCCAAAATTTTTCATAGATGGCAGATTTTATGAATGGCTGATGTGATGACTAGCAAAAACTTTTTATCGCGTGTTCAAGCAGAATTAATGGACAACGGAAAAGATCCAAAAGGTGATCATGCAGCTAGCGAGCAAAAACCTAATAATCACAGACCTAGCAATAAAGCTGTATCTGAGATACAACAGTAATGATTAAATAGCCGCGAGGGATAGAGTTTGGTTGCTAAAAATAAGCTAATTCGCTACACAGCTACGGAAGTCGCTGATGCATTTGACAAAGAAGATGAGCTCATTAAACAAGTTCAGTCCAACCAACTCTCGCAAGTGCTATTGCTTTGGCAAGTAAAAAGTCCAACGCTCGTGCTTCCCGCGGGTAAGAAATGGCCAGTGTCTAATGAGTTAGAACATGCGTTAAATACGTCTGGCTGGAAGCTCTTTTCTCGTAAAACCGGTGGTGCCCCAGTCCCTCAGGTGCCAGGTATTATCAATCTATCCCACATTTACCACTGGCCAGAAGGCGAGCCTTACAACATCAAAAAAGCGTATCTCGATTTATGTGCGATATTAACGGTTTTCTTTAAACAGCTCGGCGTGAAAGTGGATGTTCATGCTACGCCTTATTCCTACTGCGATGGCGAGTACAACCTCAACATTGGCGGGCAAAAAGTCGTGGGAACCGCGCAGCGTGTTTTACTTAAAAAAGGCGGCGGACAAGTGGTATTGTCACAAGCATGCATTCTGATTGATGCCGACGTCGAGAAGATTGTCGAACCAGTACGAATGTGTAATCAGCTTTGCGGTCACAGCGATGATATTCGTGGTGATGTCCACACACCGCTCTTCCATCATGTATCCGACCGCCCATCGGTAGATTCGCTCTTTCAGCAATTGACGAGTGCGTTTTTAACGCATGCAAAAGCGGAGTAATGAAAGGATCAAGCCTCCCCCTTGCTCCGAAAAGCATTCGATAAACTCAAACTGCATGCCGTGATAGCGATGTAAGAATGGGCATCGCCAACGTAAAACCATTCAATCGATCGATCAAACCAGTTATCAGTTTTGCCTGCCAAAAAGAAATGAGATCCAGTTCAAATATTTATCCATGACGGAATTAGTTGAAGCCTGCGCGTAAAAGCCTCAGAATGTCGCACTTTTCGCACCGATTTGTTTTCGGCGCGTTGTTATCTAACTCTACAATTGAGAATCATACATATGGGTTTTACCTCGTTAGGTCTATCTGCTCCAATCCTTAAAGCTATTCAAGAAAAAGGCTACGACACCCCTTCGCCAATTCAGGCAAAAGCAATTCCTGCTATTTTGGAAGGGAAAGACGTAATGGCAGCAGCGCAGACTGGTACAGGTAAAACCGCAGGCTTTACGCTACCGATTCTTGAGCGTTTATCGAACGGCCCTCGCGTTCGTGCTAACCAAGTTCGTGCACTTATCCTGACGCCAACGCGTGAACTTGCGGCTCAGGTGCAAGAAAACGTGTTTATGTACGGCCGTCACCTTCCACTAAGCAGTACGGTGGTTTTTGGTGGTGTGAAGATCAACCCGCAAATGCAGCGTCTTCGCAAAGGTGCGGATGTGTTGGTCGCGACACCAGGGCGCCTGATGGATTTGTACAACCAAAATGCGGTGAAGTTCGACCAACTGGAAGTGCTAGTGCTCGATGAAGCAGACCGCATGCTAGATATGGGCTTTATCCGTGACATTCGTAAGATCCTAGCTCTGCTACCTAAACAGCGTCAGAACCTACTTTTCTCTGCAACTTTCTCGGATGAAATCCGCGACCTTGCGAAAGGCTTGGTGAACAACCCGGTTGAGATTTCCGTTAACCCGGAAAACTCGACGGCGAGAACGGTTGAGCAAAGCATCTACCCAGCAGACGTGAAGAAGAAAGCACCGATGTTGGTTAAATTGATCAAAGACGGCGATTGGAAGCAAGTGCTGGTGTTTACGAAAACGAAACACGGCGCAAACCGTCTGGCGAAGTTCCTGATCGAACAAAATCTACCGGCTGCTGCCATCCACGGCAACAAGAGCCAAGGCGCGCGTACCAAAGCACTGGCGGATTTTAAATCGGGTGAAATTCGTGTGTTGGTCGCGACGGACATTGCTGCGCGCGGTATCGATATTCCGCAATTACCGCAAGTGGTGAACTTTGAGCTACCGAAAGTGGCAGAAGACTACGTTCACCGTATTGGTCGTACTGGCCGCGCGGGCGAAGTAGGTGAAGCGATTTCACTGGTGTGTGCGCTAGAAGCATCTGAATTGTTTGCGATTGAACGTTTGATTCAAGAAGTACTACCACGTAAAAAGTTGGAAGGTTTTGCGCCAACCAATGTGGTGCCAGAATCTAAACTGGATACGCGCCCAATCAAACCGAAAAAACCTAAGAAGCCGAAAAAACCAAAAGCGCCAAATGCTGCAAGTGAAAATGCCCCAGCAGCCGAAAAGAAAGCAGGCAATGGTGCAAACAAACCCAAACGTCGCTTCAACGGTGGTAGCAACGGCAACAAAAACAGCACCAACCAAGGCGGTGCAGGCAAGCCTAAAGGCAACCGTGAAGGCCAAAGTCGTGCAAACAGTAAACCAGATGACCGCAAACCTAACGGCAACAAGCCAAATGGTAATAAACCGAATGGAAATAAACCAAACGGTAATAAGAGTGGCAACGCTGGTAAACCGTCTGGTAACCGCAAGCCAAACAATGCTAAGCCTGCAGGAAACAAACCGTCAGGTCAGCGCCGTAAGCCTCGTCCGCAAGCTGCAAACTAACCTGTAAACGGCCACCGATAGCAAATACAACAAAGCCGCTGATAATCTCAGCGGCTTTTTTTCTTAAAACACAGTTTTTTAGAATACAGCTTTGTTAAAACAGTCTACATTAAAGGTGTGATTCGAATATCTGCGATTTGCGCTTCGTTCTTTTCACCCTCAATACCACCAGCGTAAATGTAGGTTTCATTCGATTTGAGGTAACTCATATTGAAGTGGTCCTTCAGCGCGATCTGATAGGTTTTTCCCTGCTCCAACGCTACTTCAATTGGCGTTGAGTAACGCATACCTTGGTTTTCACCAATATGGCCCATCTGCAAGTAACCTTGGCCAACCACCTTACCTGCATCATCCAATACCTCTAACAATTTCACGGTGTTCGTGATGCCAGTATTAAGTTGCCCTAGGTTATTGTTGTACCAAGCATCGAACTGGTAAGTGCTCGTTACAGGCGCTGTAAACGACTCTGTACCTTTTACGATGCCACTGTCTTTACTCACCGTAACCACTGAGACATTGTCTTTGAGTGGCTGATATTCGCCATCGAGTTTGATGCGGATCTCTTCACCGACACAAACAGGTTGGCTTGGGTTAGAACGGAAGCCTTTATCGTTAATGCTTTCAGCCAAATAACAAGCAAAACCTATTGGCGTATCGGAATAAGATTGAGCAATCACGTTCTTTTGAATCAGCTCGCCATTGCGATACAAGTTCACGTTGTACTTACTCGTCACGTCAATCGAAACCGAATTATCAACGCTTTTTACCACCAATGTTGGCTCTTGCGGAGAATAAACGCGACTATCTTCACTTGCGTACGGTTTCACACCAGAAACTAAAGTAATGCTGCTATCTACATTCACAAGCGCGCCCAATGTCACGTGGAAATGCCCCTCATCGTCCATCGTGACATTTTCAACTGGGTAGTAACCTGTGTCATCTTTGCTTACTTCAGGCAAGTCAATCGTTACCGAGTAGTTCTTTCCTTTGAAGGCAAAGTTTTCCAACGTGATTTGTTCAGACTGAGCCAACAAGTTATTGCGCACCCAACTTGTGATAAACGGCTTCACTTCCAACTTGCCCGTTTCGGTATGGATGCCGAATAGGGTCTCTACCACCATGTTCAAGTAGCCACCCACAGACCAAAGCTGACGCTGAGAGTTAATAACTGGGCCATCCATGCTTGGATCTTCACCATGATCACTATGGATGATGAATGACTTACCAGAAAGCCACTCTAAGTTTTCCATGTTGGATAAATTAGTTGCCGTACCACGAACCAACGATTGAATGGCATTGTTCGCTGCTGCCACATTTTGTGTTTGATGCGCGGCGCGCAAGCTGTACGCGGTAACAAATGGCCAAATTGCGCGATTATGGTACACAGGCACGTCCGGTTGTTGAGGGAAGTAAACCGGCACGCCAAACTCACTGTGTGGGTAATTGGCCATGATTTGTTTCGCCTGCGCATCACTTGCCACACCACTGATGATCGCAAGTGCTTCGCCCAACATGTCATATTTGTCGACCGCGATGTCTTTGCCATTATCAAACAAATAACTTACGTACATACCGCGTTCGGCATTCCAAAACTGCTCGTTGATAGCGGTTTTTAGCTGTGCAGCCCACTCGGTGTATTTGACCGCGTTGGTTGAATCGTACTTCTCTGCCAACTTAGCCGCGAGCTGAATCGCGCGGTAGTGAACCACGTTTGTCGATAACGCTTTGCTGCTACCAATCGCATTGACATCGTTTGGCGTCCACGTTGAATACGTTTGCTCACGCCAATCAAGGAATGATTGCTCACCGGTGTATAAACCAGATTTCGCATCAAAAGCCGCCAGGCGATCGGCTTCAAGTGTATTACTGATCGCTTTGTAAGCGCGCTCGGCAAATTGGTTGTACTCTTCCCCATCCAATGCCGAAAGTAAGCTTTCTGCACCAAGCGCCCAAGTCGTGCGGTCGGTACTGATTGGCCAGCTACCGCCCGTGCCCGTATCTTGCACAATCTGCTCGCCATCGTATTGCTGATCGGTCGTATCGCGGAAAGCGGACAATTTGAAATTCAAACCATTTTGCACGCGAGTTGGATTCATCAATGCAAGCGAAAGGTCTGCTGCGTACGCCAAATCACGCGTCCATACGTAATGCCACTTCGCGCCCGTCTCAAAAACTTCCGCTTTGATTGGGTTGTTGTAGTTGTAATTGCCGTCTTTGATTTCAGAAACGGCAAGCTGGTCTAGCTCTTTCATCGTCAACGCAAACAACGCGTCAAACGCGACATCGCCCGACACCACTCGCGGCCCTGTTTGTTCATTAATCACTAAGCCTTGGTCGAGCGCATCACGCAATTCTGTCGTCGTTGAAATACCAAATTCACGCAGTTCAGCTTTAGGATCTTTCACCGAAAAAATCACGGTATCACTCGAGTCATCGTAATTGGCGAACAGTTTCACTTCTTTATCCTGATGCCCTTGATGCACCATTGCAGGGTCGAGAATCGCATCAGAGTAGTATTTTTCCGCTTCTTCTTGCGTTGCTTTCGTCACAGTCATTGTCGCGCGACTTTCATCGGCAAAGCTCACAGAAAACTTGTAATACCCTTTGTCTTCAAACGTGATCTCAGAGTTGCAATCATCGTTCATACACGCTTCATTCGTGTCTGGTTTTGGCAGGTACTCTTGAGCTTTATCGAACGCCGCGGGCTCCTCAAAATAGGTGTATTGGATCTGCCAACCCGGATCAGCAATCTTGAACTGATTGCTACCTCGAGCGACGCGCAGTACGGTTTCGTACTCGTTATTACCCAAATAGTTTAGCTTGGCATGCTCTGCCGTGCCCCAATCCCCATTTAAACCGCGTAAATATAAGTCGGCTGAAATAATTGGTTTGTCGACCGGCATTGGCGCATCAGAAGAATCTGACCCACACCCAGCAAGACCAATACAAGACGCGACAGCAAGCGCAATAAAACTCGGTTTCATGTTCATCCCTTAGATTGTTATTTTGGCGACAGTCTAAAGAACACCTTTTTGAGGGGAAAATAGGAAGTCAGGAGCGAGCTATAGATAACATCTATACGTCAAACCCCAACAGTGATGTAGATCTATGAAATGCGCATAATTTCAATCAAATGAGATTACAGATTTGTGATTTATAAATGAAATTGTGCAAAATACCCCTCGTTCTTAGAGGGGAAAGAAAATGGACAAATCTCTGCAGCAATTTTTACTGGTTGCACGCTGCCAAAGCATCAGTGCTGCGGCAAGAATGGCAGGGTTAAGCCAGCCAACGGTAACAAGCAATTTAAAGAAGCTGGAAGAGAATCTCGGCGTGACGCTGTTTGAACGTCATCCTAATGGCATGGTGTTGACCGAATACGGACGCATCCTCTATCGCCATAGCAACGCGATGCAGCATGAATACAACCAAATGATGCAAAGCATTGATGAACGGAAACAGTATCAAGTCGGAAAAATTAAAATGGGTACTGGCGATGCGTGGTGGCCGCTGTTCGTCAAACAAGCACTCAATGAACATCTGACCAAGCAGCCATCGGCATCTACACACGTCGAATTTGGCAACCACTTAGGCTTGATGGATTCATTAATCAACGAACAGATTGAATTCTTCATCGGCCACGAGATTGTCGGCTTGTCGTCTAAATGCGATGTTACGTTTATTCCGCTATTTCAAACGGTTGATGCCTATTTTGTTTCCTCAAACCATCCACTGCTAGGGAAAACCGTCACCGAAGAAATGCTGCACGAATACCCCGCTCTTTCGGTCACTTATGACGCTAAGAAATTCGCTCACGTCATCGACAACCCAATCCCGAAACAAAATGAACGCGAAAGGCAGCAACTGGATGACAGACCGACTTACGAAGTGGATTCTCTGCTCGCCAGCATTGATGTACTGAAAGAAAGCGTCGCGGTGATGTCTTATACCCGCCATCTGCAACCGTATTTGGAATCCTTTGGCTTACGATGCTTAACCATGGAAAACGAACCAAACCCTGGCACCGTCGGGATTTATCGCCACCGCCGAGAAACCTCGGAATCGCATCTAGATCTGATTGCTGGCATCACTCAGCGCGCTAAATTGCTCAACTAGAAAGTCCAAAAACAGGCGAACTCTTTTCGGTTGATATTGACGGCTTTGATAAATGACATGCAGATCCGCTTCAGCGCCTTGCGAAAAGGCGCTGAAGTTTTTCATATACCCATCCAAAACCGTTACTAAACGTTGTTGTTTTAGGTCTTGCTGAATATCTAAAATCGATTTCAACGCAATCCCCGCACCGTCCAACGCCCATTGTCGAATCACTTCACCATCATCAGAAAATCGCTTTGGCGTGACCGTGATCGTTTGGTTAGACTCTTCATCTTTAAAGTGCCACGTTTTTAATTCTTCATTGCTGCGCACCATGGCTAAGCAGCGATGATCCGCGAGATCTTGTGGGCAGTTTGGGATACCTTGCTTCGACAAATAATCAGGTGACGCGCACAGCACACGTTGACTCGACGCCAGCTTGCGCGAAATGAGATTGCTGTCCGCTAACTCACCGTAACGAATCACTAAATCGAGCCCCGATTCAGCCAAGTTCGATAAATTGTCATTAAGATATAGATAAGGCGTCACATCCGGATATTGCTCAGAAAAAGCCGACACCATCGGCGAAATAATTTGTTTGCCAATATCTCGTGGAGCTGAAATTTTCAACGTTCCGCGCACTTCCGAAATACCCGTTTGCAGTAAGTTTTCCGTCTCTTTCACGCTATCAATGATGTTCAGACAAGCTTGATGGTACATTGCCCCTGCGTCCGTGAGTGATACGTGGCGTGTGCTTCGGTTGAGCAGCTTTACGCCATAGCGTTCTTCTATCGCTTGCAGCCTTGCCGTTACCGTCGCCGGAGACAAACCTAACTCCCTTCCCGCCGCTGCCAGACCTTGATGTTTAACGATGCTGACAAACAACGTCATATCCGAAAACTTATCCATCTTCGCGCCCTTATTATTTGAAAAAACTGAATAATCAATTCAGATATTACTCAATTATCAAATTAAATCGAATCCATATACTGACCCTATCGACATTGTTTAGACCCAGAACGTTATGTGACAGGGCAAAGTTAAACGCCGTAACGCTGTTCAACGCACAACAACACGCCCTGCCCAGCCAAGAGATAGGAAACAAAAATGAAACTGTACATTTATGAACATTGCCCCTTTAGCGCCCGCGTCCGTTTTGTTGCAGGCATGCTGAATATTCAGCTCGACGTCATCAACATTGCTTATGACGACGAGAGCACCACCACAAACCTCATCGGCGCAAAACAAGTTCCTCTTTTGATCAAAGACGATGGTGAAGCCATGGCGGAAAGCTTAGACATCATCAACTACTTCCTTGAATTGGCATCTTCCAGCGAAAACAGCCAACCCTCAACACCGGTTTTAGACTGGCAAAAACAAGCATTTTTACCGCTACAAAAAGTCGGGTATCCGCGTTGGTCAAACATGACGTTACCGGAATTTGCAACAGAAACCGCTAAACAAGCATGGCGTGCAAAAAAAGAAACCGAAGCGTTAAATTTTGAAGCTTTGATTAACGATACACCTGCGATTGCGAAAGAAGTCGCCGCTTTGATAGAACAAACTAAACCCTTGCTCAACCTAAGTTCAGAAAAGCAAACGTCACTGGTTGATCAAGCCATTATGTTTTCCATTCTACGCGGCTTTTTCAGTGCGCCCGAAGTGCAATGGGATCCAGCCGTACTTCACTGGATGGCAACCGCTCGTAAAGCGACCAACGTGCCAGTACTTATCTAAGGAGCGCATCATGAAACAAAGAACAAATAAGCTGTTTGAACCAGCTCAACTGAAAGCGTTGTCACTACAAAACCGCATTGTCATGGCACCAATGACTCGCGCACGCACCACTCAGCCGGGCAACATCCCGAATGAGATGATGGCAACGTATTATCAACAGCGCGCTTCTGCCGGGCTGATCATTTCCGAAGCCACACAAATTTCGGACGATTCTCAAGGCTATTCGTTCACCCCTGGCGTTTACACCGATGCGCAAGTGGCGGGCTGGCAGGGTGTGACCCAAGCGGTCAAGTCACAAGGCGCAGCGATGTTTTGTCAGCTATGGCATGTGGGCAGAGTGTCTCACCCAACATTCCAAAATGGTGAACAGCCTATCGCGCCATCTGCGCTCGCTCCGGTAGAGACGCAAGTTTGGATTGCAGATGAACAAGGCAACGGCAATATGGTCGATTGTGTTGAGCCACACGCCATGACACAAGCGGATATCAACCGAGTTGTCGGTGATTTCGCGAACGCAGCCAAACGCGCTATTGAATCGGGTTTTGATGGTGTAGAAATCCACGGCGGGAATGGGTATCTGATCGATCAGTTCTTAAGAACCAACTCAAACCATCGAATAGACAACTACGGCGGTTCACGAGAAAATCGTATCCGTTTTCTTATCGAAGTAGTGGATGCAGTTATCGCCGCTATTGGTGCGCATCGAGTTGGAGTGAGACTGGCACCATTCATTACGTTTAAAGATATGGACTGCCCAGATATCGTTCCAACAATCTTGGAAGCATCAAAACAGCTACAGGAGCGCGACATTGCCTACTTGCACTTGTCCGAGGCCGATTGGGCCGATGCACCAACGATTCCTGAGACGTTTCGAATCGAACTTAGAAAGCGCTTTCGCAACGCTATTATTGTTGCCGGTCGCTACGATCCTCAACGAGCAAACGAAGTATTAGAGAAAGGCTACGCGGATCTTGTCGCATTCGGACGGCCATTCGTAGCAAACCCAGACTTAGTCTCTCGCTTGCAACATCACCATCCGTTGGCAGAACTCGATGGCTCAACGTTGTTTGGCGGAAACGAACGAGGCTACACCGATTACCCTGCTCTGCAACAGGAATGCGCAGAACAGGCCTAACAAAAAAGCCCCAACCTAGCTGCTACGGTTGGGGCTGTCACCAAACTAAAATTGGTTTTAGCTAGCTTAATCTGGCTAAGAGTTAAATCACTTCTAACGCGCCGCTGCGCCAAGGTTCGATAACCACTTTGATGTGGTCATTGGGAGTCATTAACTGTCTAAACGCATCTTCCACACCATCGATCCCTACTTTGGCAGTGAGCATTTTCTGCCAAGGCAACTTATGTTCGGCAATCGCTTGTAGGCATTGCTCAAACTCGTGCGGTTGGTAGTAGTAAGAGAATCTCAAGTCGAGCTCTTTTACCGTCGCGTACGCGTAGTTAATGATTGCGGGTGTCGTATGGATACCCGAGATGACGATTCGCGCTCGGGCAGGAGCGCGGCGCAGAAAATCGTCAATCAAGGTATGCTTGCCAACACACTCATAAATGACCAAGCGTGAATTCATCGCGTACTGTGCCCCGACGGCGATCTCGTCTTCCTTGGTCGGGTTGATCAATCGATTTGCGCCAAACTCGCTGGCAAGTTGCAGCTTTTCTTCCTGAAGATCGACCGCAAGAATATTGCTGACGCCACGTTGTTTCAGTGCAGCAATCACCGCCAGCCCTATAGGGCCGCAACCGACAACCAGCGCTGTTTCTTCCGTTTCGATTTCACTGCGGTTGACCGCGTGCAAACCGACCGCTAGTGGTTCGGTTAATGCCGCCGCCTCAGACGGCATTCCGTCTGGCACAGGTAGCAATAACGCTTCATCAAGCAGGAAATACTCAGAGTAAGCGCCATAAGTACCCGGAGTAACACCAACGCCCGCGCCATTTTGGCTGAGCAACATCGGCACTGAGGTGACTCGGCTACCAACGGACAACGTTTGCTGCGTATCGGCACCGTATTCGATAATTTCCGCGCAGAACTCATGCCCCAACATCACTTGAGCGTGCTCACCGGCTTCATCAGGCATCAACCCGAGCTGGTGGAATACATCAAATACCTCATCCGCGTGTCGAGTAATGTGAAGGTCGGAGCCACAAATGCCACAAGCTAGACTACGAACCAACACTTGTCCCGCTGCAGGTTTGGGGATTTCGACTTGCTTCAGGCGGACACTACCATCCTGCATTATGATACTGTTCATCTGTTGCATGGGGTTACTCCGCTAGCTCATCGCTTAGGCCAGCAATCGCACCCGGTTTGATGTAGCGCGCAGTGAAGCCTTGTGCTTTCGCTGTTGCAATAACAACTTGCTCAATCCAACCTGCATCCATGATGTTGATGAAGTTACCCTCGTCGTCAAAGTTAATGTTCGCACCTTGGATCACCATAAATCCATCTGCACCACCCGACTCTTCTGGACAGTGAAAGGTATGAATCGAACCACCTGGCTCATACAAATAACTACCAGCGGTTTGGACTTGGTTTGGGTATTCAATGTAGTGCCAAGCGCCACTCAGTGTATAGAAATGCACCACACCAGTGTGGAAGTGCTTAGGTAAAGTCACGCCCGGTTTGAACTTGGCGCGTATCACCCAAGTTCCGTTTTCTGGGTCAAGAAACAACGGGTAAACATCCACACCCGGTAATGCGTCTTTGATGATCGACTCTTCATTGGTATTAAGAGTTAATAAGAAATCTTGGTGCTGAATAACTTCTGGTAATGACATAACTTACATCCTCGCTGTTGCTGTAATGTGGCGTACTCGCCTATCCCATAAGTGGGTACTTAAAATTCTCGAAACCGTCAGATGCGCTGATGGTACAACCGTTGATACAGTTGGCTTTCTCGCTGACCAGAAACGCCACCACATCAGCAATCTCTTCTGGTTGTGTGAAGTTTTGACGCATCTGTTCTTTGCGGATGTGGTCCCACAGGCCAATCTCTTCGTATTGCCTTAACATCGGAGTATCAACGCGTCCCGGAGCGACAGCGCAAACACGAATACCCAATGGTGCGAGTTCTAATGCGGCGCATTTGGTCATCATATCGACTGCGGCTTTACTGACGTTGTAGGTAAAGGTCATCTCAGACGCCATTCGTGCGTAAACAGAAGAAGTATTGAGGATCACGCCCGGCGTGCCTTGCGCTTGGAATTGTCGCCCAGCGGCGAGAATTCCGTAGTAGACACCATTTTGGTTGACCTTTGAGATCGGCTCAAAATCAGCAATTGGGTCGTGGTCAAGCAGAGGTTTCGGTGCACCGATGCCCGCGTTGTTGACCATGATGTCAAGTGAGCCAAATAGTTCGACCGCGTACTTCACCATGGCTTCGACTTGTTGGTAATCGGTGACGTCCGCAACAAAGGTTTCCAACTGCTTAGGGCCAAAACTTGCGTACATTTGCAGTGATTGCTCTGAAATATCTACAGCAAGCACTTTGGCTCCTTGCTCTCTTAGCTTTGCAATAATAGCTTGCCCAATTCCACCCGCAGCGTCAGTCACGATGGCCGTTTTATTGATAAGTTCCATACACCTTCTCATTCATGCGTTTTTGTTATCAAAATGTAACCTAGATCAACTCACTGACACTCACTTGACCTTTTGCGAAGTAAATTTGACACATTGCGATTTACAACCTGTTAACATTTAAAAATCGAGACATGTATATCGTACGAAGTGGCGCTGCCGATAAATTTGATAGCTTGGTTTCCGAACTGGGGCAGAATCCGGTTGAGATTATGGCTGCCGTCGGGCTGTCTGCGGCGCAGTTTCGCAATCCCGATACGTATCTCGCCTACCCTAGGCTGGCTGAATTGCTGGAGGAAGCGGCTGCTCGTTGTCAGCAACCGTTGTTTGGTGCGTTACTCGCTGAGCGTCAAAACCTACAAAGCTTGGGGGACTTACCAATGCTGGTTTCTCGCGCGGAAACGGTTGGTGATGCCTTGGCGCGGGTGAATGATTTTCTCTATCTACATTCGTCAGGGGTAACTCTCAACATGACGCCACAAGATGATTGGGTACGGTTGTCGCTCAATATTGATGTGCACAGCGAACGAGGTATCGCGCAGTTGATGCAGCTCAGTGTGTCGCATCTGGCGATGTTTGTTGCGAGCTTACTTGATATTGAAGCAAGTCACTTCGCGCTACATTTGACTCAACACGCAACATTGGAAGTAGAAAAAAGCAAGTTTGCCCAGCAGAACAAACTGCGTTTCGGTGATAAGTTTGACGGTATCCTACTTAAAGCGACTCTGCTTAACGCTAAGAACCACCAAGATGAAGACGCACTAGAGCGCCATTTTCAACAGCACCTCAAAGAGCTGCAAACCCGTTACCCCAACAATCTCAGTGACCAAGCAGCAAACATGATTGGCCGTCTGCTCTCAACCGGAGAATGCAGCGTTGAGCGCGTTGCAACTGGGCTATGCAGAAACTGCGGTCTTCAGCCGCCACTTTCGTCGCTGGACGGGAAAATCGCCAAGGCAATGGCGACAAGAAAAAACTCAGTTACAAACGTTTAAGCCCATCAGATAAAAGCATAAATAACCTATCGCTCAAACTAAAAAGTGTGAGGTGGGAGGGTTGGTATCGAGAATTTCAGCAATCACAGATAACCCGTGTTTGATGTAGCCTCGGTTTGTTTCTGCTCCCAAACTGATTCGCACGTAAGGCATTGGCTGATTAGTATCGAGAACAAACGGTTTGTATCCCGTGATCTGCACCCCTGAACGCTTAGCCGAAGCAACCAGGTCATCGCTATTCCACTGCTCGGGTAGTCTCAACCAAATATGCTGTCCATTCGGGTGCGAGCTATAAACATGCCCTTCTAAAGCGGCTTTTGCTATTCGCTGTCGCTTAGCAAACTCATTGACTTGAAAGCGAATAAGTCGATTTAACGTACCGTTTTCGATCCACAAATGAGCGACTTCAAATGGTAATGGAGTCGCAGACCAACTCGTAGCCGCTAAACGACCAATCGCGTGCTGCAGAAAATGACGTGGGACCGTCAGATAGCCAGTGCGCATGCCTGGCGCTACAACTTTGGTTAAACTGGTGACATAGAAAGCTTGTTCGGGTAACAATGTGGCAAGGGGTGGGACACGGTTAGGTTCTAGTGCTCCATACACGTCATCTTCAATGACATAGATGTCGTATTGCTGCGCAATATTCGCTATCGCCTCTCGGCGTGCAACATCCATATGCGCACTAGTCGGGTTAGCCATGCTCGGTGTGCAACACAATACCTTGATTGGTTTGTGTTTACATGCCCATTCAAATGCATCCGGCGTTATACCAAACTCATCCATTTCAAGTGGTTGCAACTTAAATCCAAGCATTCTCGAGCGAGAGATCAAGCCATGATCAACCAAGTGACCACAAGCAACTAAATCACCGTGTTCAACAACTGTGCTTAAAGCCAACGTTAAACCATGGCATGCACCATTTGTGAGTAATATTTGATCGGCACCCACATCCAGCCCTTGGCTACTTAGAAATCGTACTCCTGACTCAATATGATGAGGCTGACCTGTTACCGGCTTTGCTTTACTGATCAAACCACGATTGTTTGTTTGCCCAGCAATCTCCATTAACGCCTGATTAAAAAGCGTAATGTGGCGATCGGTCACCACTGGATGTGCAATCGACATATCAATTTCATCCGGCGTTTCTTTCATCTCTTGTGTCAGCATGAACTCCGTGTCCGTACTTTCATCCACAAAACCTGATTTGACAAAAGTACCATTCCCAACCCAAGACTCGATCGCCCCTTTTTTCTCTGCATAACCATATGCATGGCTCACCGTTTGTACGCTGACGCCAATTTGCTCTGCAAACTCACGATGTGTGGGTAATCGAGTTCCCGGTTTTAGATAACCACTGCGGACACATTCGACAAGATAGTTACCAATGGAGATGTATTTAGCGGTGCCTGGCCGAATGATCGGGTTCAAAGAAATTGTCATGACACAATATTTTAATTGATTCATTTTTAACGCTCATTGTAACTTCCATTTAACAAATGGCGAACTTTAACTCACAAAACGAGGTGAAATGCACAAAAATAAACCACAATTGTAATGATTGACATGAAATGTATGGGTTAAACAAACATGTTAAACAGCATCGTTTAATCCAAATACAACCCCAGAGGTAAATTGCAATCATTTTTAACGCAGATCTGGCTAGCTGGTAGAAGGTAGAAATACCTCAGCGTCTCCGAAGGCCCATAAGGCGTCGGATTTCTAACAAGGAGAAAATATGAGAGGCGTTGCTTTGCATTTTACACTGGATGAGTTCCAGGATCGGTTAACGAAAGTTCGGCAATCGATGGAAGAAAGAGAATTGGATGTCCTTATCATTCATGACCCTTCTAACATGGCGTGGCTGACAGGCTATGATGGGTGGTCTTTTTACGTGCCACAATGTGTCGTTGTTGGTCCATCTGATGAACCCGTTTGGTTTGGACGCTGCCAAGATGCCAACGGAGCATACAGGACTGCGTATATGTCGGCAGAAAACATCACCTACTATCCAGACCATTATGTAATGAATCCGCCGCTACACCCGATGGATTTCCTGGTCGAAGCCGTACTGTCTCCGCGCCTTTGGGATCGTGGTCGTATCGGTGTAGAAAAAGATAACTATTACTTTAGCGCCACCGCTTACGAATCACTCACTACGCACCTACCGAATGCTCAACTTCTCGATGCAACCGGACTAGTCAACTGGTGCCGCGCCGTTAAATCCGATCAAGAACTGGCATACATGTACCGTGCCGCTCGCATTGTTGAAAACATGCACCGTGTCGCGTTCGACATGATTGAACCAGGATTACCGAAACACCACCTTGTTGCCGAGATTAACCGTCAAGCCGTGCTCGGGCATGAAGACCACTTTGGCGATTACACCGCGATTGTGCCGCTTTTGCCATCAGGTTCTGATGCTTCCGCACCTCACCTGACTTGGGATGACAGACCCTTCAAGAAAGGCGAAGGGACGTTTTTTGAAATTGCAGGGGCGCACCGCCGTTACCATTGTCCACTCTCTCGCACTATTTTTCTTGGCGAGCCTGACGACAAGTTTAAACGAGCCGACGAAGCCCTAACTTTAGGGCTTGAAGCAGGCTTGAAAGTGGCAAAGCCCGGAAATACCTGCGCCGACATCGCCAATGCACTAAACCAGGTTCTCGATAAAGCAGGATTCTCACGCGAAGGCGCCCGTTGTGGCTATCCAATAGGTTTGAGCTACCCGCCAGATTGGGGGGAACGAACCATGAGTTTGCGAGACACCGATAAAACCATCTTGAGAGAAGGTATGACATTCCATTTTATGCCGGGGCTGTGGTTCAAAGATTGGGGGTTAGAAACAACGGAAAGTATCGTCATTACCCATGATGGAGCAAAAACATTGTGTGATTTTCCACGCCACTTATTTGTTAAACACTAATTTTTCAAACCTTAAGCTCTGTTGAGCCAGGTCTGAGAACTAAAAGGACTTGATATGCAAAAAAGCTCGATCACAGCCACCATAGACTTTGACCGAGAAGGTGTACAGCACGGCTTTTTAACGCTGCCCTATTCACATGACGACTCCGCTTGGGGCAGTATTATGATACCTATCACCGTGATCAAAAATGGTCACGGACCAACCGCACTGCTTACTGGCGGTAATCACGGAGACGAATACGAAGGCATCACCAGCCTGCTAAAATTGACGAACTCGCTTCAGGCAGATCAAATCCAAGGTCGTGTCATTATTGTACCCATGATGAACTTACCTGCGGTACAAAATGCCTCACGTACGTCGTTTATCGATAAAGGGAATTTAAATCGCAGCTTTCCCGGCAACCCCATAGGCACAGTGACCGAGAAAATTGCGGATTATTTTACTCGTTACCTAGTTCCTAAGTGCGATTTTGCGTTAGACATTCACTCAGGTGGTAAAACGTTAGATATCGTGCCGTTCGCCGCTGCCCATCGTCTCGACAATCTCGATCAAGAAGAAGCCTGCATATTAGGTGCAAAACTGTTTGGCGCACCTTACACCATGATCTTGCTCGAAATGGACGCCACCAGCCTGTATGACACTGCCGTGGAGTCTCAGGGAAAAATCTTTGTTACCACCGAACTAAGAGGAGGCGGAACCAGCACTCCAGAAACCATCGCTTATTCCGACCGTGGCATTCGCAACTTCTTACGCTTCTCAGGCAACTTGCCCGGTGACTACGAACAACCAACCCAACCAACTAAGTTATTAGATATGCCTGATGCAAGTTGTTATGTGCAAAGCCAGCACCACGGCATCACAGAATACTTATTTGATCTTGGCGATACCGTCAAAAAGGGAGATGTATTAGTGAGAATCTTCTCGACCGAGCGCACAGGTACCGCCCCCGTTGAGTACAAGTCACAGCGCAATGGTATTTTCGCGGCACGTCGTTTTCCTGCTATGGTGAATATCGGTGACACTATCGCAGTTATAGCCGAAGACTGCGGCGAGATAGGCTGATTGAAAAGCCAACTAAAGAAATCAAAACAAATGGCATACCAGAAGCAAACTGGAAAGCACCTTATAACAGCGACCAGTCATCAGCCTTTATGAAATGATTAGTATTCAACAGGGAGACTCATAATGCGCCTCGATCGCTACGACGTAAAAATTCTACAAATACTTCATGATAATGGTCGTATCACCAAATCTCACCTTGCCGAGGCCATCAACCTATCCGTGAGCCCTTGCTGGGAGCGCGTCAAAAAACTGGAAGAAGCAGGCATCATTGAAGGTTACGGAGCAAAAGTAAATACCGATATTTTGTTCAAACGAACGTCGGTTATGGTTGAAGTTACGCTCAAAGAACACAACGCCCAAGCGTTCAAACGCTTCGAGCAACTGGTTCAACATTCACCAGAAGTCACTGATTGCTATGCCACGGGCGGTGGTATCGATTACATCCTTAAAATTCAGTCAGAAGATATCGACCAATATCAGCGGCTTATCGACAACTGGTTAGACTCAGATGTGGGCATTGAGCGCTACTTTACTTACATTGTGACAAAAACAATCAAACGTGATGCGGGCACATTCGAAGTAAACCAAAACGCTTTGTTATAAAAGGGAAAATGCGTATCAGGCGTGAACAGAAAAAACACCATATTTAACGGCACTAAAAAGAAAGTTCTGACGTTTTAAACCTCGGTATCAGAAATTATTTCGGTCACTTCTCCATTACAGTTTCATTATGGACAACGATGCTGGGAGAAGGACTCATGACAGCACTGCACAGCTTACACGCTGAAGAATTAAAAGCCTCGCACGACATGATGGCGATAATGAAAGACGTACGTTTGGTGAGAGGTTTAGCGTACGTGAATGGCAAATGGGTAAGTGGTGATCAATTTCATCCGGTGGATAATCCAGCAGATGGCACGGTCATCGGTTACATCACTAAGCTATCTCAGCAACAACTCTATCAAGCGATTGATGAAGCCGACCAAGCCTTTCGTCAATGGCGAAAAATGCAAGCAGAAGAGCGCGCTGAAATTCTCATGCGTTGGCACGACCTGATTCTAGAATCAAAGCAAGATCTTGCTCATTTGATGGTGATGGAGCAAGGAAAAACACTAGGTGATGCTGTAGGTGAGATTGACTACGGCGCATCCTTTGTTCGTTGGTTTGCCGAAGAAGCACGCCGCAGCTATGGTGAAACCATCCCAAGTCATATTCCGAATGCGCAGCTATCAACCGTGCGCGAGCCGATTGGTGTCGCAGCACTGATTACGCCATGGAACTTTCCTAATGCCATGATCACACGCAAAGCCGCTGCCGCACTAGCAATAGGCTGTCCGGTGCTCATTAAGCCCGCCAGTGAAACGCCTTTTTCTGCGTTAGCGTTGGCAGAGTTAGCAGACCGAGCTGGCTTTCCACCTGGTGTCTTTAACGTGATCACTGGCGATGCGGTGATGGTGTCACAAGCCTTGTGTCACTCCGATAAAGTCAAAGCGCTCTCGTTCACAGGCTCAACTCGAGTAGGCAAACTATTGCTACGCGACGCGGCACAAACCGTGAAGAAGTGCAGTATGGAGCTCGGTGGTAACGCCCCTTTCATCGTGCTGCCAGATATGGATGTCGAGCAAGCAGCCAAAGCCGCCGTGGATGCGAAGTTTCAAACCGCAGGACAAGACTGCTTGGCCGCAAACCGTATATTCGTCCCTGACGATAAGTACGAAGCGTTTTTGGAAGCGTTTGCCAAAGAAATGAGCCACATCGTTTTGGGCAATGGCTTAGACGAAAAAACCACCATGGGACCGCTTATTAATCGCACTGCGGTGGATAAAGCGCATGATTTGGTGCGTGACGCGCTCGACAAAGGCGCGCGATTGGTAGCGGGATACCACCAGCCCGTACCAGGCGAAAACTTCTTCGCGCCGACATTGCTAGCCGATGTAACCCCAGAAATGGCGGTGTATCGCGAAGAGAATTTTTGTCCTGTGGCAGGCGTATTGCCTTACCAAGACTTAGATACCGTGATTGAAATGAGCAACGACACTGAGTACGGCTTAGCTGCCTATGTTTATGGTCACGATATTCACCAAATTTGGCACTGCATGCGCGGTTTGGAGTTTGGCATGGTGAGCGTGAACTCCGTCAAAATGACAGGGCACCCTATCCCATTCGGCGGCGTGAAACAGTCTGGTCTTGGACGAGAAGGAAGCCGTCACGGATTTGAAGAATACAGTGAAATCAAATACTGCTGCTTAGGCGCTTTACCAACCGTCAGTGGCAGTTGAGACACGAAATATGGATATCCAATTATTCGAGGAGAAGGATCATGAGTAACAAAACCCAACAACTTTTAGAGATCGATCGTCAGAGAGTATTTCATGCCTCAACCCACCTGAAGCAGTATGCGGCCGGGGAGCTTCCGGGAAGAATTATCTCGAGCGGAAGCGGAATACGCATCACCGATTCAGAAGGCATCGAGCTGATAGACGGCTTTGCCGGGTTGTATTGTGTGAACATTGGCTATGGCAGGACCGAAATGGCCGATGCGATTTATGAGCAAGCCAAAGAACTGGCGTACTACCACACTTACGTCGGCCATACGAACGAAGCGCTCGTGACACTGTCAGATCGCATCATCAAAATGGCGCCTGAAGGCATGAGCAAAGTTTACTACGGCATGTCAGGCAGCGACGCGAACGAAACTCAACTTAAGTTGGTGTGGTATTACAACAATGCTCGTGGTCTACCAGAGAAGAAAAAAATCATTTCGCGTGACCGCGGCTACCATGGTTCAAGTATCGCGTCCGGTTCAATGACAGGTTTGCCGCTGTTCCACGCCCATTTTGATTTACCACTTGAGCGTATCAAACACACCATCGCGCCATATTATTATCGCCGTGAAGACGAGAGTATGTCTGAGCTTGAATTCTCTCAATATTGCGCAGATCAACTCGAAGCGATGATCTTGGAAGAAGGCCCAGAAACGGTAGCAGCAATGATTGCAGAACCAGTGCTCGGTACTGGCGGTATTGTGCCACCACCAGCAGGGTACTGGCAGGCGATTCGCAAAGTACTCGACAAATACGATGTACTCTTGATTGCGGATGAAGTGGTGTGTGGCTTTGGTCGCCTCGGCTCCGATTTTGGCTCACTGCACTACGACATGAAACCAGATCTCATCACGGTAGCGAAAGGATTAACTTCGGCGTATCAACCGCTGTCTGGCGTGATCGTCGGTGAACGAGTTTGGAGTGTGCTAGAAAACGGCACCGACCAATGGGGCGCTATCGGACACGGTTATACCTACTCTGGTCACCCAATGGGAGCGGCAGCCGCGAACTGCAACCTCGATATCATTGAACGTGAAGGCCTGGTGCAAAACGCAGCCGAAGTCGGCGCTTACTTGCAGCAACGTATGGCGAAGACGTTTAACGATCATCCATTGGTCGGTGATACTCGTGGCGTTGGCTTGTTGCATGCGTTGGAGTTTTCTTCAGACAAACTACGCCGAGCACACTTTGATCCAAACTTGAAAGTAGGTCCGCAAATCGCGGCAGCCTGTTTAGAGCAAGGCTTAATCGCTCGCGCTATGCCACATGGTGACATCCTCGGTTTTGCTCCACCGCTTATCGCGAATCGCAACGATATAGACACCATTGTCGACAAAGCGCATCAAGCGGTAAACAAAGTGATGGATAACCTCGTCACATCTAAACAGTGGCAGCCATAACCCACCTAGATTTCAGTAATGCTCGCGGGCTTTGGAGAAGGCCCGCTTTGCACTTTCCATTAAAGAGATAACAAGCCAACCAAACATTTTAGACCCATAGAAAGCACTATTATTTACTACAAGTGGCAATAGTGGGTAAAATGCCCAAAATTGCGCACTAACTGGATAAAACATGGCAAAACTTACCCTTCAAGAACAAATGCTGAAAGCTGGCTTAGTTAATGAAAAGAAACTAAAGAAAGCGAAGAAAGGCTCTAAAAAATCACGCGTTCAAGCACGCGAAGTAAAAGCGGCGGTTGAAGAGAATAAACGCCAACAGTTAGAGCGTGATAAACAATTGAGCGAGCAGCAAAATGCTGAGCGATTAAACAAAGAGATCAAAGCGCAGATCAATCAATTGATTGAGATGAACAAGATCGACTTAAAAGATGGCGACATCAAATACAACTTCACTCACGGTACGCTAGTGAAATCTCTTTATGTAGATTCACTTATCCGCGAGCAGTTGATTAAAGGTATTTTGGCAATCGCAATTGTTGGTGAAAGCTATGTTGTCATTCCACGTGGAGTAGCGAATAAAATTGCTCAACGTGATGAGTCCGTCATCATCGAACAAAAAGAATCTGAATCGGACATTCCAGCAGAAGACGACCCATACGCAGATTTCGTCGTGCCTGACGATTTGATGTGGTAACAATAAATAATCGATGCATCAACGAAAAGAGCCGCTGATGTAACATCAGCGGCTCTTTTTATAGAAAAATAATCTACAGAGATGATGTGTTGTTATTGCTTACTTAGTAGCAAATTCGCCCCTGATGCGGCTAAAAACAACGAACATCCGCGATTGAAACGTTTCGCCATTTTGGGATTTGAAAACCAGTGTCTCAAGTACAAACCAAAGATGGCATAGATTGAAATGGCGACCATTTCTAATATCAAAAACGTCGAGCCAAGGGCAAAAAACTGCTCTTGAACGTTGGCATTGGCATCAACAAATTGCGGCAAGAATGCAGTAAAAATAAGTATCGCTTTCGGGTTGCCAGCAGCAAGCGTAAATTCTTGCTTCGCAAGTCCTGCGTAATTGCGCGAATTGTCCAAGTCAGAGATCGGACTGGACTCTGAACGCCAAAGGTTGAACGCAATCCACAGTAGATACAGCGCCCCTACTAACTTTATTGCCAAAAATAGCATTTCTGACGTATACAAAATCACAGCCAGACCTGATGCAGACAACGCAATCATCGCTGAAAAAGCAGCAATTCTGCCTAAACTGGCCGTAAACGCGGCCCTAAAGCCGTAACAACGCGCATTATTCATTGCCAATAAATTGTTTGGGCCTGGAGCCATATTTAGAGCGAAGCAAGCAGGAATAAAAAGGAGAAGCTGCCAAATATCCATAATAAAATGGTCTTAGTGAGTGATTTTGATCGGTACCCTAACATCTGTTAATAAAGTGAGTAAACCACAAACCGATCTTAAAGCAACTCAGCATCAAATCGTGCCGTGCGAGCTTGAACTAACGTGCAGTTCGTTTCAGCCATCAGCTCCGCTAAGGTGATGTTTGGGTTTTGTCTCACCAAACGTATCAACTTCACGTCCAAAGGTTCCAATTTGTCTTGGTGAGCAAGTAGAGCTTGTTCGATTTTGTTGATCGCAAATCGCATCGTCTCTGCTTCTTCGTTTTTGAGAAGCTCTAAAAACGCTTTTACATCCAAAGCCTCGCCTGAGATTTGCCAGTGACGAGATCGTCTAATTCGCTTAAGATCGCACTGTTTTTCTGCTGCGAGTGTTTTCGCTCGCTTGGCATGGTCGCCCCCAATACGGTGAATCAAGGATGGGAGCGAAATCGTAATCTTCGTTTCTTTCATGGCCTTTTCTTTCATCGCCTTAGCCCTCAACCACCGACACATTCTCGCCAACCCAAGCCAACAACTGTTTTGCCGCTTTGGATAACACCTGATTTTGACGCACGATGTAGCCGAAATCAGTGTTTGGAAAACTTGGCAAAGGCGTAACTTCTCGGGAAAGCTTTAATCTCGGATCGAGCGAGAAATCCGGCACAATAGCAGTCCCAAACCCCGCTTCCGCCCAGTCGATTTGTGCTTCCACACTGCCCACTTCCATCACGCGATGCTTAGGCAGATTTAGTTCAGGTAAAGACGCATCAATCAGCTCTCGGGTTCGAGTATCGTGCCCTAGCAGGATCAGCGTCTGGCTCTCTTTTCGATTGTCTTGCCACTCAAAAATGTTATCGCCAAACGCACACCAGTGAATCTGCGTGAGAGGCGTAAAATGCAGCGGTTGACTCTCTTTTTGTGCGATAACAAAGCCGATATCGGCACGTGCACTTTTCACCAAATCCACCGCTTGAGAAGATGTGGTGTTGAACAATGCCAAGTCGATCCCCGGATATTCACTTTTGAATTGCTGAAATGGTTTGATAAGCAGTAAACGTGAAACAATATCGCTCGCCGCAATAGAAAGCGTCCCCTGCGTAAGATCGTTGATGGCATTGAGATCTGACTGACAAATTTGCAGCTCATTGAGCATCCGCTGCGCCGTAGCTAACAAACGCTTCCCCGCTTGCGTCAACTGCACAGGATTTCGCTCAATCAATTTCGTGCGCGTGGCTTGCTCCAACTGCTTGATATGCAAACTTACGTTCGGCTGCGTCATGTGCAGTTCCGTCGCTGTTTTACCAAAGTGTTTTACCTCTGCAAGAGTTACGAAGGTTCGCAGCCAGTTCAAATCTAACATTGCCAATTCCTATATGAGATTCTTATCAAGTTAATGAGTATAATTAATTTCTCTTATTATGGCGAACACCTTAAGATTTTTGCATCTGTTTTTGGAGATTAAATTATGTCGTCTATCGTTGTTGTGGGTGCAAACTGGGGTGATGAAGGCAAAGGCCGCATCGTTGACTTTTTGGCAGAGCAAGCTTCTGCGAGCATTCGTTTCCAGGGTGGTAACAACGCGGGTCACACCGTGGTTAACGATCTAGGTACGTTCAAGCTGCACCAGCTTCCAAGTGGCGTATTCAACCCTGACTGTTTGGCAGTGTTAGGTCCGGGTATGGTTATCAGCCCTGCGTTGCTGTCTCAGGAGATTGCGGAAGTTGAAGAAGCGGGCGTAAAAGTGAATATGTGCATCTCTGATCGCGCAACACTGTGTCTACCTCTACACGCACTAGAAGATGCGCTAGAAGAACAACGTTTAGGCGACAAAGCATACGGTTCAACTCGCCAAGGTATTGCACCTGCGTACGGTGATCGCGTAATGAAGAAAGGCATCCTAGTTGGTTGGTTGAAGCAACCAGAAGTATTGGTTGAACGCCTTCAATTCATGATGGATTGGAAACTGCCGCAACTGCGTGCACTTTACCCGACGTTCGAGTTTGAACAAACCGCTGAAGAACTGGCGAACTGGCTGCTAGAAGTCTCTGCACCTTGGCGCGATTCAATTTGCAACATAACGCTTCCTCTAAAAGAACTACAAGCGAAAGACAAAACTCTATTGTTCGAAGCGCAGCTTGGCGCGGGTCGTGACCTTGTTTACGGTGAGTACCCTTGGACAACATCTTCTAACGTTGTATCAATGTACGCGGGTATCGGTAGTGGCCTTCCGGCACTTCGTCCTGAACGCGTTATTGCGGTTGCAAAAGCCTTCAGCTCATCAGTGGGTACTGGTACGTTGATCACTGCAATGGAAGAGCAAGACGCTTTCCGCGAACTTGCTGGCGAGTTCGGTGCAACTACGGGTCGTCCACGCGACATGGGCTACTTCGACGCAGTCGCTACGAAAAATGGCGTTGAACTGCAAGCCGCAACTGAAATTGCACTAACGAAAGTAGACTGTTTGACTGGCCTTAACGATCTGAAAATCTGTGTTGGCTACGAAGGCGACCACAGCGAAAACCCAATCTGGCCTCAAACTGCCTCTCTTGCGCCAATCTACGAAAAGATGGAAAGCTGGAGCGAGGACATCACAGGTTGTCGTAAGTTTGAAGAGCTTCCAGTAGCAGCACAGAAATACGTTCTACGCATTGAGGAACTCATGGGCGTACCAGTAAAAATGGTGTCTGTGGGTCCTGGTCGTGAACAAATGATTATGCGATAAGATGTGAATTAACACATCATTGGCAAGCGGCTTTTATCTGTTCCGGGGTAAAGCCGCTTTTTTTTACACTGTAAACTTTGGAAAATTACACGGCTAAATTCATATTTAGTAACCTCATCACGAGACTCCTACCGCCTTTATTTATAAATCAATAAATTATAGGGCTTAACACGTTGTGCACGTTACTAGCACATCTCACTTGTTAAAGAAGCACGTCAATTAGGTTAACTGGTTGATTTGATATTCTTTAAGTGATTAGTTGATCACGATCTTCATCTGCAATTTGTTGAACTAGTACTCAAAAAATCTAACCCGCTGTTTTTAGGATAGATGAGTTCCCCAACATCCAACCTAACAGCAGGTGATTCCCATGACGAAAAATCTTTTCCGCCTCAGTACGATAACCCTTGGTTTGTGCCTTAGTTCTTTGTCTTTCGCGCAATCCGATCTTCCGAACATTAAAATTCTTGCCACTGGCGGCACCATAGCAGGCGCAGGTCAATCTGCAACCGAGTCAAACTACACAGCAGGTAAAGTCGGCGTTGAATCATTGATTTCTGCGGTGCCGAGTATGACCAACATTGCCGATATTTCTGGAGAGCAAGTGGTCAGTATCGGTTCACAAGATATGAATGATGAAGTGTGGCTAAAATTATCGAAAAGAGTTAATGAGCTACTCGCTCAAGATGATGTTGACGGCATCGTCATTACTCATGGTACGGATACGTTAGAGGAAACCGCTTACTTCCTTGATCTGACCGTCAAGAGCACAAAGCCTGTCGTGATCGTTGGTGCAATGCGTCCTTCCACCGCAATGAGTGCTGATGGACCAGTCAACTTATACAATGCAGTCGTAACAGCCACCGATGAAGATTCAGAAGGACGTGGCGTGCTAGTCGCAATGAATGACACGATTTTCGATGCGCGAGATGTGACAAAAACCAATACAACCTCCGTCAGCACTTTCCAGTCACCCAACTTTGGTGCTATCGGCTACATTCATAATAGCGATGCCAAATATCAACGAAGCCCAGAGCGTAAACATACGACAGAAACCCCATTCGATGTATCAAAGCTTACTAAGTTGCCTAAGGTCGGTATTGTTTATAACTATGCAAATGCCTCCAATTTGCCAGTGAAAGCCTTTGTGGATGCGAAGTTTGACGGCATCGTAAGTGCTGGTGTCGGTAATGGTAACTTGTACCACACTGTGTTTGATGAGCTAGAGAAAGCGAGTAAAGATGGCGTTGTTGTTGTAAGAAGCTCCCGAACGCCTAGCGGCTCAACCACTTTGGATGCTGAAATTGATGACAACAAATACGGCTTTGTTGCCGCTGGTACATTGAACCCACAAAAAGCACGTATCTTACTGATGCTGTCACTAACTCAGACCAAAAACTATCAAGACATCCAAAAGATGTTCCAATACTATTAATTCTGTCTAAGGTTCATTTGATAGAGGAGGTACACACCTTACCTCCTCTTACACATAGCGACATGAGCGTCTCTTGTTAGCCAAACAAGCGACGCTTCATTCCTGCTTTTTCCAGAATACGCGTAGTAATTTCCTCAACAGACAGAGAGGACGTATTGATATATGGGATCGCCTCTCTTCTAAACAACGCCTCAACAGTGTCTAGCTCCAGCTTGCACTGCTCTGTGCTAGCGTAATCACTTCCAGACAAACGATTCTCACGGATTTCAGTCAAGCGCTCGGGATCGATCGTCAGCCCAAACAACTTATGACGATGGATCTCAAACTCAGGTAACAAACGCATCATCTTCACATCTTCCGCAATAAACGGATAGTTCACAACACGTAAACCAAATTGCATCGCCATATACAAGCTAGTCGGCGTTTTTCCACTGCGCGACACGCCAAGTAAGATGATATCAGCTTGCTCCAACCCTTTTAGCGTAATGCCATCATCATGCGCCAATGTATATTCAATGGCCGCAATACGGTCGAAATAGGTATCGGAATCTTTCCCCACGCTGCGAGAACGCTGCAACTTAGGCTTTGGTGCCATCTGAATGTCGTCTTGCACTTTCTGCACAATGCTTTCCAAAACATCGTAACTGTATGCCGGCGCTTCAAGCAGCATTTCACGTACTTCTGGAACGACAATTGAGAAAAAGACCAGAGGTTTGACGCCATTGCGCTGGTAGGAAGTTTCAATTTCTTTGACTACGTCAGTAGCTTTGTCCTGGCTTTCTACAAACGGAAAGGTTTTTTCGTTAGGAATGAACGGAAATTGACCGAGAACAACATGCCCTAATGTCTCACATGTTATCGCCGTACCGTCAGAAACATAGAACACATCACGACTTTGGTTATTTATTTGCATTTCTGTTTAATTTTTCAAAATCTTTTGAGTAGGATGGTACACATAATATTAATAAATCAGTTTGGCTTTCAGTTAGGTTCACCACAGCTTTAAAAATTCTTTTGAATTTTTTTCAGCCAGAACGTAATCGTTTGCCTTTGATATCAATCTAAATGAAGCAATGTATGGTCAACGTGTAATAACAGCCAACATGCGATTGTTTAGATCGATTTAAGTCCCCCTACTAAGCTGCAATGTTTCTGGAGAAAGACATGCAAAAGAACACCCTCTGGTTCAATGGCCTATCCATGGATGATGTCGACAAAGTCGGCGGTAAGAATGCTTCACTTGGCGAAATGGTTTCTAACCTAGCAAACGCAGGCGTTTCTGTACCAAATGGTTTTGCGACAACCTCATACGCGTTTAACCAATTCCTTGACCACGAAGGTTTGGATGAGCGTATTCACCAATTACTCGATGAACTAGACGTTGAAGATGTAGAAGCTCTGCGTAAGACAGGTGCAAACATTCGTCAATGGGTATTAGAGGCCCCTTTCCCTGCGGACCTTGAACAAGAAATTCGTGAAAATTACCAAGAACTGATCGAAGGCAATCCTGAGCTTTCAGTCGCAGTTCGTTCATCTGCTACGGCAGAAGACCTACCTGATGCTTCTTTTGCTGGTCAGCAAGAAACGTTTTTGAACGTGAAAGGCATCGACGCAGTACTAGAAGCAACTAAGCACGTTTACGCTTCTCTATTTAACGACCGTGCGATTTCTTACCGCGTTCACCAAGGGTTCGACCACCGTGGCATCTCGCTATCTGCGGGTATCCAACGTATGGTGCGTTCAGATAAAGCCTCGTCGGGTGTTATGTTTACACTAGACACTGAATCGGGTTTCGACCAAGTTGTCTTCATCACCTCTTCATGGGGTCTAGGCGAGATGGTCGTTCAAGGTGCAGTAAACCCTGACGAGTTCTACGTTCACAAGCCAATGCTTGAAGCAGGCGAACACCCAATCGTTAAGAAAACATTTGGTTCTAAGTTGATCAAAATGATCTACTCAGATAACCAAGAAATCGGCAAACAAGTTGATATCGTTGATACTTCTGATGAAGAGCGCAACACGTTCTCATTGAACGACGACGAGATCAAAGAGCTCGCAAAACAAGCAATGATCATCGAAAAGCACTATCAGCGTCCAATGGACATTGAATGGGCAAAAGATGGCATTGATGGCAAGCTGTACATTGTTCAAGCGCGTCCTGAAACCGTATGTTCACAAACGGAACAAAACGTGATTGAGCGCTACGAGCTACAAAACAAAGCGGATGTTTTGGTTGAAGGTCGTGCAATCGGTCAGCGCATCGGTAAAGGCGTGGTTCGCTTGGTTGACTCTCTGGACCAAATGTCTTTAGTCCAAGAAGGTGACGTGCTAGTTACAGACATGACTGACCCAGATTGGGAACCAGTGATGAAAAAAGCATCTGCAATCGTAACCAACCGTGGTGGCCGTACTTGTCACGCTGCCATCATCGCTCGTGAGCTTGGTATTCCTGCAATCGTTGGCTGTGGCGATGCGACAAGCAAGTTAACCGATGGTGCAACCGTGACAGTATCTTGTTCTGAAGGTGAAACGGGCTACGTTTACCAAGGTGAACTTGAATTTGATGTAAAACGCTCTTCTGTTGATGAACTGCCACTGCTACCAACAAAAGTGATGATGAACGTGGGTAACCCTGATCGCGCGTTTGACTTCGCACAAATTCCAAATGAAGGTGTTGGTCTTGCTCGTCTTGAATTCATCATCAATAAGATGATTGGTATCCACCCGAAAGCATTACTTAACTTTGATGCACAAAGCGATGAGCTAAAAGCAGAAATCACTCAGCGTATTCGTGGTTACAAAGATCCTATCGATTTCTACGTAAGCAAGCTGACAGAAGGTATCGCAACCATTGCTGCGGCATTTTGGCCGAAACGTGTTATTGTTCGTATGTCTGACTTTAAGTCTAACGAATACAGCAACTTGGTTGGCGGTAAAGCCTACGAACCGCATGAAGAAAACCCAATGCTTGGCTTCCGTGGCGCGTCTCGTTACATTTCTCCAGTGTTTGAAGACTGCTTCGAGCTAGAAACTCAAGCAATCAAACGCGTTCGTAACGAAATGGGTCTGAAAAACGTTGAAATCATGATCCCATTTGTGCGTACACCAAGCGAAGCAGCATCAGTGATTGATTTGCTAGCGAAGTTTGATCTGCGCCGTGGCGATCAGGGTCTTAAAGTCATCATGATGTGCGAACTGCCATCCAACGCGGTCCTTGCCGATGAGTTCTTGAAGTACTTTGATGGCTTCTCGATTGGCTCAAACGACATGACTCAGCTAACGCTTGGACTTGATCGTGACTCTGGCGATGTTGCACATCTATTTGATGAGCGCAACCCAGCGGTTAAGGTGATGCTTCAGATGGCGATTGATGCGGCAACAAAAGCAGGCAAATACGTTGGTATTTGTGGTCAAGGCCCATCAGACCACGACGACCTAGCGGAATGGCTAATGGATCAAGGTATTAGCTCTGTATCACTAAACCCAGATACGGTTATCGATACTTGGTTAAAACTCGGTAAAGTTAGCAGCAAGTAACACACGATAAACTCTAGCCCTCACACTCCACTTGTGAGGGCTTTGTTATTCACACGTCATTTCACAATCAGTTCGTGATTCCTCTCTCAAGTTCGTCATTTAGTCAATTTCATTATCAAAGTCTGATGACCTAAAATGAATGGTATATCGATAACTCCAGAGAGAATTTGATGAAAAAGCCTATCGCACTCCTTACTACATTGATGCTCCTGGCATCCCCTGCTTATGCCGATTGGGATGAAATTTCCAATAAAATGTCTGAGCTTGGCGACGCAGTTTCTGATACTGCACAAGATGCTTGGGACGACACCAAAGCGTTTTCAAAACAAGCGTGGCAAGATTTCACGAACTGGTCCGAGGAAGCGATCAATACCGCAGGCGAATGGACAGAAGCCAGCATCGAGAAAAGCAAAGAATGGATAGATGCTGCCGACAAAAAAATTGATGAGCTGATGGAAGGCGATACGCCAGAAGAAGCTCGCCAAGCCGTGGACTTAATGGCAGATAGCGCTTTGCTCAAGTTATTTAATGAAAAGCCGGAGGCAAAAGCTATTTACGACAACGCGTACGGCTACGCGGTCTTTGATTCTCGTAAATTATCTTTGCTGTTTCACACCAACTCAGGGTCAGGAGTCGCAGTGAATAAGGAAACAGAAGAACGCACTTATATGAATATGTTTGGTTTGGGCGTTGCACTTGGGGCTGGCGGCAAATTTTACCAACAAGTGGTTCTGTTTGAGAGCAAAGAAGACTTTGATACGTTCGTCAACGAAGGATGGGAGGCCACAAGTGAAGCCTCTGCTGTTGCGGGCGAAGATTCAGAGCAACTTTCAAAACAATTTAACAGCGGCGTCGCCGTCTATCAGTTGAACGCTAAAGGTTTGCTCATCGATGCTAACGTGTCTGGTTCTAAATATTGGGTTAACGAAGAGCTCACTAACTCGCAGTAATGCATAGCAACTAATCGCTTAAATAAAACCGTTGTTATGCACCCTTATCAATAAGTTAACGGGGATATGATTCCTCAAAACTGAGCACTTACGCAACTTTCTCTATGGAAGTCACCAGAAGATGGCGACTTCCCTTTCTCGTTGGATTGCTTTTGGTTATGCTTGCGCAAAACCACCTGCAATTCGGTATCCCATGCCTGACAATAACTTTAATAATCTGCTAGCAGAAGCAATTTCTGCTCTTAACACGCCTAACTTTACTCCTAAACTTATGCGTGTCATTCGCACTCTTTTTCATTTTGATTGCGCAGTTATTTTAGGTTACCGAGAAGGTAAACATCCTATTTATCTCTACGACTCAATTGAGAACGAGCGAGAGTTACTTTTTCAACGCTACCTTACTGACTCATTTCAAAATGACCCTTTTTTTCTCAAACTAAACGAGACAAAGCAACAAGGCGTATTTACGCTCAAAGACGTGGCGCGTAAAGGCGTTGACTTCACCTCATACTGCGAGCAGTTCTATCATCAAACAGGGTGGAAAGACGAACTTAGCATGCTAGTCGAAGTTGAATCTGGCCGTTGGGTCATGCTGTACTTCGGATATATGACTGATGTAAAATACTTTTCTCAGCAACAAATCAATAAGCTAAAGCCCTATTTCCCGATAATTCAGTCGCTTTGTCAGCAGCATTGGAAACAAACGGAATTTACCTTTTCTGAGCCTGTTTTTGCACAGAGTGCTTATTCTGGCAGTATGCGATTAGCCATTGAGCAAGCTTTAGCAACGTTTGGCGTAGAATCACTCACCCGTCGCGAACAAGAGGTGGCTTCGCTTCTCGCTCAAGGGTTTGACACCAAAGAAATTGCCGCGCGGTTACACTTAGTTCAAGGCACGGTCAAAAATCATCGAAAGCGAATTTACTCGCAATTAAATGTGTCTTCATTGAGTGAGTTATTCCAGCTTTTCCTCAATCACCTCATTCTCCATTCAAGATAAAAAACTGTCCCTTAAGGGATATATCGAGAAAAGGTGTCGCGTTTTAGTCTGAATGTAACAACCACTAAAACAGACAAAAAGAATGACGACACCATTACTGCAAGATTTACAAGATCGCGGCTTGATTGCACAAGCCAGCGATTTGGAAGAAATTCAGACACTTCTCTCACAGCCACAAACCGTTTACTGCGGCTTCGATCCTACAGCTGGCAGCTTACATATCGGCCACCTCGTGCCTTTGATTATGCTTAAGCGCTTTCAAGATGCCGGACACCAAGCTGTTGCCTTGATTGGCGGTGCAACGGGCATGATTGGCGACCCAAGCTTTAAAGCGACTGAGCGCAGTCTGAACTCAGAGGAAATCGTCTCAGGCTGGGTTAACGATCTTTCTAATCAAATTCAGCAGTTGATGAATCACCAACTGGCCAAGCCGATGATCATGGTGAACAACGCTGACTGGATGAAAGCGATCAATGTGATCGACTTCTTCCGCGATGTGGGTAAGCACTTCTCAATCAATACTATGGTCAACCGAGAATCGGTAAAACAACGCCTGCAACGACCTGACCAAGGTATCTCCTTCACCGAATTTAGCTACGCCCTACTGCAATCGTACGATTTTGCCGAGCTAAACCGTCGATACGGTTGCCGTTTGCAAATCGGTGGCAATGACCAATGGGGAAACATCGTCAGCGGGATCGATTTAACTCGCCGTCAAAATGGTGAGCAAGTATTTGGCTTAACTCTGCCGCTGATCACCAAATCCGATGGCACCAAATTTGGCAAAACCGAAGGCGGTGCAGTATGGCTAGATCCTAGCAAAACCTCTCCTTACGCGTTCTACCAGTTCTGGCTTGGCGCAGAAGACGCCGACGTTTACCACTTCTTGCGTTACTACACATTCTTGAGCTGCGAAGAAATTGCCAGCATTGAAGCGCAAGACCAAGCAAGCCAAGGTAAGCCACAAGCACAACGTATTCTCGCTGAAGAAATGACGCGATTTGTTCATGGCGAAGAAGGCCTAGCCAGTGCCGAGCGTATCACTCAAGCTTTATTCAGCGGTAATGTGCAACAACTGAGTTTGGGTGAATTAAAACAGTTGGAGTTGGATGGTTTACCAAGCATTGAGAGCACACAACAAGATTTGGTTGAGCTGTTGATTGAGTCGGGCTTAGCAAGTTCGAAGCGTGTTGCACGCGAACACATCAGCAACAACGCCATCAGTGTAAACGGTGAAAAAGTGGCGGCTGATAACCCGAGTTTAAGCTTCCCACTGTTTGATCAATATTGGTTACTGCAACGCGGTAAAAAGCACTTCTGCCTCGTAAAGCGTTCCGCGTAGCAACACTCGCAGTACAAAACCTATAAAAAAATTCCCCTCACCACTTTCGTGATGAGGGGAATCCAAATTTGAACGATTTTAAGCCTAACAATAGGCAAAGACGTTGCTTATTGCGTTCTTAAACGTTGCCAGTACTTTTCGTAAATCGCTAACGTTTCTGCGCCAACATCATTAATAAACTCGCCTTTTTTCATGTCTTCTGATGAAGGGAAAATAGTACGGTTATTTTTCAACTCTTCTGGCAATTTGTCACGCCCAGCGTTTGTTGCCGACGCATAACCCAAACTGGTCACGATTTCCGCTTGGTTCTCTGATTGGTACATAAAGTTAATAAATTTATGCGCCAATGCTTTGTTTTTACTGCCAGACGGAATAGTGAAGTTGTCCATCCATAATACCGCGCCCTCTTCCGGCATCACGAACTTCAGCTCAGGCATTTCAACCTGTCCTTGGAATGCGTTGCCGTTCCATTGCATGCCGACCGATGTTTCACCGGACACGTAAGGGACTTGCGGCGCATCTGAGTTATACAGTAATACGTTGTTTTTCAGCGCAACTAGAGAATCAAAAGCCTGCTCGATTTCTGCTTCGTCTTTTGTGTTCACGCTATGGCCATTTTTCTTAAGCGCCATACCGAACACGTCGCGGACGTCATCAATCAACATAACTTGTTGTTCGTATTGAGACTCCCATAAGTCAGCCCATTTTGTCACTGGTTGCTCAACCATGGATTCGTTGTAGCTGATCCCTGTAATGCCCCAAATATAAGGCAGCGAGTAATCATTTTTCGGATCGTGCGCTTGGCCAAGTAAGCCGTCCATTGTGTCTTGCATGTTTGGCACTTGAGCGTGATCTATTTTCGAAAGCAGTCCTTCTCGACCCATTTTTTCAATGAAGTACGCAGAAGCAAAAACCACATCGTAACCAGAACCTTTTAGCAATTTCAGCTTAGTGTACATTGATTCATTATTCTCAAATGTCGAATAATTAATCGTAACGCCTTCTTGTTTTTCAAACGCTTTTAACGA
Organism: Vibrio sp. Vb0304; assembly: GCF_033338995.1. Taxonomy (NCBI): domain Bacteria; kingdom Pseudomonadati; phylum Pseudomonadota; class Gammaproteobacteria; order Vibrionales; family Vibrionaceae; genus Vibrio; species Vibrio sp. Vb0304. Next base: position 342,249 of record NZ_JAWOTT010000002.1, read on the forward strand.
TGCTTCCGGCAAATAGCCACCCCATGCATAAACGTTCAACGTTTTGCTATCTGCATGAGCAAACATGCTGAGCACAAGAGCACTCAGCCCCAATCCTTTGATGATTAATTTCATGGTATGCAATCCAACCAGTCCAGCGACGCGCTGGGATTCGGGTGCATAATTAGGTAATTGTTACCCAATTGAAAGAAAATTTAATTAATCTTTAACAGCAAAAATATTTATCGAATTTATAAAATTAACGCATGTTTTTAATAGCGACTGTGCATACCAAAATGATGAGACATTCCATCTTCCATTCGGCCGCCTTTCCAGCCACCAGAGCCGAGTAAATTAAGCACATCTTGAGCGGTATAGTCGGCACCAGAAAAGAAATCATGCGCCACGTCTGAGCGTATTGCTTGCAACTCTGGTTGATTTTCCAAATCAAGATCTTGCGGATCCGCATATAATGCCAACGCAATTTTTTGTTGGCACGCGCTTAACTCACTGGTGCTCGTCTTTACCTGACCAACCGAAAAATACTCACGACTGCCGTATCCCACCACCAATCTGGTACTCATTAGTTTAATCACTTTCTTAATGCGACGACGTTGTATAAATCTCAACATGTTTTGTTATTCCTGTATTAAGTTGGCTATGGTCGTATTCTTTTGTTCGAATTAAAACACTCTGTTTTATCCGCGAAATTTCTCTAGCGCTTTTCGCGATGATCGGTTGTATAATACGATCCTGAAATATTTTGTTACGTTACCTCGGTAACCCCTGAGACTGCAACATGAACAACAGCAGATGGGTCGGCTTTATAGGCGGCACGATTGTCTTACTTAGTACCTTTATCCTCTTCGGATCTTCCGTCCACGCTGCTTGGTACCGAATCCCTGCGGAAGCCATTCATGGTATCGCCTTCACTTTGGCTTTTGGTTTAGGGTTAAACAGCCTGCTGGCGTACGCGACGGCAGTGATTACTCTTGCTGCACTATTCTACATTGGCTTTGTCGTTAGCTATCGGGTCCATCAGAAACTTAAATAAACTTCTGTCTCAACCTGAGCTTAATAACGGATACTTGGTAACTAAAAAGGGAGCAAACGCTCCGTTTTTAGTTATCAGCATGTAGATGTTCTATGCCCGCTTTAATCATTAAGGTGGCATACCCTCAACGACTGCTGCATACCTGAAACATCATCACCTAAATACTCAACCGTCATTGGAACCTTGGCCAACAGAGTAAAACTAGAGTCACTGAACCTTCCATCAGCATCACTCTCCAAATGAACAAAAAACGCAGGCTTATCCGCAATCAATGTAATTTTCCTCCCTTCAATAGAGACACCTATATTGGCTTTCGCTATCGGCAAGGTTTTTAGCTCGTGAGTACTAAACCATGTGTTGCTTATTCTGTCTTCACCGATTTGCGCTTCAACATAGAAGAAGCCTGACGTAAGTTCGTCCTTCTCGATCGATTCATCCAATTGCCACAAAATCGTATTGCTGTCTGCTATGACTGTTTGTTCTAAGCTCCAACATCGCTTTTCTTCCCCTTGCCAATCTACCCACTTAAGCAGTGCGTTGACGCTTGCGGACTCTTTGGCATCATTGAGCAAATGTAGGCTCAACTTGCCTGTATGCTCGGAAAATACCAAATACTGTGGCGCAAAAAATCGCTTCGCATGGTAGTGCAACTGCTTCCATCGACCACTGTATTCCAAACTAGACCAAGAGCTGACAGGCCAGTTATCGTTGAGTTGCCAGTACAGCATGCCGCGACAAACTGGAGAAATGGCACGCCAATGATCGCATGCAGTTTTGATCGCGATTGCCTGCTGAACTTGACTTAAATACAACATGCTCTCGAATCCAGAGGGAAAACGAAAATAGCGCTTGAACATCTCTGTGATAATACTATTACCTCGAGGGTTCTTCTGATGTTGTTCGAAAGTTGGGGATGTAATATTCCAGTCTTGCTCAGGGACAAACCGCTTAACTTCAGCAAAAGATGGCCAAGATTGAAAACCAAACTCAGAGCAAAAACGAGGATTCACGTCAAGGTAGGCACTGAATGATTTTCCTGAATGCCAAACGTCCCAAAAGTGCATATCGCCTTTACTATCATCATGCCACGCATCACCGAAATCCAGTTCACCATTACATGGGGAACTTGGCCAGAAACGGCGAGTGCTATCTTGCTCGGTAATCTCCTTCTCAATCATGCGGTTGAGGCGATCGTAGTTAACCGTGTATTTGACTTTGCTGCGCTTAGATTCGTCATACCAACCAATAGCTCCAATCACTTCATTGTCACCACACCAAAGTGCGATTGATGGGTGCTTCTTAAGCCTCGGGATTTGGAATCTAAGTTCTTCTTCTACGTCTTTTAAAAACTCGTCGTTTGATGGGTACAACGAGCAGGCGAACATCATGTCTTGCCACACCAACAAGCCAAGTTCATCACAAAGGTTATAAAAGGTTTCACTCTCGTACTGACCACCGCCCCATACGCGAATCATGTTCATGTTGGCGTCAACCGCACTTTGCAAAAGGTTGCGATAACGTGTTTCGTACTCTCGCCCCGGCATTGCGTCAATAGGGATCCAGTTGGCACCTTTAGCATTAATCGGTACGCCATTGACGATAAATTCCATTGCAGAGCCGTGCTCATCAGCTTGGTTATTTAGGGTTAACTGACGCAAACCAATGTTGTGCGTTAACTTTTGCTCTCTGCAAGAAATGGTAATGGGATAGAGATACGCTTCGCCATAACCCGATGGCCACCAGCGTTGAGGCTCCAAAATGTGGAACTGGCAATGATAGTGACCACTTCCTTTTGTTTGAATACATTGACGCTCACCATTAAATTCAACCATCATTTCATGGCGTTGACTGTCCGTTTCCACTTCAACTACTACATCAAGAAACACACTCCCATCGGCTTGCCATTGCTGCTCTGTCGAGAAGCCTTTGAGCCAAAGCTCATTCACAATGTCGATTTGAATGGGGTCGTAAATACCCGATACCATCAAGCAAATGCCCCAGTCCCATCCGGAATGGCATTGTGTTTTGCGGATCAAGTTCATGTGTGGAATTTGGTTGTTGCCCATTGCCGATGGAATAGGAAATGGCAGTTTTTTTGCTCTTGCGATACCTTCTAAATCCGCCCGAGCAAACTCAACCCGAATCGTGTTAGTACCTTGCTTTAAATGCGGTTTAATATCCACACGTTGCTGGGTAAACATGTTGCTGCAAGTTAGTGCTAGCTCACCATTAACATAGAAGGTTGCCAATGTATCGACACGAGTTAGCGTCATCCAAATTTGCTTGGCAGACAACGTAAACGCGTCGACGTCAAACTCACGTGAGATATGCCACTCACACTCTTCAATCCATCGAACTTTGTTTTCATTATCGGCAAAATAAGGATCTGGAATCTGCTCTGCTTGTAAAAGCGCCGACACATTATCGCTCGGAATAAACATTGGAATTTCAAGATTGGGGCGCTGTGGCGAGGTAAGCATCCACTGCCCGTTAAGTTCGAAGTGAGCCATCGAGTTAAACCTTAGCTTGGGAAAAACATGTTTTCTCAATGTAATCCTGATAAACCCATGCGAAAACAAGGGAAATGTTAATTACATACGAAATGCGGTGCATTTCACGTAAAAACTCTTTCTTTTGATCTCTACCCAAAAATCAGCAACTTGGCTAACCTGTTAAAAATTAATCGAAATCTAAGGTTATATTTGCAACTTCGACATGTTAACATCATCGGCTTTTTGAACATCCTCACACTTTTCGTTGAAACGATGTGAGGGGAAATGCACGGCTTCATAGCCCTAAAAAGCGAAGTAATTATGTCAAATATGACGAATGCCGCCTCCCACACAGCGCCTATTCAGGATGCTGACTATTCTGCTATTCATCCCCCATCTTTACTCAAGCGCCTCGAACTCACCAATCCTGTCTTTTGGTTAAGTGGTAGCTTCCTCACTCTATTCGTTTTACTTGCTCTAACGAATACCGACTCTCTAACCGCAATGGTTAACACCGGCTTCGGCTTTGCTACTAAATATTTCGGAGCTTACTGGCAAGTACTGCTTCTTCTGAATTTCCTAATTGGTTTGGCTCTTGCGTTTGGTCGCACTGGTTATGTGCGCCTAGGTGGTCTAGCGAAACCTGATATTGATAACTTTAAGTGGTTGTCAATCGTACTCTGTACTCTACTTGCAGGTGGTGGTGTGTTCTGGGCCGCAGCTGAGCCTATCGCGCACTTTGTGACTGCTCCGCCTCTATACGGGGAAGCCTCACCGAAAACTGCCGCAATCAATGCCCTATCTCAGTCTTTTATGCACTGGGGCTTCTTAGCTTGGGCGATCCTTGGTGGTCTATCTTCCATTGTCTTAATGCACTTGCATTACGATAAAGGCCTGCCTCTTAAGCCGCGTACTCTGCTTTACCCTGTGTTTGGTGATAAAGCCATTAAAGGCTGGATTGGTGATGTTGCTGACGCATGTAGCATCATTGCAGTAGCAGCAGGAACCATCGGTCCTATCGGCTTCTTAGGTTTACAAATTAGCTACGCGCTAAACTCATTGTTTGGCCTGCCAGATACGTTCGTAACGCAAAGTATGGTTATTATGGCGGCGATCCTGATGTATACCCTTTCCGCACTGAGCGGTTTGAGCAAGGGTATTCAAATCGTCAGTCGTTACAACATCATTTTGTCTGTACTATTAATTGGTTACATCCTGTTCTTCGGGCCGACAAGCTTTATCGTTGATGGCTACGTGCAAGGCGTTGGTCGTATGGTGGATAACTTCTTCCCTATGGCACTTTACCGTGGTGATACAGGCTGGCTAAGTTGGTGGACAGTATTCTTCTGGGGTTGGTTTATCGGTTATGGCCCAATGATGGCGATCTTTATTGCTCGTATCTCTCGTGGTCGTACAATTCGCCAATTAATCATGTCTATTAGCATCGCGGCACCGCTGATTACTTGCTTCTGGTTTAGTATCGTTGGTGGCAGTGGCCTTGCGTTTGAACTTGATAACCCTGGTTTGATTTCATCTGCGTTTGAAGGCTTTAACTTGCCTGCAGCACTGCTAGCGATTACTGGTGAATTACCTTACCCAATGATCATTTCGGTTCTGTTCCTGATCTTAACGACAACATTTATCGTGACGACGGGTGACTCGATGACTTACACAATCAGTGTAGTGATGACGGGCTCAACAGAACCAAACGCAGTGATTCGCTCGTTCTGGGGGCTGATTATGGGTATTGTCGCTATTGCGCTTATCTCAATGGGCTCTGGTGGTATTTCTGCATTGCAGTCTTTCATTGTAATTACTGCCGTACCTGTGTCTTTCATTTTGCTGCCAAGCATTTGGAAAGCACCCGGCATTGCAAGCAGAATGGCGAAAGAGCAAGGCCTCGTTTAAACCGCCTCTCTAACCAATATGCGAAAAAGAGCCCTTCATTGGGCTCTTTTTAATTCTGCGCTTTATCCTACGCTATCAATGCGAATCATCACTGCGTCTGGACGCCAATACTCGAATTCGCAGTCCATTAATTTGCCATCTTGTTTGTAGTTTACCCGCCGAATTTTCAGAACGGGTTGTCCTTCAGCTAGGTTCAACGCCTTAGCGACATGAGCAGGAGCTGACGTTGGAATCACATCAAAACGAGAGCGCTTTGTCTCGTAACCATACTTCTCACGATAAATGCCCGTCAGGGACATAGTGAGGTTCTCAGACAATATACCCTCAAACAGTGCCGCTTTGAGCACGTTCTCAACAAACAATACCGCTCGCCCATCAATAAAACGTAACCGTTCAATCACATAAATTGGGGTAATTCGCTCAACCTCTAACGATTTGGCATACTCACCTGCGGCCATTTCACTTCGCACGTTGAGTAGCTTAGTTTCTGCAATACGATGCTGCTCTCGAATCATCTGATGGAAGTGAGAACGAGACAACGGGTTGTAACAGATACGCTCAGGAGATACATACCAACCCCGGCGCTCTTCTCGATAAATAAGACCTTCAGTTTCTAAAGACACCAACGCATCTTTGATAGTGATTCGAGTCGTAGAAAACAGCTCACTGAGCTCTCTCTCTGACGGCAGTTTTTGTCCTTCCGACATGATGCCGGAAAGAATCTGCTGTTTTAAGCTGCTTCTAATTTTTCCTAATTGGGTACCAAATTGTCCGGTGCCTGTCGCTCTCATTCTGATCTAGTCCAACGATAATTTGACGAATAACATAAGGCGTTTACGTAACAAAAATATGACATTAATCAACAGAACACATACTGAACGTATGAAATATAAGTGCCATATAAAATCAGCAAAACTGTCAAATTACTTGCGCTAAATCGTCACATTCCATCCATAGCATACAAAGCGAACTTACTGACCTAGTCCAGAAGGATGGAGACAATGAAAACTTTGCTAAGTCGTTCAATTACCGCACCAGCGGCAATCATTGCGGTAACGCTCGCTACGCCAACAGTAGCGAAAGAAGCCGATATTGAATCTTTGGTAGCAGCAGCACAAAAAGAAGGGGCGGTTTACAGTGTGGGTATGCCTGACAGTTGGGCAAACTGGAAAGACACTTGGGCTGATTTAAAGTCAAATTACAACCTTAAGCACCAAGACACGGATATGAGCTCGGCTCAAGAAATCGCAAAATTCGAAGCTGAGAAGAAAAACGCGACCGCAGACATTGGTGACGTAGGCTTTGCCTTTGCACGTGTAGCGGTAAAAAAAGGCGTCACTCAGCCATATAAACCAACAACTTGGAATGACATCCCAGATTGGGCAAAAGACGAAGATGGTCATTGGGCACTTGCCTACACTGGCACTATTTCTTTTATCTCCAACAATAACCTCGTAAAAGACGCGCCAAAAACGTGGGATGACCTATTAAAAGGCGACTACAAAGTGACCGTAGGTGACGTAGGCGTAGCAGCACAGGCAAACAACGCGGTTCTCGCCGCAGCGTTCGCCAACGGTGGGGACGAATCCAACCTCAAGCCTGCGCTCAAATTCTTTTCTGAACTCGCGAAGCAAGGTCGTCTTTCATTTACCGATCCGAACATCGCCAACCTAGAAAAAGGCGAAGTTGAAGTGGCGATCATGTGGGACTTCAATGCATTGAACTACCGCGACAAAATTGACCGCGACCGCTTTACAGTGAGCATTCCTCAAGATGGCTCTGTGATTTCTGGTTATACAACCATAATCAATAAATACGCGAAGAACCCTAATGCAGCAAAGCTTGCTCGTGAATACATCTTCAGCGATCAAGGGCAAATCAACTTAGCAGAAGGTTATGCGCGTCCAATCCGCACCAACATCACACTGCCTCAAGCAGTGCAAGACAAGCTAATTGCTAATGACCAATACAGCAATGTTCACCCAGTGACTGACTTCTCAGCTTGGGAAAAGTCCGCACGTAAGCTGCCACGTCAATGGCAAGAAAGTGTCTTAATCCACCAGCAATAAGAGTAAGTCGTTATGAGCAATAAGGTCATCCTTGTTGTTCTAGATGGACTGAACTATCAGGTAGCCCGTGATTGCATGGGCTACCTCAATGGTCTTCTAGAACAAAGTCGTTCCCAACAAGAAACTCGCGCAACGCTTTATCCTGTGCAGTGTGAGCTGCCCTCTATGTCTCGCCCACTTTATGAGTGCATTTTAACGGGCGTTCGCCCTGTAGAAAGCGGCATCGTAAACAACAATATCGTTCGTCTATCCAAACACGATTCCATTTTCAGTTTGGCAAAAGCCCAAGGAAAAGTGACCGCTGCGGCTGCCTACCACTGGGTAAGTGAGCTTTATAATCGCGCGCCATTTGAACCTGTTCGCGATCGTTTCACGCATGATGAAACCCTGAATATCCAGCACGGCTGCTTTTACCATTGGGATCATTATCCTGATGAAGCCTTGTTCCTGGACGCAGAGTATTTACGCCGCAACTATCAACCTGATTTCTTACTGATCCATCCGATGAATATCGACGATACAGGACATAAGTTTGGCCTAGACTCTCGCCAATACCGCAATTGTGCGCGAGGTGCAGACATTATTCTTTCCAACTACATCGATCAATGGCTTGCTGATGGGTATCAAATCATTGTGACTAGCGATCATGGCATGAACAACGATCTTTCTCACGGTGGGATTTTACCTGAAGAGCGAGAAGTTCCCCTGTTTGTGATTGGTGATAAGTTTACCCATCAAGATTGTCATATTAAGCAAACTGATATTTGTGGCACCGTTTGTCAATTGCTAAACCTTGACCACACGAAGCCATACACTCAGGAATTGTTAGCACTATGAGCAGTTCAGTCCTCTCCCCAAGCTCCAGCGAATCACGCTCAAATTTGGCAAGTACTTGGTTAAAGCGCTTTAAGCCAGCCATTTGGTTGGTGCCTTTCGCACTGTTTTTCTATCTATTTCAACTCGCACCGATGATTTGGGTACTGTTAAACAGCTTTATCTACGATGGCGAGTTTGCCTTCGATAACTACATTGAAGTGCTCGACTCCACCTTTATGATGCAGGCGTTTGGCAACAGCTTGTGGATAGCTGTGTGGTCGAGCATTTTTGGCTTAGCCATTGCGACTCTGTTGGTCTCTTCTCTACGCAGAGTCGATTCTAAAGTCCGCGACGGTGTGATTGCGTTTACGAACATGAGCAGCAACTTTGCAGGCGTACCTCTGTCATTCGCTTTTATTATTATTTTGGGCACCAATGGGGCGATTACCCTTTTGCTCAAGCAGTATGGCTTACTCGGTGATTTCGACCTTTATGGTAAATGGGGCCTGCTGGCCATTTACATCTACTTCCAAATCCCGCTGGCGGTGTTGTTGCTCTACCCTGCGTTCGACGCGTTGAGTGATGATTGGCAAGCAGCTGCTGCGCTACTGGGAGCCAAAACATCACAGTATTGGGCGAAAATCGCTCTGCCAGTGCTCTCACCAGCCTTATTCGGTACCTTTATTATCTTAATAGCCAACGCAATTGGCGCTTATGCGAGTGTTTATGCGCTGACCTCCGGTAACTATAACGTCATCACAATTCGAATTGCGAGTCTGGTATCGGGAGACCTGTTCCTTGAACCTAATCTCGCCGCTGCAATTTCGGTGATTCTAATGGCGTTACTTGCCTTTATCACAGTGATTAACCAATGGCTCATTTCGAAAAGCTATGCAGGTAGGAAGTAGTCATGAACAACGTTAATACTCGATTCCATAAAACGGTGGTTTATTCCATTGTTGGGATCATGCTCATCCCGATTTTAGCGACCTTTGTCTATTCGCTTTCATCACGCTGGGGCGCCACGGTGCTTCCAGATGGTTTCACTTTTGATTGGTACGTTAAATTGCTGACCGACCCACGCTTTTTGCAAGCATTTGGGCGTTCGCTGTTTATTTGTATTGCTTCGCTAACCCTCAGTGTGATTCTAGTTCTGCCAGCGATATTCGTGGTGTTTTACTACTTTCCGAAGCTCGATAAGCTCATGAACGTATTGGTTTTGCTACCATTCGCTGTACCACCAGTGGTGTCCTCCGTCGGCTTGCTTCAACTTTATGCTGACAGTGAAATCTCCCTTATCGGTACTCCTTGGATTCTAGTAGGTACTTACTTCACCATCGCGTTACCGTTCATGTATCGTGCGATTTCTAATAGCTTCGAAGCAATTAACCTTAACGATTTAATGGACGCTGCACACTTGCTAGGAGCAAGCACAACCAAAGCGTTTTTGATGGTCATTTTACCTAACCTCAAAAAAGGACTGATGGCATCGCTTTTCCTTTCATTTTCATTTCTATTGGGAGAGTTTGTGTTCGCCAATATTTTAGTCGGCACACGTTATGAAACCCTGCAAATCTACTTGTATAACATGCGTCAGACGAGCGGCCACTTTACGTCTGCCTTAGTGATGACCTACTTCCTATTTATTTTTTTACTGACTTGGTTGGCAAGTCGTTTCAGCCGAGGAGTCAAACAATGAGCTACGTAACAGCGAAAAATCTGACTAAATGTTTTGGTGATAACACCGTATTTGAGGACATTCACTTTAACATCGAGCAAGGTGAATTCATTACGCTTTTGGGCCCTAGCGGTTGTGGTAAATCGACACTACTTCGCAGCCTTGCTGGGCTTAACCCTGTCGATGGAGGCGAGATTTGGGTAAACGGAGAAGATATCACGCATCAAGTCCCGCAAGAGCGTGGTATTGGGATGGTCTTTCAATCGTATGCGCTGTTTCCCAATATGACCGTCGAAGGCAACATTGCATTTGGCTTAAAAATGAAAAAGCTTGCGAATGATGATATTCGACGTGAAGTGGCTAAAGTCATCAAGCTGGTGGATCTGGCAGGTAAAGAAAAACACTATCCGCATCAACTTTCTGGCGGTCAGCGCCAGCGTGTCGCACTCGCTCGAGCGTTGGTGGTGAAACCTCGCATATTATTGCTTGATGAGCCACTTTCTGCGCTTGATGCCAAAATACGCAAACACCTTCGTCAGCAAATCCGAGACATTCAGAAAGAGATGAATCTCACCACTATCTTCGTAACTCATGACCAAGAAGAGGCGATGATTATGTCTGATCGTATCTTCCTAATGAGTAAAGGGGAAATTGTTCAAGCAGGAACACCTGAAGAAATTTATACTCATCCTGCTAACGAGTTTGTGGCCGGTTTCATGGGGCACTACAACCTTGTAGAGGCCAATAAAGCCAAGCAACTCTTCAACATTGATACCGAATGGAAAGTAGCGATTCGCCCAGAGTCTATATATGTAAAAGAGCAAGGTCGTCAATATGATAGCCACATCTCAGCGCCACAAGTAGGTACGATCACCAACCACCAGCTTCTAGGTAATGTTATTCGCTATCAAGTGAACGTTGAAGAGTGTGAGCTCACTGTTGACTTGCTTAACCGCTCTTCAGAACGCTTACTAGCGAATGGCAGCCAACTAGAGCTACTCTTTAACCTAAACGAAATTCAACCAGTGAGAGCCTAAACATGTCCAAACCTTTGTATGTTTTTGATATGGATGAAACCCTAATAAACGCTGACTGCGCAATGATTTGGAACGAGTTTATGGTTGATAGAGGCATCGCGACTGATCCTTTATTTATTATGGAAGATCAGCGTCTAATGGCCTTGTACTCTGAAGGCAAAATGGACATGGAAGATTACCTAGCGTTCTCCATGAAGCCACTAGAAAACATGCCGATTGAAGAAGTAAACGCCTTGGTTGAAGAATGTGTTGAAAGCCATATTCTGGCTAAACAGTTTCCTCAAGCCAAAACCCTGATTGAGCAACTGTCTCGTGATGGTATAGATATGGTTATCATCTCTGCCAGCGTCACTTTTTTGGTGGAAGCCGTTGGTCGCCGTCTTAATATTCCAACCGCACTCGGAATTGATTTAATCGAGAAAAACAACCGTTATACTGCTGAAATCGACGGTATTCCGAGTTATCGTGAAGGCAAAGTCACGCGATTAAAACAGTGGCTAGAAAATCAGCCTGAGCCTTATTCCGAAATCCATTTCTATACCGATTCAATCAACGATTTACCGCTTTGTGAATACGCGAACTACGCTTATCTGGTAAATCCATGCCCACAACTAAAAGAACACGCCAACAGACCGAATTGGAGTGTGTTAAGTTGGGGGTGATCTAGCCTCAAAAGGCCGTTCTTCCTAAGTAAATACTTTTCTATTTGTTCAAAGAGCAGTTCTTTCTGCTCTTTTTTACTTCTCTTCATCACAAATTAATCACTTGATTAAATACTGATTAATTTTTCACATGTCGCATGAGAAATCAGCGTCTTATAATTAATCAAATGTTTAATATTTTGAGAGAAGATTGTGACGGAAGCGCATCGAAGGGCGGGAAGACCCACAGATAATATCGACGCACGGGAAAAACTGATTTTCCACGCGCGCGAACTCTTCACCATTATGGCTTATGACAAGGTCTCTACTCGCCTAGTCGCGCAGAAAGCAGGCGTGAACGTGGCGATGATTCGTTACTACTTTGGCAACAAAGAAGGCTTGTTCGAGACCATGTTGCGCGAAACACTGTCACCGATGCAAAAGCAGATGCAGACGTTGGTATCCAACAGTAACGAGCAAAACTTTCTCGATCTAATGCGCACCTACTACCGCGAAATGATCAAGGTACCACAGTTCCCACGCTTAGTTGCCCAAGTTATGAATATGCCCCCATCGGAAACCCAACGCAAACTGCTCGAAAAAGTCTTCGCAGATATCAGCAAGCCAATGCAAGGCGTGATCTTTGATAAGTTGATCGACAGTGGCGTTTTACGAAAAGACGCCGACCCTCAACTTTGTCGCGTCTCTTACATCAGCTTGATGGTGTTTCCTTTTATGGCACCACCAGCACTGCTCGCCATTCATGGCATTGAACTTTCTGAAGCCTTCTTGAACCGATTATTCGAACACAACATACAACTGATGAAACATGGATTTTTAGACTCGGGCGACCAATATGAAGATAAATAAAAAGCTGCTGTTCTTTCCTGCTCTTGCGGTGGGGGTCGTCATTCTGTTTTTGGCGATTAGCCTCAAACCAGATTTGCCCGTAAAACCCGCTGGAGATCGTGCACGGTTGGTCGAGACGATTCCACTTGAGCTCAAAGCCATTGCTCCAGTAGCCATAGGGTTTGGCAAGATCGCCCCAAAAGTGGAATGGAAAGCGATAGCCGAAGTGACGGGGAAAGTGGTCTACCGCCATCCGCAGCTGGAAAAAGGACAAGTGTTGCAAGCAGGGACAGAAATCTTGCGAATCGACCCACTCGATTACGAACTGAAACTGGTTCAAGCTCAAGCCGATCTCAAATCTGCTCAAACCTCTCTGGCTAAGCTGAACCAAGAAGAAGCGAATCTCAAAAGCACACTCAAGATAGAAGCCAACCGTCTGGTTATCGCCAACAAAGAGTTAGACCGTAAACAAAACCTACGTAAGAAAGGCTTAACCTCGCAATCGGATGTAGATCAGCAAGAGCAAAGCGCGCTCTCTCAACGTAAGTTAGTACTGGATATTGAAAATCAAATTGGTTTGATGCCGGATGAGAAACGAGTCGCGGAAGCCCTAGTTAAAGTTAATGCATCAAAAGTGGATGAGGCCGAACGCTCGCTTGATAAAACCATCATCACGCTTCCTTACGATTTGCGTATTGCTGACGTAGAAATTGAGAAAAAGCAAGTGGTTAACCTCCAACAAACCATGGTGACAGGACATGGTATTGATGTCATGGAAGTGGAAGCTCAACTGTCCATTCATGACATGCAAACTTTGGCGGCGAGCATCGGTGAGTTTGTTCGTGATGAATCTGGTATTCCACAACCTGATATGAATGCGATTCATGCCAACATTGAACTCAGCAGCGGTAACCTCTCTGCAAGCTGGCCTGCGAAAGTTGCACGCATCAGTGAAACGGTTGATCCAAGCCAAGCGACTGCCGGTGTGATTCTGGAAATTGAACAAGACTACCGTGCATTAAACCCAACGTCTGCGCCTCCATTGGTGAACGGCATGTTTGTGCGTGCCTTGATTGAGGGACAAGAGAACCCGAGTTGGGTCATCCCAGAGCGTGCGCTTCATGGCGATAAGATTTACCTGATGGGCGATGACAATCGTCTGCAAGTCGTGACGGTTGAAGTGTTATATCGCCGCAATAACCAAGTGGTGATCGATGGTGAACTAGAGCAAGGTCAGAAGCTGATCATCAACGATTTGCTGCCCGCAATTAACGGCATGCTATTGAAAGAGTCACCTGAACAGTCAGAAACGGCTATTGAGGAGTCTGATTCATGATCCGATTCTTCGCCAAGCACCCAACGGCAGCTAACTTGCTGATGCTAACGCTGCTTATATTGGGTATCTCTTCACTTTCCACGATTAAGCGGGAAACCTTTCCTGAGTTTGATCCGCCCTACATCCTAGCTGGTGTAGTCTACCCAGGAGCTTCCCCGCAAGAAGTCGAAGAGAGTATCTGTGTCCGAATGGAAGATGCTGTTGATGGCCTTGCTAACATTGAAGAAACGCAATGTGAAGCGATTGAAGGCTCTGCGCGTCTTATCTTAAAACTGAATGAAGAAGCCGACATCGGCCGCATGCTGGTTGATGTTCAAACCCAGATCAACTCGATTAATGACTTCCCACAAGAAATTGAGTCTCCTGTGGTCCAAGAGCTAGATTGGAATGAGCCAGTTGTGGATATCGCGATCACTGCAGACACCACATGGCCAGAGCTAAAAGCCTATGCAGAACAACTTAAACGCACATTAAAGCTCGATTATGATGTGTCTTTGGTTGAAGTTGCAGGCTTCTCTGACCACCAATACCGAGTAGAGTTAGACACTCAAGCCATTCGACAGCTTGGCTTAAGTGTTGGCGATATTGCTGAGCAGATTGGTCGTCAGAACGTCAAGTTGCCAAGTGGTAATGTCGAAACGCCAGATAAGAACTTTCTGATCCGCTTTGACGAACGACGCGTGACGCCAGAAGAGCTTGAGACTATCGTCGTGGGCTCTGGTCCAAATGGGTCAATCATCCGTCTAAGAGATATTGCGACGATTACCGACCGATTTGAATTGGACGAACAGAAAGTCCTCTTTGATGGTCACCCTTCTGCCCTACTAAAAGTCAGCAAAAACAAAGAAGACGATGCACTGCGCATTAAAGAACGTGTTGCTCAATTTGTCGAAGAACAACAAGCCATCGCGCCAGACGGTGTGATGCTACAAATGACCAATGACCTTTCATCCGTGCTTTGGGATCGCCTGACCATGATGGTCAAAAACGGTTGGCAAGGTATCATTCTGGTCTTCGCCACCATGTGGTTGTTCTTTAGTTTTCGCTACTCTTTTTGGGTCGCAGCTGGTTTACCTGTTGCCTTCTTAGGTGGGTTATTTTTGATGGCGCAACTTGGCCTGTCCATCAACATCATGTCTTTGGTCGGGTTACTCATGGCCATCGGTATCATGATGGATGACGCCATCGTTATTGCCGAATCGATTGCCGCTCACCTAGACCGAGGAGAAGAGATCGATGATGCCGTAACTAAAGGAGTGAAAAAGGTACTGCCGGGGGTGATCTCTTCCTTTTTAACTACGGTGTGTATTTTCGGTAGCTTGTTATTTTTGCAAGGTGAAATGGGTGCGGTACTTAAAGCGGTTCCTCAAGTTCTGATCCTCGTACTGAGTTTAAGTTTGGTGGAAGCCTTCTTGATTCTACCTAACCACCTTTCTCACTCACTACACAAACAAAAGCAAGAGCGAAAAACACCGAAGTTCAAACAAAAGCTGCTCGCTTCTTTTGAAAACTTTCGCAACACCACCTTGGTCAACGCAGTGGATAAAGTGGTCGAGTATCGCTATGCCTTTATGGGTGGTGTGGTTGCCTTGCTTCTTATCTCCGCAGCCACGTTAGTAGGTGGTTTACTCAAGTTTCAACCCTTCCCTGAACTGGATGGCGACATTGCAGAAGCGCGCATTATTCTTCCTCCGGGTTCTTCTCTGTCTCAAACGGAAGCCGTCGTCGATAAGATCGTCGCTTCCGCTCAAAAGCTAGATAAAGAATGGACAGAGAAAGTGGAAGACGGCAATCCATTGGTTCTACACATCACCAGTCAATTCAACGCTAACGCCGATGCGAATGAATCTGGCCCTCATATTGCCACGGTGCGTCTGGATTTGCTGGGTGCAGAGAGTCGTAACACACTCATCGATGAATTTATCGATGCATGGCGCGAAGACATCGGTGAACTTGCCGATCCTATCTCGCTGGTATTTAAACAACCGACCATGGGGCCGGGTGGACGAGCGATTGAAATTCGAGCGAAGCATGATGATCTGGATGCGCTCAAAGCGGCCTCTATCGACATTCAGCAATACTTGAATGAGTTTGACGGTGTCCATGGCGTGTTGGATGACATGCGTATGGGTAAAGAAGAAGTTTTGGTTAAACTGCGTCCGGGGGCAGAAGCTTATGGGGTTAACGGCCAACTCATCGCCAATCAGTTACGTGCGGCTTTCTTTGGCCAAACCGCAGACGAAATCCAAGTTGGGGTAGAAAACATTTCCATCGAAGTTCGCCTCGATAAAGCACAAGCTGGTGACTTACAGCAATTGGCAAACTTCCCAATTATCTTGTCCGATGGCAGTCAAATCCCACTCGCGACCATTGCGACTTTGGATTTCCAACGTAATTACGTAAGAATCCAGCGCATTGATGGCTTGCGCACAGTGAGTGTATTCGGCGATATCGACAATACGAAAGCCAACTCAACCGCCATTATTCGTCAGTTCCAACAAGATGAAGCGCCAAAGCTTATGCAAAAGTATCCTGGTCTTCGCTTTGATTTTGAAGGCGAAGCCAAAGATACCGCTGAAACTGGCGCATCAATGGGTAAAGGCTTCTTGCTTGGTTTGTTTGGCGTGTTTGCGATTCTGAGTTACCAATTCCGCAGTTATTTGGAACCATTCGTGGTCATGCTTGCGATTCCACTCGCCTTTATTGGCGTGGTATGGGGACACATCCTACTCGGTCACTCATTAAGTATGCCGAGTATGATGGGCTTTGTCTCACTAGCGGGGATTGTGGTGAATGACTCGATTCTGTTAGTTCAGTACATACGCCATCATGTCGATGAAGGGGATAATGTGCACGACTCAGTAGTCAAAGCCAGTCGGGAACGCTTTAGAGCAGTATTCCTGACATCAATGACCACTGCAGCAGGTTTGCTTCCGTTACTGACTGAAACCAGTTTGCAAGCACAGGTTATCCAACCACTGGTTATCTCCATCGTGTTTGGTATTTTCGCATCCACTCTGCTGGTGTTGTTTATGATCCCTGCTGCGTATGCCATTTTAGCTGACTTCGGCCTAGTCCATAAGCACGAAGAAATCTAAAACAACTGATAAGTAAACTTATCAAAATGAACAAGAGCGGCTTAGGTCGCTTTTTGTTCAATACCAATGCGTTAAAAAACACACAATCACTTAACAAGCAGAGGGTTATTGTGTCTCATTAAGTGTAAATATGAACAGTTAAGGATTAAGTATGTTGAGTTTTATATAACCAAATCAAATAACCAACACAAGATTTATAATATGTTTTATTGTCAAAAACGGCATTTCACAGAGTAAAAATACACGCAGGCAACACATTCACAATTTAAACTCACGATAATGAAAACATTGATTGAAGAATTAACATTTTAACAATCATTACAACAATGTTAACTTTAGCCTCGTTGGTCGCGCTGGTGGTAAGCCTCTCACCAAGCCTATTGTCAGTTTTATATGGACGTTCGACCACCTCCAAAATGAATAGACACCCAATTTGGTGCCCTTTTTTCGCCCGTGAAGGTATTCTTCGCGGGCTTTTTTCTTTAAGTTAAGTATGAACGCTCTGGATCAACTTTTTTTGCCAACCTTTCGGATTTGGAGGTAGTATGCGAATCAATAAGCGGAGACAGTGCTAGCAACTCTAAAACGTTTTTTTCAAAAATTTCATCCGCGTGTCTTACCCAATCTAAAAACTTTTTTTGAGCAAACATAGGTTCGATTTCATATAAAAATTCAATACTAAAGTAAAACTCATTTTTGATAGGCAAATTGTACACTCTTCGATAGTCTTTTTTATACTCCAAATTTCCTTCTACATATTTTGAAAATGTATTTTCACCAATCTTGATATCTTGGCATTTGATTGGAGGATAACCACGAAGAAACTCTCCTACAAGGAACTCTTCTTTCGCTCTCTTTTTTTCTTCGTTTATCGGGTCTGTTCCCCAACGATGATTTGCGTACGCAATGGCATCATTCATCAACTCTGTATGATCACCTTTTCGAGAGCCGTCAGGTGACTCTACAGCATGATAAAAATCCACGTACTCTTTCTCTATAAGTGAAGATAGTTGATTAGCACTAGTAATACATTTATCTGCAGACTTAATCCTTAACCTAATATATAAACCACCTTGTTTATTGATTGGTAATAGTGGATTGATTATTTTCTTTTGAAAAGAAAAATAAATCGTGGCCAATTTTATACACTTTTCATGTCGCTCTACTTTTGAATCAATATTGAACCGTTGTAATTCAATAAAATCTTGGTATACATGACCTTCATATATATTGTTCGGGCATTCAAATGATAGTACTAAGTCATCTATCTGGAATACATTATGTAACAAGTGTGCAAAATCTGGTTTCCCTCTAAAACCATCTTTAAAGATCTTGATAAAATCCATATTTCTATCTCTTGTTATTTAAATATTTATTGATATTTGTGGTAAGCTCTATACTAAATCCATTGGCTTTATATGCACCATGAGCACAAGGGTAAATAGACATCCAATTAGATTCATTTTTCTCTCATGGCTACATACTTTGCTAGCTTTTCTTGACACTGACGCTGTGTTACTCTGCCTTAGTTTCTTCGTTCAATCCCTTTACTGCTTTGGCTGTATACGAGTCGATGAGCGGAGACAAGTCCAGTAATTCCAATACTTTTTTTTCAAAAGTTTCATCAGCACTTCTCACCCAATCTAAAAACTTTTGCTTGGCAAACATCGATTCGTACTTATACCAAAACTCGATGCTCAGGTAGAATTCATTTTTTATGGGTACATTGTATACTCTTCTTAATTCAATCTTATAATTAAGATTACCTTCTGAGTATTTTGAGTATTTGTTTTTTCCAACTTCAACTAGCTCACACTTTATTGGTGGATAACCACTTAAGAAACCTCTAATTAAATATTCTTCTTTTTCTCTTTTTCGGTCTTCACTTTCTGGAATTTCTCCCCATTGTTTATTCGCACGCTTAGTCAATTCTTTCATCAAGTCTGTATGATACCCCCTCATAGAGCCTTCACTTTGCTCCGGGGCATGATAAAAATCATAATACTCTCTCTCTAAAAATGAAGACAATTGACTAATATTATTAATATCTTCTCCAGCAGATTTAACCCGTAACCTAATATATAATCCACCTTGTTTGTTAATAGGAAGCAAAGGGTTTAATATTTTCTTCTGAAACAAAAAATATACCGTAGCTAACTTTACAAACCTTTCATGCCTCTCTACTTTTGATTCAACATCGAACCGTTCTAAATTAACAAGATCCTGGTATACATGTCCTTCATATATGTTGTTCGGACACTCAAATGACAGCACTAAGTCATCTATCTGGAACGCATTATGTAATAAATTAGAGAAATCCGGCTTTCCTCTAAAACCATCTTTACACATTTTAATAAAACTCATATGTCTATCTCTTATTCTTCAAATATGCATCAATACCTTTAAACGAGAGCCTGCAATATGAGTTCTAATTCAAGTAAAGGTAAGCCACATACTAAGGTATTATGAAGGTCAAAAAGGAGATCGGATCTTTTCTAAATTTTAAATATCTAACATCACCTCCACTTTACTGAAATCTACACTTTTGAAAGTTACATCCGCTCCATCCAGCAATAGCTCATCAAACACGCCAACTATTGATAATAAGCTTGAGGATCTGATCTCCACCCATGAAATGAGAAACAAAAAAGCCAGCCTTAAAAGGCTGGCAAGTAGAGCAACAAGGTCAGTGCTTACTGCTAACTAACACCGAACTCGTATTGGATTCATTTTCGTCTGTTAGTCTCTTTTAGCGGCGTTTATGACTTGCTTGCTTTCTCTTTGTGGCACGTTACCTTTACTAACTGTTCTTGCTCATCTTTAATGTTTTTCACGATACGCTCATCACGTGCGTGAATGGCATCCATGTTCATTTGCTGAATATCTGCTATAGCTTCATGTTTCATCTCAGAAAAGTCCTGACGTAAATCTGAGCTCCACTCCTCTTTGTCTAAAGTGTTAGCAGCAGCGATTGGTGATGACATTACAGCAATAAGACTTAGAGTAGATAGAAATACGCTTTTCATAATAAGCTCCTTGAGGATTAGCAGTTAATTTTAATTACAATTTATATATTGCACATACGATGCCAACTTTTATTTTGTTATTTTTCAATAACTTAAATCATGAGCCATATTCAGCGTTATCTTCGTCTGGTAAATTTCGCTAACCAAGTGTCAAATTAACCATGCGAATTCAATACATTAAAAACATACATATTATAAATGCTTTGTCAGGCAGTTTTCTCATCAGATAATTACGTAACTGCCCACTAAAAAATCGCTTTGAATCAAAATGCGGAAACAAAAAAGCAGCCCGAAGGCTGCTCCTAATCGTTAACATCAAGCTTGTTAACTCGATACGCTTGCTTCAACGCTCGACGTCACTGGCGACTTTCTGAAACGATTAATCAAACGATGGATAAACCTCTTAATCGATCTGAAAATATTTTTAATATCTTCAAGCATTAAATACAAACAAGGCACCAACACTAAAGTCAGAACCGTTGCGTACAACACTGCAAAGCCCAAAGCGACAGCCATCGGTATGACGAAACGCGCCTGCAAACTCGTTTCAAACATTATCGGCAATACACCCGCAAACGTCGTTATTGAGGTGAGCGTGATAGCTCGAAAACGAGCACAACCCGCCTCAACAACCGCTTGTTTGATGTTCATACCCTTTTCTCTCACTTGATTTACGTAATCTGTCATAACCAGAGAGTCGTTGATAACCACGCCAGCAGCGGCGATCAAACCAAATGTCGACATCATACTGATGTCTAAACCTAGCCAGAAATGGCCCCAAATCGCCCCCGTCAGACTAAACGGAATGACGGACATTACAATCAAAGGTTGGGTATAACTTTTTAACGGTACAGCTAACAAGATGTAGACGATGATCATGCCTGCAATAAAGAACAAAATCTGTTCATTACGCTGCGCAGCCTGCTCTTCAATATCACCGCCCAATTCTGTTTTCACAGTTGGGAAGGCTTGCTTCATGTCCGGTAAGATATTGTCGTCAATGACCTTCACGATTTCTTGAGGTTCAACCAATTCTTCGTCTATCGAACCATAGACATAAACGGTTTGATACCCGCCTTCACGTCGAATGCTACTCACGCCCGGCTGCTCATTGATCTTCACCACATCACCCAACATGACCTTCTTACCTGCTGGTGTTGTAATCACGGCGTAACGCAATGATGAGAATGCTTCACGCGTCAGTTGCGGGTAACGCACCATAACTTTAATTTCTTCACCATCACGAATAATGCGCTGTGCTTCGCCACCATAAAAGCTGCCACCAACTTGCTCTGCGATCATGGTGAGATCCAGACCGAGATCGTACGCTACAGGCGCAAGAGACAGGAGTACTTCTTTGCTTCCAGAATCAATAGAAGATGAAATATCATATAACCCTTCTTCCTGCTGTAAACGCTCTATCAAGTAACGCCCAGCCTCGTTGAGCTCATTGATGTTAGAACCAAACAACAAGTAACCAAACTCATCTCTGTCACCACCACCCGCACTCTGCTCGCGGATTTTGATGCTCTTCATACCTGGAATAACAGGCATAGCTTCACGCCAACGTCGAGCCAGTTCAAATGTATTGAACGGGCGTAACTCTTCATCAACAAGAGGTACTAATACTCGACCTTCGGTGCGGCTTCTGTTGTACGACAGCACATCACGAATCATTCCTTGACCATGTTCCGCAATGGTCTCAGATTCGATCTTTTGCATGACACGTTCAATAGTCTTGAGTGCACTGATTGTCTGCTCACTTGAAACGGTATCATTCATTTCAATAGTGATCGCAGGATAGTCAGTCGGCACTTTAGGGTTAGGGATCACCCGAACATAATTCGCGTTGATCAAAGCCGCGCTGATCAGCAGTAAACCACAGAACACCGCAAACACTGTCCAGCGCCAATGGGTGCATGTTGTTACAAAGTTACGATATGGACCATTTACAAAACCAAAAAAACGTTGGTTAAATCGGTCACGCCAGCCACCTGGTTTAACTGGCTTAAAATGGGTATGCGCCAAGTGCGCTGGTAGGATCAGCTTCGATTCAATCAAACTGAAGATCAAACAAAGAATCACGACCCCCGCGATACCATAAAAGAAGGCACTATCAATACCGCTAGACAACAAGAAAGGGGCAAACACAGCAATTGTGGTTAACACACCGAAAGTGGCTGGTGTGGCAACACGTTTTACACCACGAACCACGTTTTCGACGCCACCGCCCTTTTCTTCGATTTCACTGTACGCACTTTCTCCCATCACGATGGCGTCATCAACTACAATACCGAGCACCATAATGAAGGCAAAAAGAGACACGATGTTTACCGTGATCCCTAATGCAGGCATCATCATTACGGCACCGAGAAAACAGACAGGTAGCCCAATCATTACCCACATAGCCAAGCGGAAACGTAGGAAAATGGTCAGCATAATCGCGACTAATGCAGCGCCTTGCAGCAAGTTTTTCAACATCATGTCGAGACGCCCATTTAAATAGTAAGTCGTATCAACTAAGACTTTGAGCTTAACATCCTGCGGCAATGTCTTGTTTTTTGCTTCAATATAATTACGAACGGACTGTGCAACAGGGATAATGTTCTGGTCACGAGTTGCTTCAACAGACATGTAGATCGCATTCTGACCTGAGTATTCAAAGTAGCGCTCTTCTTCCGTAAAGCCATCTTTTATTGTGGCAATATCTTGCAACAGAACCTTTGCACCATTTGCGCCAAGCTTTACAGGAATATTTCTAAACTCATCACCACGGTAGTATTGGTTTTCAATCCTTACTGCAATCATCCCTGAGTTTGTTTTTACTTCGCCCGCAGAAAAGTTGGCTGAGTAACGGCTGATCGCGCTGCTGATATCGCTCAACGTCAGGTCGTATTTACGAAGAACAAGTGGGTCAACTTCAATCGCTATTTCTTCTTCTGGCGCACTCAGATACACCAGCATGACGTTTTCTAACTGAAGTAATTCATCTTCGATTTGCTTAGCAAGCAGTTTAAGCTCCTCGAGCGGTCGGTCCCCAACTAACCCCATTTCGATTACATCTTGGCGCCATTCAACTTGGTAGACATTGATTGGTTCCATACCCGCTGGTAAGTTAGACAAGGTATCAATACGTTGGTTTACATCATCCAAGACACGCTTGATATCGGCATTAACGTCTACCTCGATGGAAACATACGCGCTACCTCTAGAGGCCGTTGAGACTGCTTTTTTAATCCCGGTGACGTCTTTAATCGATTCCTCGACCTTAACGAGAATACTCTCTTCTATCTCTTGAGGAGAAGCGCCAGGATAAGTCGCACGAACATCAATGTAGTTCACCTCAATATTCGGAAACATCTGCCTTTGAATAAAGAGAAAACTCACCACACCCATGATAATGATGAACACCATCAAAAGGTTGGCAGCGACGGGGTTATTCGCAAAATAGGCAATTAAGCCCTTTTGTTTAGTATCTTCCATGACAAACTCCTACTTACTGTACGACGGTTTCGGAGTCGTCACTCTTTTTTGCGATTTGTACCGCCATGCCTTTTTGAGGGTACTCTGGTAAGGTCAGTACCAACTTATCACTTTGCTCTAAGCCTTCGCCCACCAGCAAAAACTCACCTTCTGCTCTCAAAACCGTGACAGTTCTGGGTTGAAGTTGATTATCGCCATTCACCACCCACACGGTACGGTTTTTAACTAATTCCTGTGGCAAGCGGTAGATGTGCTTAAGTTCCTTACCAGTGAAGCTCACTTCAACGTAGGAGCCGAATTTAATTGGAGGCTGCTGGTTATCGACACCGTATGGGTCCGCGATTTGAATGACCATGTTAATCATTCGGGTAGCGCTATCAATCATGCCTAGATCACGAACTACTCGACCTTCTCTAGTGGTAGAAAACACACCTTGCTGCGTCACTGTCGCAGTGAGTTCACCAATGGATTCGGGTAAAAATGCACTATCAAAACCGGCAATGGGTACGTGCACCTCTGCCACTTCGATGTTGTTTAACGTGGCAACTCGAGAACCAGATGTAACAAATTGACCAACACCAATATCACGCTCAACAACCAGCGCATCGTAAGGTGCAACGACTTTGCAATTTTCTAACTCTCTTTTTGCTCGTTTGAGTGCCGCTTGAGCCGACTTCACTTGCGCTTGTGCGCTCAAAACGTGAGGCTTGCGTAAATACAGATCCGTCACTTGCTTATCGCTCAGTCTCTTTGCCTGACGTTTTGCCACTTCGGCTTTCGCTTGTTCCTCAATCAAGTTTGCGCGTGCACTAGCTAAATCGGCTTCAGCTTGTAAAACCGACGCTTCATAGTTGTCACTTTCAATTGTGAAAAGAACCTCTCCTCGTTTTACGATGCCACCCGTCACAAAATTCGGGTGCCAACTTGTAACTTCACCACTAACTTGCGCGGAAAGGTGTGTTTTTTCAAAAGGGACTAATTCACCGTGACTGGTAATCACCACTTTGTGATCGGTAGGAAAAAGAGAAGAAGCCTGAACAGTAGGCTCTGTAATTGCATCTTTGGTTGACTCTTTTTCCGGCGCAGTTGCGGCAATTGCAGCATATCCTGCATAAGAGCCTCCAACGACGACGAAGGGTAAAAGCCAACGTAATATGGGTTTTGCTAACATCGAAAATCCTTTTTTATTGTTGTTTTCAACACCACACTTTTATTCAGTCCATTGCTCCCGGTAAGCATGGTGGTGAGAGAATTGAATTTGAATAAACATCAAAGCGGCACTTGCCTAGTCTTTTAAGCAGCGAACTAGATAGTTATTGCCAATTCAAAGTTAATAAAATTAACAAAAAATTAACCAACTGCGCAAGTTGCTCTAACTTAACTTTTATTCTAAACAGCAAATGACATGCCAAGCATTTATTTATTAAAAATCATATAGTTATATAAAAACCATTATTTTATCCAGTGTGCTATTGGTCATAATCACCAGATATTAGTGATTATGACCAATACGGCCATAATGATAATTAAAATAAATGATTATCTGCGCTCTAAAAGTTGAACTTAGTGCAGGTTCTATGGCAATTCATTGATTAATCGCTCGTTATAAAACGGTTCTGGGTGCATGTGGCGTCAGCTTAAGTCTATAATTTGGAGTAGGTAACACTCTGTAAGACAAGGAAATGTGCTTTGTTACAAACGCTCGCCAAGTTGCTCTTCCCCTCGCTGCTCACTATTTTATCGGCATGCTCATCCGTATCGTTGAATGACGCCAGTGAAAAGTCCACCAGCTTTCAGCTCGGTTATCAAAAGGATTCTGTTCTTGCGCAGTACTTTGAAGCTTACGGGAGAGATCCTAAGTCCATAACTGGCTTTGCACCGTTAAATCAGGGACACGATGCCCTTCTTGCTCGAACCTCTTTGATCGAGTCCGCCCAGAAAAGCCTTGACCTTCAATACTATATTTACCGTGGTGACGAAACGAGTCAGCTAATAACGTGGCGCTTGTATGAAGCGGCAAAGCGTGGTGTTCGAGTAAGACTGTTGCTTGACGATATGCAAAAGCGAAACGACGATGTGATGGCAGCCCTCAATGCACATCCTAATATAGAAATCCGCTTATTTAACCCGCATCAGTATCGCGACTCCCGTTGGTTCGCTCTTGCTAGCGATTTTGAACGCCTTAATCGTCGTATGCACAATAAGTCTCTGATTGCAGACAGTGTTTCCGCCATTGTCGGAGGTAGAAATATCGGCAATGAATACTTCTCTTTTGAATCGCAAGTTGAGTTTGGTGATTTTGATCTTCTGCTCTATGGTGAGGCGGTACAACAAACTGCCGATCAGTTCGACCTCTACTGGAATAGCGCCTATTCGATACCAATGGAATGGATTACACCGAATTCACAGCAAATTACCGACCAAGCGATTCAAAAGCAGGTCAATAAACTCCGGTTAGAGGAAAAGTTTTCAACCGGCCGCTATGACTTCACTCAACTGGATATGTACCAAGATCTAAAACAAGGCAAACTCAAGCTCTACTGGGGAGAAGCGAAAGTATGGTTTGATCTGCCCGATAAAGTCGCGACCCGAGAGAGCCAACTTATTGATAATTTGTCGGAATTGGTTAAAAGTGTTGAGGATTCA
The DNA here is from genome assembly GCF_033338995.1 of Vibrio sp. Vb0304. NCBI lineage: Bacteria > Pseudomonadati > Pseudomonadota > Gammaproteobacteria > Vibrionales > Vibrionaceae > Vibrio > Vibrio sp. Vb0304. The sequence continues at coordinate 368,361 of NZ_JAWOTT010000002.1, forward strand.
TTTGTGCTCATTTCTCCCTATTTCGTTCCAACTGAAGCAGGTACTCAAGCATTAAGTAACGCGGCCAAGCGAGGCGTTGATATCACGATTGTGACCAATAGCCTCGCGTCTAACGATGTGTTTGCCGTGCATGGTTGGTACGCAAAATATCGAAAAGATCTACTCGAAGCTGGAATCAAGCTTTGGGAAGTAAAAGCGAGCGCGAAACTCAAAAGTAAGTGGAGCCTCACGGGGAGTAGCAGAGCAAGTTTACACGCTAAAGCAATGACAATTGATAACAAAACACTTTTCGTTGGTTCGATGAACTGGGACCCACGTTCGGCCGCTTTGAATACCGAAATGGCCGTTGTTATCGAACAGCCAGAATATGTGCAAATGTTTCTAGAACAACTGCCAAATCAACTGTCGAGTAACGCCTACGCCTTAACTCTGCGCGACGGGGACATTGTCTGGACCGACGTAAAAACAGGCGAAGAATACGACTCCGAACCAGAAGCAGGAGTATGGCGAAAAATGGGCGCTTGGTTCTCCGGAATATTACCGATTGAAGATCAGCTATAACAGCTGCCAATACTGCAAACCTCCCCAGTCAAGCAAAACAAAATGGACGCTAGTTTTGGGCAGGGGACACAACCAACATAAGGAAGTTCAATGCCAGCGCAATGGAATGAATACTATCAGAAAATTTTAAGCCAACCTCACCGCCCAAACGTGGAAAATGCCGTAAACCGACTTAAGATAGAAGGCAAAGTCGCTCTTGATATTGGCTGCGGAATAGGTCGAGACAGCCACTTTCTACTCGAACAGGGATTTAAGGTTCACGCATGTGATAGCAATGAAGATGCAGTAAAAACTTGTTTAACACGCTTTGAAGGTAATAAACGATTTTCGGTTTCGCAGTGCTGTTTTACTGAATTTCATTACCCTCAGTGCAGCTTGGTTATCGCAAATGCCAGTTTGTTCTTTTGCCCTGATACAGGCTTCAAACAAGTCTGGACAAAAATAGACAGCGCATTACAACCGGGCGGTATCTTCTGCGGCGATTTCTTGGGAGTGAAAGACTCCTGGGTTACCTCCGAAATGCACCCAAACATTACCGCATTAACAAAAAAGGAAGTGGAAAGCTTATTCGAAGGTTACGACCTCATTTCATTGCATGAAAGAGATGAAGACGGGACCACTGTAGTAGGAAGCCAAAAACATTGGCACATGTTTAGTGTGACCGCTCGAAAGCGCTAAAAATGGTCTCTCAGTAAAGAAAGCAGCACTTCAAATCAGTGCTGCTATCAGAGACTAATTGACGGGATACACCACTTCAAAACGCTCTAAAACCAGCGTACGTTTCTCATGCCAATCGATATTCAACTCATCGCATTCAGCTTTAAAAAATGCAGTATGAGCATCACGCCACCAGTTTAAGGTTCTATCACCTTCGCCTTCTGCGAAGGCAAACTCTGCGGTTACATCCTCATATTTGCATGTACTTACGTCAGTAATTCGTATCACGCAAACCGGGTCCCCATCCCAATTCGTCACTACTTGTAAATGACCGACTTGGGGCATGATTTCACCATGCTCTCGATACCAAAGCTCCAAACTGCACGATGCAGTTTTCTGTCCAATACGAACCAAATCTGCGCATACATTCGCGTTGTATTCATCGGCACAATAATAGTCAGCACTGACTGATGGTACAGCTTCCCTTTGTTCTGGTGATAATAATTCTAGGAATTGTTCTAAGTAATCCTTAGCTCGCGCGTCCATGCTCACTCCATTAATCATAAATTCGCAAGGAGGATAAAAGATATCACAACAAATAACCACCAGGAACAAACTGAAAAACAACAAGAATATGACTTCTACGAAGACGACTGTTATTTCTTTTGTAATAACTTTGCTAAACGTTTGTGCTATTTGCTATTGTTGCATGGTCTATCTGTACTCTTCTCGTGAAAGGACGTTATATGCGCTTATTTATTGGTATTTTTTTCTCGCTGATACTTGCCTTGCCAACAATGGCATCGGAGGAAAAGTATTCAGAATCGGATCTGTTAGATAGACCATTAATGGAACGCTACATTTTAGATGAACTAAAAGCGCTGCGTCAGGACTATCAAAGCCTAGAAAAGCGAATGATCACAGAGATCACCGATCGCGAGCTAACGGTCGCAGATAAATCGTTGAACTATGCCAACGTGACCGTTACATACTTCTTCTACATCATTGCTGGTGTCGCATCGCTGATTGCCTTTGTCGGATGGCAATCTCTGCGCGAGTTTAAACACAACACCAAAGAGATGGCTGATAAACGATTGGAGAAGATCGCCCAAGAATACGAGAAAAAGTTTGTCGCCCTTGAGCGAGATTTAAAACGCAAAACTCGCATTATCAGCGAAAACAACAAAGAGATTGAGAAAATCAACGAGATCCATAACTTATGGCTACGTGCACAAAGCTCTCAAACTCCAGAACAACGTATTGAAATCTATGATGAAATCTTATTAATTCGTCCAGGTGATTTAGAAGCGTTGACTTACAAAGCCGACGCAGCGATGGAAATCAACGAATACCATTGGGCACTTAGCATTTGTAACCGCGTACTTGAAGTCGATTACACCAACGGCCCTGCACTGTATCAACGCGCGTGTGCATACTCTCGCCTTGGTATCGAAGAGCAAGCTATTGAAGACTTGGAACGCGCAATTGAATACAGCCCATCCATTCGTGATTTACTTGCCGAAGAACGAGACCTCGAATTGCTGCACGGTAATGAGCGTTTTGAAAAGCTCTTACATCTAGCAAGCGAATAATGGAATAAACAGCATGAGCAGCCACTTTAATCTAGAAGACGCTAGCCAAGTATTGGTTGGCGCTTTTGCCCTAGCAGTCCCGATCTCATTTTCGGAGGAAGCGTGGCGATTGGGTGAGAGCCTACCAATGGCAAACTTGCTCATGCTGTTAAGTCTTTCTGTCATTTTCCTCAGTTTTTTCGCGTATCAAAGCGTGTTTCAAAGCCACATCAAGAATCGCGTATCCATCTTTATTTTTCGTGTGGTTATTGCGTACCTCATTGCGGCCGTTGTGGTAGCGTTAGTTCTTTTCTGTCTTGATAAACTGCCACTCATGAATGAGCCTTTGGTTGCGATAAAACGCGTTATCGTCATCACAATGCCTGCTTCGATGGGCGCGATCGTAGTCGACAGTTTCGACAAAGAATAGAGATAATCGCTACTCTTCTTCTAACGTTAAGTTCGACCCCGAGTGGTCTTTCCCTAATACATCTTCTGGGTTTCGCAGTGCGCAGGTTTCTAACGACAAGCACCCGCAGCCAATGCATCCGCCTAAATCGTTTTGCAACGCTTTAAGTTTTTGAATCTTTTGTTCTAACTGTTCATGCCAATGGCTTGCCATTTCTTCCCATTGCGCTTTGTTAGGGGCTTGGTGTTTCGGCAGTTCATCTAACGCATGTTTAATTTCTTCTAACGACAACCCAACTTGCTGCGCTGCTTTGATCACCGCAACACGGCGCAACACACTGCGATGGTAGCGACGCTGATTACCTTGATTTCTCCAGCTCGAAATCAGTCCTTTTTGCTCGTAAAAATGTAGGGCAGATACTTTCACTCCAGAACGTTTTGCCACTTCTCCTACGCTGATTTCCATCCTTGACTCCCTGTGTATCAATTTTGTTAAAAAAATGCTTTACCTCAAGTTTACTTGAGGTTTTAAAGTTGCACCATCTTAATTAACGCTAAACCCCGGCGATCTCAAGATAATGTGTTCAGCGCGAACGACTTGGTTGTTAAACACAAGACAGTTGGACATCAACCTTTTGAAATCCATCGGGAGTTAGAGGCAAACATAATGAAAAATAAAACTCAGCCGTACTTAGCTGGCCGCTTCTTCGACAGCATTTCCTCTGGCTTATTCATGATGGCGCTGCCATGGGTCATGCTTTCCGAACCTAACATGGGCACTTTCGTAGCTTTAGTTTCTCTGAGCTGCACCGCGATTTCTTTTCTAGCAACGCCTTTCTTTTCCACTTTAATTGACCGACATTCACGCAAAGTACTACTCGTGCTCAATCAATGGATTCAATCGGGTATGGCTTTGGTGGTGTTCATTGCTTATTGGTTAGGGTTTGAGTCACACTGGTTGCTGGCTTTTGCGCAATTGGTGTATTGGGTTTCGAGTAATTTTGCATGGACGACCAACAACGCCTTCACCCAAGAAAATTATCAGCACCATGAGTATGCGAAAATTTCGGGTCAGCAAGAAGTTGTAATGCAATCCACAACCCTCGGAGCTGGCGCGTTGGGTATTGTTTTGCTTGAAATGTGGGGTATGAAAGAGTTTGCTTTGTTTGCGGCCAGCGCCTCTGCGTTAGCAGCGATGTTCTATATTCTGACGCCTTATACCCAACAATTAAGGGCATCAAAATCCGTTGCTTTCATCGCGCAACTCAAAGAGAGCAAACAAATATTCCGTCTCGAACCTCGATTTTATGGCTTTATTCTGCTCTCTTGCCTCTCTTATCCTGCATTGACGTATTTGAGCAAACTGGTGCCGATTTGGTTTTCTGAACAAGGCATCTCTGGCGATTGGTTTGCAGGGTTCAACATCAGTTTTGGCCTCGGCTCGTTGCTAACCGGCTTTATTGTCACCAAAGTGCTAAGCCGTGCCTCCCATAGCCACATTATGTTCGCTTCGATGGTTATGGTCTCTTTTGCGCTTATCGGTATGAGTTTTGCGATGAGCCCGCTGACCATCTTATTGTTTACGGCGCTGTTTGGCGTATTTAACGCGCTAAATCGCATTGCGAGAGTCAACTGGATGCATCATACCGTAGCGGTTCATCAACGAGGTCGCGTCGATGGCGGCATCAGCATGTTTGCCACCACCATTCAATCTCTCAGTTACGTGTTAATCGCGATGTTAAGTCATTACGAGCTAACACAATACGGTTTTGCAATAGCAGCTGTTGTCATGGTGTTAGCAGTGGTTTTGATGGGATTACTCAGCCGAGACGTCGAGCCGTTTAACGACCTGCCCCTTCATGCAGCAGCAAAGTGAAGCATAGAAGTTGAGAAGTTGAGAAGTTGAGAAGTTGAGAAGTTGAGAAATTGAAAAAGCGAGATAAGAAGGCAACCAACATCGTCTTCCTATTTTTTACGCCAGCACTTTTGCCTCTATCGCTTATCAGCAAGGTTGGGTATTCTGAGGTGACCAACATGAGCAGGGGGAAATCGCAGTGAACTTAAGGCAATTAGAAGTCTTTTACGCCATTATGCAAGCAGGAACGGTGTCAGGCGCGGCTCGCTTACTGCACGTTTCCCAACCTAATGTCACTCGAGTTCTCGCCCATACAGAACAACAACTGAGCTTCGCTTTATTTGAGCGTGTAAAAGGTCGCCTCGTTCCCACTCAAGAAGCCAAAGCCTTATTGCCAGAGGCTGAAAAAGTCTATCAACAACTCGGACAATTTCGCTCTCTGACCAACAAAGTCAAACAGGGAACTCAACATTTACGAGTCGGTGCCCCGCCTGTTTTGGCCGCGCACTTGTTAGCGCCGACTGTCGCGTTGTTGTCGAAAGAGCACGGCATCTCCTTTGAGCTATTAACGGCCAATCGCGATGAGCTGTGCTCAGGATTACTGAAACATGAACTGGATGTCGCCATTGCGTTCGGTGAAGAAACACCACCAGCGATCATGGGGCACGTGTTATTGAAAGAAAACTTAGCACTGATTGCTCCTAAAAGCGCAGCGATACCCGCAGAAAAAACCGTCATTTTAGAAGAACTCATCAGTCACGATTTACCCATTATCGGTTTAGATAGCCGAGACCCTCTGGGCTTGCTGTTACATCAAACCTTGTCAGCGCGTGACGAGCATTATCAACATGCCATTACCGTCCGCAGCTACTCCGCGGCGGCTGAACTGGTGAAAAACGAAGCAGGATTCGCGATTGTAGACCCTTGGACTGCAAAACAATATCGCCAAGATAATGCCGTTTCCGTGCATGCTTTGGAGCCAAATATGTCCTTCTCTGTCTCTATTTTATTCGCAGAGCACACACCTCAATCCATTGCGACAAAGCAATTTATCACCGCTCTAAAACAACAGATGGTTTAAAGGTATAACCTGAAGTTATACCTGCCTAACAAATAAGCATTCGGTTTCCTAAATCAGTCTGGCTAAATTAATGAGCAATAACGATGACGAAGGGAACCATCATGCAAATTGCTCAACCTTACCTACTTTTTCTTGGCGATGTAACCGATCCACTTGCAGCAAAAACCGCGCGTGGCATTTACCAATGGCGACCTGAGATTTGCCTTGGCCAAATCCGCCTGACGCCAGAAACCGTATCGCTTGGTTTAACCGACATGACAATACAACAAGCGCAGCAGCAAGGAGCAAAAACGCTGGTGCTCGGCACGGCAAATCCAGGAGGCGTCATTCCCGAAGCTTGGCAAGCAACCTTACTTGAAGCGGCAGAGATGGGATTTGAAATTGCATCGGGCATGCATCAACGTTTGGCGGAATTTTCTCCTCTTGCCGATCTAGAACAACGCGGATTAACCAAACTGTATGATGTTCGCCATTATGATGCCCCGCTCAAGGTCGGCAATGGCAAAGCTCGTGCAGGCAAGCGAGTACTTACTGTAGGAACAGATTGCTCCGTTGGCAAAATGTACTCTGCCCTTGCCATTGAGTATGCATTGAAGCGTAAAAACTGTCGTGCAGAGTTCAAAGCAACGGGTCAAACCGGAATTCTCATCGCAGGCAGTGGCATTTCGATTGATGCCGTAGTTGCCGATTTTATCTCCGGCGCAGTAGAAGCGATCAGCCCTGAGTTCACCGATCACGATTGGGACATCATCGAAGGGCAAGGTTCATTGTTTAACCCTTCGTTTGCTGGCGTAAGTTTGGGCTTACTTCACGGCGCACAAGCTGACGCTCTGATACTGTGCCATGAGATTGGTCGCCCGCACATCCGCAACTTACCACATGCGAGCTTGCCAACCATTGAACAAACGATAGAAGCGAATCTGGCCGCTGCTCGCCTAACAAATCCAAACGCTCAATTAGTGGGTATTTGCTTGAACACTTCGGCGGTCAGCGAAGAAGATGCAGCCCAGTTATGCCAGGATTGGAGCGACAAATACCAAGTGCCCGTCACCGACCCTGTACGTTTTGGCGTTGATGCGGTTGCAGATAGGCTCCTTACGATTTAAGAAACATTTACGGTTTAGAAAATAACTGCGGTTTAGGGAAAACTAGTGAGATGAAAATTCATGTAGAACCTGTCACGATTGCCATGGCGACACCATTTCGCATCTCTCGCGGCAGTCGGACAGAGTGCCACGTAGTCCGCGTGACAATTGAACATCGAGGCATGACCGCCCAAGGTGAATGTACGCCATACCCTCGTTATGGTGAATCGGTTGAATCGGTGATTAAGGCGATTTCTCACGCCGCGCATGAACTGCAAAGTTTGTATGCCAAAGGCGAAGCTGATGTCATGGTTCTCAAAAGCCAGCTTCAATCGTTATTACCCGCAGGGGCGGCAAGAAATGCATTGGATTGCGCCCTTTGGCATCTTCACGCGCTTTTGAGCCAAAAGCAGCAGGTTCACGACCTCTTTACTTTACCCGAGGCGATTGTGACGGCGATGACGGTTTCTATCGACAAGCCGCAAGCGATGGCAAAACAGGCACAAGCTTACCTTAGCCAAGGCGCAAAACTGCTTAAGGTAAAACTGGATGGTGAAAACGTGATTGAGCGCGTTGCAGCAGTACGCGATGCCGCGCCGCACGCACAAATTGTCTTAGATGCGAATGAAGCGTGGCAAAACCTCGACCTCGCGACGGTATTTGCTCAACTCGAACCGCTAGACATCACCATGATCGAACAACCGTTGCCACAAGACTGCGATGACGTACTCGCCAGCATTCCGCACCCCATTCCACTTTGCGCCGATGAAAGTTGTCACACCAGAGAGCAATTACATCAGCTGGTTGGAAAATATGAAATGGTGAATATTAAGCTAGATAAAACTGGCGGGCTCACTGAAGCACTATTATTAGCCGACGACGCCCAAAAACTCGGTTTTAGCCTCATGTCCGGTTGTATGTTGGGGACGTCGCTTGCGATGCGTGCTGCCTTACCCATTGCTGCTCAGGCAAGCGTTGTCGATCTTGATGGCCCGGTGTTGCTCGGACAAGATGTAACGCCAAGCTTGGTTTATCGCGACGGCGAAATCGTTCTTTCCAAATAGCCTAAACAATCCAGAGGTTTTGCTCCAAAAGTCAGAACCTCTGAGTTTATGATCTCGATTAAAAAACAATCAGCCCCATCATGAAATAAATCACATAAATTATATGGTTATTGAGGCATGCTAAGATTCCAGTAGTCCAAGAAGGTGGTCTTATGCATCGAGTCATCCGGAAAATGACATGGAAGACGAATAGGCGGTAATCCCGCCCTACTCCAATGCAGTGCGTGGGTTTCTATAACAACCCACTTCCTAGCAATTCGTAGGTTTTTCACGCCATCTTGCAAGGAGGCTTTATGCCTATCAATAAAATACGCAATATCGCTTTTGTCGGTCAAACCGGGACCGGTAAAACCACACTGATAGAAAAACTGCTCTTCACCTGCGATGCCACCCACCATTTAGGCAGCGTAGAAAAAGGCGATACTGTTACCGACTTCGACCCTCAATCCATCCAATATCAACACAGTATTGAAGCAACGCCAGTCGCACTGCGCTGGAATAAACACCGGCTCAATATCATCGACACTCCGGGACAAAACGAGTTACTTGGCCGTACTATCAGCGTTTTTCCTGCCGTTGAAACATCCGCCCTTGTCATCGACCCTCAAACACCACTTAACCAAACTTCCGATCGCTTATTCACCTTTGCAAAAGAGCAGCAAAAATGTCAGATGATCATCATCAATAAGCTCGATAACCACGGTAGTCAGTTAGAAAGATTGATGGAGAACATCGTTGAGCATTTTGGTGACCACTGCTTGCCGATCAACTTACCTTCGGCTGACGGGGAATCTGTAGTTGACTGCTATTTCGAACCAGAATTGGGACGAGAAACCTTACTTGCAACGGTAGATGAAGCTCATGAGACCTTAATTGACCAAGTCATCGAAGTCGATGAAGAACTGATGGAACTGTATCTGGAACAAGGCTCCGAACTCACCGCAGAGCAACTGCATGATCCGTTTGAAGAAGCACTGAGAACTGGACATGTGATTCCGGTCTGTTTTGTCTCAGCACAAACCGGCACGGGCGTCGAGTTGCTGCTGCGCACCTTGGCGGAGATCATGCCCATGCCAAACGAGGGTAACCCTCCTCAACTGGAAAAGAACGGCAAAAAAATCAAAGTAAATTGCGAAACCTTAGAGCACACCGTCGCACACGTGTACAAAGTCAGCGTCGACCCATATATGGGAAAACTTGCCTACTTACGTGTGTATCAGGGGGAAATCAATGCGGGCAGCCAGCTTTATATTGGCGAAAGCAACAAGGCATTTAAAGTTGGGCACTTATATCAACTGCAGGGCAAAGATAGAACCGAGATCCCTCGCGCGCTTGCGGGCGACTTCTGCGTTTTAGCCAAAGTGGATGATCTCGAATTCGATTCAATCGTTCATGACTCTCACGAAGAAGATGGAGTTCAACTCAAAACGTTGGATCTTCCTGACTCCATGTATTCTTTGTGCTTGAAGCCTCTTAAGCGTGGAGATGAGCAAAAATTAGGAGATGTGCTGAATAAAATTGCCAGTGAAGACCCTTCTCTGCGCATCGAACATCGCGCTCGCACCAACGAAACCATCATCAGCGGCCAAGGGGAGTTTCACCTCAAAGTCGCATTAGAAAAGATGGCGAACGTGTACAAACTGGACGTCGAAACCTGCCAACCAAGCGTCGAATACTTTGAAACCATCACCAAACCTGCCGAAGGGCATTATCGACACAAAAAACAAAGTGGCGGTGCAGGTCAGTTTGGTGAAGTGCAATTGAAGGTTCGTCCACTCGAACGTGGCGCCGGATTTAAGTTCATCAACAAAGTGGTGGGTGGCGCAATTCCAACCGCGCTCATTCCTGCTGTAGAAAAAGGTATTTTGCAAGCGTTAGAGGAAGGCGCGATTTCTGGCAACCCAATTAAGGATGTGGAAGTCACCGTTTATGACGGTAAATATCACTCCGTCGATTCGAAAGAAATTGCGTTTGTCATCGCAGGTAAGAAAGCGTTTTTAAATGCGATTAACAACGCCGATCCTATTGTGCTAGAACCCATTGTCCAGATGGAACTGCACATCCCAACCGCGAATGTTGGCGATGTTTCTGGTGATTTATCTGGCAACCGAGGCTTAATCGAAGGCTCCGAGCCAATCGACAGCAGCTTCACCTTACTCAGAGCCAAGTCACCAGTAAACGAGCTGCAAGATTACGCTCGTCGATTGCGCTCCATCACGGGTGGTGAAGGCAGCTTTAGTATGACCTTAAGCCATTACGAGCCCGCGCCACCAGCAGTGCAGAAACAAGTCTGCCAAGGCAGTGCACAACAAGGTTAATTCCCTACGATTCAAATCAATCACATAAACAAAAAAGCGCCCTCATTTTGAGGGCGCTTTTAGGTAAAAGAAAAATTATTTATCGAGAGACAAACCTATCTGACTGATTTTGCTTTCAAACTCTTCGATGCTGTTCGCTTTGTAAGTCGGAGCACCGTTAAAGTAGCGCGGTTTCTCTGGCAGCATCGCATTTTTCAGCTCTTGTTCTTGGTCGATATTGTCATGGTAAACCGTTACACGATTTGGAATATCCTGCTTCATTACAGCCATTTTGGTTCTCCTTTATTAAGACGAATAGTAAGCGTAGAACGAATTTAACGGAGTACAGGCGAGACTGTGTAAAATTTAGACACTCACAGCAAAATCATATTTAAACAGTTGCATTTAATATTTTTGAGGCACTTTGTCGTGGCTATTGGCAAACGTGAGTGCAGCGATTAAGGTGAGCTCTCTCTACATGAAGACAGGAAGTCCGGTGTCGCAACAAGAACTCAACCAAATGGGCAGTGCCAAAGTTTTTCTCATCGAAAAAGATGGCGTCCAAGTAATAGAAAAACGTAACCCTACTCAAATAGAAGTGGCGTTTTATCAACGCTATGCCGAGCAGTTTAACGCGCTTGGAATACACGTACCGCGCTTGATTCAACTCGACGACCAGAAAAACGTTCTGTACGTTGAATACGTTCCCCACGCAGTCGAGCAAGCATTCTTACTTGAAGATGATCGAGTCATTGAACAACTCGTCAAACTGCACCGACTTCCACCAACATCAGATGGTGTTTATCACCGCCACCAGTGGACACCACAAGCGACTCAACAAGCACTCGCAACACTTAAACTGGGCTCAGAGACAGAACAGTTCTTCCACCAGCTACAACAACGATCGGCGCACCTTTTCGATGGGCAGAACTTGATCTCCGGAGACACCAATGCAGGAAACTGGGGACAGCGCCAAAATGGCGAGCTGGTGCTGTTCGACTGGGAGCGCTTTTCTACAGGGCATGTCGCGATAGATTTAGCGCCGCTCATCGAGGGCATGGGCACATTTGATAATTACTTGAACGTAGCAGACAAATATATAAAGTGCGCAGAGAAAGGTGAAACAACAGAATTGGCGCGCGATATCGGACTAGCAAAAGCGTGGATCGTTGTCGAGGTAGTCAACATACTGGTCTCCAGAGAGAATCCGCAGACCAGCAAGTATTTGGACTGGTTTCGGCAAACCTTGCCGCAATGGGCCAAAAGCCTTAGCGCTCAGGTGATGAGTTAGGCTCTGAGATTTGATATAAACGCCTTTCAGGTTCTGCGCATGAGGTTTCGCAGTTGCATACTTTATCAACACCGACGTTGTTTAAACCGCCGCAACTTCCTTGAATGCGCTTGTTGTGAAAAATGACGCCAAGTGACATCAACAAAATGATTGCGAGAAAACCAAGAAAGGTAAATAACCAAACCATATTAACCTGCCTTATTAGCCATCGACTCTAGCTTAAGTATAGCAGGGCTAGATGTCGCTTTGATTAGCGCTTTAGGTCTTGCCAACAAGGAGGGTTTTGATTTTTGGCCACCACAACCACAGGAGCCGCAGCCGCCTTTTTCTTTGTGAACACTTTTCTTATGATTGTTTGATGGACGTCCTTGAGAGGGCTCAATCAAAGGCTCTCTTGGAACCGCAAGCACATCTTCCAAGGAACTACGAGTAGACAGCCTAAATACTGGCGTGCCACTGCTAAGTAGCTTTGCCAATACACGTTCACCGATATTTCGCACAAGAACAGCATCCACATTGTACCCTTTTAGAGACTGAATCAACTGAGACTTCGCATTACAACCCGCTTGTGGCATAGAAGCTATGTTCGCTAAGTTTTTTAGCATACCGTCAGTATCAGAATAAATAGCAATGTATGGTGCTTTTACAAAGTGGTTTGCCACCCGCTCACCATCATTAGGAATAGCATAAATCATAAGTTTGACTCCTCATTCGGAAAAACTAATGCATGACCTTCAACTAAACTTTTTGCGACTTTCAATCTTGCACTTTTTACTGTGTTACCAAAAGTTTGTCTAGAAACGCCCATCTGCTCCGCAGCTTGCTGCTGGCTAAGCCCCTCTAAGTCGGCTAAACGTAGCGCTTCTAACTCTTCAGGTAATATGGCGACTTGCTCCAACTGATTAAATGGAATGCCATTGGGCTTAAAGCAATGGTGAGCCGCACGTCCGCATATTCGTCTTTCTATCTTTGGTCTTGCCATCATTGTCCCTCAAAAACATAGAGTCAAATTACGCCTTAAACTGGCATATGCCAATAACATTTCTAGCATATGCCAATAAACTAAGTTTGCAAAAATCAACACGACAAATACGTAATACATCAGCATTAATTAGACATCTAATAATTTAGAAATTTCGATGACAAACGAGCAAAAAGATCAATTCTAATTAACCGGATAATAAAAACGTTAGTTTGCGCAGATTTTTCATACAAATACACGCTAATGTGTTCATTTTATTGAAGAAGAAAAACTATAATCCAAGCAAATCATTAGTTTGAACACTAATGATTGTTTTATTTTAAAGGATGTATACCTAAGGAACGAAAAAGAGAAGTTTGACGATATTCGCCTGAGCTTAAAGAGTAATACGTTCGATAAAGAACCTGTCGAACGACCATTACTTGGCCTAGGTGCCCTACTCTTCTTGCCAAATTAAGTTTCTTGAAAGCGCTTAGGTATATCAGAAAAAGGAAGTACATATGTCTGACTCAAATTGGCTCAGCGAATTCCCGGAAATGGATGCCTCTGATCTCAGGGCGATTCGCAAAACACTCGACGGCGCCTACAGAGATTTCTCTCGCGAGTATGGTGAACTCATTGAGTCTCTGTTTGATCCGCTCCTGGCGTTTCTTGTCTGGTTTGAAAAACTTCTGATTTCTACACCTTGGTTCATTATTTTAGGTGTCTGCACCACTCTCGTTTATGCCGCTAGCCGCTCTTGGAAACTGGCCGCTGCATGTTTTGGTTCGCTGATTCTGATTGGCTATTTTGGAATGTGGGAAGATACTATGCGCACGCTCAGTATCATCACTGTATGTACTATGCTTGCCATCGCACTTGGTATCCCTATCGGCATCGCTATGGCGCGCTCTAATCGCATTCAGTCGGTGGTAACACCATTACTCGACGTCATGCAAACCATGCCGGCATTTGTGTATCTCATTCCAGTTGTGATGTTATTGGGCATCGGGAAAATTCCTGGCCTTATCGCAGTAGTGATCTACGCGATTCCACCGGTTATTCGTTTAACCAATTTGGGCATTCGTCTAGTTGATAAAGAAGTATTGGAAGCCGCAACCGCATTTGGTGCCAGCACTCGGCAACGGCTTTTTGGGGTTCAGCTTCCGCTTGCAATGCCAACCATCATGGCGGGAATTAACCAAACGATCATGATGGCACTGTCAATGGTGGTCATCGCATCAATGATTGGGGTAAAAGGTTTAGGTCAGCCTGTTCTAAAGTCTATTACCAATCAATATTTCACTCTTGGTCTTCTCAATGGTTTAGCAATTGTCGCCCTAGCAATCCTTTTTGACCGTGCTTCACAAGCATATGCGAAACGCACTCAAGCTCATTTAGGAGATTCAAAAAATGACTAGTCCACTTATCGAAATCAGCGGTCTTTATAAAATCTTCGGTACCAGACCCAATAGCGTGATTGAGCGCGTTAAGTTGGGACATAGTAAAGAGCAGGTTTTAGCGGAAACGGGCCACACGGTCGGACTAAAAGACATCAACCTGCAAATTCAAAAGGGTGAAATTTTTGTCATTATGGGATTATCCGGTTCTGGAAAATCCACCATGATTCGCCACTTCAACCGATTAATCGATCCAACCATGGGGCAGATTTTGGTAGAAGGGGTGGATGTCATGCAACTTTCTAACAAAGAACTTGAACAGTTTCGCCGTCACAAGATGTCTATGGTGTTCCAACGCTTTGGCTTGCTGCCTCATCGCACTGTTATCGACAACATCGCATATGGTTTGGAAGTTCAGGGAATGAATAAAGAGGCGCGCTTAGAAAAAGCAAATGAATGGTTAGAAACCGTTGGACTGACGGGTTATGAGCACCAGTATCCTGCTCAACTATCGGGTGGACAGCAACAGCGTGTGGGCCTTGCACGGGCACTGGCTACCGACGCCGAAATACTGTTGATGGACGAGGCTTTCTCAGCATTGGACCCTCTGATTCGGAGCGAAATGCAAGATCAGCTGGTAGAGCTGCAACAGAAGCTGCACAAAACCATTATTTTCATTACTCATGATTTAGATGAAGCGCTTCGACTTGGCGATCGCATCGCGATTCTTAAAGACGGTGAACTTGTCCAACAAGGTTCACCAGACGAAATTTTACTGCATCCTGCCGATGAGTACGTTGAAGCCTTTGTAAAAGACGTCAATAGAGCGCGAGCACTGACAGTCGAAACACTGATGCAGCCACCTTCGTACTGTGTTCGCGCTGAAACCATTGAAGATGCACTAAGTGAAATGAAACGTGTTAAACGTGATTATGCCTACCATGAGACCAATGCAGGCTATCAAGGCGTGATAACACAGCAAGGATTGCTAAACGCAGCGAAGTTAACTCATATATCAGATTGGCGTGATGATATCTATGAAGAGGTGCCTATCATCTCTCCACATTTAGCCATTGAGCAAGTGCTGACTGAAGTCATGTCGTGTGAACATTCACTGCCCGTCATCGATGAGCACGGCCATTTGAAAGGCGAATTAAATCGTCAGGTTATTGCGGAGCTGTTTTCTGATCAACGAAGCACAAAACGAGGCACTTCACGCTCAAGCTTCAATAACGTTTCTTAGATGATGTTGATAATACAGCTCACAACAATGTGGGCTGTTATCAATTAACTCACTCCCACTCCCACTCCCCTTTTTAGATATTTATCTGTGGGCTCAAGCTTGATACCCAAAGCAACATTTACATTGTTCTGATTTTCCTGACAATTTCATGCTCATATCCGGTTTTATTGACATAGTTAGATCATTCTATTGCTTTTTGATGACGCAAATCCTCGATAAATGTCTACTATTACTCTCATACAAAATCTTGATTTAAAGAGGGATAAAATGAAAAAGACAATGTTGGCACTAACAGGAGCGGTAATCATTCTTGCAGGCTGTCAAGATGAGAAACCTGCCGAAACAAGCGCAGTTGAAGTACCTCAGGCAACGGAAACTGAAGTCACCACCAGTGCAGACGTTACGACTGAGACAATTGACACGTTACCAGTAGAAGAAGAACAGGTAATTACTGAAGAGACATTTGTAGACTCTGAACACAACGCACAAAGTGCTCTGGACTGGAACGGCACCTACAAAGGAACACTACCTTGCGCGGATTGTGCTGGTATCGATATGACCATCACACTAAATCAAGATGGCACTTACGTACTTGAAGAAAGCTACCAAGACAAAGAAGACGGTCAATCAAAATCTGAAGGTCAATTCACTTGGGACGCAAATGGCAGCATCGTAACGTTGACAAATGAAGATGCACCAAACCAATACTTTGTTGGTGAAAACGTACTTATGAAGCTAGACATGAATGGCGAAAAAGTAACGGGTGACCTAGCACCACTATACAACTTAACGAAACAGTAAGAAGTTAGTATCAATACCTGATAAATACCCCAAATCCGAGCCACCCCAGCTCGGATTTTTTCGCTGTTTTAACGAAAGCTATTCCAGCAACCTTTCTATTCTGAAGCAACATTCTGCTTCTTACCCTGATTGTTCATTACATTTCCATACGCTTTGCCGATAGATGCTTACAACGTCATTTTGTACAGTGTTCAAAACAAAACAGAACAACTCGGAAAAATGATGAAAAAAACATTAATTGCACTACTTACTCTGACAGCTGCTGGCTCAGCTTTCGCTGGCGATACTTACATTCGTAACGGTAACATCTACAACAACGAAGGCGGTTGGAACGTAGAAGCTGGTGTGGCTCAAGGCAGCGATCTTTTCAAAGATCAAAAGCATAATACAGCACCAATTCTCAACGGTGGTTACCATGGTGACGACTTTAATGCCGACCTAAGTGGCATTAACTACCGCTTCTTCGGTAACACCAATGAGTTAATCAACATGAGTGCCTACCTTGTAGGTAGTGGTGTAATGCGCGACGGTGATACAGCGAAAAGCCTGAAAGGCACAGATAAACGCCGTTTCGCCGTCGATCTAGGTTTAAACACAGACTTTACACTGGATCAAAACAACGTCATTTCTACATACCTTCAGCACGATATCAGCGGTGCTTACAAAGGTTACTTAGCGGGCGCGACTTACTTCCACATCATGAAATTCGGTAGTGTTGATTTTGTTCCTTTTGCTAACCTAACTTATCAAAGTGAAGACTACGTAGATTACTACTTTGGTGTAAAACAACGCGAAGCAAACGCAAACCGCAAAGCATACAAAGGTGATTCAACGGTAAGCTATGGTGTGGGCTACAAACTTATTATGCCAATCAACGACAACTGGCAAGTAAGCCAAATGACACAATACACGCGCCTAGGCAGCGGTATCAGCGACTCATCTATCGTTGATAGTGCAAACCAATGGGTTGTTGGCGCAAGTGTGTCGTACAACTTCTAATCCGATACGCCCTTATAAAGCCATCATTTCGATGGCTTTATGCGTTGGACATTTGCATAATCTTGAACACAGACTCTAGTGTGAATGAGCAATCCATAACCTATGTAAATCGCTATAGCCTGTATTCTTCACCTGCACACCTCGCACTTGCTGTGTTTTTGTCACTTCTTCGTAGCCAACAAACAAAGGCAAATATAGGTACTGATCGCGCAGCGCTTTCTCTAGGTTTAATAAAGACTGTAGCGAGTGATCATCTGCCATCGCCCTGCGAACCTTTTCTCTATGGCTTAGCATCTGGCTTTGATCAAAACTAAAACGCAGTCCAGTTGCTATCGACAGCCATTCGAAGATGCCATATTCAAATGGTGCTTCCATGACTTCCTCAATGAAGAGCAAGTCTGCTTGGTGAGACACTACCTCAGGAAAACTAATGTCATCAATAACAATGACCTCCAACTCCAATCCCGTTGCACGAATCACACTGTGCAACCATTCGGAATGACGAATTAAACTCGGTATCGTCCAGACAGGTTCAGCTAATACCACTTTACCTTTCAGTTTAGGTATCACACCACCATCTGTTATTGATAAATCTTGCTCGTAAGTCTCTAACTGAATGCTGTCAACGGCACTTGGCGCATCATAAATTCGCTTTTGCACATGGATGTAATCAGCGAGTTGATACCAAGTCTCTTTTGTGAGTTGGGATTCCGCGCGTTCGCGGTAGGTCAGATATGAAAATGCGCTAATTTTTTCCACTTCAACGTGATCGGAGCTTTGGTTAAAGCTCAACATATTTAAGGTTTTAACATCACCATGAGACAGCGTTATTTGATCTAACAATGCGCGTGCTGAAAAATACTCTTTGTGCGCTTCAAGAGTCATACTCTCCTGGTTCCAGCCGCTGATTTTAAATGGCCCAGTCCCTATGTGGTAGGAATAACTAGAACCGAAAGAGACGACATCTCGACACAGAATAGACGCATGAGGAGTTGCTAGCATGTATGGAAACAACTTGTTCGGATACTTCAATATGATTTTTAAGCAGTTAGATGTTTCTGCAACCACGCTATCAATGCATTGCCAGAGCTCGTGAACTGGTCCTTTTATCTCCCTAAGTCTTTCTATACTCCAAACCACATCCTGTATATTAAGGGGCTCGCCATCATGGCGATATATGCCTGGCCGCAACCATAACGTCATTACCTTGCCTTCCATTTTCCATTCGTGTGCTAACGATGGCTCGATACCACCATTGGAATTTTGGGTCAGCAATACGTCATAAACGCTTTTCGCGACGTGTAATTCAGTGTGACGGTAAGTATTCGCAGGGTCGATTTTGGATACCCAAGGGTAAGAAGAAATCAAAATAGCGTTATTTGATTCGTTCAATCGATTCACTTTTTCAGAAGCGATAGTCAGTGCTCTAACCGCGGTTTGACCGAACCAATCAATAAGTTTCGTTATTGAGTTCATTCTTCCTCTGCCAAGCTCCTCAACCAAAAACTCGGTCATCGCTTGTTGGAGGGAAATATTAATACAGAGACGGCTAGCGTTACTTCGGCCAATCGCAGGTTGCCAATCGACCCAATCGTAAGTGGCAAGCTTTTTCATCACAATAGAAACATTGCGCCTCGACGTGCAAATCACCGCTTCTAGCTCAGAAAGCGTAACAAGGTGATACTGGTGAGGTTCAAAGTGCTTTAACAGTAGATCCAGATACCTAAGATTGACATCGTTCACAAAGATTCCTAAGAGTTATTCCAAAGCAAAAAAATAGCACAGGACGCTTAGCAACTAAACTTCCTGTGCTATATCTAAACAAATTCAAATCTTGGACTCAGCTCGACCAACAGAAGTCACAAACGTTTACTAAGCCAAGAGGTAACTTGAATAAGTATTCTTAGAAACGGTAGCTCATACCTACAGAGAATACATTGATGTCTGCATCAACCGTTACTTTTTCATTGCCAAATTTCGCAATGTCTAGCTCAGGCATCATGTATTCCCATTCAACTTGTAGAGCAAAGTTTTCAGTAATAGCGAACTCTGCGCCTAAACCGTACATGCCTGTTACAGTGCTGTCAGAAATGGTGGTATGGCCTGCGCTACCGTCAATCACAGAGTTGCTAATTTTGAATTCAGCATTGAAGTAAGAAAGACCAGCTTTAGCAAAAAGGTTGAAACGATCGCCAATCGGTAGAGTCGCTTTTGGCTGAATCGATAGATACTTCATATCACCAACAGTAACAACTTTGCCGTCTAAAGCATCGTAACCACCAATGGCTGCTTCTAGAGAAATGTATTCGTTGAATTTGTAACCACCGAATACTTTGCCTGAAAGGCTTGAGTCATCTTCAAGTTTAAGTTTAGTGCTAGCGTTAGTACCACCACCATTGATAGAGCCATTAACATCACCAAACGATGCTTGACCTACAGATGCACCAACGTAAGGAGCTGCGTTTGCAACAGAACATGTTGCTAGAAGGGCTGTCATTAGCCATGTTTTTTTAAACATTGTATTTCACTGCCTGTTAATTATTGAGGTTGTGTTTTGCCCATCCTTAAGCATGCCATGCTATCCATTTCACTTGGTTTCAAAACCAAGTGGATGTTAATGAATAAAAACTCAATAAAACATGAAATATTTAGACACAACTTTGCCACTTTCTTTCTTAGTTTTGACAATTTAGTCATTTCACAAGCATTGCTGCTTCAACCAGTTAGTGAGCTTGATGATTTCCGCTTGCTTGGCTCGACTCTTTTTATGAATAAAATAAAAGCTATCTCCGGTTTCCAATCCATGAGAAGGGATGTACACCAAATCGTGCGCTTTATCTCTTTCATTGAGCATAAAATCATTCGCAAATGCGATGCCTTGGTCATAACGCGCCGCCTCTATTGCCAACAACATATGACTAAAATGTTGAACATCGACATCTTTCGGCAAGGTGTAACCGCCCGCTCTGCACCACTCAGCCCAATCTTTTCCTCTCTCTCGATAAATTGAGTCTGTCGACAAAATAGGGTATCGCCAAAGCGCTTCTGGAATCGGTTGATCTTGCAACTCTTTCCAAATTTTATGGCTGCAGACC
Organism: Vibrio sp. Vb0304; assembly: GCF_033338995.1. Classification (NCBI taxonomy): domain Bacteria; kingdom Pseudomonadati; phylum Pseudomonadota; class Gammaproteobacteria; order Vibrionales; family Vibrionaceae; genus Vibrio; species Vibrio sp. Vb0304. The sequence continues at coordinate 388,730 of NZ_JAWOTT010000002.1, forward strand.
GGATACAGCGTCTCCGCGTATAACTTTACCGACATGTAGTTTCGCTTTGGCTTTTCTACCGTGATAAAACAATCGCCAACGCTGTCTGTCTGTTCAGGATCACCAACGACCATATTGAGTGTCAGGTCGATTTCTGGATGTAAGCGCTTAAAATCAGACAAACGCGGAATAAGCCACTTTACGGCAAGCGAGCTATAAATCGCCAACCGTATGCTGCCTTTGTCCCCTTCTCGCACCTTTTGGCTGGCCATCGCAATTGAGCTAATTGCTGGGCTAATATCCTCTAAATAGCGGGTGCCCGTATCGGACAAAGAGAGCTTTCTGCCTTGGCGGATAAATAATGATTCACCCAAGTAATCTTCTAATAATCGTATCTGGTGGCTAACGGCACTTTGCGTCACATTGAGTTCTTCAGCAGCAAGCGAAAAGCTAGAGTTTCTGGCAACAGATTCAAAACAGTGAACCGCTCTGAGTGGTGGCAATTTCATCATCTAAAAATCTCATACTTAAACTAATAAATATCACTTCACTTCATCCTATGACATCACCTACTCTTTGGCAAAGAAAGAGGAGAGGAAAAAGTGAAAGTTACATCGGTCGGAGCAGCGATGCTGCTATTAATTGTTGGAAATCTCATTGCGGTGCTTTCGGACTCTTTAATTAAAAGTGTCGGAAATGAAGTGCCTATTTTTCAATTTGTCTTTTTCCGACAAATTTCAGCGGTGCTTTTCCTGCTGCCAGTCTACTTGCTAACAAAAAATGCGCCTTTTCTTGAAGGGTTTAAGTGGCATGCTGTTCGCGCTCACGTATGGTTACTTGGTGCAATATTCATGGTTTTGGCGATCTCATCTTTACCGCTCGCAACTGCGAACGCGATCTTTTACGCCGCGCCATTGATCATGTTGCCACTTGCAGCAATCTTTTTTGGAGAACAGTTGTCTAAGCAATCGGTCGCCGCAGCGATAATGGGCTTTGCCGGTGTGTTAGTCATCATTCGTCCAGACCAAATCGATTGGGCAGCAATTTCAGCTTTAGTTGTTGCAATTACTTTAGCAATCAATAACTTGCTCATTCGAAAACTGCCAAAAAATCAGTCTGTGATGCAAACATTATTGATGACAAACTTGGCAGGTATTCCAGTAGCATTCTTGCTTGTTCTGATCGAAGCAGAACCTTGGGACTGGAGTGCTTTCCCTGTTGCTGCTGGCTCAAGTCTGTTCATCATGATTTATGCAGCAACATGTGTCATCGCTTACCGCTCGATCGATAGCAACAAAATTGCCAGCGCTGAATACAGTGGCTTAATTGGTGCCGTGTTTGTGGGATTGATTTGGTTTGGAGAAGTGCCAGATATATTTATGGCAATAGGAACCATTATGATTGTTGTGCCTCTGGTTTGGCTTTCTAAACGAGAACGTCGTAAGAAAAAGTTGCAAGAGCAACAAGAAGCGCACGTTACTTAAAGTTGTGCTCTAGCCCAAAGACTAAAAAACCGAGCCGTAAGTGCTCGGTTTTTTTATGTGGCTCTAATCGTTTTTTACGTAAGCGACTACGTGAGATAAAAACTGCCTTGTAAAGCGATCATTAAACCGGATGCGATATTCATGCTCGGCTTCCGACACTAGACGCCAGCCTTCAGCAAAGTATTCTTTGATATCATCAACCGCCTCTTCTTTATTTTTGATGTGTTTCGCGTTCCACTGATAAGTGCAAGAGACAACGATCAGCCCACCCACCTTGGTGGTTTTTTTTAGAGCATTGATCACGCTAAGTGGCGACTCACATTGATCAATCACATTTAAACATACGACTAAATCAAAGCGAGATTGGAGAGTATCAAGCTCAAAAGGCTGGTTAATTAGCGTCAAATCAACATGAGCACATTTCTGTACGATATCTCTATTCTCTACCTCTAAAGTGTTTAAGGTGTTCACATCGTGAAGGTAAGTAAGCTCGACGCGTTGTTCTTCTATTAATAGTTGCTTCAAGCCATCCATTAACCTATTTGAAGGCTCCACAAGCGTCGCTTCTCTAAGGTTAGGTAAGCGTTGCACTAACTCATAATAATTTCTTCCCAGCGCCGCCCCAACCTCAAGTAGGGAATACGGCTGAACGCTGCTTTCGATTACCGCCTGCGCAATAAAATCAGCAACTTGGGAGCAGTGAGGTGATGACAAAAAAGAAAGTGGGACTTGTTTTGAGCGACTGGTTATCATCTCAATCTGTTGATCCTCAATGAACTTGTCGAACCATTGCGCTTCGAAATAACCAGCCAAACCGTGCTCGGTCAGGTAAAAATCTTCCATGTTTTTTCCGTTCGTACTTTTAGAAAAGTGATTGTATCGAACGCGGAAATTAACGGGTATTTCTGGCCGCACATTCCAATAGGAAAACAGATGAAAACGCCGCTTATGTGAAAAAGCCCTTTCATCTCAAAGATAAAAGGGCTTGTTAATCGCTTCGGTTAAGTCGCTAACTATTGTGGTAGAACAACGTTACCATCTTGAATTGGGAACGTTTTTGTCGCTGGCTTGCTCGCCAAACGAACCGTCGTTGGTGCACCTGAAACTTCGTAAGTGACGTCGTAACCCACTATTTTATCAGATGTCGTATATTCTGTATGACACTGTTTTTTCGTCGTTGTTACTACATCACCTTTTTGCACATTCTCCTGGATCTTACGACCTGTCAGTGCACCAGCAATCGTACCAGCTGCAGTTGCAATCACTTTACCTGAGCCACCACCGATTTGGTTGCCCAGCGCTGCTCCAGCTGCTGCGCCACCAACCGTACCAATAATTTTATTGTCATCCGCAGGGGCAACTTGCTCGGTTACTACCACGTCTTTACATACTTGGTGCGGCTTTTTCACCGTTTCAGTCACCGCTTCAACCAAAGTAATGTTTGCTTGAGTTGGAGCTGGTGGCGTTTTGTCTTTACAGCCTGCTAGTACAGCAACAACTGCCGTTGCAATTGCGATAGATTTCATATTCATGATTTACATCCCAGTATGGTTTGCTTTGATGAGCGTTATGGTAAATCGCAAAAGGGAAATCACATCAGACGAAAACAAACCCTCTGTCATTAACAAGTAAAGAAACACTGTTTTATAAAAGATACGTCAAGAAACACTCAGCAACGTGTCAACAGAGCTAAAACTGTATCACTACTGATTATGATTGGGCTGAACTAGTCTATGAGATTTATTTTTAAGCCAAGCTCAAAAATAGTTCGTCATCCGTTAAATACTTATGACGGTGGCTTAGATTACGCACGTGCATAAACATAAAATCAGGGAAACCAGGCGCTATAATGTTATTTGGTTCCCAGCATACACCGCCAACAAACACATATCGCCCCTGCTTGTCATCTTCGTGAAGGGGGTTATTAAGAGGAGAAGAAAACTCTGCTCGGCAACCTTCAACCACACAAACAATTTGTCCTTTAAAAAGGCCAATCACGCGCTTTACAAGATTTGCCTTGATACCACACTTCCATGCTTGGCGAGTGGCCATCTCATAGCCATATTTTCGGATCGCTTTCTTTTGCAAATGTACTACTAGGTTCATTTTGACTCCTGATTCAAGCAACTACGTGAAGCCCAAAGTCATAAAAGCAGATAGACGCCTATACCCGAGTGAGCTCATGGTACGTGGGAACAAACTACGTGATTAGACTGAGTTTAGTGTCGGATAAAGATACGCCGTCCACGATGCTGTAACGTATCGATTTACACCAATCAAAGGCAGATAACACATCAATTTTCGAGTGCTTTCCTGCGCTGTATCTGGTTACTTCTGTATATTACTATAACGAAATCACCCTCCACGTTTACCTATATAAATTTGTCGTAACGATAGAGGGTGCTTATCATGGAGAGAGGATAACGCCTACGCGTCGATGAGATAATTTTGACCTTCAGTTTCTAAACGATCAATCATTTTACGACACTCATTTAAATCAAGAGGTTGTTCAAAGCGGCGCTTGAGATTCATCAAAAAGAAGATATCTTCACACATGGCTTTCTCAGGTTCGTCACTGATTTTGGCGACCGGTGAACCATTGCACGTGACCATTTTTATCACGATAGAAAGTGGTTGGTAGGCTTCACCATCTTTATTGACATAATCACCCATATCATTGGCAAGAAAAGTACCGATACCAAAACTCACCTGAATACGTCCTTGGAAATACTCGCAAATATCTAACGCTTGTTCGAAGTTAAGTCCGTCGGTAAACACCAGTGTTTTTGTTAATGGGTCTATATTCAGCGACTGGTAGTGTGCAATCATTTTTTCACCCCAGCTATAAGGGCAACCACTATCGTGACGTACGCCGAAGTACGCGTTACTTAGTTCTTCATCAAAGTCTTTAAGGAAAGCATCGATACCAATCGTATCGGTTAACGCAATACCTAGTGCACCATTAAACATTTTTTGCCAACGTTGCAACGCCACTTTTTGCGAATCTCGCACATTCACCAGAGCTTGGTGTCCCATAAACCATTCATGAGCAACCGTGCCGATAGGCGTCAAGTTTAGCTCTTTTGCTAAGTGATAGTTGCTTGTTCCTGTCAAACATTCCGGCACTTCCTGGCACAAATATTCCAGCATAGTGCGCTGAGCTTGGAAGGAAAAACGTCGACGCGTCGACATGTCAGAAAATTTAAAGTTAGTGATTTTACGACGTTTTAGTTCCGACTTTAGGTGCCGAACTTTCTCTTCTAAAACAGTGGTAAATTGCGCAACAGGGATATCTGACCAACGCTGACGGCTACGAACTTCAGACACGATGCTCATGATGATCGTTTCGTACAAGATGGTATCTCGCCACAAACCGTTAATGGTAATTCTTAACTGGCTTGAGCCATCAGCCATGGCTTTATTATGGAAAGAGACATCACTTTGTGGGTTGAAACGGAAATGGCGCAGTGCATCAACAAAGTCAGGATTCAGGTAAGGCGCGACACGCTTAATATATTCAATTTCTTCTTGCGTAAATTGAATATCTTGCAGTTTAAGGACTTCGGCTTTTACCTCAGGCAAAAGCTCAGAGAGGTCTTCCTCACTGCGCACGATAAACTTATATGACACCATCGCATCAGGGTAAAGCGCTGTTACAGCGCTCATCATATTGACTTTGTAGACATCGAAATCCAAAGCGCTTTGAATGATGCGGGAAGAAAATAGTTTGGTGGTCATTAGGTGCCCTTCTACATGCCCTTCCTGGGTATATAACTTTTTGTTACTAACTAATTTGCGTAAACAATAAACACCCATCTATAGTTTGTCAACTTTTGTTACTAACCACTCATTTTTATAAGGTTTTTTTGTCTAGAATTCGAGCAAGCATTGTGAATAAGTCAGAGTCATCCGTGAATTTATGCTCAAACCGTATTAAGAACACTACCGAAAACGTTTCTAACAACTCGTTACTTACCCATTGATTGACCACTTGTTATGCGCTAGATTACTTACAAATCAATATTAGGACCCAACCATGATCGTATCTGTCGACATTATTCCATTCAGGCTATCTGGCTGTGCCGATAAGGGATTGGAAGTGTTGTTGATTAAACGTTCAAATCCAAATCGGCCATACCATGGAGTCTGGGCACTACCGGGCGGATTTGTCTTTGATAAAGACTTAACCAGTGAAGGCGGACGCCCGGCCGATGAAAACTTTGAAGCGGCGCGTCGCCGAATTTGCCGTGAGAAAATCCATACCTACCCTCGCCATTTTAGCGAAGCGTTTATCGACGGTGATCCAAAACGCGATCCAGAAGACTGGAGCTTAAACATTACGCACTACGCCTTAGTTGATCGTAACAATGTAGAGCAAATAAATAATGCAGGTGTACCGGAATGCCAACTTAAATGGTTTTCGCTACAGGCTATTCTCAATGGAGAAGAAACCCTCGCATTTGATCATCAAAAAACCATTGAAAAAGCGTGGCAAAAGCTTCGTGCATCCATTGAATACACATCGGTTCTTTTGTTTGCATTAGACAAAGAGTTTTTGGTTGCGGACATCATTTCTGCTTATCAAGAGTTTGGTATTGATATCAGCCGAATGACGATTAAGCGCCGCTTGATAGATTCAGGCGTACTAAAACCCACTAATAAAGTCGCTTCAACCAACAAAGGCAAAGGTGGAAAACCCGCAATGGTATATACGCTGACTAGCGACGAAGTAACCTTTTTTCAAAACTGTTTGCGTGGATAAACGCAGACAATCAGACAGACAAGGAGTCTGCCATGACTGTTCGAGTAAACTATCAAACTACAGCAGTGATCGACGTTGATCCAGAGAAAGGCTTTAGTGAGTTATGTCCAAATGAACTGCCCGTTGCAGGTGCGTTGGAAATCGTACCGGAGCTTTTGAACAATCATGCCAAAGGCCGATTAAAACTGGTCAGTCGTGACTTACACCCACCAAAAGCAAAGTGGGATGCAGAATCGCCATCCAATATGCTTGAGCCCGTTGGTTTACCGAATGTGGATATAAAGTGGAACCGTCACTGTGTGCTTGGCACAACAGGTTCTGAGCTGCTAGATGGCTTACCACCCGTGTTGGACTATGATTTTCAAGTTAATAAAGGTATGGATCCTGACGCACACCCTTACGGTATTTTTTTCCATGATATTGCCGACACCAAAACGACAGGCGCGCATGAATTTCTAAAGTTCAACGGGATTGATACCTTAGTTATAGGTGGCCTTGCCTTAGACTTTTGCGTGAAAAAATCCGTCATGCAAGCGCTGGAACTTGGCTACAATGTGGTAGTTAATCTTGCTTCAACTCGTGCGGTGCTGCCTGATAATGTAGAGAATGTGCTGACAGAGCTCAGAGATAATGGCGCATTATTTGTCGAAAAAGCGGACGACATCATCGTAGAAAAGTTCGCCTAGAAACGATAGTAACCGAGAAGGATTTCACCATGCATCAACATGAAAAATTGAATTACGTTGAATTTGGTTCCACTAATGTCAGTGCGACCAAACAATTTTTTGAGCGTGCTTTTGACTGGAGCTTTACCGATTATGGCCCAGAATATTCTGCATTTTCAGGACAAGGGTTGGATGGCGGATTCTTCAAATCTGAGTTTATAAACCAAACCGCAAATGGTGGCGCACTTTTAGTATTTTATAGCTCAGACATTCAGGCCACTCAGACAAAAGTAGAGCTGCATGGTGGAAAAATTATCCGCCCTATTTTCGAATTCCCCGGCGGCTGTCGATTCCACTTCACTGAACCGAGTGGAAATGAATTCGCAGTATGGTCAGAGAGCCATTAAGTCATCACAAATCAACAACACACCATCAACGTGAGCCCAAGCTAGCCAGATCCGGAACTGGCATTACATTTCTGGTTGACCTCATCCTTGGTTTAATTCACTGTTAGCGCAACAATTAATCGATGAGGCGCTAGACCTCGACCAAGGATGTCAAATGACTGCCGTCAGTTTTTTTCGCTTACTCTGCCTCGCTGCTATTTGGGGTGGCTCGTTTCTGTTTATGCGAGTCGCCGCCAACACATTCGGGCCGGCTTACTTAATCGAATTTCGAGTTACATTTGCCGCCGTCGCTTTGTTATTGATCGCCGTATATTTGAAGAAGAAACTCACGTTAACTGCGCATACTAAACACTTCTTTATTATTGGCTTATTCAATAGCGCAGTTCCATTTTTACTCTTTGCGTACGCAGCCCAGACACTGAATGCATCAACTTTAGCAATATTGAACTCAACCGCCCCAATATGGGGAGCACTAGTTGGCTTTGTTTGGTACCGCAGCCCACTCACAGCGAAATCTGTTCTCGGTATGCTAATAGGCATTGGAGGCGTTGCAGTCTTGGTCGGCTTAGATACTTCAACCATAGGTGAAGAAGCCATGCTCCCTATTGCCGCCAGTTTGATGGCTTCTTTCAGCTATGGCATTGCTACCAACTACACTAAAAATGCGCCACAAGTACCTGCTTTTGACAATGCTCACGGCAGCATGTGGGCGGCGGTTATTTGGGTACTGCCGCTGCTACCATTCTTACCAATGCGTGCAGAACCAAGTCATTTCGAATGGAGCTCTGTTGTCACGCTCGGCGTTGTATGCACAGGGTTCGCTTATTTGCTCTATTTCCGCTTAGTTTCTGATATCGGCCCGGCGTCAGCACTGACTGTCACTTTTCTTGTTCCTGTTTTTGGTATCTTATGGGGCTACTTGGTGCTAGATGAGCCCGTCGGCTCTAACACCATCATAGGAACAATTCTAGTGCTTAGCGGCACTATGCTAGTCACCGGTTTCTCCCCAACAGCAATGCTCGCGAAGCGAAAACGAAGCGTGGCTTAATCAGCCTAATATAACTTCCACACCTCGCTTTTTGATTTGTTCAAGGTCGCTTTTCGGAGCGGCTTTGTCAGTCAGCAGCACTGATATTTCGTCAGTCTTACCAATTGATGAGGGATAAATTTGCCCAAATTTACTAGAATCCGTTAGAACAATATTGCGCCTTTTTTTCGCAATGATGGTTTCTGCGATCTCAGCGCGCATCATGTCGCGGCTAGTAAAGCCAGTGTCTTGATGGAAGCCGTCAATACCCAAGAAGGCCGTGCTGAAATGAATGTTCTCAATACACAACTTAGTCAGCGGTCCGACCAAGCTCTCGCCTTGGTGCTGATACACGCCACCAAGCAAGATAATGTTGGCAGAAGTGTTACGGATGAGATGGGCGATATACGCCGATGGCGTAATGATGGTCACATCGCCGCGCTCAGCCAATGTCCGAGCCAACAACGCATTGGCACTGCCTCCTTCAATCAGCACTGTCTCATTCGGTGCGACCAAATCCGCAGCTTGGTTTGCGAGCGATTGTTTAATATCGAAACGTACTTCTAGGCGGGCATCAATGTCATCACTTTGCAACGCGGTAGCTGCGCCGTGAACGCGCTTTAGGTAGCCCTGTTGCTCCAGAAAGTTCAAATCCTGTCTGATGGTCACACCCGACACGCCAATGATGTCAGAAAGCTCTGTGACTTGAACGCGTTTACGGTCGTTCACTAATTGCAGGATTTCATTTTGTCTTGGGTTCACAGGTTCGCTCCTTATTGATGAGCTTACAGTATACTCACCTGATGTTTCATAAGAAAAGAACTTGAAAGTAAAAAGGAAAAAACGCGTGGTCTGATTAGCCAAGCTGTACCTTGCGAATATCGCTCCCATCAACAGATAATAGGGCAACGAAAATGGGATGGAAGAAGAGGGGTTAACTCCCTACATCCCAACAACGATAGAGACTAGGATAAAAGTAATGGAAGAAATTTACTTCGCAGGCGGCTGCCTTTGGGGCGTGCAAGAATTTATGCGCCACCTTCCGGGCGTAATCAACACAGAAGCCGGGCGAGCAAATGGCACAACGGATAACACTCAATCCGAATACGATGGCTACGCAGAGTGCGTGAAAACCCAGTTCGATGCTGAGCAAGTTTCGGTTGAAACTTTAATGGGGTATTTGTTTGAGATAATCGACCCTTACAGCGTTAACAAGCAAGGTGAAGACGTAGGTGAGAAGTACCGTACTGGTGTTTATAGCCAAAACGAACAGCATCTCACCATCGCGAAAGCGTTTATCGCAGCACGACCGGACGCCGACAAGATCGCCGTAGAAGTAATGCCACTCACAAATTATGTGCCAAGTGATGATGAGCACCAAGACAGACTCACAAACTTTCCGAATGATTACTGCCACATCCCATTAGATTTACTACATAAATACAGGGATAACTCGTAACCATTCGGTCAGCATCGCTTTAAAAGGCAAGATGCATATCAGTTTAAATCGATGCCTTCCACTAATGACAATGTCATTTCTGCCGCCGATATTTCCTTACAACCCGACGAGTTTTGTCCGCACCACAACGGTGTGAATTCATCTCGGTTTTGCTTTTCCATAAGCGCTCTTAGTTGAGCCATTTCAATGGAGGCGTATGGGAATTTCGGCGCAAACTCACTGATGTAGCCTAGCTCCGACATCGCGCGATTCACAATGCCTCTCGCTGGTCGGCCCGAGAAAACATTGGTCACTGCGGTATGTTGCGCGCGTTCACTGGCAATGGCATATCGATGTAAAGACGATGTTTTCGCCTCATCACACAACAAATAGACGCTGCCAACTTGAACGGCACTCGCTCCTAATCTCAACGCGGCTTCCACCCCACTTCTATCAGCGATTCCGCCTGCAGCAATAACGGGCAAATTCACCCGTTTGGCGATTTGTGGTAATAACGCCATCAAACTTAATTGAGTAGTTAAATCATCCGATAAAAACATACCTCGGTGTCCACCAGCCTCCAAGCCTTGGGCGATAATACCGTCAACGCCTTTTGCTTCTAGCCAAAGTGCTTCGTCCACCGTGGTCGCTGACGAAAGGATCTTCCCTCCCCACCCTCTAATTCGAGCTAACAGATCATCGTCTGGCAAACCAAAGTGGAAACTGATCACTGGCGGTGCAAATGGTTCAATCGCGTCAGCAATATCATGATTGAAAGGCATCCTTGTCGGAGCGTTTGGCTGAGCCTGAACGGTTGCATCAACCTCGGAAAAATACGGTTGCAGCGTTTTTTGCCACTTTTCGTGCTTGTTGGCGTCATACTCCGGCATTTCATGGCAAAAGAAATTGAGGTTAAACGGTCGGTTAGTTGCCTGCTTGATAAGTTGAAGTTCTTTTACGATGGCGTCTTTGTTCAGCATTCCACAAGGTAACGAGCCAAGCCCGCCAACATTACT
>NZ_JAWOTT010000003.1:0-277233 GCF_033338995.1 Vibrio sp. Vb0304
ACGTTGCTGCTTTTTTCTTATTAACTCCTATGTTTGTATCCGCCCAGTCAAATTTTCGGCTGGGCTTTTTTTCGCCTATAGATTTACCAAGCGCCTCTTTCGATGATTTGCCCCAACTCCATAAGCTAGACCTTAGTTGGTCACAAAAGTAACCACCCTGAAGTGGTTGATGTGCCGATCTGCAGACATAAAAAAGCCTCCCGAATGGGAGGCTTTACTAAACAGTGTGTATCTTACGCTTGCGCTTTCTTAGGCAAAGAAAAGTGCAGTAACGCGTAGCCAAGTAACGCGGCTGTCGTCGAGCCCATTAAGATGCCTAGTCGAGCATAGGTATCAAACTCAGGGCTTACATTTCCAAACGCTAAAGAGGAAATGAATATAGACATTGTAAAACCGATACCGCACAACACAGAGACCGCAAAGATATGTTTGAAGTTAATGCCTTCCGGTAGCTTAGCTACACCCATTTTCACAGCTGCCCAACTAAAGGTGAAGATACCTAGAGGCTTACCAACCAGTAGCCCCAAAGCAATACCTAATGGCAGCATTGAAGTTAGGCCTGACATCGATACGCCTTCTAGCGAAATCCCCGCATTTGCAAATGCGAATAGAGGTAAGATACCAAATGCCACGTATGGATGAAGTGCGTGCTCCATGTGCTTAAGTGGGGAATGTTCGCCCTGTTTACCCTTAAGAGGAATAGCAAAGCCGATCACTACGCCTGCAAGTGTTGCGTGAACACCAGATTTAAGTACCGCAAACCATAAGATCGCGCCGACTATCATGTATGGCGTCAGTTTCGTTACTTCCTTCGCATTCAACATGAACAGGACACCAGTCATGATGAAGCCAACAAGCAGCGCCATGCTAGAAAGATCACCTGTGTAAAACAGTGCAATAATAACAACCACACCTAAATCGTCGATGATAGCGAGAGCTAACAAAAACACTTTAAGGCTTACTGGTACGCGCTTACCTAGTAGCGCCATGATACCTAGAGCAAATGCAATATCCGTCGCAGCTGGAATTGCCCAGCCAGAAACCGCCTCTGGGTCGTTAGCATTAAACGCAACGTAAATAAGAGCAGGGGCTAACATACCACCAACCGCTGCAATCGCAGGGAAAATTGCGGTTTCTTTTGATTTTAGCGCTCCTTCAAGTAGCTCTCGCTTCACTTCAAGGCCAATAAGTAAGAAGAAAACAGCCATTAGGCCGTCATTAATCCAGTGAGAAACTGACATACCGAATACATAAGTATGCAGTACAGATTGATAAGTTTCGCCCAGCGGTGAGTTAGCAATGGTCATCGCAATTGCCGCTGCGATTACGAGAAGAATACCACCTGCTGATTCCATTTTGAAAAAGTCACGAATGACATCGTTCATGGTTTCGTCCTTATATTTATTATCTTGATAAACGATTAACAAAGAGTGATAAGAGTGTATAGCTGTCGAAAACTTTAGAATAATCGCTTCTTCAGAGTATAAACTTCGGTTTTTTCGATGTTAAGTTTACTATACATCGTATTTTCCAACATGACACTCAATTTTGATCGGAGATCGTATTTGTTTTTGTCGCACCAAATATTTATCAAGATGATGAGAAAATCAGCATAACACGGCTTGTACCATCATGATAACCCCGTACTTTTGAGAAAAAGCTAGGAAGCTTCGCGCACTAAAAAACCACCCGTAGGGGGTGGTTTTCTTCACAACTCAATAGCCTGTCAGCTGCATAAAGCCCCAAGCCTCATTGGAGCCGGAGGCTAAAGTAGGCCCTTCCCAGTAAGGTATTACAAAGGGTAGCCACATATCTGACTTGATAATGCGGGTAGTCAAATTAATTTGATGCTTCGGAATATTGATAATCCATTGCAAAGGTAACCTTCTTCCATTGGATAAACTGGTCACTTGCATTGGCTTGATACTGATATCATCGTCTGAGAGGTTGATGACTTTACCTGAGCGTGTCGACAACGTGCCAAACACGTGCGGTGTTTGCCCATGGTGACGATAACGGCTAACAGTTAATGCTCGACCATCATCTAAATTGAAAACAAACCAATCCCAGCCTTGTTGCCCCTCACCAATTAAGCCGCTGCCCCACTCTTTTTGCGCCCAAGCAGAACCCGTCACTAAGAATCGCTTACCATTTAAGCTTAAGCTGCCTTTTACTTTTAAAAATGGAGCACTGAAGCTGAAAGAAGCAACAGATTGCAACGCATGTTTAACTTGGAAACCTTTGTCTCCATTCACGACAAAGGGGCCGTTTGTCATGGTATTGAGCTCAAGTCCAAACGTATCAGTATTCACATTCAAGTTACCCGGGAAAGGCGTCGCACCGAGTGATCGCCAAGTCCAATTATCAATCCATAACCTGAAAGGACGATTGATCATACCAGCTTGGCCTATCCCTCCTCTAGCTACCCGTTGCTCTTTCCATACATGCGAGCCATGACTGACGACAACATGTGAAATGTACAATTGAGGGTTCTGCCAACCGCTGGTTTCTCGCTCGTCCGTCGCAACCCTGAAATAGCTCCATTGAACATTGTAGATCTTGCCTTGCTCATCTTTTAGTTTCGCAAAGTAGTGCCACCATTCATGCTGATACTCGGGATGAAAGCGAAAGTCTGAGGGTAAAGAGACATGCTCATTAGGTAGTACAGGCTCGAAAATCGTTTGATTTTCACGCGTTAAGATAGAATCAAGTTCGCTTTCTCGTGTTGCTGTCGCCTCTAACCAAAAAGTCGAGTAAAAAGCAGCCCCAGTCAGAAAAGCGAACGTAACAACAATGAGCGTTGAAACCAACAAGCGTTTTTTAGAGCCCATTTTTTTCATTACAACGCGTCCCTTAATGACTTCATCGGTGTACTTTTGATCATTCTAATAACTGGCAATGCGCCAGCAACCATGATGGCAAGCATTGCCCAAGCAATGGTTTGAGCATACTCCCATGGAATCGTTTGAAGCTCTAGAGACCAGCCAAATGATTGCTTAATGATAATATCAACGATCAAATGTGCGAGCGCCAAGCCGAGCGGCACTGCAATAATCGCAGAAATGGCTCCGAAGACGAATAGCTGCAAACCACCTAATACGACAAGTTCTTTTCCGGACACACCCATGCACCTTAATAAGGAAAAGTGCCGCTGCCGTGAAAGTTCTCCTGCCAACGTCGCAAAGAATAAACCAAACACAGCAATAATCAGCGTGATATTGCCCAAGGTTCCTGCTATCGCAAAGGTATGATCAAACACTCTCATTGCTTGGCTATAAATATTACCGTTATCAAACACACGATCTTGCGGGAGACGGAATACATTCTCTAAGCGATTTTTCAGCCCTTCTCCATTGACGTTATCTTTTAATACTACGCCAAGACCAACATTACCCGTACCTGCAAATGCATACAGCCAATTCCGGTGCGACATCATCACCTGGTTATATGGGTTTCCATAATCGTAGTAAACGCCTACGACTTGCCAGTCACCACCAAGCGGTTCTTGCAAGTTAATGAAATCGCCAGGGCGGATATCCAGCTTCAAGGCCATCGACTCACTGACCATTAAGCTCTTGGTAGCGTGCAGTTGATACCAGTAATTTGGGACACCTAACTTGACGGTAAGTGAGTCTAACTCACCTTCAGAAGAGCCCGTACTCACAACTTGCAGAGCACCATGCTCGGTCGGCATATCTTTTTCCCAGCGCCACCAAACCGAGTTCACCTCTGGCTGATTCTGGAGCCATGCGCTCATCCTAGCGGCTGAATTGTTGGTCGGATAGATGTACACATCAGCGGCTAATCGCTGATTTAGCCACTTATCGGTTGTATCTCGAAAGCTTCCGACCATTGTTTCTACACCAATGTTTGCCGCCAGCGCTAACATAAACGCCATCGTAGCCACACCGCGATAGCTCATGCTGGCTGCTGCATCAGCAAAAAACCAACGGACACGAACCCATCGCATGGTATAAGAAAAACTTTGGAACATATGCCACATAATAAATGGCATAAACAACGCCACACTAACCAACATCAGAGCAATAATAGCAAAGCCGGTTTCTTGTGTTTTCGGCGCCTGATATACCGCTATTGCAGCGACACAAAACGCACATGCCGCAAGCGCCTGCCAAGAGAACTCTCTTCCAGCAAATCGCATTAGCGACAGTCGAGAAGAAAGGCGGATTGGTTGTGACTTCAACAAACGGATTAATGGCCACAGACACGATATCAACGCACCCATCGCTGCCATGATTAGACTGTATAAGCTAGATTGCCATGACCATCCTATGGTTAAGCCTACGTTGGCATCATACAAATCACTCAGGCTCGAAGACACTGCTGGGATAAGTTCATTTGCTAAGATCAAGCCAAAAAAGTTACCACACGCCCACGCAATAAAGACGAGCAAAGACAACTCTAGTAATAAAGCTTGCGCTAACTGTGTTCCGTTAACACCAGTCTGTCTCAAAATACCTACCAAACGTTGTCGCTGGATGAAAGACAGAGACATCGCTTGATAAAAAATAAACAACCCGACCAAAAACGACAGCATTCCCATCGCGGTGAGATTCATATGGAATGCGTTAGTTAGCGACTCAAGCTCTGTACGCGTATTCCTAACGAGCGTCATTCCGTTTGGCAGCATGTTTTTCAGTGCTATTAGCTTTTCCTCTGGCATTTCACCACAAGAAATCGCAGACAAACCTGAGCTCCGCTTGAGCATACGCAACAACGATATATCAGTAACCAGCCGAGTACCCGAAAGCATCTTGTCCTTATCTACTTGAATAGGCCCAAGACGGCTTCCGTCATTCATCTCAATGAAGTCCCCATCCTGCCAACTCATGTAAGCGGCCAAATCTTGACTAACGAGAATAGGATAAGGAGGCTTCATTAGTGATAAAACAGGCATCTCACCTAGCGATTTTCCTTGTTGTAGTGGGATCATCGCGACAGGATCTATCCCCACCAACATCAGGCTCATATCGGTCTTGGCATCTAGATGCAGCACGTCAAACGGTGCACATTGGTTGAACCCAGCTCGACGTAACTGAATATAGAAACCTTGAGGAATTTTATTGGCAGAGTGCTTCGTTCGGATTCGGTATGGCAAAGGATTGGAGAAAAGCTTTTCCCCAGTAGCATAACTTTGTTTTGCATGCTGGTTGATAGAAGTAACACCAACAAGGAGGGACACGCCTAAAGTTAATCCCAGCCAGACAAGAATAATTTGTAGAGGGTAACGACGGTAATGACCGAGTAGTGCCTTAACTACGGGCCATAACATGTAGCTGCCCTCCTTGAAGTCGAATCTTTCCTTCCATATGGGCGGCCACTTTTTCACTGTGCGTCACTAACAGCAAAGTACACTCCAGTTGGCGAGCGAGACTCGTTAATAAGCGCATTACTGCTTCTGCGTTTCGCTCATCTAGACTACCAGTTGGCTCATCAGCAAGCAGGATTTTGGGTTCCATATAGAGTGCACGAGCAATCGCCGCACGTTGTTGCTGACCACCAGACGCCTCTTCCGGATAACGTCCTAGCAATGGCATTAAGTCCAAAGCAGAAAGAATTTGACGCCACAACTCTTTATCTTCCGGCAGACCTTTTAACTGACGACAAAAACGAATATTGTCGGCAATATTAAGTGTAGGAAGCAGGTTGAATTGTTGGAAGATATTCCCAATATTGTTGCGGCGATAAAGGGTTCTTAAATGCTCCGGTGCTTCATGCATAGCAAAATTTGGAAACTGCACTTCACCAGAGTCAGCAGTATCTAATCCGGCGATTAAATTCAGCAGAGTACTTTTACCCGAACCACTTTCTCCCATCAGAGCAACTTGGTCGCCTTGCTGCAATGTTAATTCTGCCCCTTGTAATACAGGGTGAAACTCTCCCCCGTCTACATAGCCTTTACATAGGTCTGACAGTTTTAACATTGATTATGCCGCTCGGATGGTGTTTAAAAATTGGGATCAGAATCTACACTAAAATCCTGTTAGTAGAAAGTATTTTGAATGCTTGATCACACTATGGAAGTACAAATGCAACTCGATTCACTTTCTGTTGCTAATTTTGTTGACGTTTTGAGCAGATTTTTGCAGCTAAAATAAACTCTGTTCCTCCTTACTGGCCAATCAGGTTTTTCATCCATTTTCGGCTAACCATTCTTGGCAAGCAAATCGCCCACTTCACAACTTCTTCCGTCAAAAAGAGTAAGTAAACCCATTGTGGGTCCCAATTGAGATAAATCGCTGCAAATGCTGCGAGTGGAATCCCGATCACCCACTGCGCCAAGATGTCTTGATACAAACAAAACTTAACATCACCGCCCGCACGTAATACACCAACAATAGCCATCATCGGCACCGAGCGTAGCACGACACCCAACGCAAGAATCACCATAAACTGTTCAGCTAGCTCGCGAGTGTCCGTTGTCAGTGCACTAAACGCATTAAGGATCCATTGATTTGACACTATCAACAAGACGGCGACCACAAATGCGATAAGCACATTCAAAATGACCGTAGCCCATGCTTGATAATAAACGGGTTCAAAATTACGAGCGCCGAGCTGGTTCCCTACTAGAACTGCGGCCGCATTCGATAAACCAATCATCATCGCCAATGCGATCGACTCAACAGGTGTCATTACGGAAAGTGCCGCCAAACCTTGTACACCTGCTTGCCCCATGATGGCGTGATAAGCAAACAGCCCACCAGCCCACGCCAAGAAGTTAAATGTGGTTGGCAAAGAGAGGCTCAAGAAACGCGTAATTTTATCTAAGACCAATCCTGCGCGTATATCATCCCAACCAAATGCGATTATGTGTTTTTTCAACCATAGATAACCAAACAAGCAACCTACTTCGATCGCGCCACTGATTACCGTTGCGATCGCTGCTCCCGTAATACCCAGAGCAGGAAAGCCTAATTGACCAAAAATTAAAACCCAGTTAAGAAAAACATTAGATAAAATGCCTATACCACTAAAAAAAGTGCTTAGGCCTGGTTGGTGCATCGCCCTTAGGCCCACCGACATACTGGCCACACATGCAACAGCAAACATGCTAACCGACGAAATAATGAGATAGCTGGCCCCTAATTCAATCACTTCTTGTGAATCGGTAGTCAAGCTCATGATGAGTTGTGGAAAAACAACAAACAAAGCAACAGCAATCGCAGCAAACATCATTGCGATCATCCATGTTAAAGCGGTACTGCGACGCACCCCAACTTTATCGCCAGCCCCCCAATATTGAGCGGTTAACAACGCACCGCCCGTTGTCACCCCAACTAACATGATGGTGGTGACGAAAGTCGCGCGTGCAGCAACTCCAACAGCGGCAATTTCAGCTTCACCAAGTTGACCAAGCATAAGAACATCGACGAGGCTTCGGCTTGAAAACATCATGCTTTGCAGTGTAATTGGTAACGCGATTGCAAATAAACGACGTAAGAATGCTTTATCTGCGTGTATTGAGAGTTGAGAAAGAAAAGTCACAAGCGCTCCAACGACAACTTATTGATAGAATGGGGAAAGTGTCTCATGATTATACTCTGTGGTGTTTATTCCACCAACGATAAAAGGACAGATAATGAAAAAGGTGTTGGTGCTAGGCGCCTCGGGTTACATTGGCTCTCAACTTCTTCCGTTACTTTTAGATAAAGGTTACGCCGTCACAGCAGCGGCGCGACATATTGATTATTTAGAGTCAAGAACTCAGCCTCACCCTAATTTAACGTTAAGGTATCTCGACTTGGCTGACGCAGAGACCACGAAGGCTGTAGTGAACGATTTTGATTTAGTATTTTTTCTCGTGCACGGGATGGCTCAAGGTGATGACTTTGTTGAGTACGAACTAAACCTTGCTTTGAACTTCAAGTTTGCGTTGGAACAAAGCTCCGTCGAGCATGTTATCTATTTGAGCGCCATTCAACCTCAAACCGGAAACTCTCGCCATTTAGCCGCTCGTAAAGCCACGGGAAAAATAATTCGACAGTCTGGTATTCCAGTAACTGAATTGCGTGCTGGCGTTATCATCGGCCCCGGCTCTGCCGCTTTCGAAATCATGCGTGACTTTGTCTACAACTTACCTATTTTGATCGCGCCTAAATGGGTCGACTCAAAAGCGAACCCTATTGCCTTGCCCAACCTCAACCACTATTTGTTGAAGTTAGCAGAAGCCCCCTCTCCAGAAGAAAGTCAAATTTATGAAGTTGGTGGGCCAGATACACTTAGCTACCGCGAACAGTTCAAAGTCATTTGCCGAATCACGAACAAGCCGTATCGGCTGTGGTCGACCTCGCTACTTACTCCGAAAATGGCATCGTACTGGCTAGGTTTAGTTACCTCAGTGCCAACTAGTATCGGTAAAGCATTACTTGCGGGCTTAGAGCACGACTACATTGCAGACTCCAAAGCGATTGAAGAACGATTTCCTCAAACGCTGATCAGCTACGAGCAAGCGGTAACTGATACCATTCAAGATGAAGGCACATTTGTACGCAGTAATGTCTGGGGGTTTGAACCCGCAGCGCTTCGTCGATGGCAACCAGGATATGGCTATTACCCAAAACAAGCTGGAGCGAGCATTAAAACTCATGCCTCCGCTGCGGCATTATGGAAAGTGGCGCAAAAGATCGGGAGTCGCGAAAAAGGCTATTACTTTGCCAACATCTTGTGGCGTACACGTGAATGGCTCGATATCTTTTTTGGTGGCGGAAAACCGATTCGCGTTTCTCCTCCTGGACCAGAGCTTAAAGTCGGTGATTTTATTGACTCTTGGAAAGTGATTCGCTGCGATAATAATCAGTTTCTTTCACTGTTTTTTGGTATGAAAGGCCCAGGCCTTGGGCGTTTAGAAATTACCATCAAAGATCTCGGTGACGAACGAGAGCTGGATATTACCGCCTGGTGGCACCCGCAAGGGTTTCTTGGGCTGCTTTATTGGTTTGCAATGATGCCAGCCCATCTTTTCATATTTAAAGGCATGGTCAAAGCCATCGCGAAAGAAGCAAACCGTTTAGAAAACAAAAAGCCCCAATAACAGGGGCTTCTAAACACTCAAAATGTCACTTTAGTCAGCTTTGAACGAGAGTGGAATTTCGGCTAACTGGTTGCCTTCGTTTGCTGGAAAAATAAGGTACTCGCCATGGTATTTCACCATCGATTTGTAGTCTGTTACCTTATGTACCATAAAGCCCGATTGCGCTGCTTTCTCAACAAACTCAGCATGATTGCCACGTACAAACCAACTCATTGGCTTTACGAGCAACTCGCCATCAAAACAGCTTTCGCATTGGTCTGCACATAACGCTAAAGAGTTTTGACCTTCAGTGAAGATTTGTACTTTGCCGCACCCAATCAGTTGCTCAGACGTCGAGACTTCCCAGCCTGCTTGCTCCATCAAATCAAGAAAAGACTCAATATCTGAATCTTTGAACACTTTGGAGTCTTCACCTTCAGGGAAGAATTGCGCATAAAAAGCAGAAATACGCTTGAAGATAAACAACAAACCAGCATCGTTCCCCTTTGAGCGACCTGCTTTTTGCCAACGCGTTAAGTCATCGCCTACCGTACGTCCGAAACGTTGTGATTTTAGCGCCTTTGTTACCCAACGCACTAAATAATGGTTATTCGCAACAGGGGCATTGGCTAACTTACCTGAGCGATGCTCTTGATCTAACTCTTCAAGTGCTGAGTTAACCAAGTTTTGAATTTCTTTGGTGTAATTCGACATTACGCCTTTCTTCCTAAAGTCCAATAAAACAGTGCTGAAAGCACAGAACAAGCAAACATTACGATGATCATCGGCCAAGCAACATTCCCGGGCAGTGATGCCACCAGCGCACCAACCAATGAACCGATACCGAATCTTAATGTCCCCGCTAGAGACGACGCCGTACCCGCCATTGATGGGTAACCACTTAAAAGCAGCGCCATCGCGTTACTACCTATCGTCGACAATGTACCGATAAACAGCACAACAAAAGGTACAATGCCCCATAATCCGAAGTCCATTAACCAACTTACGAATAAACCAATTCCCGCCAAAAGTTGCACGAACAACCCAAAACGAAGCATGGCATGGGAACCAACTTTCTTCACCAAGCGACCATTAATACTGGTCATGATGATCATCGCCACAATGTTCAAACCAAATAGGTAACCAAAGTGGTCTGGTCGAACACCATATAAATCAATATAAACAAACGAACCCGCCGTCAAAAATGCAAACATTCCGGAAAATGAAAACGCACCTGAGAGCATCAAACCGATCGCTTCAGGATTGGAGCATAATCTGGCGTAGTTTCTCAGCGTCGTGCGGAAACGAAGAGGCTGACGATTTTCAAGCTGTAACGTTTCAGGGATTTTCCAAAGTACGAGAAAAATCACGACTACAGCGAAAATAGCTAATACCCAAAAAATGGAACGCCAACCAAACCAAATCGCGAGATGGCCACCGATCATCGGTGCCACCAACGGCGCAATAGTAATGACCAGAGTAACGAAGGACATTGCGCGTGCAAAGTCTTCACGGTCAAACATGTCACGCACGACAGCTTGGATAATGACCGCCGCTGCCGCGCCAGCAAAACCTTGTGCCGTACGTACATAGGTCAGCGCATCAATGCCATTTGTTGTCGCACTCACAACAGCAGCCAAGCCGAAGAAAAGTACGCCTAAAATCAACACAGGTCTGCGACCAAAGCTATCGGCAAGCGGCCCGTGAATTAACTGGCCGATCGCAAAACCCGCGGTATAAGCCGTCAACGTAATCTGAACCGCGCCAGGCGCGACCCCCAAATCTTTCGCAATTGTCGGCATCGCAGGCAAATACATATCGATCGCCAAAGGCGTCAAAGCACCAATCGCTCCTAGTACCAGAAACAATAGAAAACTGATTTGGGATTGCGGAGCACTTTGAGCTTTTTCTGTCATTCTTTTACCTCTTGTTGGAGCCCTACCGTCAATACTTGCAGAACAAAGTGAAAATAACGGAAGTTCTCATATCGCTGAATGTAGAAGCCAAAAACCTGTTCTATCCAACGTTCGAGAATCATAAGGGCAAATATGTACCAAGGTGTGACCTTGACGAACTCGACATAGAAAAGCATGTGAAAGCGAAATGTGTTTATGGGAAACAAACACAATGCAGTAAAAATGATGGCGTTGACACCATCATTCCATTCACCGTAGCCGAAGGCTTTGCAATAAGAGTATGCATGCATCAGCTAAATGCAAAGGCATATCACTGAGATGAGTAAGCACACCGGAATTGTCTAGGCACTAATTTTGGTAGGAAAATTTATTTTGAGCCAATTCCTACCAAAAGACTAGTTCCTATTAGGAACTAAAGAATTTCCCATGCCGACAATTAATTCCAAATAGAATCAATTTCTTCTTGCGTGAGGTAGCGATAATCACCTGGTTCTAGTGCCTCATCAAGTTCGATAGAACCAATACGCTCACGATGTAAGTACTCAACTTTATTTCCTAACGCCGCGAACATACGTTTCACTTGGTGATACTTACCTTCCACGATAGTTAACAATACTTCATTCTCGGCCTCGTTCACGATTTCCAAACGAGCGGGCAATGTTGCTTCTGATTCATTGCGCAAAATGATGCCTTGTTCGAGCTTTTCCGCGTAATCTGGCTGAATAGCATCGACGAGCCAAACACGGTACGTTTTCTCACACTTATGCTTAGGTGAGGTAATACGGTGAGACCACTTACCATCATCCGTAATCAACACTAAACCAGTTGTGTCGACATCTAATCGGCCCGCAAAGTGAAGGTTTTCAATTTTAGGCTCATCAAGCAGTGCGAATGCAGTTTGGTTGTAGCCATCTTCATGTGAACAAACAAAGTCAGCAGGCTTATACAACATAATGTAACGAGGACCAGGAGCACCAATAACACGGTCTTCCCACATCACTTCCGCACCTTCAGGTACTTTAAATGCACCACTTTTTTGAACCTCACCGTCTACGGTGATGTCTCCACTTTTGATGATCTTTGTTGCCTGTTTGCGTGTTGCACCCAGAGCGTCACACAAATATTTATCTAAACGCATGAATACCTCATTGAATTATACCCAAGTGATCTCTAAATCTCGGTTTAAAGGTCACTTGGGTATAAAAGTCAGGTATTATAGCGTTCCTCGTTCGAATAGTTGAGCAATTTCACATATTTTCATGTACACACTTCGTCCTTATCAAGCCGACTCGGTTAAAGCCGTTATTCATTACTTTCGTAAACACTCGACACCAGCAGTGATCGTGCTGCCAACCGGTGCAGGAAAAAGCTTGGTGATCGCAGAACTTGCTCGCCTTGCGAAAGGACGAGTGTTAGTCCTCGCCCACGTAAAAGAACTGGTCGAGCAAAACCACGCGAAGTATGAAGGTTATGGTTTAAAAGGTTCTATCTTCTCAGCAGGATTGGGACGAAAAGAAACTGACCAGCAAGTCGTGTTTGCTTCGGTTCAATCGGTCGTACGTAACTTAGATTCGTTCAAAAACCAGTTTTCTCTGCTCGTTATTGATGAGTGCCATCGTGTGCCAGATGACAAAAACAGCAGCTACCAAAAAGTTATTACTCACTTACGAGAACTGAACCCTGGCATTAAGGTGCTGGGACTAACTGCAACGCCCTATCGTTTAGGAATGGGCTGGATTTATCAGTATCACACCCGAGGTCAAGTGCGAACCGAAGAGCCTCGATTCTTCCGCGATTGTATTTTCGAACTGCCGATCCGTTACTTGCTCGACGAAAACTTCCTCACTCCAGCCCGCATGATGGATGCCCCCGTTTTGTCTTACGACTTCTCACAACTGAAGCCCGCTAACACCGGACGCTACAAAGAAGCAGAAATGGACATGGTGATCGATAAAGCCAAACGTGCGACTCCACAAATTGTTGAGCAAATCATGCAATATGCGAAAGAGCGTCAAGGTGTCATGATCTTCGCTGCAACTGTTCGACACGCACAGGAGATACACAGTTTATTGCCAGAAGGCGAAACTGAAATCGTCATTGGTGATACACCTACGCCGGAGCGCGATGCGATCATCCAAGCGTTCAAGAATCGTCAAATAAAATACTTAGTCAATGTTTCGGTACTGACAACCGGGTTTGATGCGCCGCATGTCGATTTAATCGCGATTTTGCGACCAACAGAGTCAGTCAGTCTGTACCAACAGATAGTAGGACGAGGATTACGCTTATCAGACGGAAAATCAGAATGTTTAGTGCTTGATTACGCAGGCAACAGCTACGATTTATACCAACCTGAAGTCGGTGATCCCAAACCAGACTCTGACAGTGAAATTATCACGATTCCTTGCCCGGCTTGCGGATTCAATAACAACTTCTGGGGTAAGTTGGATAGTAACGGTTTCTTGGTTGAACATTTTGGCAGACGTTGCCAAGGTTACTTTGAAGATGAAGACACAGGCGAACGTGAACACTGTGGCTACCGTTTTCGTGCCAAATACTGCGGTGAATGTGGTGCGGACAACGATATCGCTGCACGAATTTGTCATGAGTGTGATGCGACGCTCGTAGACTCAGATAAAAAGCTAAAAGAAGCCCTTAATCTCAAAGATGCATTAATCTTTGAATGCACAGAAATGGACCTATCTGTATTTAAGTCCAGTGATGGTAAATCTCAGCTAAAGGTGACGTATTCTGGTGAACCATACCAAGGCGAAGGCAATGCGTTAGTTCATGAGTTTTGGACATTGAGTACCAAAAAACAAAAACAAACGTTTAAAGATCAGTTCGTACGCCCCCACTTAGCAGACAAGCATCGCCCTTTTGAAGAGGCTTCACCGACACGCGTTGTCGCTAATCAACATCGTTTCCGTTTGCCTCAGTTTGTTATTGCTAGAAAATCTGGTCGCTTTTGGAAGCTGCGGGATAAGATTTTTGAAGATGAGTTGAAATAACATCGACAACATATGGCAAAACTTAATTAGCTGATTCACTCTCTGTTCATCTATATCCGATATACTGCGGCTAACGCTCCAGAAAAGGTTTGACTATGTATAAAGCAACGACTTCTCTACATTCTGCGTTACTTTTCGGCCTTATCACGACATTCATGTGTGCACCAAGTTTTGCCAAGCATGGCAACGAGTACACATCACAAAATGGCCACGCCATCGTGCAAGATGTCGAAAAGCCAGGAACACGCATCGAATTCGATGAAGATCAAGATGAGGTCTATCGCGCGGTTCAACAAGGATATATACGACCATTTTCGGAACTTTACGCCGCAGTAGAAAACGACCTATACGGCCGCATCATCAAGGTCGAGCTTGAAGAAGATGATGATGCTTGGGTGTATGAATTGAAAATTCTGTACAACAATAGCGTCCTGAAAGTTGAGTACGACGCCGCCACGCTAGAAATGCTTGAGATCAAAGGTCGCAGCTTTAACAAAGCGTTAAAGCCGCAAAACAACTAAACTTGTCTAATGCGTCATCCAGACACGATGCGTAGCTTACTTCGATAAAAATCCAAACATAATAAGAATCATCAATATGAAAATACTTGTTGTTGAAGATGATCCTCGTTTAGGCGAGCAAATCATCGAAACATTAGAAAGTACCGGCTGGGTACCAGAATTGTCCCAAGATGGCATAGACGCTCTGTATCGCGCGACTTCGGAAGAATGGGACGCCATTGTTCTCGACCTCGGCTTGCCAAAACTGGATGGTCTTACCGTCCTAAAAGGCATCAGAGATGAAAACATTAATACTCCTGTCGTGATTCTAAGCGCTCGCGACACCCTAACGCAGCGAGTTGAAGGCTTAAACGCAGGTGCAGACGATTACCTAACTAAACCATTTGAAATGGTTGAGCTTATCGCTCGTATTCGTGCACAGCTGCGAAGAGCCTCTGGTCATGCCTCTCCTGTGATGCAAATTGGCGACTTGAGCTTGGATACACGCACTTCTAAAGTCATGTGGCAAGGTCAAGCGGTAAGCTTGACGGCGCTAGAGTATAAAGTGGTCGCTTACTTTATGCATAACCCGGAAAAAGTGATTTCTCGAACCGAACTCGTCGAGCACATTTACAAACAAGACTTTGATCGTGACTCCAACACAATCGAAGTTTTTATCGGCCGAATTCGCAAAAAAATCGCACCAAAGATCATCAAAACCGTCCGAGGGTTGGGATACCAATTAAATGCCGAATAGAAACAGGCTACCGTTGAACGCAATAAAACGACTGAGTATCAAAAGTCGCCTCGTTTTAGCGGCGATCGTTTGGTTAACAGCAATGATCCTCGCCGCTGGTGTGACGATACCGACGCAGGTCTACAACTATATGGTTGATGACACTCGCTCACAGCTCAGCATTTTTATGGATGAAGTCGCCGCACAGTTAGAAGTCGATAACACCGGGCATCTTTCACTCGCAGCTCAGCTATCAGACCCTCGATTTAACCGACCTTACAGTGGTTTGTATTGGAGTGCCTCTACAGAGGCAAGCCTCGAACGTTCTCGTTCGTTGTGGGACAAAAAAATCGAATACAAAGGTTTGGATAAAGATGCGTATGGAGCAAGAGGCGAAAAACTAATTACGCTAGAAAAAGCACTGTATCTTCCTGATTACGATGGTCCTATTCACATTATTATTGGTATTGACGAAGAGCCCATTAAAAATACCCTTCAGACGTTAATCGGCCAACTTTGGCTTATTTTGGGTTTATTATTCGCGGGCGTACTTACCGTCATTTTACTGCAAATTGCTTGGTCATTGAGTCCGCTTACAAAGCTACAAAAAGAATTAGCCGAGCTGAAGTCTGGTAATAAAAAGAGTCTAGAAGAAACCTACCCAAAAGAGATTTCTCCTCTAATCTTCGACCTCAACGCTCTGCTGTTCCATTACCAAGAATTACTAGAGAGAGCTCGCAATCATGCAGGTAACCTATCTCATGCACTTAAAACGCCACTTTCTGTTCTAAAAAATGAAGTTCAGACGTTAGAACCTGAGGCACAATCCCGTCTCCGAGCTCCAATCAATCAAATACAAGACCATATCGATTACCATTTGGGTCGTGCCCGTATGGCCGGATCGATGAACATATTATCAGTGAAGTCGAACCCAGCAGAGCGTGTGGATGCTATCTCAATGGCGTTTGATAAAGTGTATGCGAGCCGAAGCATTACCTTAATTAATGAACTTGATTCAGAGCTGAATGTAGCAGTAGAGCAGACCGATCTCGATGAAATGCTAGGTAACTTGCTAGAAAATTGCTATAAGTGGGCCAACAGCATGATTCGTGTGCACTCCTCTCAGGATAAGGAAAATATACACATCATTATTGAAGATGATGGGCCAGGCATCCCTAAAGAGAAACTGAGTCAAGTAATCAAGAGAGGAGTTAGATTGGATGAAACAACCCCTGGCTCAGGTCTTGGTCTAAACATAGTCAGTGAAATGGCACACAGTTACCGAGGTCAATTAACATTGGATACAAGCGCTTTAGGTGGATTAAAAGCATCTTTAGTCTTACATCTCAGCCGAACATAAAGCATATAACACATAAACTTTGTTTTTCGGACCATGATCAGTAAACCGATGAAAATGAAGTCGATGTGAACAAAATCCAAGCAAAGCGTTAAAAGGGATAGCCTTCCACCCCGCTAAATCATACCTTTTTGTTGATTTGGATACGATTTGGGTTGCCCATTTATAAGTGGAATGATAGTATCCGCGCTCGCTTGAACAGTTCCTGTTTCAAGCTTTACCACGAACAACAAGGTCGCATTGTTGATTGTGAACATTTGATTTTTACTAATTTGAGAGTAAATACTATGAAATTCGAAGCAGTAGTACGTACTGAACTAGGTAAAGGTGCGAGCCGCCGCCTACGTCACGCTGGCAAATTCCCTGCAGTTGTATACGGCGGTGAAGAAGCAGCAGTAGCTATCGTTCTTAACCACGACGACATCGTAAACCAAATGGACAAGCCTGAATTCTACGAAGGCATCGTTCTAGTTATCGATGGCAAAGAAGTTAAAGTTAAGCCACAAGACGTTCAACGTCACGCGTTCAAGCCAAAAGTTGAACACATGGACTTCATCCGCATCTAATTCCCTACCAAGGAATTAATCGGATTAAATCCAAACCTTTTGCATAAAAGATAATCGGACTTACCAACCGAGACATCTAAAAATTTCAAAACCCCGGAGTCTTACCACCTCCGGGGTTTTACTATATTTGGCATATAACATTTGATTTATGAACGGGCAATATACTTCACTAAAGTGAGATCGGTCAGCGTCATACTATCAATCACTTCCGACTCTTCCTCTCCAGTACGCACAAAACCACACTTCTTGTAAAAGTTAAGCCCCTGTTGATTAGTATCCAGTGCTTTCAAACTGATCTGCATAACTGACGTAGAGAGCAAACGTGTCTCTAACTCATCTAACAGTGCACTTCCTGCTCCTTGCCCATAATGTAGCGGCGTAACGTAGCAACATGTCACTAATGCCGTTTTATCTTCGCTGGTGTGGTTAGGTAACTCGTAACTTAAAAAGCCAACAATTTCTCCTTGCCTCTCAACTACGATCAATTGGGCCAGTTGCTCCGTCATCACTCGCGCCCACATCCTTTCTCGACGCTCAATCGTAAACTGCTCTATGTAGCTCTTTGGCATTAATCCTTTATACGCCACCTGCCAAGAATCAACGTGTATCTTGGCGATTTGGGCGACTTCCTTTTTGAGTGCGTCCCTTACTGTGTATCTCATAAGCATCCTTTCTTAGCGTTCACCACTTACAAATTCTTTTAACCCTACCCTTTAAACCAAAGCTCAAAGATAACAGCTACAGTCGCAACGCTTTACATTAATCCATTTCATTTTCATTAATTAAATGATAGTTCACATCATAATATTCGAAGAAGAACGATCCATTATTTACTTTTCATTTTGACTCATTAGATTGAATCTATTTGTTTAAACACTCGAGTGTCAAATGCGGAATAAGCACGATAAGGTATCGGATGAGGATAAATAAACGATGCTTAAAGCATAAGATTTCTAAACGATCGCAATTATAGTAAAGAGATAAATACAATTTTTGATAAAGTTAGGCAGAATAAAGCCATGATCAAATGAGTTTAAGCTCTGTGCTGTTCATTGTGCATACAAACCGAGCCCCTCATCATTAGAGCGAAAATTTATAACGATTTGTGTCATACCTATTAGGAAAAACATAAACTTGGCAAAATAATCACCAAAATCAGCGTAATACTTCGCAAAAATGCGCATTGATTCACACAAACAACACACATTCAATTAACTACCTCACAAAAAATAGAGCTAGCTATATAAAATAAATACTAAATACCAATTCTGTTTATTTATAGACGTAGTTTGCAGGCTTATTAATTCATTTCTCCGATAGAAGTATAAATAAGAGATAGATCACTAAAGTTTCACATTAATTCCGTATATTTCACGCCGTAACAATAACAAAATCACAAAGAAAGGATCCCTTATGAAGTTTTCCAAATCTCTTTTGGTAGTGGCAGTGGGCGCTGCGCTAGCAGGATGCGGCTCAGACAGCGACAATTCTCCAGTAACCTGCGAGACTGCAGATTCTTGTACTAAGTTCACCGTTCTCCACACTAACGATAACCATGGTCGCTTTTGGCATAACAGCGACGGCGAATACGGCATGGCTGCGCGTCACACTTTAATCGAATCTATCCGCGCAGAAGTCGAAGCAAAAGGCGGTGAAACCATTCTGCTATCTGGCGGTGATATTAATACCGGTGTACCAGAATCAGACATGCAAGATGCGGTTCCAGACTTCGTAGGGATGAACCTACTTGGTTACGATGCAATGGCTGTCGGTAACCACGAATTTGATAACTCACTAGATATTCTCGATATGCAAGCCGAGCTAGCTGACTTCCCTATGCTGGCTGCGAATATCTATAAAAAAGATACAAACGAGCGTTACTTCGACCCTTACAAAGTATTTACTATCAACGGCCTTAAGATCGCTGTTATTGGTCTAACAACGCAAGACACTGCGAAGCTAGTCAATCCAGACAACGTATCAAACATCCACTTCGAAGACCCTCAAGTAGAAATCAAAAAGGTGCTGAAGGAAATCGAAGAGAACGAAAAGGTAGACCTAGTATTTGCAACGACGCACATGGGTCACTACGAAGATGGTAAAAACGGTAGTGAAGCACCAGGTGACGTGAAACTCGCTCGCTCTCTTGAAGAAGGACAGCTAAACGCTATCATCGGTGGTCACTCGCAAAACCCTGTATGTATGGAACCAGGTACCAATGAGTATGCTGATTTCAAACCTGGGGATGATTGTGCCCCAGACCAACAAAAAGGCACTTGGATTATGCAAGCGCATGAGTGGGGTAAATATGTGGGTCGTGCTGACTTCGAATACTACGACGGCAAGCTTCACTTAGCGAACTACGCACTGATTCCTGTAAACCTTCTAGACGAAAACGATGAAGTTATCGGTGAACGAATTCAACAAGATGCAACAGTAAAAGCGTTACTACTGCCATACCAACAACAAGGTCAAGAGTTATTAGATGAGAAGATTTCTAATACGACGGGTAAGTTAGAAGGTGATCGTAACGTAGTTCGCTCTCAACAAACTAACCTAGGTCACCTACTCGGCGAGGCATACCGTACTTACAAAACGGTAAATGCTGACTTTGGTGTGATGAACTCTGGCGGCGTGCGTGATTCAATCCAAGATGGTGATATCACTTACCGTGACGTACTAACGGTTCAGCCATTTGGTAACTTCGTGACTAAAGCAACTATGACAGGTAAAGAAGTTAAAGAATACCTAGACGTGGTTGCGACGAAATCTGCAGGGTCTGGTGCTTACGCTCAACTAGATAACATCACTTTAGATGTAAATTGTGATGCTGGCTCAGTAACCATTACCGATATTAACAATAAAGGCTTCGATCTAAACGAAACGTACACATTCTCTGTAATCAGCTTCAGTGCTGCTGGTGGCGATAACTATCCAATCATCGATGTTCAATCTACACAGCTAACTGATGCATACGTTTTGCGCGAGTTCTTCGTAAACAACCCACAAATCTCTGCGGATAACTACAACAAGAACTTAGAGAACATCAAATACTTCAGTAATGGCCAACCAGTAAAAGGCTGTCCTGCATCTGGTAGCTAATACTAAACACCTTCCCCCTGGCACTAAGAGCTTTTACAAGCAATTTCATCAGGGCTTTCCTCAAAACCGAAGCTTTGTGCTTCGGTTTTTTATTTTCGATAAATTACTGAAAACTCTCCACCTTCACAATATGTTCAAAAATTGTTCATTTGTGTTATTGACGCCCCTGTGTTGGGCTTCTATGTTTGATAAGGTCTTTTAAATATGCAGGTTCATCGGCTAAATTTCGCGAAACATTTTTAATCGCATAGTCAATGATTCTGAGAAAGATGTGAATGGCGTTACAAACACTGCTCTCAAACAATTTGTCTTTGGACTTCAAACGATGGTGATGTGCCTCCACGCGCACACTAATGAGTAGCGATCTGGACGTCAATGTGTTCAAACTGCTGCCATCGAGTTCTGGAGGTCAAAAATGAAACGAGCCAGCAATAGCTACAGACTCCAAATGATCAAAGAAGTAGTTACCCGTAGAGAGCGTGAAGCTTGTACGGATCCTATGGCGAGATACATTCATCAACTCATGGATGAACGCCCAACAAGTAAATTAGATGTTGAATTCAATCATCGATTTTCAGGAAATCACTTCGACGAACAAGCGGGAGGCTGGGTTAGCGACCGTTGGTCGATGAAATAACGCCAATTACCGCTTTATAAGGAAAATGGATAGGAGATTCCCGGTTCTTAAAGGACACCTTGCCGGACCGGGAATATGTAAAAGCCTAATCAGAACCGAAAGCGAAGGCGTAACCCCACAGACTGAACAAGAGTTCTAGAATAAGTCTTGTTGAGGCGATGACTCATCTTGAAGCTGTTCTGGCTTCGTCTTCCCTGCCAACATCTTTCTTCTGTACCTTTGACGACACAACTTAATAACGTGCAACTGCTGAGCGGGGGTTAAGTTAAGCCAATTAAACCTTTCCTCTCTCTTTCTCATACACCCCTTGCAATACCCTTTTTCATCGGAGGTACATACTCCAACACAAGGGCTTGGGACAGTAAAAAACTCCAGTTGCTCCATACTAAAACCGCTCTTTCCATATTAGGGCGTATTGGCCTAGTTTAAATAATGAGAAGATTAGTCAGCAACAAAACTTGCTATATGCTTCGTTATGTCAAAAACATACGAAACCATAACCTTATGCTGACAAAAACAGTGTTTTATTACTTATACTTACCGCGTTTATAAAAACGGAGTCTATAAAATGAAGCTTAGCCTAAAAACGTTAGTTACAGCAATCTCTCTCCCTGTTCTTATGACTGCTTGTGCTAGCAACGGTGATGATGTGAAAGAAATAACGGCTCAAGATTTGCAGCACCACAACTGGGAACTTGTTCAAGTTGATGGCAAAAATATCGTTCTAGACGAACACCAAAAAGCGGCTCGCCTAGAAATCGGTGAAAATCTAACCGCAAACGGCAACGCAGGTTGTAACAACTTCTTCGGTCAAGCCGAGCTGAAAAACAACCAACTACGCATCGAAAAAATGGGCATGACCATGAAGATGTGTATGGAAGATCAAATGAAGATCGAAAACGCAATGACACAAACACTATCTAACTGGAGCGATATCACGCTAACTAAAGATGGTCTTGTTCTGAAAAGTGCCGATCACGAATTGACGTTTACACTACGTGACTGGGTAAACTAATCCCAACTAAGTAAACCAGATAGTATCTTAAAGCAGCCAAACGGCTGCTTTTTTTATATCGATGAATCGTTAGTCATGCATGCTAAAGTCATTTAAATGGCCAACTTTCTTTCTCTTTTCGCCCTCAATTCCATGCTTTAGACATCAATTTTGCTCTGTAAAACAACCTATTCATATCTCTGGGGACAATAATTTTCAATTACTTGAAAGAATATCCTCAAACAAACGGTCCGCTCCTAAAATGACACCAAATTTGTCCTTTATTCGTTTTGCTTCACATTGAGAGTAATTCTTTGAATCAATGAGTGATTCCGTTTGGGATTGGCATTGATAATAGAGAGAGATGAATTACTATCCTTGTAACAGAGCGGAACGACTTGCGAAAACGTCAATAGAAACGAAAGCAAGAACCAAAAGACATAACACGGAATAGATATGAAAAAGCTACTCAGCAGCATTGGCATTTTAGCCACGACTTTTGCGACACCTTCTTTTGCCGATTCATCAGTGAATAGCGAATGGCAAAAAATCGAACAGCAAGCCGACGGGCAATCCGTCTACTTTCATGCTTGGGGTGGGAGCCAAGAAATTAATCGCTACATACAGTGGGCGAGTAGAGAGCTAAAATCACGTTATAACGTGACGCTAAACCACGTTAAAGTAACTGATATTTCTGAGACCACTACTCGACTTATCGCAGAAAAAGCGGCAGGCAAAAACAGCGGTGGTAGTGTTGATATGGTTTGGATCAATGGCGAAAACTTCAAATCAATGAAGGATAACCAATTGCTATTTGGTCCTTTTGTCGAAGGTTTGCCAAGCTGGCAATATGTGGATAAATCTCTACCAATTGATGTGGACTTCTCCGAGCCAACAGAAGGTCTAGAAGCACCTTGGGGAGTAGGACAATTAGTGTTTATCCATGACGAGCAAACCCTCCATAACCCTCCAAAATCATTCTCAGAAATGCTGAGCTATGCAAAAGCGTTCCCGAATCGCCTGACTTACCCTCGACCACCAGAGTTTCATGGCACAAGCTTTATCAAAGCATTACTCATTGAACTGTCTAACAACGCCCCTGAGCTGCAACAACCAATTACCGATGACACGTTTGAACAAGTCACTCAACCGCTGTGGTCTTATCTAGATGAGTTCCATAAAGTCGCTTGGCGCGGTGGTAAGCAGTTTCCAGGCGGTACAGCAGAAACCCTTCAGCTACTAGATGATGGTCAGACTGACCTGGCGATTACCTTTAACCCGAACGCGGTTTTCTCTGCGCAGTCGAGCGGTAATCTTGCAGAGAGCACCAAAGCGTACGCAATGGACGCAGGAGCACTCTCAAATATCCACTTTTTAGCGATTCCTTGGAACGCAAATGCCAGTGCTGGTGCACAAGTTGCGATAAACTTTTTATTGAGCCCTGAAGCACAGTCTCGCAAAGGTAACCTAAACATCTGGGGCGACCCTTCGGTACTAAGCAACCAATACCTAACTGGTTCGGCCAAAAACACTCAACAATTCAAATCCATCGCTGAGCCACATCCAAGTTGGCAAGCGGCGTTGGAAAAAGAATGGTTGAAACGCTACGGGAATTAGTAAGAATCCATGTTAAGAGCGCTGTATTTAGTCATTATCGCAGTTTGTATTTTGCCTACCATTCCGGGACTACTTGGAGTGGTGGTCTCTGCGCTCGGTTATGTACCTCCTATCGGTCTACACCACTTTTCTTTTGATGGCTTCAATGCCGTCTTTGATTGGGAAGGTGTTTGGACATCCATCGGGCTTACTTTCTACTCCGCCATTTTCAGTAGCTACTTGGCTTGCTTCATCACGTTTGCCATTCTACAGGCGTCTTGGGGCAGCAAGTTTTGGCGAAAAATTGAAGTTAGCCTTTCCCCACTTCTCGCGATGCCGCACGTCGCGTTTGCAATTGGCTTTGCGTTCTTGTTTGCCCCAACTGGTATGGGCGTTCGTGTTCTCAACCAACTGTTTGGTTACGACCCGAATGCACAAACGGTGAATGACTTAGCATTGTTGATTAAAGACCCACATGCACTCGGTTTGGTCATCATGCTTGCGATTAAAGAAGTGCCGTTTTTATTGTTGATGAGTATTCCGATCCTTCAGCAATTGAAAGTCGATAAGGTTGAAAAAGTCAGTCACTCGATGGGCTATAGTTCGGCGCAAGCGTGGTGGAAATGCGTATTTCCGCAATGGTTAGCAAAACTTCGTTTCCCAATGCTGGCGGTATTGGCTTACAGTTTGTCCGTTGTCGATGTCGCCCTGATTATTGGCCCTACCAACCCGCCGACGTTTGCGGTTTTGGTATGGCAATGGTTTAACGATCCAGATTTATCGCTCCTACCAAGAGCGGCCGCTGGCGCAGTAATACTGTTTGTGATGGCTAGTCTTTTGATTGGTTTCGCTCGATTGGTGGAATGGTTAACGACCAAAGGCTTCAAACGCTGGCAGTACTCTGGTCGAAACGGGTTTCGTTTACCC
Organism: Vibrio sp. Vb0304; assembly: GCF_033338995.1. Lineage (NCBI taxonomy): Bacteria > Pseudomonadati > Pseudomonadota > Gammaproteobacteria > Vibrionales > Vibrionaceae > Vibrio > Vibrio sp. Vb0304. The sequence continues at coordinate 24,377 of NZ_JAWOTT010000003.1, forward strand.
GGTAAAACCCTATTTTCACTGGTAGCGCTACTTGCACTTCTAATGATTCCACTCATGGTGCTGTGGAGCTTTGCCCAACGTTGGCGCTTTCCAGATTTGCTCCCAAGCCGTTACAGCCTGCGTTTTTGGGAATACGAATGGCACAGTATTCTAGGGACTCTAGAACAAAGTATGTCAATCGCCCTAATCAGCGCGACTGTCGCGCTAGTTCTTGCTTTAATAGCACATGAGTATCGTCTCCGTTATCGCTGGCAGGTGCCCGGTTACATCATCGCCATCCCAATGCTGATTCCTCAGCTATCCGTGCTATTCGGTATGCAAGTAGTGACGCTGTACTTAAACAGTAACGCGTATTTCTTTTGGGTATGTTGGGCGCATGTATTCTTTGCGTTCCCATTTATTTACCTCTCGCTAGACGGTCCGTGGCGCAGCTTCGATAACGGCTTAACTCGCGTCGCACTCAGCTTGGGTAAATCACCGATGCAAGCTTGGTTAAAAGTGAAACTGCCAATCCTCCTGCCTGCAATTGCATTCGCGTGGGCTGTCGGTATTAGTGTCAGCCTGGCGCAATACCTACCAACATTGGTGCTAGGGGCTGGGCGCATTAGCACCATCACAACCGAAGCCGTTGCACTATCCAGTGGTTTTGACCGACGTGTCACCGCTATTTACGCCATTTGGCAAGCTCTGCTGCCATTCTTGTTCTTTTCTTTTGCGATACTGCTTAGCCACTTGCACAGGAAGTATCGCCGCTTGTCTATAAAAGGTTTACTACTGAATGAGTCTTTGTCTCGAAAACCTCGCCATCCGTAAAACCAATGGCGACGCGCTTTTTTCAGCGTTCAACATGACCGTAGAAAAAGGTGAAATCGTTACCCTGATGGGGCCTAGCGGTTGTGGTAAATCCACTTTGTTGGATGCCATTGCCGGGCACCTATCCGCCGAGTTCAACTACTCTGGATCCATTACGCTTGATAACGAAAAGTTGGATGCCCTCCCTGCCCATAAGCGTCAGGTCGGTATTCTATTCCAAGAAGATTTGCTCTTCCCTCATTTAACGGTGTGGGAGAACCTTGCCTTCGCGCTACCAAACTCAATCAAAGGTGAAGAGCGTAAAGCTCACGCTATGCAAGCACTGAAGAACATTTCATTGACCAAACTAGCAGAGTCCTTTCCTGACCAAATTTCGGGAGGGCAACGTGCCCGTATTTCATTGACTCGTATGCTGCTAGCAAAGCCAAAAGTTGCGCTACTTGATGAGCCCTATAGCAAGCTGGATAAAGACCTGCGCGTGCAATTTCGCAATTGGGTGGTCGAACAATTGCAGCAAGCGAACATCCCTACTTTGATGGTAACGCACGATGAAGACGATATTCCTGATGGCAGCCGCTGCCTAAACTGGCCGTGGGAGACAAATCATGCTTGATAGCCTGAGTATAAAGCTCATCCGCAAACCGCTGGCACTCAGTGCGACATATATCGATAAATGTGGTATCACTGCAAATCAGACGACAGTGTTTGGTTTTGTACTTGGCTGTTTTGCCCTGCCGGCTTTGATCACCGAACAGTACTTGTTGGCGTTGCTGTTTATTTTGCTGAACAGAATCTGTGATGGGTTAGACGGTGCACTGGCAAGGATTCAAGGCATTACCGATGCGGGTGGTTTTCTTGATATCAGCTTAGATTTTTTGTTCTATTCGTTGATTCCTTTTGGCTTTGTGCTTGCCAACCCAGAGCACAATGCCGTTGCAGGCGCATTTTTGATTTTTTCCTTCATCGGCACTGGTAGTAGCTTTTTGGCTTTTGCCATCATGGCAGGAAAACAAGGCATCGATAATCCGGTATATAAAAACAAATCGCTTTACTACATGAGCGGCTTAACCGAAGGTACAGAAACCATTGGCTGTTTGGTTTTATTTTGTTTGCTACCGCAACACTTTGCCGTCATCGCGTATATCTTTGGCGCGGCATGCTGGTTTACCACTTTTACACGTATTTATTCAGGGTTTCATACGCTTAACGATCATTAATACTGCTTAGACAATCGCGTTTTCTTAAGGGATAGGCCGCTAAGCCACTGTTTTATAAAGCACCAAAACGCAGGTTAAATTGGGGTATATACTCTTTGAATGAAGAAACCATTCGGAGGCTATATGAAAAAACAGATCAATTTAGGCATGTTGCTCACCATTACTTGTGCGCTCGTGCTTGGCGGCTGTAGCTCACCTAACCCGTACGGAGATGCATACGGCTCATCCGACACTCGCAAAGTTCAGCAGGTTTACTACGGCACAGTTGAAAAAGTAGAACCCGTAACCATTGATGCCTCTACCCAATCCAATGCCATTGGCACCATCGCTGGTGCTGCCGTGGGCGGGATCTTAGGCTCAAAAGTTGGGGGCGGTTCTGGCTCGGATATCGCTGCCATTGGTGGTGGTCTATTGGGTGGCTATGCAGGCAGCAAAGCGGCTGAAGCAACCGCGAAAAGAAATGGCGTGAATCTGACCATTCGTTTAGAGGACGGAAAGATTATCTCTATTGTTCAAGAAGCAAATCCAAACATGATTTTCCAACCAGGCCAAGCGGTCCAAATCAATGTTTCTGGTAATGACGCTAGAGTCGTTCCTCGTTAACTCGGACAAACAAAACCTTTGGCCTGCTTTAATTCAAACACCTAATCCGCGCAAGCTTACATCACTGGCTTGTTAACTTGCGCGTTTCTTTTCGTATCAAACTTGATCGTCGTCAATGGAACATCAATCTCCCACACCTTTCGATGTTCAAATGACATCAAGTTGCTAGCATGAGCCCATTCCAGATAACTTTAGGCTTGTTATGACTCCGACTGTTGACCACGTATTCCTTAATATCGCGCTAAACCTCAGCTCAAATCGCTCTCACGAGCAGCAATATCAAAATCTCATTGATGGGGTCGCGCAAGTATTCCCATGTGATGCGAGCTGCCTGTTTATCTTCGATGAGGATGGGTTTCTAACTCCTGTCGCGGTAAAAGGCTTATCCAGCTCGGTCTTAGGTCGTCGCTATTTCCCCAAGGCGCATCCTCGCTTAGATGCCATTATTCATAGCCGTGAACCGGTGCGTTTCGATGCCGATTGTTCACTGCCGGATCCTTTCGACGGCACACTATTAACCGAAGACCAGTGCATTGATGTTCATGATTGCATGGGCTTTAGCTTGTATGTGGAAGGACAACTTGTTGGCGCACTAACTATGGATGCTCTAACGGTGGACGCGTTTGATGACATTGATCCTGTCGCTATTGAAACCTTTGCGGCTTTGACCGCTGCGACATTGCGTAACATTGCGCAATTAAAAGCACTCAAAGCACAAAACCAGAAGCAAAAAAGCGTCACTCAAACCCTTATCCAGCAAGCCCGTTCTCAACATGGCGAAATGGTGGGTTTGAGTCCGCAGATCAACCAGTTACGAAACAACATTGCGACCGTTTCTCAATCAGATTACGCGGTACTTATCACAGGAGAGACCGGTACTGGTAAAGAACTGGTCGCGCACTCGGTGCACGCGCAATCTCATCGTAGCGATAAGCCGATGATTTACGTAAACTGTGCGGCCCTGCCTGAAGGTCTGGCTGAAAGTGAACTGTTTGGCCATGTCAAAGGCGCATTTACAGGTGCTAATAGCCACCGTGCCGGTAAGTTTGAACTGGCAGACGGTGGAACGATTTTCCTTGATGAAGTGGGCGAACTGCCTTTGATTTTGCAAGCAAAATTGCTGCGCGTAATTCAGCAAGGCGAGCTGCAACGTGTAGGTAGCGATCAGCATTTGATGGTCAATGTGCGCATCATCGCAGCGACCAATCGACAACTAGAAAAAGAGGTCGAAGCTGGCACGTTTCGAGCAGACCTTTTCCACCGTTTGAACGTGTTCCCAATCCAAGTCCCCCCACTGCGTGCCCGTGACGGGGATATTCCCGTTTTAGCAGGATATTTGTTGGAAAAAGTACGCCAACAATTCAATGCACCCAATCTGCACGTTCACCCTAAAGTGTTGACTCAACTGGAGTCTTTACCTTGGTACGGAAACGTACGCGAGCTCGAACACACTTTAACTCGCGCGGCTTTGCACGCCATTCAACAAGGTGCAAGCACGATCATGCTTAACCATTTCGACACCTCATTGGCTCTCGATGATGTAAAAAACACATCGCATTATCTGCCTAAAGAAAGCCAACCAATGCGAGAGCTAATAGAAAGCTATCAACGTGATTTAATTGAACATGCTTTGAGCCAAACTGGTGGCGTTTGGGCAAAAGCAGCGGAGTTTTTACAAATAGATCGAGGGAACTTATATCGGATGGGTAAAAAGCTCGGGATCAATAAATAACCGACCACAAGAAGCCGATGTGATTAAGACATCAGCTGCGTTGTCTTAATCACATCAACCACTCTCCTAAATCTGATAAAATTCAATACAAATCAACAAGATAATAATTGGCACGCATTCTGCTCTCTAGTGGTCAACATCACGACTATTAAAACAATCACTGGAGAACCCAATATGTTCTGTATTCAATGTGAACAGACAATTCAAACCCCTGCTGTTAAAGGTTGTTCTTTTGCACAAGGTATGTGTGGTAAAACTTCTGAAGTATCTGACCTTCAAGACGTGTTGGTTTACACACTGCAAGGGGTTTCTTTTTGGGCATCAAAAGCACTTGAATTCAACATCATTAACGATGAAATCAACCAATGGGCACCAAAGGCATTTTTCTCTACATTGACGAACGTAAACTTTGACCCTGAACGTGTCCTAGAGCTAACTTCTCAAGCGGCAACGTACAAAGCATTGCTAAAAGAGCAAGTAATGTCTGCTGCAACACTCGCCGATACCGAAGTTGCTGACATCCCTGTTGTTGCTCACTTTGAGCTACCAAATAGCGCAGAAGCAATCTTAGCTTTTGCTCCTCAAGTCGCGGTTAACCGTGGTAAGGACCAAGTACATGAAGATGTGATTGGCCTACGCCTACTTTGCCTATACGGCCTTAAGGGTGCAGCCGCGTACATGGAGCACGCACGTGTTCTTGAGCAAACCAACAACGATATCTATGCCGAATACCATGAAATCATGGCGTGGTTGGGCACAGACCCTGAAGATCTTGGCGAACTACTTGATTGCTCAATGCGCATCGGCCTGATGAACTACAAAGTGATGGAAATGCTCGACCAAGGTGAAACAACGACCTTCGGCCATCCAGAACCAACCACGGTGAACGTCAAGCCAGTAAAAGGCAAATGTATTCTTGTTTCTGGCCATGATTTGCATGACCTAGAAAAAATCCTGCAACAGACCGAAGGCAAGGGCATTAACGTTTATACCAACGGTGAAATGCTGCCTGCACACGGCTACCCTGAGCTGAAGAAATATCCTCATCTTGTCGGCAACTACGGCAGCGCATGGCAAAACCAACAGAAAGAATTCGCAAACTTCCCTGGTGCAATCGTAATGACGTCAAACTGCTTGTTGAATCCAAATGTGGGTCAATACGCAGACCGTTTATTCACTCGTAGTATTGTTGGCTGGCCTGGTGTGGCTCACATCGAAGGCGATGATTTTAGCCAAGTGATTGAATGTGCTCTAGCGCAAGACGGTTTCCAACACGATGAAATCGAACACCACATCACGGTTGGTTTTGGTCGCAATGCACTGATGAACGCCGCCCCTGCGGTTATCGACCAAGTGAAGCAAGGCAACATCAAACACTTCTTCCTAGTCGGCGGTTGTGATGGTGATAAAGCGGAACGCAGCTACTACACCGATTTTACGGCTGAAGCGCCAGAAGACACGCTAATCCTGACCTTGGCGTGTGGTAAGTTCCGCTTCAACAAGAATACGTTCGGAGATATCAACGGCATCCCTCGCCTATTGGATGTGGGCCAATGTAACGATGCTTACTCTGCAATCCAGCTTGCACTTGCACTGGCGAAAGAGTTTGACTGTGATATCAATGAACTACCACTCACGCTTGTGCTTTCTTGGTTCGAGCAAAAAGCGATCGTTATCTTGCTAACGCTATTTGCATTGGGCGTGAAAGGCATTTACACAGGCCCTACTGCACCGGCATTCCTAACGCCAAACCTAATCGCCATCATCCAAGAGAAGTTCGATATGCGCAGTATTGGCAATGTTCAGGATGATCTAAAAGCCATCCTAGCAGCTTAATAAACTTGCTTGTTCGCGCCTCCTTACGTGGAGGCGCTATCTATTTCGAACCCAAAATAGCCACAACCAAAGAGATTGTTATGTTTTTTGAATGGCAAGGTAACCAACCCGTCACACTCCGTTGCATCGACAAATACTTCGAAACACACGACACCGTCAGCATCAAATTGGCTGAACTAACCGAGTCACTTCTGTTTCAGTTTAAGCCTGGCCAGTTTATTAACTTAGGCGTGGAAATTGATGGAAAAATGGAGTTTCGTGCCTATTCAATCAGCTCTATCAATGAAGACGATCACCTTCAACTCACCATCAAACGAGTATCTGGCGGTAAAGTATCGAACTACATCGTTGACTCGCTGCTGCTCGGTGATACCGTTCAAGCATTACCACCAGCAGGCGAATTTAACTGCATCGACTATCCACCCGTGTTACGTGATGGCGAAACAAAAGCCTTGCTTATCAGTGCAGGTTGCGGCGTCACGCCCGTATTTTCGATGGCAAAACACTGGCTGAGTAATCAAGATGAAAACGACAACGATGTGGACATCGCATTTCTTCATATCGCACGCAGCCCAGAAGAGACGATTTACTACGATCAGCTAGAAACGTTAGACGCCGTATATCCCAACTTCCATTTAAAGCTGTTGCTGAAAAACCGCGAAGGAACGTCACACCCACAAGGTCGTTTGAATGCCGACTGGATTAAAGAGCTTGTTCCTGATTTCAAGCAATGCACCGTTTACCTGTGTGGTCCAAGCCAGTTTATGCAAGATGTTCACGGCTATTTGAATGATCTTGGTTTTGACATGACGAACTTCTACCAAGAGAGTTTTACGCCAGCGACTGGCGCAGAAACATCGGTCTCCGATGAGACGGTTAACGTTTCTGTTCCTGATTTTGCTCAAAGCATCGATGCGCAAAAAGGTCAGGTACTGGCCGATGTGCTCGAAGGCGCAGGTTTACCATTAATCGTCGCTTGTCGAAGCGGGATTTGTGGCTCGTGTAAATGCAAGGTTCGTAAAGGCAACGTCTCTTCCACCAGCCTAGAAACATTGACGCCAGAAGAAATTGAACAAGGCTATGTGCTCGCCTGCTCATCAACCATCGAAGCGGATCTTGAAGTGCAGATCGGTTAATGCTGCTGGTATCGATCTTTTATTGTTTCCCGTCATTCCGACGAGCCTAGGCGAGGTCAGGAATCTAATATCAGCGTGTTAGGAAGAACTCACTCTGATAATAGACTCTGAATCACACTTGCGTCTCGCTATTCAGATTAACGGGGTATCGTGGAAATGCCAGCCGTACTCAAACGGCTGGTATTATAGATAGGTACAACTTTCGTTTCGTCGTCATTGCTTCTCGCTAAACAGCAACACTTTCAATGCTGCTTCGCTGTCTACGTCCATAAACTCTGGTGGGTTATCCAGACGCTCACGGAATGTCAACTCTGGCGCTTCTTCTTTCATGCTTTCAATCAAGAAGTCGCTTGTCACAGATGGTGAGTTCACACATGCCATCACTTGACCGCCTTCTGCCAACAAATCCGGCAATCGACGTAGAATCTTTTTGTAGTCTTTCGTAAGCGCAAAGCTGCCTTTCTGGAATGAAGGCGGATCGATAATGATCAAATCATACTGACCAGATTTTTTAATCTTACCCCACGATTTAAAGATATCGTGCCCCATAAAGCTTACCTGGTTGATGTTATGACCATTTAGCTTGTGGTTCTCACGACCTTTAGACAGCGATGCTTTCGCCATATCGACGTTAACCACTTTATCTGCGCCCCCCGCAATGGCAGCGACAGAAAAGCCACACGTGTAAGCAAACAAGTTAAGCACGTTTTTATGCTTCGCATTTTCGCGTACCCAATCACGACCGTAGCGCATGTCCAAAAACAGACCGAAGTTTTGGTTGCGGCCAATATCCAATTGGTATTTCAAACCGCTTTCTTCAACGACAGGGCGAGCGTCTAATTCACCGACAAGCACTTCTGAAGGCGCACCATCGGCATAACGGTGCTGAAGAACCATAGTACGACCTTGCTTGTCTGCCCACAGTGGTGATAGTGCCAACGCATTGAGGCCGCTTTTCAGCTCAGCGAGAAACGCGTCGTCGACTTCTTTAAACAAGTTGATGATCAACTGACCTTGTAACCAATCACAGGTAATTTGCTCTAAGCCCTCAAAACGACGGCCACGACCATGAAACAGTCGACGAATTTCGTTCGGAGCTTGCGCGAGCTCGGTTTCTAGATGCTGAAAAAACAGCGGAAGTTGTGATGCTTGCATCGAGTTCTCTTATTAGTTTTCTTTGTGACGGTTATTTGATCGTAGGCCAGTTCAGTTCCCAAGGGGAAAGCCAAGTATCCAAACCCTGAGAGACTATTTCACTGAGCCATTTGTTACCCAGCACTTGGTATTCTCGTGGGTCGCAAACAAAGCGATATTGCTCATCTCGGTATTGGAAGCAAAGTGAAAATGCATGCAGATAACCGCGATCAGCCTCATTGCCTGCATTGTAAATCGGGTCGCCAACAATACCTGAGCCAACCGATTTTAATGCCACGCGGATTTGATGCGTTTTACCAGTGTGTGGCCTACATAAAAATAGGCGCTCTCCGGGCTCTGCCGCAAGAGAGAAAAACTGGGTGACGGCTGGGTTATTTTTGCTGTTGACCAGCTTCCATGATGAACGGCGCGAACGCTCCATATCACCAACGACCAAACCTTGTTTCTTTTTCGGCTTTTTAGAGCCAATCGCCAGATAGAACTTTTCCACTTGGCGGTCAGCAAAAGCTTGCGATAACGCACTAGCCGCTTTGGCGTTGCGTCCGAGGAGCAGAATACCCGATGTCATTTTATCCAAGCGATGGATAAGATAAAGCTGCTCATCACCACTCTGCTTAGCCACTTCTTGCAGCAGCATTGTGTCGCCATCGTCTTTATGAACAGAGACGTTGGGATGCTTATTGATGATCAGAAAATCGGGATGGGTATGTAGAATATCGAACATAAAAAAACTGGCTCCACGTTTGGAGCCAGCAGTATACATAAGTTATCGGACAAAGCTATCGAGGCTTGCCCTAAGGCCTGAGCTAGAGCTTTCTAGAGAAAATACCAGCAAGACCAATGATTGCGATACCCAGCAGCATGATTTCACCTTTACCACTATCAAAGCCAGACTTAATCCCCATGAAGGCAACAATAGCAATCGCAACAGGAATCAGGTATTTAACTAGGTTGTACCACAATCCAAATAGCGGGAAGGATACTTCGCCGTCATTAGTGATCTCTTTTTCTAGCTCAGCACGGCTTAGGCGCCATCCAGCAAAGATACAAACCAACATACCACCAACCGCTAGGAAGATTTTGTCCGTTAGCAAGTCGAAGATATCAAAGGCACCGGTACCAAACAGCGTTGGTCCCATTCCACCTAACGATAGTGACGCAAAAATACATAATGCCGCCATAACTGCGCTTGCAGACAGAACTGCGTTAGAGCGCTTCATGCCTTTCTCGTCGATTAGGTAAGACACGACAACTTCCAATAGTGATACTGAAGAAGTTAATGCCGCCACCGTCAAACCGATGAAAAATAGCAACGCGAATAGCAACCCAATCACTCCGCCCATTTCAGCAAATAGCTGAGGAACGACAACGAATACAAGACCAGGGCCTGCTGCAGGCTCCATGCCAAAGGCAAACATTGCTGGGAACATAGCAACACCAGCAAGAATCGCGACACCAGTATCCATCGCTGTAACCATACCGGTTGTTTGAACTAGATTCTCTTTCTTCTTCAGGTAAGAACCGTACGTCATCATACAACCCATACCTAAGCTAAGTGAGAAGAACGCCTGTCCTAGTGCAGCAAGAACCACGTTGCTGTCGACTTTAGAAAAGTCCGGCATGAATAAGAACTCAAGGCCAGCCATTGCACCTGGCAGCATTAAGCCCTTAACAGAAACAACGATTAGGATTAAGAACAGAAGCGGCATCAGAACCTTACCGGCTTTCTCAATACCACCCGAAATCCCTTTCATCACGATCATGACGTTAAGGAACAGGTAAACACCCATCCACATTAAAGGTTGAATCGGATCTGAGATGAAACCGCCAAAACTGTCGCCAATTGCTTCTGGCGCGCTGAGTAGACCACCACCCACTTTAAAGATGTAGGCCAATGCCCAACCACCAACCACAGGGTAGAAGCCCATGATCAAAAGACCACTGAAAACTCCCATAACGCCAGTGAACGTCCAGCGTCGGTCAGTTGTTTTGAATGCACCTACGGCAGAAAGACCTGTCTTACGACCAATAGCGAACTCTGTCAGCATCACGCTAAAGCCGATAAAAATTACAAAGATAAGATAGATAGCAACGAATGCACCGCCGCCACTCTCACCTGCTGTGTAAGGGAATTTCCATATATTGCCTAAACCGACAGCGGAACCCGCTGCTGCCATTACGAAGCCTAGTTTAGACCCCCACGTATCACGTGGTGCTGCTGTATTAGTTGTAGCCACGCTTTTTCTCCAAAATTAGTTTGTTGTGTATGCATAGAGATAGGCGTCTAAAAAGTTTATGTAAAAATTATTGTACACTTATAAAATAAGCGTTCGACGCACTATATCTAGAAAGTAAAGCAGCTCCCCTTTAAAATTGGAACCCCAAAAAAGTACATTTATCGCACAAGTGTCGAGTTACGCAGGTTAAATGCTGCTTTTTTGTTCAAAAGTTAAAGAATGACCTTATTTTTCACATTAAAATAACAGAATCAGCTGTTATGAAATTCGTTCCTCATATAAGGTCAATCCCACGTCTAAATGGGAAATCTATTCCCCCAACCCACTTTTATGCTTAATATCCTAGAAGGGCATATTACTCTGAGCGTATATGGACAAGTTTTATCACTTTCTTACTTTAGCTGGCATCGGGCTATATTGGTTACTGGTCGCAGGTGTGACCATTCGTGTCGTTTTAAAGCGCCGTGCAGTGAGCGTGTCTTTAGCTTGGCTAATGATCATTTATATCCTTCCCGTTCTGGGTGTCGCATGTTATTTCCTCTTCGGTGAACTGAACTTAGGCAGAAAGCGAGCCGAACGTGCGAAAGAGATGTTTACACCATTCGAGAAGTGGTTCAGTCAGCTTAACGACTGTAACGCGCACAACCCAGAAACGATGGGAAGGCACATCTACCGAATTGATGAACTTTGTAACAACCGCCTTGGTCTTCCCGCATTGAGCGGTAATACATTGTCGCTGCAACAGTCACCTAATGAGATTTTGTATTCCATTATTGAAGACATCGAAAACGCGCAGAGCAGTATTCGAATGGTATTCTACATTTGGCATCCGGGTGGTTTGGCTGACTCTGTCGCTTCTGCGCTTATTCAAGCGGCTAAACGCGGCGTAGATGTCAAACTATTGCTCGATTCAGCAGGTAGTCCACGTTTTTTCAGAAGTCCTTGGTATCGAATGATGCAGGATGCTGGAATTGAAGTTATTCAAGCGCTAGAAGTGAAGATGTGGCGTATTTTCTTACGTCGTCTTGATCTTCGCCAACATCGCAAGATCATCGTAATTGATGATGAAATTGCTTATACAGGTTCAATGAACTTGGTTGACCCGGCTTACTTCAAGCAAAATAGTGGCGTTGGGCATTGGGTGGATATCATGGTTCGCATTACAGGACCAACGGTAAACGTATTGAGTGCCATCCACTGTTGGGATTGGGAAGTCGAAACTGGCGAACGTCATTTACCAAGACTACCTGAATGCAAGATCGATGAGAGTGAATTCCAACACCCTATTCAGGTTGTGCCTTCTGGCCCAGGTATGCCGGAATATCTGATCTATCAAGTATTAACATTGGCAATAAACCAAGCCAATCGCTCGGTACGAATCACAACACCATATTTCGTGCCCAATGCTGATTTACTCGAAACGTTAAAGATGACAGCACAACGAGGCATTAACGTTGAACTCATTATTCCCCATAAAAATGACTCTATGATGGTGCAATGGGCTTCACGCGCTTTTTATAGTGAGCTCTTGAGTGCAGGGGTCAAGATTTATGAGTTTTATGGTGGTTTGCTGCATACAAAATCTGTCGTAATTGACGACCAATTCTGTTTAGTTGGCACCGTAAACATGGATATGCGCAGCTTGTGGCTGAACTTCGAAGTGACCCTCGCCGTTGATGACGAAGAGTTCACCAAGCAAATGTCTTGGTTACAAGATAGCTATATTAAGCAATCTCACACTGTTGTATTGGAAGAATGGGAGAAAAGGAGCCTATTTTCTCGGTTCTTAGAGCGAGTGTTCTATCTCTTCAACCCACTCCTCTAATACCTCAAATACACAGGCTAAAAAACCTCCAGCGCTACATGCATCCTGCTGGAGGTTTGTTCTTTTAGCTCCCTATCTACACGATACCTCTCGACATCATTACCTGTTCATCTTGGCTGTTATTGGCTGATAGTTGACTTTTCCCTTGCATAACCTACGTCGTCCATGTTTTAAATATTCAAAACCGCAATATTTAAGACAGGGAACTTTTATGTCAGAGGGAAAAAAAACCAAACTCATTACCGCTGGCCGCGATAAAAAGTGGACAAATGGTGTTGTAAACCCACCCGTTCAACGCGCTTCAACCGTGGTATTCAATACCGTTGCAGAAAAGAACCAAGCCACCATTAATCGTGCAAACAAAACATTGTTTTATGGTCGCCGAGGCACCAACACGCACTTTGCTTTCCAAGACGCAATGGTTGAGATTGAAGGTGGAGCTGGTTGCGCGCTTTACCCTTGTGGAACGGCAGCAATTTCAAACGCCATCCTCTCTTTCGTTGAAACTGGCGATCACATTCTAATGGTGGACACTTGTTACGAACCAACTCGTGACTTTTGTAACACCATAATGAAGAAAATGGGCATCGAAACCACCTATTATGACCCAATGATCGGTGAAGGTATCCGAGACTTGATTCAGCCGAATACCAAAGTCCTTTTCTTGGAGTCTCCTGGTTCAATAACCATGGAAGTCCAAGATGTGCCTACATTAGCGCGCATTGCCCACGAGCAAGATATCATCGTGATGCTAGACAACACATGGGGAGCAGGCGTGAACTTCTCTCCTTTCGAGCATTGCGTAGACATTTCCATTCAAGCGGCAACTAAGTATATTGTTGGACATTCAGATGTCATGCTAGGTACTGCTGTGGCTTCTGAAAAGTATTGGGATCAGCTTCGTGAACAAAGCTACCTGATGGGTCAGTGCGTTTCTCCTGACGACGCATACCTAGGTCTTCGAGGTATTCGCACGTTGGATGTTCGCCTAAGACAGCACGCAGAAAGCAGTTTAAAAGTCGCTCAGTGGCTCGCTTCTCGCCCAGAAGTTGATCATGTCCGCCATCCCGCTTTAGAAACAAATCCTGGCCATGAGTTTTTCAAACGAGACTTCACAGGTGGAAACGGCTTGTTTTCATTTGTTCTCAAAACGTCTTATCCAAAAGCGACGACGGCTCTGCTTGATGGTATGAAACACTTCAGTATGGGTTACTCTTGGGGCGGTTATGAAAGCCTCATTCTAGCTAACGAACCTAAGAGCTTTAACAGCCTGAGAACCGTAGCTCACCCACACTTTGAAGGTACTTTGGTTCGTATTCATATTGGCTTAGAAGACGTAAATGACTTGATCGCTGATTTAGAGGCTGGTTTTGCGCGTTATAATGCCTTAATGCTTGAAAAAGAAGTCTCCCTATAACAATGATTGAATCGCCCTGCATTGCGGGGCGTTTTTATAACCCCCTGACTTAATTAGAATTAACTAACATTCACCAGAACTATTAATTAATGTTAATCATTTGTGTTGTTTTTCAATTAAGCAGTCACAGAATGAAATAATGTGCCACAAATAGGCTTTCCAAATTTAGAGTTTCTCTCCTACTTTTTATCATTCATAAGAGGTCATACCACAAGGAGATAGTTTTGAAACTCAAATTTATAGCGCTAATGCTTTTTACCTTAATTACCGTCCCAATAACCTCCGTACACGCCGCAACGGGTTATACCCAAACCAAGTATCCGATTGTTCTGGTTCATGGATTATTTGGTTTTGATACCCTCGCAGGCGTAGATTACTTTTTCGGAATACCACATTCCTTAACGAAAGACGGCGCTAAAGTTTATGTAGCACAGGTATCCGCGACCAATAGCAGCGAAGTTCGAGGGGAGCAACTGCTTGCTCAAGTCGAAACCTTACTTGCAGCAACAGGCGCAGAGAAAGTCAATCTCATTGGTCACAGTCATGGTGGTCCAACAACGCGCTATGTTGCCTCTGTCCGTCCTGACCTAGTCGCATCAGTTACGAGTATAGGAGGCGTTAATAAAGGGTCTAAAGTGGCAGATTTAGTTCGTGGCACCGTATCTGAGGGTTCGGGTAGTGAGCAGCTCGCGGTAAAACTGGCGCAAGGCTTAACTACTCTTATTAATCTTCTATCAGGTGGTTCTGATCTCGACCAAGACCCTTTAGCCTCACTAGCAGCATTAACCACGGAAGGATCATTAGCGTTTAACCAACACTACCCGGAGGGAGTCCCTACCAGTGAATGTGGTAATGGTGACTTGCTGGCTTCAAATGGCGTTTATTACTACTCATGGACCGGATCATCCACTTTTACAAACGTTTTCGATCCGACCGACGCTGCCATGATGGTACTTGGCTTAGCCTTTGATGGGCCAAATGATGGCTTAGTTGGTGCGTGCAGCACACATTTGGGCAAAGTCATACGTGATGATTATCAAATGAACCATTTGGATGAAATTAACGGTCTACTCGGTATTCATCATCTTTTTGAAACCGATCCAGTCACGCTTTATCGCCAACATGCAAATCGTCTCAAACTTCAAGGTTTATAAGAGGTCATCACAATGAAGAAAGTCGCTCTCACCACTTTTATCCTGCTCTCGATATTTGGCGTGGGAGCGCTTTCTCTGTTGCAAAGCGACAAACAACAAGAGATAACCTCTAACCATTCGCAATCTCAGCAAGATATAGCCACCGATGTCTCTTCTCCAAAAGATTTCTTCGAATATTCTCTTAGCCGGCTGGGCGAAGAAGATCTCGATACGATCAAAGCGGAAGTCAATGATGACACTTTAGCAAAGCAAACTCTGAATATTGATGCCAAACTTTTTCAAACCTACCTTTCCTACAAGCAAGCACTCTCTGCATTAGAGCCTTTTGAGCACAATCACCTAACGCTTGAACAGTTAACCATGCTGAATGAAGCAATACTGAACTTACAGCTTCAATACTTTAGCGAGGCGCAGATAACCCTATTGTTTGACGAAGAAAACCGACTTCGCCAACTTGCTTTAGAAAAGCTGACGATTAAAACACAGGCATCGGATATCGAGAGTCAAACACACCTTCTTAATCAAGCGTTATCAGAACAACCGGATTACATACGAGAAAGTGAACGCAATAACGCATTAGCAAAGCAGCTCGAGCAAGCTTCTCAGCTTGGTTCACAAGACAAGTACATCGCCCGTGTTGCTCTGGTAGGAGATGCCGGAGCGCAGAGGCTGCAAAAGCTTGATGAGAAAAGAGCATCATTTGAGACTCAACTCGCCACTTACTTAAAGCAGCGTCAAAATATTCTGAATAGAGATTTTCTAGGGCAAGACGAAAAACAGGCAGAAATCATTGCTTTAAGAAAACAAAGCTTCGATGCCACTCAATGGCGTCGAATCGAAGCTTTGGAACGTATTCATGATAGCCAGAACTAACAACATTAGCTTAATAGCCAAACGTTACTTATTCTGCTTTTTAGGACATCCAACGATATGGTCATCCACCATGCCGACGGCTTGCATGAAAGCATAACAGATGGTTTCACCGACAAACTTGAAGCCTTTCTTTTTTAGGAATTTACTCATGGCTTTGGATTGCTCTGTCGAAGCTGGTACGTCACTCATATGTTGCCATTGATTGACGATTGGTTCGCCATCCACGAACTGCCACAACGCGTCTGATAAACTCCCGTATTCAGCAATTAACGCTTTGGCCGCTTTGGCATTACTGAATACCGAGTTAATCTTTCCGCGATGTCTCACAACATCGAAGTTTTCCACGATGTATTCAGCGCGTTCTTCATTTCTTTGTTCCAACGCATCTAGATCGTAATTCTCGAACGCTTCTCTGTAACCTTCGCGCTTTTTAAGGATGGTGATCCAACTAAGGCCAGCTTGCGCACCTTCCAACGTAATAAATTCAAACAGGACTTGGTCGTCATATACTGGCACGCCCCATTCGGAATCATGATATTCGCGCTCTAATGGGTGATTCATCGCCCACGCACACGTTTTTTGTTCTGTCATTATTCTTCCTTAAAAAGCGCCTCTAACTGATGAGCTAGAGGCGCGATATTTTTCATCGTTATATCAGTAGCACTAAGCCTGTTTCGGTACTGCCACTTTATGGAACAAACGATACAACACTGGCACGACAATCAGTGTCAGGACTGTCGCAAAACCCAAACCAAACATAATCGTAACCGCCATTGGTTTGAAGAAAATATCTGGCAACAGTGGGATCATACCAAGGATCGTCGTGATAGCAGCCATACAAACGGGACGGACGCGACTTACCGCAGCATCAACGACCGCGTCATAAGCCTCTTTACCGGACTTCATTTCAATTTCAATTTGGTCCAGTAATACGATGCCATTTTTGAGCACCATTCCCGATAAGCTTAAGAAGCCGAGCAATGCCATAAAACCAAACGGCGTGTTGAGTGCCAACAAACCAGTGGTGACGCCAATTAACGCCAGCGGCACGGTAAGCCAAACAATGAGTGGCTCTTTGATAGAGTTAAATAGGAATACAGTGATCAAGAACATGAACAAGTACCCCATTGGCATGGTAGTAAACAGCGACTCTTGAGCATCACCAGAAGATTCGTATTCACCACCCCACTCTAGTGAATAGCCAGGAGGCATTTGAATCGCTTCGATTTGGGGCTGTAAACGTTTTTGCAACGTCGATGCGGTTTCTTCACCTAGAATATCAGGGTCTGCCATCACAGTGAGCATACGCTTACGGTTCTTACGTACGATGATAGGATCCTCCCAACGCATGTCGTAACCCATTGTGACTTGTTGAAGTGGGATAAACTCACTCTGTGCTGGACTCCATATTTTCATGCCTTCGATGTTACGAATATCAATGCGCTCATCTTCTGGTAAACGAGCCACGATAGGCATGAGCGTCGTGCCGTCTCGGTAAAGGCCTATCGTCATTCCAGAGAATGACATGGACAAGAAGTCATCGACATCTGATTTTGTAATGCCATAGCGACGTGCCTGACTCTCGTTAAACTGAGGTTCAAGAACTTGGGTTCGTTCACGCCAATCATGCCTGATATTTGTTGCCTGAGGGTCGGCGTACATGATGTCCTTGACCTGAGCGGCTATCGTGCGAAGGACGGTTGGATCTGAGCCAATAATGCGAGCTTCAATTTTTGCACCACCACCAGGGCCTAACTCAATCTGTTTGAGCTTGTAATTGATTTCTGGGTAGTTGGCTTTTAAATACTCTCGAAACTTCGCCATTAATGGTTTTAACGCTTCGTAATTTTCCATACGAGTGGTTATCTCACCATAAGCCGCATAACTTTTCTCTGGCGCGTACGTTAACATGAAGCGCTGTAAGCCTTTACCCGCGGTCGTCGTGATATGGTCAACATGCTCTTGCTTAGCTAACCAACTTTCTAACTCTTTAAGCGTTGTGTTAGTTGCTCGAATATCAGTTCCTTCTGGCATCCATACATCTAACTGAAAAATCGGCGTTGTCGAAGATGGGAAAAACGCTTGCTTCACAAAGGTGAACCCGTAAACACTTGCCGCTAATCCCGCAATCAGCACCACAACGGTAAACCAAGCACGACGCATACAAAACTGAAGAAACTTTTTATAAATAACGAAAATAACCCCGTTATATGGATCATTTTCTTCCCCTTCACCTTGTTTAATCTTCTGGCCTTTAAAGAAGATGTCAGCAAAGAATGGTGTCAACGAGATAGCGGTAAACCAGCTCAACATTAAAGAGATCAGCAGAACCGTAAATAAAGTGCCACAGTATTCGCCCGTCGAGTCTTCAGACAGTCCAATTGGCGCAAATGCAGTTACCGCAATCACTGTTGCCCCAAGTAATGGCCACTTTGTTTGGGTAACAATGTCGGTCGCTGCTTGGAGTCGAGTTCGCCCTTTTTGAGTACCAATCAAAATCCCCTCAACCACGACGATTGCATTGTCCACCAGCATACCCAACGCGATAACCAAGGCACCTAATGAAATCCGCTGTAAATCTATCGCGAGATACTTCATGAAAATGAACGTACCCAACACCGTCAGCAGTAAAATTAAACCGATAAGCAGACCTGAACGTAGCCCCATAAAGAACAGAAGTACGATAATGACGATACCGACAGCTTGAGCCAAGCTGACAACAAAACCGCTAACCGATTTATCCACCTCTTTAGGCTGACTGTAAATTTCCGAGATTTCGATACCGACAGGTTGTTGATACTTTAGCTCGGCAAGGCGATGATCAAACGCTTTTCCGACTTCAACCACATTGACGCCTTCAGCAAAAGAAACACCCACGTTCAGTGCAAGGCTGCCGTTAAAATTAATAACATTACTCGGTACTTCTACATACCCGCGTTTTATTTCCGCCACATCTTTCAAGAAAATGAGCCCCTGAGCGCCCGACTCAGTAATTAACAAATCACCCAGCTCCTCCACACTCTGGAACTCGCCAGTCGGCTGAATTCTGATGTACTCGTCACCAATTCTGATCGCTCCTGCGTCAGAAACCACGTTTTGCGTCGAAAGAAGATTAAACACGGTATCCGGAGCAAGACCTATACTGCTCAGCTTTTTCATCGATACTTCGATGAAAACTTGTTCTTGTTGTTGCCCGGATACCGAAACTTTACTCACGCCATCAACCAGTTCGAGCTCTCGGCGTAAGTAATCGACGTAATCCAGTAGCTCTTTATAGCTATAACCGTCGCCAGTCACCGCTAACAAAATCCCGTAAACATCACCAAAATCATCGATCACTTGAGGTTCATTCACACCTGGAGGCAACGTCCCTTTAAGGTCGTTCACTTTACGGCGCAACTCATCCCAAATTTGTGGTAGATCATCAGGGCCATAATTGTTCTTCATCGTGACCGTGATTTGAGATAATCCCCGGCTAGAAATCGAATTTACTTCATCAACATAAGTAAGCTGCTGAATCGCTTTTTCGATTGGGTACGTCACTTCTTCTTCGACTTGTTGCGGTGTCGCACCAGGGTAAGAGGTCACTACCATCGCATCTTTAATAGTAAAAGCAGGGTCCTCAAGACGCCCTAAACCAAAGAATGCGGCGATACCACCAATCAAAAATATCAGTGCGACCATCCAACTGATGACGCGATTTCGGATGAAGTACGCAGCAATACCGGTCACATCATCATCACTTTGAGGCACTGATTTATTAAGATCGCTCATAGACCGACCTCCTGCGTAGCCATTTCCTGTATCACTTCCACTTTCATGCCATCCCTTAATCGAGAAACACCGGCAATCACGACTTTGTCTTTGAGCATGAGACCATCAAGGATTTGAATGGACGTTTTAGATGCCTTACCTGCTCGCACCTGTTTGCGCGATACCGTATTGTCGTCATTCAGTACCCAAACAAATTTGTTTTCGCGCCCCAGCTCGTCACCATCCGCATTAAAAATGGCTTCGATAGGAACATTAATTCCTAGGTTGAGATCAAGCCCAACATTCTCGTCTTTAGAAGTTACCTCAACAGCCATACCATCTAGGATGTACTCTTCTTCCGGCATAGGAAGCGACAGTGTGACAGTAAACGTACCTGTTGTTGGATCGGGCTCAGTCGTAAATTCTTTTACCGTCGCGTTATATTCGTTACCACTGGGCACGCGCACTAATGCTTTGATCGCGGTAAGCCTTTCTTCCGTTGGCGGTTGGTTCACATAGAGGCGGTCAGGAAGCTGAATCAACACTTCGACTCGCTCCAAGCTGTGAATATTAACGATATGCTGTCCGACTTGAACATTTTCGAATTGGTCGATATTAACTCGCGAAATAATCCCATCCACGGGCGCTTTTAAGGCAGTAAATGATAGACGAAGTTTGGCTAACTGAAGCTCAGCTAAGGCGATTTGTCGTTGTGCTGCAATTTCATCAAACTGAGACTTAGCTAATAGGCCTTTATCAACCAAAGGGCGTGAGCGGCGATACTGACTGTCGACAACAGAAAAACGCGCACTCGCATTATCTACATCCAACTCATAGTCAGTGGGATCTAGCGTTGCAATAACATCACCCTTCGTGACTTTGTCGCCCTCTTTTACCATGATGCGGCTGACTTCTCCTGCGACTCTGAAGCTCAAATGAGAGCGATCCGCTGCATTCGCAACCGCAGGGAAGTACAAGTTGTCGTCCACCTTGTTTCCCGCTAATGACGTAACCCTAACTCGTGGCGTTTCGAGCTCTTTTTCTGGCGCCTTATCCCCACAGCCGACGAGAAAAAGCGTTGAAAGTATAGTCGCTAGAGAGATGATTCCTTTCATATTACAGCCCTCTTTCCTTAATCCACGCTCTTACCTTAATTCCGGGTTCAATTACACTGACACCCGAGATAATGATTTGGTCGCCATCGCTAAGCCCGGCTAACACTTGATTTTTGTCATTCATCTCAATTGCGGCTTTGGACACAATGCCTTGCTCATCGACACGCCAAACGTATGTTTTGCCGTTCTCTTCTAGCAACGCGGAGTTAGGAATCTTTGTCGCTCCTGCACTTTTGGACAGGAGGTAAGCATTGCCAGACATTCCCGGCAAAAGGCCTATTTCTGCTGGTCGCTCCATGACCATCGTGACTTTGTAACTGCCCGTTTTAGGATCGGCCTCTGTATCGATTTCCTGAAAGGTTAAGTCAAAGGCTTGCTCGGGGAACGCATCAAATATCATTCTGGCAGAGACATCGCTCCCCTGCGTGTAACGATTTAGAAGATAGTCTGGGATTTGGAATATCACTTTGAGGAGTTGGTTGGACTGAATATTCATCACCCCTTCTTTCGCGGCAACATATTCATGGTTTTCTGCTGGAATGTACGAAATGGTGCCATCATATGGCGCGACAAGTTTGGTATACCTTAAGTTTGCCTTTGCTTGATTCCATTGAGCTTTTGCCGAGTTGTGATTCGCTTTTGCCTCATCAAAATCTTGCTCAGATACTACTTGGTCTTTACGTAGCTTTTGGTATCGCTTGTATTGCACATCTGCGAGCAAAAAATTTGCCCGAGCTTGCTGTTCGAGCAGAGAATATTCATCTGGTTTTAATGACGCCAAAACATCACCTTTACTAACGACTTGACCTTCATTCACTTCTATCGTTTGAAGAAGCCCAGGAACTCGAAATGTCAGTACTGCTCTATCGCCAGCTTCCGTCGTGGCAGGAAAATGTCGCTCAAACTGGGCATTGCCAACAGATACTGTAAATAGCTTAGCAGGGCGTGATTCAGGTTCAGGAACAGGAGGAAGTTCTTTACCGCACCCCGACAAGACAGCCGAGATGGCAATAGGAATGAGCAATTTTCTCATTACATTCATCCATAAAAATTGGGGGATTATTTTTAAAGTAGATGAATTTTGAACGAACTTCCAGAGCAGAAAAGATTAATAGTGCTTTAAAATTAGTAATTTGTGATAAAAAAGCAGGCTTTATGCCTGCTTCAGTTAAATCTTCTTTGGATACAAAATGCCTAGAGCTTACTGAATTCTCTGTTCACCCTATATGTATCAGACGTAACATAAGCTTCCATGTTACGAATTTTGCCATCAAGACGGTCAAAATCCCTTTCCAACACACTGAGCAGTTGATCAGGGCTTTGCCCTTTCTGCCAAGGCTTACTTTTGAGCGTATGCTCTTGCTGCGCTCTGATATTTTCAGAATACGTTACTGGTTGCTTTTCTAACATAAACGCCATCGCGATGTACGCTAACAATACCAAAAACGTACCACCTAACAGCGCTGCAGAAATCACTACAATACGAATCAACCAAACTTCTGCACCAAAGTAGTTGGCAATTCCGGCGCAAACACCGGAGATTTTGCCATTTACTGGATCACGATACAGTTCTCGATTATTCATACTTTCGTCTCCATGTTGGTGACTCAGCATCCAAGATGCGCTCCAATGTATCAACTCGGGACTGCATCGCTTCCGCTTTTTCAGATAGTACCTGAAGGCGCTCTAAATCTTGGCTCGACAGTGCACTATCTGTTTTGCGTTTGCTGCGATAGTGTAAGAAGAGCCATAGTGGAGCGACAAAGATTAAAAAGACAATCACTGGTCCTGCTATAAAAAATGCCGACATAAATGGCTCCTTTCTTATTTATCTTTCGATGACATCTGTTCTTTCAGTTTTGCCAACTCTTTTTCAATTTCGTCTTGTGCCTGCAACTCTGCAAACTCTTGTTCTAGCGATTTAGCATTACCAGTTTGAGCATATAGGTCTGCTTCCGCTTCCATTTCATCCACTTTACGTGAGTACTGCTCAAATTTCGCCATCGCTTCATTAGTACGGCTAGTGTGCAGGTGTTTTTGTACATCACGACGGTTAGATGCAGTTTGGTTACGAATTGCTAGTGCTTGCTGTTTTGCGCGCGTTTCAGCAATTTTGCTTTCCAACTTACCAATCTCGCCAGTAAGCTTATCGATCGTTTCTTCCACTAAGGTTTGCTCAGTGTGGAGGCCTTTAATTACTTGCTCTAGCTTTTGCTTTTCAATTAATGCTGCACGAGCTAGATCTTCGCGCTCTTTAACTAATGCTAAGCTCGCTTTTTGACCCCATTCGCCAATTTGCTCTTCTAACGTTTCAACCTTACGAGCCAACTCTTTCTTGTCTGCAATCGCTTTAGCCGAGTTAGTACGCACTTCAACAAGTGTGTCTTCCATTTCTTGAATGATAAGACGGATCATTTTTTCAGGATCTTCCGCCTTGTCCAGTAATGCACTGATGTTTGAGTTAACGATATCTGCAAATCGAGAAAAAATACCCATAACGGAACTCCTCTTTTTTCCTATTAAAACTCGACAAGGTGGTGATTAACCTTGTGTCTCCCTGAATATATAACAAGTAACGTGCCAACTTATAATTTTCTTTTAAATCAGAGCGTTATTCATTTTGTTGTCGTTACACACTATTGTGCTATGATGTTTTTCACCAACTGTTGGTGAAATTTACCAACTCTATCTCTAAATCATGGCTCGGCTGTTAAATAAGAAGGACTTTATGAAGCAAAACCTGATTGGTGAATCACCTGCTTTTCTCGCTGTACTAGATAAAGTATCACAACTTGCACCCATTGAGCGCCCTGTCCTCATCATTGGTGAACGAGGTACGGGTAAAGAACTCATCGCTCAGCGTTTGCATTATTTATCAAGACGTTGGGATAAACCACTACTATCACTCAACTGTGCGACATTAAGCGAAGGGCTAATAGATTCCGAATTGTTTGGACATGAATCCGGCTCCTTCACGGGCTCTAAAGGTAAGCATAAAGGGCGTTTCGAGCGTGCCGAGGGCGGTACTTTGTTTCTTGACGAACTGGCAACCGCACCACTTTTAGTTCAAGAAAAGCTATTACGTGTCATTGAATATGGTGAATATGAGCGAGTTGGCGGTCATACCGCTCTCAATGCGGATGTTCGACTTGTTTGTGCAACCAATGCCGACCTACCAAAATTAGCAGAGCAAGGTGATTTTCGTGCAGATCTGCTCGACAGGCTAGCCTTCGATGTCATTATGTTACCGCCTCTTCGCGAGCGCAAAGAAGACATTCTCTCTTTAGCAGAGCACTACGCGATGAAAATGTGTCGTGAACTGCAACTGGAATACTTTGTCGGTTTTACCCCAAAAGCGCAGCAGTCGCTTATTGAATATGAATGGCCCGGTAACGTCCGCGAACTAAAAAACGTGATTGAACGTGCGATTTACCAACATGGTCTGAATGCTCACCCAATTGATGAACTGGTTTTCAATCCTTTTGAAACGGTTTGGCACAGCGCGCTTGGCCATAGTGCAAAACAAGCAGAGCAACAAGAAGAGGAAGCATCAAGCAACACCATCCAATTCCCTCTAGACTATAAACAATGGCAAGAGGAACAAGATATCCATTTACTCAATCGTGCATTGGAAGAAGCCAAGTTTAATCAACGACAAGCAGCCGAGCTACTTGGCTTGAGCTATCACCAATTACGAGGGATGGTTAGAAAATATGGTTTGGTCGGACAAAGCTAACTTGACCGAGAGTACTCAATCAATACACGAGCTCGTGACTGCGCTCTAATTCGCATGCATTTATGGCATAACACCTTACAGTGTATGGATTTTATGTTTGGAGCGAGTTCACAAAGGTGATAAATTAGCGAGATCATTTTCGCTTGTTAGCTTTGAAAGAGTAAGATCAAACGAAACGAGCAAGATCCAATGAACATTTCATATTATGAATGCTTTTATAAGATTATCGCTGAGCCTTATTGGGATTAGCCTACTGACCGCTTGTGGCGATGAAATTGACCACAATGATATTCGCAAAGCTGGCTTTGTGTTTTGCGGGCAAGGTAAGCCGACCACGTTTAACCCTCAGCTTATTGATAGCGGTATTACCGCAGAGGCTCTGAGCCCGCAGCTGTACGATACGCTGCTCACGCTCGATCCTAAATCACATCAGCCCGTGGCAAGCATCGCCGAGAGTTGGTCAGTAAATGAATCAGGGACGGAATACACGTTTAAGCTTAAACGTGGTGTTAAATTCCAAACCACGCCTTGGTTCACACCCACTCGCCCATTGAATGCAAAAGATGTGGTATTTAGCTTCAAGCGAATCATCGATGTAGACCATCCTTTTCACCAAGTAGGTGGTGGTTTTTATCCATGGTTTGCAGGGTTAGATTTTCAAAACCTACTCCAAGACGTGGTTGCAATAGATGAGCATACGGTAAGGTTTACGTTATCTCAGCCAAACTTTTCTTTCTTGGCCAATATTGCCACCAGCCATGCGGTTATCTTGTCTGCGGAGTACGGACAGCAATTGGCTGCAAAAGATCATAAAGAAGAAATCGACCAACTTCCTATCGGTACCGGCCCTTATCAATTAAAAGAGTACCAAGTGAACGATTTGATTCGATTAGAGCGTCATTCTAATTACTGGAAGTCACCAGCAAAAATGGAACAAGTGGTGTTCGATATCTCTCACAGAGGCACGGGTACATTAGCTAAACTTTTAAGAAACGAGTGTGACGTACTCTCTTCACCTATTTCGAGCCAAATACCTGTCATTCAAGAAAATGACAACCTTGAGCTGACGGCTACACCAGCTAACAACGTTTCCTTTATTGCGATAAACACAGAAACCACCGCGCTGAGTGATGCTCGAGTTCGCCAAGCACTTAACTTAGCGATCAACCGTCAAAATATTTTAGATTCGGTTTACTACGGAACTGGCTCCCAAGCTTATACCTTGCTACCACCAAATTCATGGGCTTATCAAAAAGACAGCGTAAAAATTCGTTATGACCGGAATTATGCATTGGCACTACTTCGAGATGCAGGCTACGAAGACGGCCTAGAATTGACCATGTGGGTACCACTTGAACCACGTGCTTTTAACCCAAGCCCTCGTAAGACTGCGGAGTTAATCCAAGCGAATTTTGCCGATATTGGGGTTAAATTAACGCTACTGACCGATGATAGGTTTGAACGTGTGGATTTGGAGAACATCAACGATATCGATTTACTTTTAACTGGTTGGATTGGTGATACCGGGGATCCTGACAACTTTTTCCGCCCTTTATTATCTTGCGAGTCTGACCGCGTTGGCCTTAACGTGTCCATGTGGTGTAACGATGACTTCGATTTCTTGCTCGATTTGGCGTTAGAAACTCAAGAACCGCGTTACCGTTTGAACCTATATCGCCAAGCACAGAACATTTTGAATCAAGAGTTCCCGGTTATTCCTCTGGCGCATGGCGTGCAGTTCCGTGTGCACGACAAATCGCTGACAGGCTTCAAATCAAGCCCTTTCAATGCCCAACCGTTTGATAGAGTTGAGAGAATTCACTGATGTTTTGGTATACCGTTCGACGCTTTAACCTATTTATCATCACTTTGATGATCCTTACATTAGTGGGTTTTTCTCTGCTTCGCCTTGACCCTCTCTCGCACTGGGCAAACGTTGATTTTTGGTCTGGTTGGCAAACTTACTTAATCAACCTTTCTCAGCTTGATTTTGGCATAAGTAAAAACGGCAACGCGATTTATGACGAGCTCGCCGTCGTATTCCCTGCCACTTTGGAACTGTGCTTTTTTGCCTTTTTGGTGTCCCTTTTGATCGGTATTCCACTTGGAACCGTGGCTGGGATGAAGCAAGGTAAATGGCTCGACACCAGCATTTCATTCATGTCGATGTCTGGTTATTCCGCCCCAATTTTTTGGGTAGCTCTGCTACTTATCATGGTCTTTTCATTGGAATACCAACTCTTTCCCGTTGCGGGACGGTATGATTTACTTTACGAAATTGATCATGTAACCGGGTTTGCCATTATCGACGCATTCATGGCGAAAGGCGAATACCGCGCTCACGCACTGCAAAGCGTTATTGAGCATATGGTACTGCCATGTTTGGTGCTCGCTTTGGCTCCAACCACCCAGGTTGTCGGACTAATGCGCTCCTCGGTAGCGGAAGTGATGAGCCAAAACTACATCCGTGCAGCGAGAATCAAAGGTCTTTCGAACCGCGAAATCGTAACTCAACATGTATTGCGGAATGCGATACCGCCTATCATTCCCAAAGTTGGTGTTCAACTTTCGAGTATGATTACCTTAGCTATCATCACGGAGTCTATTTTTAACTGGCCAGGTATTGGTCGTTGGCTTTTAGATGCGCTAGCAAGCCAAGACTATGCATCTATCCAAGCTGGCGTGATGGTACTTGCGACTTTGGTTCTTACCGCTAACATACTCTCGGATTTGATTGGCGCGATGATTAACCCTTTAGTTCGAAAGGAATGGTATGCTAACAAATAACGTTTATCAGGAAGAGCGCATTCCAACACAGTTTGAGCGTTTTTGGCGAAGCTACCGCGCCAACGGACTAGCCATGTTTGGCTTGTGGTGCTTGGTGTTTATCGTCCTTATTACCATTTTTGCCCCCCTACTTGCACCATTTGACGCCCAAGCACAGTCAGGTGAGTTGCTTGTGCCGCCATCATGGGCCCCAGCAGGAACGGTTGATTACTTTTTGGGGACCGATGACTTAGGTAGAGATATTCTTTCGCGCCTGATTATGGGCTCTCAGCTAACATTTGGCGCTGCTGTCGCCATCACCGCAATTGCTGCCGTTGTAGGCTGTTTAATTGGCGTATTGGCAGGTATGACGAAAGGCTTACTGTCGAGTACTCTCAACCACTTGCTCGATACCGTCATGTCGATCCCGTCGCTCTTATTAGCAATCATTTTTGTGGCATTACTAGGCTTTGGTGGGTTCAATATTTTACTCGCAATCTGCTTGGCTTTGATTCCGCGTTTTATTCGCTCCGTTTATATCGCAGTCCACACCGAAGTTGAAAAAGACTACATAATGGCAGCACGCCTTGATGGCGCTAATGATTTCTACTTACTGTGGAGTTCAATTCTTCCTAACATTCTGACGGTCATTGCCGCTGAAATCACACTCGCGCTCTCTGCTGCGATTTTAGATATTACGGCACTGGGTTTTCTTGGCCTAGGCGCACAGGCCCCAAGCACCGAGTGGGGAGCAATATTAGGTGACTCTGTCGAGCTTATTTATATTGCACCTTGGACAGTGACCCTACCCGGCCTGACCATCATGTTTACTGTTATTACCCTAAACTTAGTAGGTGAAGGTGTACGTCAAGCGCTTAATGCGGGGATCGAATAATGCCGTTGTTAGATATTCGACATTTGACCATTGAGATCGAAACACCTCAAGGGTTGGTCAAAGCCGTTGACCGAATGAGCCTAACTTTGAACGAAGGCGAAATTCGTGGTCTTGTAGGTGAGTCTGGCTCTGGAAAAAGCTTAGTTGCAAAAGCGATTGTCGGGGTAAGTAAAGATAACTGGCGCATCACCGCTGACCGTATGCGCCTTGGCAATATTGACTTGCTTCAGCTTACGCCAAAAGAGCGTCGGCGCGTCATTGCTCGTGATATTGCGATGATTTTCCAAGAGCCTTCAACTTGTCTTGACCCTTCAGAGGAAGTCGGGCGTCAATTGATTGAATCCATTCCATCTCGCGCATTTGAAGGGAAATGGTGGGAGCGATTTAAATGGCGTAAAAAACAGGCCATCGCGCTTTTGCATAAAGTGGGTATTAAAGATCACAAGCGTTTAATGGGTAGCTACCCTTATGAACTGACTGATGGTGAGTGTCAAAAGGTCATGATTGCCATGGCGATTGCGACCAAACCTAAATTGCTGATAGCAGATGAACCAACCAACGACTTAGACCCGATTACCCAATCGCAAATCTTGCGTCTGTTGAGCCGCATGAACCAACTTAATAACACAACCATTCTGCTTATCGGCCACGACTTAGCGACCATAACACAGTGGGCAGGACGTATTACGGTAATGTATTGTGGTCAGTCGGTGGAGTCTGCCGATACCAGTAAAATCATTGCGGCACCCAAGCACCCGTACACCGATGCCTTGCTTAAAGCGATGCCTGACTTTAATGATTGGGTACCACACAAGCAAAAACTCCAATCCCTACCGGGCTCGATTCCGCCATTGCAGCATCTACCTATCGGTTGTCGCCTCGGACCACGTTGCCCATATGCGCAGAAACAATGTGTAGAAATTCCACACACCAGACGAATTAAGAATCATAAATTTAACTGCCACTTTCCATTGAACACGGAGAAAAAGTCATGAGTGCGTTACTTGAAGTCGATAATTTATCGAAGCAATTTGTTACGCGCTCCCGTCTGTTCAAACGCCAGGTTAATGAGGCAGTAAAACCGGTAAGCTTTACTTTAGAGCCAGGGCAAACTATTGGTTTTATTGGTCAAAACGGGTCAGGAAAATCCACACTAGCTCGTATGCTTGCTGGCGTTGTTGAACCAAGCTCCGGAGAGATCCGTGTGAATGGCGAACGATTGGAGCACAAAGATTACGCGACACGCTGCAAGCTCATCCGCATGATTTTCCAAGATCCAAACACATCGTTAAACCCACGTATCCAGATTGGTCGTATTTTAGAAGGTCCGCTAAAGCGAAATACCAACATGCCGCCAGATGCGCGCATGCAGCGTGTAAAGAACACCCTGCTCCGCGTAGGATTGCTGCCTGAGCACGCCTATTTTTATCCACAAATGCTAGCTGCCGGTCAAAAACAGCGCGTATGTTTGGCTCGTGCACTTATTCTTCAACCTTCCATCATTGTCGCTGATGAGGCGTTAAACGGTTTGGATATGGCAATGCGCTCGCAGATCATTAACTTATTCCTCGAGTTGCAAGAAGAGATGGGATTGTCATTTGTGTACGTGTCTCAGCACATTGGCATTGTTAAGCATATTACTGATAAAGTGATGGTGATGCATGAAGGTGAAGTGGTCGAGTTTGGCGAGACCAACCAAGTACTGACTCATCCCGAGCATCCTATTACTCAAAGACTAGTCGAAAGCCACTTTTATAAAGCGCCAAGCCATCAAACAAAATAGCTTATCAAAAATGTAATCGTGCAAATGTAAAGAAGCCTGCTTTAACGCAGGCTTCTTTATTGCATGGGGACTAATCAAAAAACTAACGGCGGCTCGCTTGTTTGCGTAGTTCAAAATCAAACTCGTCAGGAAACAATACGACCCCTTCTTCATTTTGATTTGGAAATACAACAATCGATAGCTCGTCATCCTCTAGACCAGAGGTCCAACGGCTGTGCCACTTGTTTAGAGAGATCGCTTCTGGCTCGCAATCTTCCCAATCACCATTCGCCCATTGCAAAGCAAACTCTTCGTTTGGCCATACTGGTACACAATCATCATCTTCTGTATTTAGCATGACACAGCCATGTTCGTCTTTCAGAATCCAAACCTTACGATTCGCGACTATCTCTTTTACGCAGTACTTTAAACGTTGCTCTTCATTGTAGCGATTAATGGTATCCATCTGCTCTTGGGTCAGTTGCTCAGACATATTCGTCTCCTATTTCCCATAGAAAAATGCCCGCAGCTAAGCGGGCATTTAAAGTATATGCTAGAAAATTAAGCTAGTTCAGTTTGAAGCCAAGGCCAACCTTGCTTCTTACGGCTTAGCGTGTTTTCCATCATTAACATGCCGTCTTTTTCGTGCTTAACAAGCTTCTCAGCCCACTCACCTTTGTATAGAAGACGAGTTTGAGCAGTCGTGATGTCTGTTAGCATTACGGCAGCGAACGCTAAGTTATCTTTCTCACAACGAGATTCTAGGTCTGCTTCTAGTGCTTCGATCATACCGTCAACTTGCTCAAGAGTTGCAAGTTCAACCTGACCAACCACTACGTCACGACCGTTGAATGGGTAACCTTTAAGGTCTTTCTCAACAAGCTCAGCCGCTGATAGACCTTCGATGTTTGTTTTAGCAATTAGAAGATCTTTAGTGAACGCGTCAACATCTTGTACGTCTGCGATTGCCGCTAGTTCAGCAACGGCATCTTTGTCTTTTTGTGTACAAGTTGGAGAAGCAAAACCTACTGTGTCAGATAGAATTGCTGACATCATTAGCTTAGCAATTTGTGGAGTAATCGCGTGACCTTCAATCTTGAACATGTTGAATAGAACAGTGTTGGTACAACCAACAGGCCAGATCCATGCTTCCATTGGGTTTACTGTCATCACGTCACCTAGACGGTGGTGGTCAACAATACCCGCAATTTCAGCTTCTGCGATATCGTCTGGTGCTTGTGCTAGATCTGAGTAATCTACTAGCCAAACGGTCTCACCCGCAACTGATGTGCGAAGCTCAGGAACTTCAGCGCCAGCAACTTCTAGGATGTGCTGAGTTTCACGGTTGATTTCGCCTTGGCGAATTGGCATAGCTTCAACGCCACGCGCTTTTAGAAGTTCAGTTGCAACGAGTGCACTACAAATACTGTCACTGTCTGGGTTCTTATGACCTACAACTAGAATCATGTTTCTTCCTATTCAAGTCAATTTTATACGCCGCCTAATACAGTTAATTAGGGCGTGTTTGCTCACAAAGGCCGATACTTTACCTGATTTCAGAGAGTTTGACACGAAGAAAAGTTCACAATGCTATTGCGAATAAATCTCATTTACATATAATGATAATTATTCCTATTTGCATTTGAGTAAACGATGAACGCGACCCAATTATTACACTCTGCACAACAGTTGTTTCAGCCTACTCAGTTTCGTTTAGCTTATAAGCGATTGCTGATCCCTATCGTCATGCTCATTTTGCTAGGCAACGAAAATACACGTGACGTAGCCGTACAGACGCTATCCGACTCATTCTGGGCAGTGTCATGCTATGTTGCTGCCACATTGGCTATTTATCATTATCTTTCAAACTTTATGTCGAAAACCAATCGAATTACCGAGCTCTACCATCGCTCGCGTAATCATCAGGTTTTCTTTGCTTCTTTATTGGGTGCTTTGCCTGGCTGTGGTGGCGCTATTGTTGTGACAACGCAATTTATTAGTGGCCGAGTGGGATTTGGTGCGATTGTCGCGGTACTTACTTCAACAATGGGTGACGCTGCCTTTTTACTTCTGGCCGCCAAACCAAGTGTTGGATTAGGCGTGGTTGGATTAGGCATTATCGTGGGTACTCTTTCAGGGTTAGTCGTTAATGCTTTTCATGCTGATAACTTTCTGCGACCAGAACCAAAAGAAGCACCTCAGACACATGCTTGTTGCCAACACCAGACAGACCGACACACGCCTCTTGAACAACGTGCAATCAATCTACAAGGCGCATTTTGGAAATGGCTTATTGTGCCTGCTAGTGTCGTTGCTGTGTTAATGTCTTTCCAAATAGATATTAATCAGTTGCTATCTTTGAAAGCCAACACCATTGAATGGCTGGGCGCTATCTTCGCGGTGATCACAATGTCGTTGTGGGCGATGACAAAAGAGCTCGGCGATTATCAGTCAACGGTCTCTGAAGATGAAAAAATTGTGGACTCGCATCCAATTCAAAAAGCGGCTCAAGACACAAACTTCGTCAGTGCTTGGGTGATCGTCGCTTTTCTGGCGTTTGAACTGACGACCTATTTTTCTGGAATCGACCTCGTAGAAACCTTTTCTCATTGGGGGATATGGATGCCATTAGCTGGCTTAGCCATTGGTATGCTACCTGGTTGTGGTCCGCAAATTTTAGTCACTAGCCTGTACATCTCTGGTGCAGCGCCACTTTCGGCGCAATTGGCAAATGCGATTTCTAACGATGGTGACGCCCTATTCCCCGCCATTGCAATGGCACCGAAAGCTGCTTTGGTCGCGACTATTTACTCGTCCATTCCTGCGTTTATTGTTGGATACGGGTATTACTTTTTATTCGAGTTCTAACGCTCAGAGCATCAAACGAGAAAGGAGCCGCAATAGGCTCCTTTCTTGATCTTGGTATTGGGCGATTTACTTCACGTTATGCTGTAACGATCGCTTTCGCATTGAGCCCTTTATCCACGCTCACCATTAACAACTGGCAAGGTTCTTGGTTTAGCTTTTCGCCTGTCCAGTAATCATACCAGTCCACCGGTTGATCAGACGTCAGCGTAAATTCCATCGCTCCGTAACTCGCATAATTAAACAAACAATGGAGGTCATTCTTCGTCGTTAGTTTTAAAAACGCGTGATTTAAACTCAAAGCGGTAAACTTTGCAGATTGCTGGTTACGTTGTTGACGTAACATGAGCTTAGCCAGTGTCTTCTTAGCAAACGGCGTAATCTCAGGGAGCGGGTCACCAGACAGCAGCAAACCACCACTCGCTAATAACACCGTGCGATGAAATTCATACTCTTCTCTGGATGCAGATTGATTAGCTAATGAAGTGAACGTGGCGCAATCCGGATCAATTTGCCACAGTTTTCGGTGCTGCCAACTACGGTAAAAGGTTTCTCTGGCTATCTGCTCGAATCGACGACTATGACGCTCTACATCGTCAGAAACACGCATTGCATCCACAAGTCCCAGAGATGGCCACATTGGCGCGTTGCAACCTAAAAGCCACGCATCACCAGCGCCTTTGGCAATCGCTTCCATTCCTAAGCGATACGCCTCAACGCCTGTAATACCAGATTGTTTACGCACACCTTTTAAGGTGCCCCAATAGTTCGCGTCTAGCTTGAACAACTCAACGCCCCACTCTTGTCTCATGACAGAGACTATATTCGTCAGATGGTCTTGTACTTCTGGGGTTGAGGTATCGAGTATGTACCAAGGCGTGCATCGCCAACCACCGTATGTGACATCTTCTGCTTTAAGTAAGCCACCATCCTTGTGGCGAACAAACCAATCTGGATGCTGTTTGAAGATCTCCGACTCAGGCTGTGCAATGAAAGGCGCCATCCAAATTGCCGGCTTTTTTCCTTTTGCACGGATATTATGAATGAGCTCTTTTACGCCACCAGAAAACTTATCTGATGGGGTTAACCAATCGCCCATAAAGGCTTGATAGCCATCATCCAGAAGTACCCACTCTAGGTCTTCGAGCTTATCTTGCATGCAATCCACGTTCTGCATGATGTTTTGCTCTGTCACGTCTGCGTAGTACGCGTACCACGAACACCAACCAACAGGCGCATCTTGTGTCACACCTTGGCGAGCAGGATGATGCTTTGCAATCATCTCGCCATAGGTTTGATAAAGCTCGGACAGCGATTGACCACAGAGTACCGCCACGGATTCAAGTTGATTACTTTCCCAATCCGCCACTTGAGTCAACTCACCATCAATTGCGGCTGATAAAACCCAATGCCCATCACGCAGCACAACATCAAAATAGCCTGCAAAGCGATGACATGATGTGAAGCCAAATAATGTGTAGCCCGCTGAACCTTCCACCACTAAATAGTTGTAATAACGCTTAGGGGCATCTTTAGGGTAGATTCGATAAGAAGGATTATTGTCTGGGCAGCGACCAATATCAACGGGGTGATTGATCGTTCCCGCCGTTTGCGCCAACATTTGAAAACCATCCCCAATTACGTCGGCCTCGTGCTCGTACAAAAACGGCATTTCGAATAACACTTCACGGTCGGTAAAGGTTTTATTGTGAAGACCAGCAAAAGAAAAATGTAATTGATTACCCTCGACTTCAACTTGGAAGTCATTGTTATTCACAGTGATCTCAGTGTGATTTGCTAATTGAATGCTCTGAGCCATAAAGAGTCTACTCACTTAATTATTATTGTTTAGCTTGGCGCATTATCTCCTGCTTGTCTCACCCAATTCGTTACCATCATCACGAATACCAGTCTCGTTTAACGTTATGAAGTTACTATTGAGACAACGCTCACTGAAATTTTGATAAAAAAATACCAGCCCTGAGGCTGGTATTTGGATTTATGCAAACTGCACTAATTAAGCAACTTCGATCGGACCACCAAATGAAGTGACTGGCGGCACTTTACCGGTGAACTTCTCGAAGTCTACGATACATGTGTTCGCAGAAGTCGCCTGTGCAAGCTCAGAAGAACCGATGTCTTGCGTTAGCGTGTTAGGATCACCGTAGGTACAGATTGCGCCTTCTTTCTCGTTTAGAGGACCGTACCATGCACCTTCTTCGATACGAATAACGCCACGTGGGTAGCTGTCAGTCAAAACAGCACCAGCTAATAGCTGACCACGACCGTTGAATACACGTACCAAATCACCATCTTTGATGCCTTTTGCTTTGGCATCCGCTGGGTTGATGTAAACCGGCTCACGACCTTGTACCGCGTAAGTCGCGCGGAACTCTTCAGACTCACACATTTGAGAGTGAAGACGCTTATCAGGGTGGCAAGACTGCAACCAGAATGGGTATTTATCTGAACCAGGACCACCGTGTGAACGCTCTGATTTTTCGAACCACATTGGGTGCTCTTGACAGTGTTCGTAACCGTAACGGCCGATCTTGCGTGATGTAATCTCGATGAAGCCAGACGGTGTACCTAATGGGTTAAGCTCAGGGTCTTTACGGAAGTCCGCATGACGAACCCAAGGTTTACCTTCACCGAAGTCTAGTACGCTCTTCTCCCAGAACTCGTTGAATTCTGGCATTTCAAACTTACCTTCGTTCGCTTTTTTACAATCGTTGTAAAGGCTTTCGATCCATTCCATCTCACTCATACCACGAGTGTATTCTTCGCGGCGACCAAAACGCTGAGTGAGTTCACTCATGATTTGGAAGTCAGGCTTAGATTGGAACAATGGATCAACGAGGCGATGCATCGCAATCAGACCTTTGTTCGAGTATGAACCGTATACGTCGATGTCGTTACGTTCCCATTGCGTACACGCCGGTAGAACGATATCTGAGAAACGACATGTCGCAGTCCAAGCAAACTCGATCGTTACAACCGTTTGAAGTTTGCGGAACGCTTTCTTCATGCGGTTACGATCTTGATGGTGGTGCCATGGGTTACAACCCGAGATAACCATCATCTTGAAGTCTGGCAGTTTCACTTTACCGCCGTTGTAGTTGATCTCTTTGCCAGGTTCTAGCAGACAGTCGATCCAACGTGCAACTGGGATAGTACGACTGTAGCCGTTAAAATCGTTGTTGTCCCACTTCGGTTTCATACCTTGGTCAAGGTTACGAGGGAAACCACCAGGGCCCGCGAAACCAGTAGAAGGCACACCGATACTTGAGTAGTGGTGACCGTAAGAGATACCACCGCCAGGTAGACCGATTTGACCAACCATTGCAGCAACCACAGCCGCTGCCCAGTATGGCTGCTCACCGTGCTCTTGACGCTGGATACACCAACCCATCAGGATCTGTGTACGACCGCTGACTAGCATGCGTGCGAATTCACGGATCTTGTCCGCTTTCACGCCACAAATCGCTGCTGCCCATTCAGGCGTCTTCTCTACTTTGTCTTTTGTCTTACCTTGAACGTATTGAATGAACTCTTCAAAGCCGAGACAGTAAGTATCAATGAATTTCTTATCGTACAGGTTTTCGTTGTACAACACGTGTGCCACAGCGAGCATGAACGCTACGTCTGTCAGCGGGTTGATGTACAAGTGATCGTTCTCTAAGTAGCGCTGAGTTTTGTTCTTCACTGGGTCTACAGATAGAACGTTGATCTCACCTTTCGCCACTTTTTCTTTTAGTTGTGCAAGGTACTTAAACGACTCATGCGTTTCACAGTTCCAACCTACTTGAAGGTTTTTCACTGGGTCGTTAGCCCAAAGAACGATGTTGTCAGAGTTTTCTAGGATCTCAGACCAAGACGTACCTTGTGCATAAACTTCGGTTGAGCCTAGCACGTACGGCATAATGGTTTGACCTGCACCCGTCGAGTAGTCACCTACTTTAGTGATGAAGTTGCCATGCATACCTACTGCACGTTGCATGTGCGCAGTACAGTTGTTAAACGAACCCGTTTGGTTCCAACCTGTTTGACCTGCATGCAGCGCCCATGGGCCGTAGTCTTTTTGAATACGTTCTAGCTCACGGTAGAACAAGTCTAGCGCTTCATCCCAAGTTACTCGGATGAAACGGTTGTTACCGCGAGTATCCGCGCTGTATTTATGTTTCTTCAACCAATCTAGACGAACCATTGGGTAACGAACACGTGAAGGGCTGTAGATAATACCCTTAATGCCGTTCAACATTTCTGTTGGGTTTTTGTCTAGCTCTAGCGGCTTGATCTCTTGAACTTTACCCGCGTAGATGTGGGCGCGGAACGCGCCCCAATGAGAACCGGTTACTTTCCAAGTACCTGTCGTCTCAACGGCATTTGCAGAGGCGGATGCCAATAAGCTAGGACCAATTACTGACGCTGCACTTGTGGTTGCTACACCTTTAAGAAAACTTCTTCGTGTAATAGCCATTTAAAATTACTCCAATCCGACGCTTATTAATGGTGACCTTCAGCATAATCTGAAGAGTGTTTCTGTAGATACTTCAAGATCAGTGCTTCACTGTCTGTATCTAGGTTAACGAACGCCAACATACCGTCGAACATACCTGGCCAGGTGTTCGCGTCGAAGTGCGCTTCCGCAGGTTGAGTGTGACATACAGAACAATTGGTCTTGTAGGCTTCACGAGATTTTTCCCAAACAGGATTGATGTCGTTCAGCATAGACTCTTTCTTAATCCATACTTTCGCCGCTACTTTTTCCCAAGGAAGGCCTGTTAGCTCATCCACTTTTTTCTCACCAGTCGTCACAATGTTGCTGTCTGTTGCTGCTTCTTTCATCAGAGACGCAGTCGCAATGTTCTTACCGAAGTCTTCTTGAATTACACGACCAAAACCTTTTGCTTTGCGCCAACCGTCAATTTCGATCTCAACAAACTCGCCTTTGTCTTCAAGAACTTTAACGGTCGATGCAGGATTAAGAAGACCAGCTTCTTTACTGCCTTGCGCATCAAAGTAAATTGGTAGGTGACGAACGCTCACGAGTTGCTGACCAACGCCGTAATCCGTGTTAGAAGTCATACCCTCTAGATCACCCACGATACCGCCAATGCTGTCCATGCCTGCTGGTAGGTTGTGCGCAATACCCTTGTGACAGTCAACACAGCTTTGATCTTTCTCAGCGGCTTGCTTCATTTGGATACGAGCCGTAGGAGACATTTGCTCGAAATCCATCGATTCGTAGTTGTGACAGTTTTTACACTCCAGAGATTTGTTTGCCGAGAAACGATCCCATTCGTGTTTAGCAAGTTCGATACGACGCTCTTCGAACACACCCGGTTCGTCGTAGTTGCCAAATACTTGTGCAAATACTTCTTTAGAAGCTTGCATCTTACGAGCGATCTTATCTGTCCAGTTATGTGGAACGTGACAATCAGGGCAGGTAGCACGAACACCAGAGTGGTTTTTCCAGTGCACCGTTTCTTGTAGCTCAACGTACACGTTGTCACGCATTGTGTGACAACTAATACAGAATTCTTCTGTGTTGGTTGCTTCTAGAGCGGTGTTAAAGCCACCCCAAAAGATAACACCAGCAATAAAGCCGCCCATAGTCAGCACACCTAGGCTGATATGTACAGCTGGGCGCGTCATAGTACGCCACAGTTTAATGATTAATGATTTCATTATTTGCTCTCTTAAAATCTTTTCAAAAGTGTGGTTATGAGCTCACTGGCTTACATGCCGTGCGCGCCTGGAGGTCCAAAGAAGAAGACTTGCAACATCCAAACGATGAACCCGTAGCCGCCAACAAAGGCCACACTCAGAATTGGGAAGAGAACAACTGCAATGAAGAGGAACGACTTCCACTCCAGGGAGCGTTTTTCACCACTCTCAATTTTATTAACATCACTCATACATTTGCCTATTTTGTATCTAGTGTTATTGAAAAGCCCGCGTAACCAAGCTTAAGTTTTTTACAATCTCTAATGGAAAATGTTAGACCATACTAATAGTAGGGTTCAATCAAATAAGCGACCTCAGACCTTGTAATTCAACACTTTTTTGAGCTCATCCAGAGATATGATGGATTGATGTTATTTATTAAAAAACATGAACAGATGTGACAAAATAAGTCTTTTAAGGAGTTGTTAAATAAACAACATTTAAGAAACATCGATCACATTTAAATCGTAATTAACATGCCATAAATCGACTTAAAAACTCCGAAAAAGATAACCACTTGTAAACAGAATGCTGCGTATTAATGTCTAAAATAGCACTCAAGGTTTACTTTAAGAACAGCAAAAAGTGCACATAGTGGTTCATATAAAGGGGAGGCTTAGATACAATTATTCGCGTATTTTCAAGGAGCGATTATGGATAACGTGGTGGATATAAGCTGGGTCAAACTGGCACTGTTTGGTTTGATTTTATTGGTCCCCTTCTTTATCAATGCCCGCTACAAATTAGGGATAGCAAAAGACACGATAATCAGTGTTATCCGAATGACATTTCAGCTCATATTGATTGGCGTGTATTTAGAATATCTTTTTCAATTAAACAGTTTACTTGTCAATATACTTTGGCTTGCCATCATGCTACTGATTGGTGCCAGCTCAATTGCGGGAAAAGCTCAGTTACCTAAAAAGCCACTTATGCTTCCGCTACTAACGGGCCTTACCTGTGGTCTAATACCACTTCTGATTGCAATTACAGCAGGCCTAGTGCAACCATCCCCTATTTACAATGCGCAGTACATGATCCCACTTGCTGGTATGTTATTGGGTAACAGCTTGAGTGGTAATATCATCGCTCTTCAGAATTTATTTACGGCTTTTGAACAGAGACAATCAGAATACGAGGCTGCTATCTCACTTGGAGCCTCTCCTCGCTATGCATCCTTCCCCTTCATTCAGGAGGCTCTTAGAAAGTCCCTTGCCCCGACTTTAGCTTCTATGGCCACTACAGGGCTGGTTACCTTACCGGGTATGATGACCGGTCAAATTCTAGGTGGCGCGAGCCCGATGGTTGCGATTAAATACCAGTTAGTAATTATGCTGGCTATTTTCGTCATGTTGAGTGCCTCCGTAACCATAACGTTAGAAATGACATTGCGCTGGGTACAAACCAAAGAAGGCCGAATCAAGATAAAAATCGAGCAACCCGAATCGACCAAAACTCACGGTTAGTTGGCGCTTGTGGGTAAAGCCCGTTAAACAACTCATGTTGCCAAGTCGAACGTACTTATAACTGAATAACTCAACTATTCTTCGAGCACTCATCAAGACGCTTTCAGATGAAAAGTCAGGCAGAATTCTTTTTGATATAAGCCTCTAATTTTATGAAATTTTCTTTGCAAGTTTAGATACGCACGACCTTTGATACAGGTTATCCACAGAAAATGTGGATAAGCCCCCAAAACCCATACGCAACCAGAAACATAGCAACATAAGTGATCAATCGAATCGTCATGCATTGATCACGTGACTGACATGTTCTAATTTTAAAGTAAAGGCATTGACCAC
Source organism: Vibrio sp. Vb0304 (assembly GCF_033338995.1). Lineage (NCBI taxonomy): Bacteria > Pseudomonadati > Pseudomonadota > Gammaproteobacteria > Vibrionales > Vibrionaceae > Vibrio > Vibrio sp. Vb0304. Next base: position 64,799 of record NZ_JAWOTT010000003.1, read on the forward strand.
AAACTTGGAGAGACGTACATGGATGTCTTAATGATCAAAGAAAATTACGATGAACTCCTGTCCGATGCACCTCTGGATTGGCTCGTTCAAGAACCAAAGGAAGTAACTTCTCATTGGCTCCCAACCGATTTTGGCATCAACGAAGAGTTGATTTAGCATGACTCGACTTATTTGACACTTGCAGAGACAAGTAAAAAGAAAGGCGAACCATCTGGTTCGCCTTTCTTGTGATCTTCTAAACTTATCGCAAATGGTTATCTTCATCGCGTAGATAAATCATCCAATACCACATGCCAACAAATACGCCACCACCAATAATGTTTCCTATCGTAACAGGAATTAGGTTGTTTACGATGAACCCCATCATGTTTAAGTCCGCGTAGTTTGCAATATCTGCCCCTGTCATTTGCCAAAACGCTTCTGGCGCAAAGTACTTAATACCAATCGCCATAGGTACTTGGAACATGTTCGCAATACAGTGCTCAAAACCTGCCGACACGAACATAGCCACAGGCAAAATCATGACCGCTATTTTATCTGTCAATGTTCGCCCACTAAACGTCATCCAAACTGCAATACAAACTAATACGTTACACATGATGCCAAGCGCAACAGCAGCAAAGAAACCATGATGTAATTTGTGTTGGGAGATCGCCATCGCGTTAAGACCAACTTGGCCATGATCAAACATATATTGCTTGGTAACTAGCATACAGGCCACGAGCAAAATGGCCCCAACCATATTGCCAAAGTAAACCACCAACCAGTTTTTGATAAGTGCTTGCCAAGAGATTTTTCCACTCGCACGCGCAACTAGTGTCAGTACAGAGCTAGTGAAAAGCTCGCCGCCAGTAACCACCACCAAAATCAAACCAAGGCTAAATGCCAGACCACCAATGAGTCGTGTAATGCCCCAAGGCAGCTCGCCTGCGCCTGTCGTTACTGTGGTATAGAAGATGAAAGCAATACCAATATGAAGCCCCGCAGAAATGGCGAGCAGAAAAGATTTGATTGGAGCTTTCGTTGCTTTGCCTACCCCCACTTCAGCTGCGCGTTCCGCAGCTTGTGGCGGTAATAGTGAGTCAAACTGATTAAAGTTCATTCTGGTGTAACATTTAGAAACATTTAAAGAGGCGCGGATAATCGCTCTATTTCCCTATTTTTTCAAGTGCTATTTGGCGTGTTTACTAAAATCGTTGTTATTGGGAGATTAAGCAATAAATAGCGCCTATCATTCGCTACCGTAAGTATCATTGATACTTAACAAGTATTCGGCCTTTCGAACAAAGATCCTGCGTTATATCAGCCTGATAGCGCCATACTTAACACTTCTTGTCGTTGAATGTTGCCCAACGCTACTTTTCAGACTAGCTTGGTAAAAAAAGCGCAAAGGAATCATTTATGAAATATTCAGCTGAACATATCGCCGAATTGAATCTACTTCTTCAGTTCGACCTAAGTAGTGCTGCAACTGGTATTAAAGTTCATACAGACGCGTCAGAAGAAATGCAGGCAGCCGTTGCTCGTCTATATGAGAAGCAACTTTGTACACAGCCTGACGGTGGTTATCTAACAGACGAAGGCATTGAAGTTGCAGAACATGCAGATAAGATTTTAAGAGTTTTGTCTGTGTAATTTGAACAAAAAACGCCACCGAACTCGGTGGCGTTTTTTAGTCCTATATTTTTCCTGTCGATGCCTGCGGCAATAATCGCTTTTTCATTTTGCTAAATGGTTGAACCTTGTCATACAACCAGTTAAAACCAGTAGCATAAAATAGGAAGAAAACGAGGAAGCCGGCTTCCAGCATCAGAGCTTGAAGAAGCGTAATTTCTAAGAACCAGGCAATCACAGGTAGAGAGATAAAGATCAATCCTCCCTCGAAACCAACAGTGTGTCCAAGCCGCATCGCTAAACTTCGCTCAGCTCGATTGTCACCAAACCACTTATCAAAATACAAGTTGTAGATGTAGTTCCATATCACGGTATACATGCTCAACCCGACCCCAACCAACGCGAGATCACTAGAACCCTTTCCAGTGATCAATGAAGCCGCTGGTACAATAATCGCGAGTGCGATTAACTCAAAAAGTACTGCATGAAAAATTCGTTCGTTACGAGTCATATTTCTCTGTCCAAATAGTTCTACTCAATGCTTAGAATTTTATCTATCATTTAGATAACCAAAAGTTAGATACCATCGGTTTAAGCGATATGTTTACCATCGAACAACTGCAAGCTTTCATTGCTACATCAGAAGCAGGATCATTTTCAGGAGCAGCTAGAAAACTGGGGCGAGCTCAATCTGTAGTGAGCCAGCACATCATGAATATGGAGATCGACTGTGGTGTTGAGCTTTTCGATCGATCAGGCAGGTACCCTAAATTAACTGAGAATGGCCTCGCTCTCGTACCCTATGCACAAGCAACAATCAGCCAACTCGACCGCCTAAACAATAGGGCATCGCAGCTCTTTTCCACGCCAACGAACAAATTAGCCTTAGCTATTGATGAAGGGATTCCTCTGACTCGCTTGCCGGATGTGCTAAAGAAGTTAGAGCAACGCTTTCCACACTTACAAGTTGAATGCTTAACGGCATCAAGCCCTGATATCATTGAATTGGTTAAGTCGGAACGCGCCACGACTGGGATTATTTTGAGTGATTTACAAATGCCAAGGCACATCGATTTCACCAATCTTGGCAATATTGCATTTGATGTCTATGTCTCTTCAACGCATCCTTTAGCAAAGCAGCAAATCACTCACATTGATCAACTAAAACAACATCGTCAATTGGTCATACGATCCAAAAGTGCAGAGCCATGTGGTCTCAATCAAGCATTTAGCCCAGATATCTGGTACGCTGATAACTACTATATTTTGTTGGAATTGGCGAATAAAGGGTTTGGTTGGTGCTTTCTACCACAGCATTTAGTCGCGTATTCACCTAATACATTAAAAAAAGTTGGGGATGATTTCACAAAACTGGCTTGGCAAGTCAATGTTGACCTTATTCAGCACCAGAAATGGCATTCAGATCCCCTCCATCAACAAGCCAAAGCAGAACTGCTCAACCTATTCGGGCAGACATAAGTAAGTAGGAAGACCCAAATGGCAAATACATTGATCGTAGGTGCAGGCTGGCTCGGAACTCCGCTAGCAGAAACATTGATGAAAGATGGACACTATGTTGTCGTCACTCGTCGTAGCCAAACTCGATTAAAAGAGTTACCCACCTCATTAACTCACTCCGCATTGTTCGATTTCAATCAATTGAACGCCACAGCACGGCTAGATGAGCTGCTCAAACAGCATCAAATTACGCACGTTATCGGTGCTTTTCCTCCAGGATTTCGTAAAGGACGCGGTCAAGAATATGCACAGCAATGGCAAATACTTGCCAACGCAGCTAAGCAAAACAACGTTGAAAAACTTCTCATGATCAGCTCTACCACGGTTTACCCTAACCTTGCTTCCGATATGGAAGAAGCTGACGCGTCACTCTCTTTAGCAGCCGAAAGCCCTTATTTCTCTGACAATGCACGTATTATGCTTCAAGCAGAGCAGCATGTTATCGACTCGAATATTAACTTTGTTATTCTACGTTGTAGCGGATTAATCGGGCCAGATAGACACCCATCTCGCTTTGCAGCAAGGCTTCAACAAGTTAGTCGTAAAGCACCAGCTAATATGCTTCATCAAGATGATGCTGTCTCGGCTGCGAAATTTGCCTTAGGCAATTTAAGCAACCAAGTCATTAACGTTACTACACCTCATACTGTCAGCAAGGCTGAGTTCTACCAAGCTGCCATAAACAAAATCGGAAGTGAGATACCTCTTCCACCCGTCACAGAGCAAGCTGACAAGCGTATTCTTGCTGACAAACTACTCTCACTTGGTTATCGATTTCACTTCAATTCAACTTTGGATGCGCTATGAGGCTCTATAGACATATAGAAACGCTTTGGGATTACATGCAACTCAAACATGAACTGAAACCTGCGGACTGTTTGTTTGTGATGTGCAGTAATGATGTGCGTGTAGCGGAGCACGCTGCCAAGCTCTACCACCAAAAGTTGGCACCTTTGATTGTATTTTCAGGGGGTGAAGGTCGCTTCACAGATGGACTGTTTGAAAAAAGCGAGGCAGAAACCTTTGCCGAGATTGCAAAGTTGTCGGGCGTTCCAAGTGAAGCAATTTTGCTCGAGACTAAATCCACAAACAGTGGAGAAAACGTTCGCTTTACTGAGCAACGATTAAAAGAGGAAGGAAAACAGTGTTCCTCGTTTATTCTGGTACAAAAACCGTTTATGGAGCGTAGAGCAATCGCGACATTTGAAAAACAGTGGCAGTCACCCTACACTCAGCTCCAAGTAAGCTCTGCGGCTCTTCCATTTTTTGAGTACATTAATGAAGACATGCCATTAATGATGGTGCTAGAAGCACTAATGGAAGATTTCTCTCGCGTGAAAAGCTATCCAGAGAAAGGATTTCAAACCGAGCAGAACATCCCTCAGCAAGTCGAATCTTCTTACCAGGCTTTACTCGAGCGATTTGGTTTTGACTTAGTCTAGCTTTTTCTAACCGACAAACAAAAAGCCACCAAGTACGGTGGCTTTTCTATATCAATACGGCTTATTTACCGAGCGCTTCTTTGTAATGTTGGCGGCATACGGAGACATACTTATCGTTACCACCGATCGCAACTTGATCGCCTTCTTTAATTGCCACGCCGTGTTCATCGGTACGAATAACCATATTCGCTTTGCGGCCGCAATGGCAGATTGTTTTGAGCTCAACCAGCTTGTCTGCCCAAGATAATAGATACTTACTGCCTTCAAAAAGTTCGCCTAGAAAATCGGTGCGAAGGCCGTAACACAATACTGGAATATGCAACTTATCAACGACTTCAGTAAGTTGATAAACTTGTTCTTTCGACAAGAACTGACACTCATCAACAAGAATACAGTGACGTTTTTCAACCTCATTCAGATCTGCGATCTCTTGATACAAATTGGTATCCTGACGAAATAAATGTGCGTCAGATTGAAGACCAATACGAGAGCTCACTTTACCGACACCAAAACGATCATCTAGCGCAGCCGTAAAAATAACTGGCGTCATGCCGCGTTCTTGATAGTTGAAAGAGGATTGAAGAAGCGTTGTTGATTTACCCGCATTCATTGCTGAGTAATAGAAATACATCTGAGCCACAGAGCATTACCTAAAGTTAAAGTTTTAATTTATGGAAATGGAAAATAAAAGGGCTGAATTATCAGCCCTTTAAAAATGAAAATTCAATTACTTACGACGCCACGTTGTGCCTTCTGGACCATCTTCCAGAACAATGCCCATTTCGGTCAGCTTGTCACGAGCCATATCTGCATTCGCCCAATCTTTCGCAGCGCGAGAGTCATTACGCAGCTTGATCAGAGCTTCAATTTCAGCCACTTCATCATCGTTACCCGCATCACCTTTTAGGAAGGCTTCAGGATCTTGGTGAAGAATACCGATCACGTCAGCTAGTTCACGCATTAGCGCACCGAGTTCGCTCGCTTTCTCTAGGTTTTCTGTCTTCAGGCGGTTAACTTCTCGCGCCATGTCGAACAGTACTGAGTAAGCTTCTGGTGTGTTGAAGTCATCGTTCATCGCTGCAGTGAAGCGAGATACGTATTCTTCACCACCAGCAGGCGCAGCGTTTAGGTCTAAACCACGTAGAGATGTGTACAGGCGCTCAAGCGAAGCACGTGCTTGGTTTAGGTTATCTTCGCTGTAGTTTAACTGGCTACGGTAGTGACCAGACATTAGGAAGTAACGCACTGTTTCAGCATCGTAGTGACCAAGAACGTCACGGATAGTAAAGAAGTTACCTAGAGATTTAGACATCTTCTCACGGTCTACCATTACCATGCCGCTGTGCATCCATGTGTTCACGTATTGTGTATCGTGTGCACAGCATGATTGTGCGATTTCATTTTCATGGTGTGGGAACTGAAGGTCAGAACCACCGCCGTGAATGTCGAAGTGGTTACCTAGGATTGAAGAGTTCATTGCTGAACACTCAATGTGCCAACCTGGACGACCAGGACCCCATGGTGACTCCCACGTTGGTTCACCCGGCTTTGACATCTTCCAAAGTACAAAGTCTAGAGGGCTGCGTTTTGCTGTTTCGATATCAACGCGCGCGCCAGCTTGAAGCTGATCAAGGTCTTGCTTAGAAAGCTTGCCGTATTCGTTGAATTTACCTACTTCAAACATTACGTCACCGTTATCTGCAACGTATGCAAAACCGCGCTCGATTAGCTTCTCAACCAATTCGATGATTTCAGCAATAAACTGTGTCGCACGAGGTTCAACGTCCGGACGTTTCATGTTCAGCGCATCAAAATCAGCGTGCATTTCACCAATCAAACGCTCAGTCAATGAATCGCAAGACTCACCATTTTCTGCGGCACGTTTGATGATCTTATCGTCGATATCTGTGATGTTACGTACAAACGTCAGATCGTAGCCCAAGTAGCGAAGGTAACGTGATACAACGTCAAAAGAGACGAAAGTACGACCGTGACCAATGTGACAGAGATCGTAGATGGTAACTCCACAGACATACATACCGACTTTGCCAGCTGTAATTGGTTTGAATTCCTCTTTCTGTCTTGTGAGTGTGTTATATATCTTTAACATGATCTCTATCTATGATTGTGAATGAATAAAAGAAGATGAGTATATCAACTCCAACCTAGTTAGGTAATAGCAATTAACCGATAAAACGATAATCGGCTAAACTTCAAGCACAAAACGAAGAATTTCCTCTTCCTGAGTTTTTAAAGCACTAGAACTTAGGCTAGAATCTCGGGCTCAACACAACACAGTAAAGGAAAGTAGCATGATCACCCTTCACACTAATTTTGGTGACATCAAGATTCAACTAAACGAAGAGAAAGCGCCAGAGACAAGCGCAAACTTCCTTCAGTACTGCCGCGACGGTTTCTACGACAACACGCTTTTCCACCGTGTTATTGACGGCTTCATGATCCAAGGTGGTGGTATGGAGTCTGGTCTACGTGAAAAAGCGACTCGTGCACCTATCAAGAACGAAGCAAACAACGGCCTAAGCAACAAAGTGGGTACACTTGCTATGGCACGTACTATGGAGCCGCATTCAGCAAGCTCTCAGTTCTTCATCAACGTAAACAACAACACATTCCTAGACTTCCGTAGCGAAAGCCTAGATGGTTGGGGTTACTGTGTGTTCGGTGAAGTAATCGAAGGCATGGACATCGTAAATAAGATCAAAGGCGTTAGCACTGGTTCTTACGGCATGCACCAAGACGTACCTCTAGAAGACGTAGTAATCACTGGTACAACAATTGAAGAGTAATTCTTAGGAATTATTTTTAAAAGATAAGTTAATGGGGAGGCATAGCTTCCCCTTATTTCTATGACGACATTATTTATTTCCGATCTTCACCTTACCCCATCACGTCCTGATATCACGGAATGTTTTGTGACGTTCATGCGAACAGAAGCAACAAAAGCTGATGCACTTTATGTACTCGGCGATCTGTTTGAGTTCTGGATTGGTGACGATGACAACACCCCTTTTGCAGACCAAATCCGTGCAGAATTTAAAGCACTGACGGATGCGGGTGTGCCAACTTTTTTCATCCAAGGCAATCGAGATTTTTTACTCGGCAAACGCTTTTGCAAAGAAACCGGTATGACATTACTCGACGATGTCTGCACGATTGATCTTTATGGTCAAAAAGCCGTAATCCTACATGGCGATACGCTCTGCATTGACGATGTGAAATACCAAGAGTTTAGAAAAACCGTTCACAAGCCATGGCTACAATGGTTGTTTAACCGTATTCCTTGGTTCATTAAGAAGAAAATTGTCTCAAAAGTTCAATCCGATATTCGTGATGATAAAATGAGCAAGTCATTAGATATCATGGACGTTAACCAAAATGAGGTCGAGAAAGTGATGTCTCAGAACTGCGTCAACATAATGATTCATGGTCACACACATCGCCCGAACACACATTTTTTTGACGTCGATGGCATTAAAAAGACCCGAATTGTTTTAGGGGATTGGTATACGCAAGGCTCAGTTTTAAAAGTAAATTCTGATAGTTTTGACCTGCAAACGAGACCGTTCATACAGAATTTGCGTTAAGCATGTAGAGCGTGTAGAAGATTCACGCTCAAGTCGTAGATATTTTGTAAAAAATCGCTATTATCATAATACTAAGTTAAACAGAACGAAGTACCTAATTGAAGTATTCTTACGTAGCTCGCCAACCGATTCTGGATAGAGAAAAACGAACCATAGGTTACGAACTCCTCTTTCGAGACGGCCCTAAAAATACCTTCCCTGAAGTAGAACCAGAGCTGGCTACTAGTCGACTGCTATCCGATCATTTTTTGTCGACGCATTACAACACATTAGGAAACAAACTTGGCTTTGTTAACTTTCCGCATCAAAGCTTGGTGAACTTGGTCCCAACTTTGTTTCCTAAAGAATCTCTCGTCATTGAAGTCCTTGAAGACTGCCAACCGACAGAAGAACTGTTAGAAGCCATCAAGCACCTTCATGAGTGCGGGTACAAAATTGCTCTGGATGATTTTGTTCCGACGAAAGCTTGGAAGCGTTTTCTTCCATACGTTTCCATGATCAAGTTTGATATTAGACTTGTGCCGATCAAGAAAGCTGCCATTTTTATTCAGGCGTTGAGCCCATTTAAAATCGACTTTCTTGCGGAAAAGGTAGAGACCTATGAAGAGTTTGAGCAAGCTCTAGAAGCCGGTTTTAACTATTTTCAAGGGTATTTTTTTAGCAAACCTGAGATGATCCAGAAAAAACGGTTGAACCCCGCGTTTCTTACCGTCATCCAACTTTGTAAAGAGATTGCAGATAAGCCCATCGACTTCAATGAGGTTGAACGTCTGTTTTCGATTGATGTGACGCTGTCATACAAGCTGCTTACTTACGTAAATTCAGGATATACATTAACGACTAAGATCAAATCGTTCAGACAGGCGCTTATTTATCTGGGTGAAGAGCGACTACGACGCTTTATTTCCTTAGTTGCAATTGCCTCCGTTCAAGAAGATAAACCTGACTCTCTTTACTCTTTAGCGATTCAGCGTGCACGAATGTGTGAACTGCTACTTAGTCAAATGAACACTAGGTATGACCCTGGGCAGGCTTTTTTGACAGGCATGTTTTCTTTGCTCGGATCTTTGCTCGATCAACCGCTCTCGGATGTCATTGAAGATATCCCCGTTGACGAAGATATAAAACTCGCATTAACCAGTCGAAAAGGCGTACTTGGTCACTTACTTTCGATGACGATCGCCTACGAACAAGCGGACTGGGAGTTAGCCGAGCGATATTGCACCGTTCTTAAATTAACCGAACCTCAATTAGCAGACGCTTTTAATCAATCGACGGAATGGGCTCAAGAACTGCTGTCTCAAACGCCCTAAACGGCTATAATGCCCCAAAGAATACCTGCGACCTCACTTATGTGGGGTTGTTTGTTTTTACCGCTTAATTAATCGAGATTTCATTTTATGGCTTCTTCTTGTCCTTGCGGCTCTAACCGCACCTACCAACAGTGTTGTGAAATTGCCCACAATAACCACGCTGACGTCACCACTCCGGAGCAGCTAATGCGCTCTCGTTACAGCGCGCATGTGTTAGGTCTAGTGGATTACGTGGTGAACACATACCACCCAAGCTGTAATGCAGAAGAGCAACGTGAAGGCATTGCCCAATCTATCGACAGCGATTGGTGCAAGCTTGAAGTTGTAAAAACAGAAGCTGGCAGTAATGACAATGAAGGCTTTGTAGAGTTTAGCGCTTATTTTGATGAAGACGGCAAACGCTACTGTATGACAGAGCGTTCTCGTTTCGTGAAAGAAAATGGGCTTTGGTACTACATTGACGGCACGTTTCCAGAAGAAGAGCTAGAAGAAGAACCAGAACAAGATCCTCGCCTAAACCAACCAGTGAGTAGCCTAAAAGTAGGTCGTAACGACCCGTGTATCTGTGGAAGCGGTAAGAAATTTAAGAAGTGTTGTGGGTAAGATCATCCACTCCTAGCTTATTGAGCTCGATTTAATTGGATTCTTGACTTCGCCTAGGTTCGTTGGAGTGACGTGAATATATGTACCTATTTGAAGTAAATAACTCTACTGCAAGTACCATTAGAAAATATACCGTCATTCTGAACAGCGAGGGACGAGCGTGATTCAGAATCTAATCGCCACCAGCACTGTTGCCGGTTTTTGCCCCGAATCAAGAACACTAAAGTAAAAAGCCCCTAGGCTCGAGAGCATAGGGGCTTTCACTTATCGCAAGCTTACTTATGACGCTCTTTCAGTTTGTTCACTACGTCATTCATCGATAAGCCTTGGTCTTGAAGCAATACCATTAAGTGATAAATCAAATCTGCAGATTCACACACTAACTCCGCCTTATCGCCCGACGTCGCCGCAAGCGCGACTTCAACGCCTTCTTCGCCCACTTTTTGCGAAATACGCTTGGTGCCACGGGCATAAAGACTGGCAGTATAAGAGGAATCTGGGTCGGCACTCTTGCGGGCAGCCAATAGCTGCTCAAGTTGATGAAGCCACACCATTTGTGACTCCTCTTGAGGGTCCACATCCCAGCAAGTTGTGTTACCCAAGTGACACGTAGGACCAATGGGATTCACTTTCACCAGTAGCGTATCGTTGTCGCAATCGAGCTGAATGTTCACTAGTTGCAATACGTTGCCGGAGGTCTCACCTTTCGTCCAAAGACGCTGCTTGGTACGAGAGAAAAACGTCACTTGACCTGTTTCGCCCGTTTTTGCCAACGCATCTTGGTTCATATAACCCATCATCAGCACTTGGCTTGATTGGAAATCTTGTACGATAGCAGGTACCAGACCATCCACCTTTTCCCAGTTGATTCGCTCAACTAGCGAACTTACTTCGGCGGCTTTCACACTCATAGTCGTACCTCAATGCCTTGTTGTTTCAAATACTGCTTTAGTTCACCAATATTGATGACTTGTTTGTGGAATACCGATGCGGCAAGCGCGCCATCCACATTTGCTTTTTGGTATGCTTCCGCAAAGTGCTCCATAGCACCTGCCCCACCCGATGCAATCAATGGCACGTTACACACTTCACGCACCATGTTAAGTTGTTCAATATCGTAACCGTTACGTACGCCGTCTTGGTTCATCATGTTCAGTACGATTTCACCAGCGCCACGCTTTTGTACTTCTTGCACCCAATCACGTGTTTCCCATTGAGTTGCTTTGGTGCGTTCTTCATCGCCAGTAAACTGGTAAACCTGATACTTGCCTGTCTCTTTGTCGTAGTATGAATCGATACCAACGACGATACATTGCACACCAAACTTATCAGCAAGGTCAGTAATCAGTTGCGGGTTAGCCAATGCAGGTGAGTTAATAGACACTTTGTCTGCACCAAACTCAAGAATGCGCGCTGCATCTTCCGCTGATTTAATACCACCAGCGACACAGAAGGGAATATCAATCACTTCAGCAACGCGAGCGACCCAACTTTTGTCAACGACACGCCCATCACTTGAAGCGGTAATATCGTAGAACACAAGCTCGTCAGCGCCTTCTTCCGCATAACGCTGCGCCAGAGGAACGATGTCGCCAATGATTTCGTGGTTGCGGAACTGGACGCCCTTCACCACTTGTCCATCACGAACATCAAGACATGGAATTATTCGCTTTGCCAGCATGCAAATGCCTCCTCTGCTGTGAATTTACCATCTAACAGCGCACGACCAACAATCACACCAGCCACACCGCTGCCTTTTAGTGCTTCGATATCTGCTAATGAGCCAATGCCACCTGAAGATTGAAACTGCACTTGTGGGTACTGTTTACATAGGTCGACATAAAGCTCTACGTTTGAGCCTTCTAGCGTACCGTCACGAGAAATGTCCGTACAAAGCACGTGCTGCAAACCTACCGTCAGGTAATCGTTGATCAGAGCTTCGATAGTCACGCCTGAATCTTCTTGCCAACCAGAAATCGCTACTTTACGTGTGCCGTCTTGATCGATGTTGATGTCTAGCGCGAGAACGATTTTCTCTGCACCGTATTTTTCCATCCAACCTTTCACAAGCTCTGGCTGTTTTACTGCTGTTGAGCCAACGACAACACGCTGAGCCCCCGCTTCTAGCAGCTCAATCACGTCTTGCTCTGTGCGCACTCCGCCACCGATTTGGATGTTCGCTGGCGTGCTTGCTAGTAGCTTTGCAATTAAATCAAGTTGACGTGCTGTCGTGTCTTTCGCGCCAGTTAAATCCACCAAGTGCAGCCAGTTAGCACCAGCTTGGTGGTACAAGTTGAACTGCTCTGCTGGGTCGACTTTGTACTCAGTTACTTGGCCGTAATCACCTTGATAAAGGCGAACCACCTGTCCTTCAATTAAATCAAGAGCTGGAATAATCACACTAAATCCCTTTTATAATTCTAAGAAGTTTTGAATAAGCTTCGCGCCCGCTTTTGAAGAACGCTCAGGGTGGAATTGCACGCCGTAATAGTTACCGCTTTGTACTGCTGCTGTGAACGGGTTGCCGTATTCACATTCCGCAATCGTGTAATCCCCAACAGGCATCGCAAAGCTGTGCACGAAGTAGAAATACTCTCCTTCTTCAATATCTTTGAAAAGTGGATTACCTGCTTTTGCAGAGACCGTGTTCCACCCCATATGCGGCAACGGCAAATCGCCAGTTTGTAGTAGCTTCACTTCGCCATCACAAAGTCCAAGACACTCAACTAACTCGTCGGCTTTCTGCCCTTTCTCTTGAGACACTTTGCCCAACAGTTGCATGCCTAAACAGATACCTAGTAATGGCTTTTCTACCTGTTTTACCAAGCTGATCAGATCGCGCTCTTCTAGGTTCTTCATCGCTTCGCTGGCGGTTCCCACACCCGGTAGGAATAGCTTATCTGCGGATAATACGACTTGCGGATCTTTTGAAATCGTTACGTCATAGCCTAGGCGTTCAATGGCAAACTTCACCGAAGAAACGTTGGCACAGCCAGTATCGATAATGACAACTTTCTGTTCTGTCACTGTTTTTCTCCTTGCTAACGTTAGCCTTAAAGCACGCCTTTACTACTTGGTAGCTCAGTGCCTTCTACTTTGATTGCTTGGCGTAACGTACGACCAAACGCTTTAAATAGACTTTCAATGATGTGGTGATCATTGTTGCCCGCAGAAGAAAGGTGCAACGTACACGCTAATGTGTCAGTCAGAGAGCGGAAGAAGTGAACCACCATCTCTGTTGAAAGATCACCCACTTGCTCACGACTAAACTGCGCGTCGAACTTAAGGTAAGGACGACCTGATAGGTCTAGTGCGCATTGCGCCAAACACTCATCCATTGGCAAGCTAAAGCCAAAGCGACCAATACCACGCTTGTCACCCAGTGCTTCTTTCAACGCTTGACCCAACGCAAGAGCGGTATCTTCTACTGTGTGGTGATCATCAATGTGCAGGTCACCTTCCACTTTGCACACCATTTGGAATCCACCGTGCGTCGCAATTTGATCCAGCATGTGGTCAAAAAAGCCAAGACCTGTAGAAATATCGTTACCGCCTTGCTCGTCAAGATTAACGAATACTTTAATGTCTGTTTCTTTTGTGGTGCGAACCACTTCAGCAACGCGAGCCTTCACCGTGAGATCTTTTAGGATCTGTTTCCAACCCATGGTTTCTGGGTTGTATTGAATGCCACGAATTGCCATGTTTTCTGCAAGTTGAAGATCGGTTTGACGATCGCCAATCACAACAGAGTTTTGAAAATCCACTTTGCCACCTTGAAGGTACTCTTTTACCAAGCCCAATTTAGGCTTACGGCAAGAGCAGTTATCTTCATCGAAGTGAGGACAAATCAGCACATCATCAAACTTCACACCTTGAGATTCAAAGATCTCCATCATCATGTTGTGTGGTGCATCAAAATCAGCTTGTGGGTAGCTGTCGGTACCCAAACCATCTTGGTTCGTGACCATCACTAGACGGTATCCTGCATCCTGCAACGACAGCAGGCTTGGGATAACAAATGGTTCTAGTTTTAGCTTATCTAAACGGTCTACTTGAAAATCAATCGGCGGCTCAACAATTAAGGTGCCATCACGGTCGATAAAAAGGATTTTTTGTTGTTTGCTCACTCGAACTTCCTTATTGCTATTCTTTTGGCGCTCCCGCTATTTAGCGAGAGCGATAAATTCTGTCTCTATTTATGCGTAGTAGTTTCTGATAAATCCAAGCGTTTTTTCGCACTCGTCACGGTTACCCACACTGATACGCACACAGTTTTCAATTGGCGAGTTACGCAAAATAATGCCCGTATCCCAAGCCGCTTTGAAAAGGTCATCGCCATCTGGGAATTTCACCAATAGGTAGTTCCCCCACCCTTCAAACACTTCCAAGCCCGGAATCATTGAAAGGCCAACTTGCAAGTAAGCACGGTTTGCATTCAAATCGAGAACTTGAAACTTCGCTCGCGCTAAACCAGCTTCCGAAAGCGCCTGAGTCGCAATTTCTGCCACTGGAACTGGGACTGGGTAAGGTGCGATAACTTTAAGAAGTACATTAATCAGCTCTTCGTTCGCAAGCGTAAATCCACAACGTAGACCTGCAAGCGCAAAAGCTTTCGACAGAGTACGCAGAATTGCAAGGTTCGGGTATTGCGCCAGTAGGTCTACCGTTGACGCTTCTGGACAAAAATCGATGTACGCTTCATCCATCACCACGATTGCACGGTCTTTTGTCATCTCAAGCAGAGACACAATGTCCTCACGCTTAACCAAGTTACCTGTTGGGTTGTTTGGCGAACATACAAAAACCAGTTTCACGTTATCCAGATTAGCTTCGATGCCTGCAAGGTCTAGTTGCCAATCTGACGTTAGCGGCACGGTTTTGCACTCTACACCGATGGTTTCTGCACTGATGGCGTACATACCGTAAGTCGGTGGGCAGTAAAGAATCGCATCTTCACCCGGCTCACAGAATGCACGAATCAGTAGTTCAATACCTTCATCCGCACCACGAGATGTTAATGTTTGCTCTGGTTTCACACCCGCATAGGCTGCGTAAGCAGAAATCAGTTCTTTAGGCTGACATTCGCTGTAACGATTAAGACGAGCAAAGTCTGTTTTGTATTCATTGTTAAATGGTGATTCGTTGGCATTTAGCCATACGTCACCCGTACCACCGATTCGGCGAGCCGACATATAAGGGGTAAGCTGTTGGACTTGTTTACGCGCTAGCTTTTCCATCTCATTACTCTCTTATTCTTACTTACTTGCTAATTTTTCTACGCGGATAGTAACAGCACGTTTGTGAGCGTCCAGACCTTCCGCTTCAGCCATCGTGACTACCGTTGGTGCAAGGTTCTTTAAACCATCAGCAGAAAGCTCCTGAACCGTCATTCGTTTAGAGAAATCCGCCAAACCTAAGCTTGAATGAGTACGTGTGTAACCGTAAGTAGGAAGGACGTGGTTAGTCCCCGATGCGTAATCTCCCGCAGATTCAGGCGACCAATCCCCAAGGAAGATAGAGCCTGCATTATCAAGTAGAGGTAGAAGCTCACGAGGGTTCTTAGTCTGAACAATCAAGTGCTCAGGACCGTAGTAATTGGAAATAGAAACTGACTGCGTCATCGACTCGGAAATAATGATCAAGCTTGATGCCAGAGCCTTTTCTGCGATGTCTGCACGAGATAGCTCCTTAAGCTGACGTTGAACCGCATCCGTCACTTGATCAGCAATCACAGGAGAAGGAGTCACCAATACCACTTGAGAATCAGGACCGTGTTCTGCTTGGCTCAAAAGATCCGCAGCGATAAAGTCTGCATCTGCGGTTTCATCGGCAATCACAAGAACTTCTGATGGCCCTGCTGGCATATCAATCGCAGCACCGCGGAAATCATTGCTAACCTGTCGTTTTGCTTCGGTCACGTAAGCGTTGCCCGGACCAAAGATCTTATCTACTTTCGATACAGTCTCGGTGCCATAAGCCATTGCAGCAACTGCTTGGCCACCACCGACGTTGTACACTTCATCAATGCCACACAGCTTCGCGACATAAAGGATCTCATCAGCGATTGGCGGTGGAGAACAAAGAACGACTTTACGACAACCTGCAATTTTTGCAGGAACGCCGAGCATCAAAACAGTCGATGGCAAAGGCGCACTTCCACCAGGAATGTACAAACCCACTTTTTGAATTGGACGTGTTACTTGTTCACAAAGAACACCTGGCTGCGTTTCCACCTTGATCGGTTGCGGCTTTTGCGCTTTGTGGAACTTAGAAATATTGGCGTAAGCTTGCTCTAGTGCGCTCTTCATTGACTCTGACAAACGCTCTGACGCTGCCTTAATTTCCTGAGAAGAAACACGAATGGATTCAGGCTTAACACGGTCAAACTTTTCTGTCAGCTCAATAAGAGCAGAGTCACCTTCTTCTCGAACTTTAGCAATAACTTCGGCCACAGCAGTGGTGATATTGGCACCTTCTGCAATAGCAGGGCGCTCCAAAATAGAGTCTTGCTGATTCTCACTTAATGATTGCCAAACGACTGTTCTCATGATGCTTACTCCATCATTTTTTCAATTGGTAGAACGAGAATTGAACTTGCGCCCAACTCTTTCAGCTGTTCCATTGTTTCCCAGAATAGGTTTTCAGAACTCACTAAGTGAACAGCCATTTTCTGCTTATCTGCAGAAAGAGGAAGAACAGTTGGGTCTTCAGCACCTGGCAGTAGTGCTTTAATTTGATCTAACTTCTCTGCTGGGGCGTGAAGCATAATGTACTTAGATTCTTTCGCTTGCTGCACGCCTTGCATGCGAGTTAACAGCTTTTCGATTAGCGCCACTTTGTCTGCGTCGAACTCACCTGTGCGTTGAATCAATGTCGCTTTTGATTTGAAGATAATTTCAGCTTCTTTAAGGCCGTTCGCTTCCAGTGTTGCACCTGTAGAAACCAAATCAGCGATAGCATCAGCGAGACCCGCGCGAGGCGCAACTTCTACAGAGCCTGTCAGCATACATGTAGAGAATGGAACGCCGGCTTCATCCATGTACGCTTTTAGAAGTTGAGGATACGTTGTAGCAATACGCTTGCCAGCTAAGTCTTGTGGACCGTTGTACTCTTCGTCCTTGTCGATTGCGATAGATAAACGACAGCCACCAAAATCAAGTCGACGAAGCTGAACAAACTCGCAGGGTTCACCTAATGCTTTGCGGTCAAGGCGAACTTCTTCTAGTTCATTTTCGCCAATAAAGCCAAGGTCAACCACGCCATCCATAATTAAACCTGGGATGTCGTCGTCACGAACCAAGAGTAAATCAATTGGCATATTTTCAGAATGGACAACTAAACGCTCGCCCATTACGTTGAACTTTACGCCGCACTGTTTTAGTAGAGCTTGACTCTCTTTGCTAAGACGACCTTTTTTCTGAATTGCGATTCTTAAACGTTGTGTTTGCATTGCTTTGTCCCTATGCAAGATTTTGATATCTAAGTATTTTTCAAACTAATAAAACTAAAAAACCCTCGGGAGATTGAAGTCTCCCGAGGGTTTAAAATCTGCTTTTACTTTGATTTTACCTCCGGGAGTTTCCTGCCTCCCGGGTATGCGTACATCGCCCGAAAGACTAGATTGGGTGATGATGGTGATGAATGTTCATTACAAAATTACGCATACTTATTTCAAGGCTCTTCTCATTTGCTTTGTTACCAACCACACTAACCAAGCTGATTACTTTTTTCAACCCTTAATTTTAAAAAAATTCGAATTGTATAATACAAATAAAAAAGGAGGCCGAAGCCTCCTACAATTTCACCTTTTAAATCAGTGAATTACGCACTCTGGCAAGACGCTATTTTAGACTTTGAAAGCCATGACAAAATAGCGCAAACGATAACGAATGTTATCGACGCTGCAATAAACGAAAACGCAATTGAAGCAGTCATACCAAGGGCAATAAAGCCCACGCATGAAACAAGCGCGACTGATAATGCATAAGGTAGCTGTGTTGATACGTGATCAATGTGGTTACAACGTGCACCCGTCGATGACAAGATAGTCGTATCTGAGATTGGTGAACAATGGTCACCGAATACCGCACCAGCTAAAACCGCACTCAGCATCGGTAGCATTAGCGCTACGTCTGTTGCGCCAGCCATGTCACCCGCGATTGGTAGCATAATGCCGAACGTACCCCATGAAGTACCTGTTGAGAACGCCATTAGGCCAGACAACAAGAATAGGATAACTGGTAGCCAGTGTGGGTTAATGTTGCCCTGCGCCATTGTCGAAAGGTAAGTACCAGTCTTCATATCACCGATAACAGAACCAATGGTCCAGGCAAATACTAAGATTAGAATCGCACCAAACATAGACTTAGCACCAATCCAAAGTGTACGTGCGATCTCAGCCATTGGTAGACCTTGCTTCACAACAGTAAACAGTGCAACAGCTAAGCCAAGCAAGCTACCGTAGATTAGTGATGTACCTACATCTGTATTTTCAAAAGCACCAAGAAGCGCAAACTCCTTACCATCAGCAGCCAATGCTTGGCCACCCGTGTAAAGCATTGAAGCGATAGTCGCGATAATCAGCGTTACGATAGGAAGTATCAAATCTGACACTTTACCCTTTTCACTTTCACGGATATCTAGCTCTTCGTTTAGGTCATGCGCTTCTTGCGAGTCATTTTCTTTGTCTTTATCAAAGCCACGACCTTGCGATGCAGAGATTTCATGCTCACGCATTTTACCAATATCAAGACCAAACCACGCAACAGCGAACACCATTAGCAGCGCAAAAACGGCGTAGAAGTTCATTGGGATAAGACGAACATATGCGCCAAGAGCCGAATACTCTGTGATCCCATGTGAGACTAAGATCCCGCCAATAATAGTAATAATGTAAGCACCCCAGCTAGAAGCAGGCATAATTACACACATTGGAGCAGCGGTTGAGTCTAGAATGTACGCAAGCTTAGCGCGAGACACATAAAAGCGATCGGTTACTGGGCGAGAGATCGCACCAACAGCAAGGCTATTAAAGTAATCATCGACAAAAATGAATACGCCTAAAAAGGCGGCAAGAAGTTTGGAGCCGCGTTTACTCTTCACTCGAGATTGTGCCCATTCAGCAAAAGCACGAGTACCGCCAGATAGCGTTAATAAAGCTGTTGTCATACCTAATAAGATTAGGAAACCAACAATGCTCATGTTCCAAGTGTTAATTCCGCCATCTTCAATAAAGACAGAAGAAACTTGAGAACTGACGTAACCTGCGGTGTCGCTGATAGACCAGCTATTAAGTAGCACCGCACCTAGCACGATACCTACACCCAAGGAAACTAATACACGTCGAGTCAAAATCGCCAAAGTCAAAGCGACAATAGGTGGCAATAATGAAACAGGAGAACTAGAAAAATCTATTAAATTCATGATCTTCAAAAACCAAAGTTTGGCTAGAGATCTACTGCAGACAAGTCACGTAGCATACGATACGTGCTCATGTTGAACTTAGCGACAGGGAAGCGAACACTCCACCCAACCCTACAGTAGCGCTCCATAGTTTAATGTGAATATATACTATGGCAGTGTTGTTCCTTTCAGATACAACCCCAGCAAGTAACTTTGATGAGTTACTTACTTCGGCAATCTTCGCCTTCCACTATTATTCATTGGCATCACCCCAATAATAGCTACTCTTCGAGACCGCGCCTCTACGGCAACAACAAACAATTAACCACTAACTGTACAAATTAACAACAAATTGTCTGCAATATTGCATCAGGTGGCAGCCATTGTACTTATGATGAGAGTCAATGCAACACATCAAACTAAATTAAACAAATAAATAATGACTGAGATAATTTATAAACCTTGCCTACTTCCATAAGTTTTGTGCAACTGAAATCACATCAATCATGTTATTTATGAAACATTATTACTACCTTAGAAATATCATGGTTTATCTTATATCAATAAATTAAGGATATATGACACACCATTAAAGATGGATGCTTCATATTTTTAAGTAATAACTCAAATTTTTTTATAAAAAACCAAGCTGTCACTCTCTCTATACAATAATGATTGTTGATTTTAGTTCTCATCTAATAATGATTTATTTCGAGTGTAATAATATTAATTGCTTTAAAAAATAGTCAAATTTAAACAAAATCTTGATTTAGCATTTGCACATAAGGAAAAGATAAAGTTAAATATAAGGACTCTTGTTTATTTATAGATTGGCATTATTTAATCGTAACGATAAAAAGTGCCCAACACATTAACCTTTTAATAGGAATCGTTATGTCAGAGCTGACTAAAACCCTTCTAAATATCCGTAGCCTTCGTGCATTTTCTCGTGAGCTGACTCTAGAACAATTGGAAGAAGCTCTAGATAAACTCACTACTGTCGTAGATGAGCGTCGTGAAGCAGAAGAAGCAGAACGCGCAGCACAAGCAGAGCAAGAAGCTAAGCTTGCAGAGATTGCTGAGAAAATCGCTCAAGACGGTATTGACGTAGAAGCACTTATTACTGCGCTATCTGGCGAAACTAAGACGAAAGGCAAAGCGAAGCGCGCACCTCGCCCTGCTAAATACAAATACACAGATTCAAACGGTAATGAGAAAACTTGGACTGGCCAAGGTCGTACACCTTCGGCGATTCAAGAGCAACTTGATGCAGGTAAATCTCTGGATGAGTTCCTAATCTAGATCCGTGCTATTTTTAAAAGGCTCCCATAGGGAGCCTTTTTTATTTAAACCATTACAAATAAAAAAGGCACATTTCTTAATGTGCCTTTTACTTTAGTTACAGAATAGTTAATTAAACCGCTTCGTATTAACGTTCCCAGTATGCTTCTTCTAGGCTATCTTCTCGCTCAGGAAGTCCGCGCGACAATCGTGGTGAATGTTGCACGAGAACTTCGTAGCTAGCACGGTTTGCGTATTTGCAGACTTGAGAAAAAGAAGAGTAAGTTAAATACTCGTTACTGTGCTTGCTTGAATTAGGCACATTTTCTTTATGGTATTTATTTGCTGCCATATCATGAAGAACAGCAGATAACGCGGCATCACCTGCGCCATTTGTATTCTTAATTTTTTCTGGGCCACCCATATATGGCGAGATATGCGAGTACACTTTTATTGGCGTCTCGCATGAGTCTTTTTTCGCCGGACGACTGAATTCATAACGATTAAATTCAGCAATTGACCCTGGAAGTAATGGCAAAGAAGTTTCGCGCTTCGCGCTATCTTCCGTATACCCAGCCATAAATAGACCTACAGGACCCGCCGTGCACAATACTAGATCAGCCCACTCCAATGTTTTATCAGACGCAGCAAGTGGATCAGATTCCCCCGTCAGAGCTTCTGCTTCATCTTCATTCATCGCAACGACAGAAACGTTATCTCGAATGAATTCTTGCCAATATTTAGGATCATCTTGAATAACAAACTTTGTGCCTAGAGTCAGAACAACAGGCACATCATTCTTTTTCGCGTACTCAATCGCTTTCATTGTTGCTTCCGGCATTGGGTCGCCGTCTTTGCAACGTACTAGATATGACGTCAGTACAAGTGCTGATGCATTTTTAAAGATTTTCTCTGGAATGCTATCAGGATGGAGTTGGTTCATTTGCCCTTCGCTGATAGCAAAAGTACGTTCACCGTCTTCTGTGATAAGAGCAAAACAACGGCCAATTGCACCATCTACACCTTGTAGGTAGTTCAAATCCATGCGGCTTGATGTATTACAAAGATAACGGTAACCGTAGCTGCCAATCTTAATATCCTGGCTCATCACTCCAAGTAGTGTGGAGCGATCATCCGCTAGCACGGAGTAGTTATGTAGCGTGTTACCAATTGTACCGCCCGCATACTCATTGGTAATCAAGTTCTCTTCTTTCAGTTGCTGGTATAACTCTTCTGCTCTTTCGTCATCGATAACCAGAGAGTGACCTTTACTCAGACCGTACTTTTCAATCACATCCGTTGTAACTTTTGCTTCAATATCAACCAAGGTTTGGTCAATACCAATGATGTGAGTGCGCGTCATCTTCTTGCTTTCTTGTGCTTGGCTCACCAGCGGGTCACGAGCATGAACAGGAAAATAGTGCTTCGATTTGCGTTGTCCAGGAAATTTCATATTGTCAGTCTGAGTAAGGGGATGAAAAGGAGAGCGGATTCTATACCGCTAATAATAAAGCAGCAATAAAAGCGATTATAGCAAACGTTTGCTGACAGCTTTTTTCTTTTAGGTGGCTTATTCACCTTCCATAAAGCTGAGATCTGGTAGTTGCTCAAGGTGCTCGCTATAACGCTTTAGGTTGAACTCACCTTCATTCTTCATTACATCAAAAATCTCAATTGACATCGCACATGCCATCATCGCAACCGCATCTTCACGTGGTGTGCCAGTCATCATTAAACGCATAAGGGTTTCTTTTACTTTAAGCGGGTTGCCATCTTCGAGCTGGTTTTCAACAATTTCAATCAACTCACTTTCTTGCATAAATTGGTTTTCTTCTGTCATTTGATGTTTCCTCTTGGATTTTGGCCAACTATGCCATATATACCTCTTCTATACTTGCGAAATTACTCGTTCGAATCTTTGTTGAAGAAAAATCCAGCGAAACGAATTGTGATTTCGATCTCGGATCTGTCACCGGTCTGTGGATTCTGATAGAATCTGCATCCCGTTTATTTAAGTGGTGTTTAGTAATGTCTGATAACAGCCAAAAGAAAGTCATCGTCGGTATGTCCGGCGGCGTTGATTCATCTGTTTCCGCGTATCTTCTAAAGCAGCAAGGCTACCAAGTAGAAGGCCTTTTCATGAAGAACTGGGAAGAAGATGACAACGAAGAATATTGTACAGCGGCAGAAGATCTTGCTGACGCTCAGGCAGTATGTGACAAGCTAGGCATCCACCTACACACTATCAACTTTGCTGCCGAATACTGGGATAACGTATTTGAGTACTTCCTTGCTGAATACAAAGCGGGCCGTACTCCGAACCCTGACATTCTTTGTAACAAAGAAATCAAGTTCAAAGCATTCCTAGAATTCGCTGATGAAGTACTTGATGCTGATTACATTGCAATGGGCCACTATGTGCGTCGCTCTTTCCCAGAAAACGGTGAAAAACCACAAATGTTACGTGGTCTAGATGGCAACAAAGATCAAAGCTACTTCCTGTACACATTAAGCAACGAGCAAATCGCACGTAGCCTATTCCCTGTTGGTGACCTAGAGAAACCAGAAGTACGCCGCATTGCGGAAGAGCAAGACCTAATTACTGCTAAGAAGAAAGATTCAACTGGTATTTGTTTCATCGGTGAACGCAAGTTTACGGAATTCCTAGGTCGCTACCTTCCAGCTCAGCCTGGTAATATCGAGACTCCAGAAGGCGAAGTGATTGGTCAACACCAAGGCCTGATGTACCACACACTTGGTCAGCGTAAAGGTCTACACATCGGTGGCCGTAAAGGCGGCGGTGGTAACGAGGACCCATGGTTCGTTGGTGAGAAAGATCTAGAACGTAACGTTTTGATTGCTGTTCAAGGTAAAGACCATCCAATGTTGAAATCAGAAGGTCTACTTGCATCACAACTTCACTGGGTAGATCGTGAGCCAATTCGCGATGTTATGAAGTGCACAGTGAAAACTCGTTACCGTCAGGAAGATATTCCTTGTACAATCATCCCTATCGATGATGAAAACATTAAAGTTATCTTTGACGAGCCACAAATTGCTGTAACTCCAGGTCAATCAGCAGTGTTCTACAAAGGTGACGTGTGCCTAGGTGGCGGCATCATCGAGCAACGCATTAAATATTCTCAAGCTTAGGAGTCGTTACGTGGCGAATACACTTTATGACCGTACTATCGCTTTCGCTGGGATTTGCCAAGCTGTTGCTTTAGTTCAACAGGTAGCGAGAAACGGACATTGTGATCAAGATGCTTTTGAAACATCAATCAACGCTATTTTGAGCACGAACCCTGCTAACACAGTTGGCGTATTCGGTCGCGAAGCCGATCTAAAGCTCGGCCTAGAATGCTTGGTTAAAGGGATTGATAGCACACCATCAGGCAGTGAAATTACTCGTTACATTATTAGTTTAATGGCGTTAGAACGTAAGTTAAGCTCTCGTAACGATGCTATGTCTCAGCTTGGTGATCGTATTCAAATGGCCAAGCGTCAGTCAGAGCACTTTGAGCTACTAGACGATCAAATGATCAGCAATTTAGCGAGCATCTATCTGGATGTCGTTAGCCCTATTGGCCCACGCATTCAAGTAACGGGCACGCCATCTGTACTGCAGCAGACGGCAAGCCAACACAAAGTTCGTGCGCTGTTGTTATCTGGCATTCGTAGTGCAGTTCTTTGGCGTCAAGTTGGTGGTAAGCGTCGCCACCTAATCTTCGGGCGCAAGAAGATGGTAGAGCAAGCACAAATCCTTCTTGCTCGTCTGTAGTAAAATATCAAATAAGCAGCTCGCGTTTATCGCGAGCTCATTTTTTTCGACTAAAACAAATCTCGCGCAAACGTTTGCGCAATATTCGTGACAATTGCCACAGTTATTGGTATAAAGCTCACGAAATTTAGAAACCCAATTCAGGAGAACATCATGGAACTGTCAGCATTGACTGCTGTTTCACCAGTAGACGGCCGTTACGGAAGCAAGACAATTGCGTTACGCGAAATTTTCAGTGAATACGGTCTACTAAAGTACCGTACTATCGTTGAAATCCGCTGGCTACAAAAGCTTGCTGCTACTGCTGAAATTGCAGAAGTGCCAGCGTTTAGCGCAGAAGCAAACCAATTCCTAGACGACCTTGCTGCAAACTTCTCTGAAGAAGATGCACGCCGTATCAAAGAGATCGAGCGTACAACTAACCACGACGTAAAAGCGGTTGAGTACTTCCTAAAAGAGAAAGTAGCAGACGTTCCTGAACTGCACGCAGTAAACGAGTTCTTCCACTTCGCATGTACTTCTGAAGACATCAACAACACATCACACGCTCTAATGCTTAAAGAAGCGCGTGAGAACGTGATTCTTCCAGAAATCCGTAACCTAATCGACGCTATCAAAGCACTAGCAGTGGAATACCGCGACATTCCTCTTCTATCTCGTACACACGGTCAGCCTGCTTCTCCATCTACTATGGGTAAAGAAATGGCAAACGTGGCGTACCGTATGGAGCGTCAATTCAAGCAAATCGAAAACGTTGAAATCCTAGCGAAAATCAACGGTGCAGTAGGTAACTACAACGCACACCTTTCTGCTTACCCAGAACTAGATTGGCACAAGTTCTCTGAAGAGTTCATCACAGAGTCTCTAGGCGTAACTTGGAACCCTTACACAACTCAAATCGAACCGCACGATTACATCGCTGAGCTGTTCGACGCTATCGCTCGTTTCAACACTATCCTGATTGACTTCGACCGTGACGTTTGGGGTTACATTGCACTAGGCCACTTCAAGCAAAAAACTATTGCTGGTGAGATCGGTTCTTCAACAATGCCTCACAAAGTTAACCCAATCGACTTTGAAAACTCAGAAGGTAACCTAGGTCTTGCGAACGCTGTATTCGGCCACCTAGCACAGAAGCTGCCTATCTCTCGTTGGCAGCGTGACCTAACTGACTCAACAGTTCTACGTAACCTTGGTGTTGGTGTTGGCTACGCAATCATCGCTTACACTTCTACGCTTAAAGGCATCAGCAAGCTAGAAGTAAACCGTGAAGCGCTTCTTGCTGAACTAGACAAGAACTGGGAAGTACTAGCAGAGCCAGTACAAACGGTAATGCGGCGTTACGGCATCGAGAAGCCATACGAGAAGCTAAAAGAGCTAACTCGTGGTAAGCGTGTTGACGGCGAAGCAATGCGTAACTTCATCGACGGTCTTGAGCTTCCTGAGCACGAGAAAGCACGTCTGAAAGAGATGACGCCAGCGAACTATATCGGTCAAGCAATCGAGCTGACAGATAAGCTGTAATCCTCCTGTAACGACCAGATACCTAAAAGGTTGACGCGAAAGCGTCAACCTTTTTTAGTTAGGAGAGTTAGGTCGGGAGAAAATAATTTTAGTTATATGGAATGGATTATTAATTGAAGATCTGCCCCATTTGTTATGGCTGCTTTTGGAAGAACAAGGTTATTGTTCCTACCTCCACACCAAACTTTTTTATTTTCGTTAGATTGAAAACGTGTCTGTCATCCTGACGGTAAAGCCAATCATCAAAAGCAACCGTCACTGATGAATCCTCCATTTGTAGCTCAAAGTCATATTGCCACTGTAACGCATTGCCCTGCTCTTCCCCTGTTGCTACACCTATAATATCGTCTGCCTTACCTTCATAACGACCGTCTTCTAATCTAGTGATAACCCAAATTCGCTGGTCCACCTCTCCGTCATCAAACACGAAGTCTTCCACCAGCGTCAGCGTATCACCCGCTGCAGTACCCACTATATCGACTTCAAAGCGACGCGTTTGCTGTCCGGTATAATCTTGCACCATCCCCCACGCCTTTATGTCGCCTTCGAAATAACCGAATACGTCAAAAGTCGGTGTAGAAGAGCGGTAATTATCAATGTCTGCGGAACATGCCGAAAGAAAAACAGCTGCCACTAAAGTCGCTGATTTAAAAATTCGTTTAAACACTATCTAACCTGCCCTATCAATTGTTTTCGGAGCTTCGGAAATTCTGTGTTGGGTGATAACCATATAGCCAAAAATGCATCGTTCATTCGTTCGTCCTCAATGATGCCAACGTTCTTTACTTGCACGTCCCCAACCTGCTTATAAAACAGCTGACCAGATTTTCCATCTGTTAGATAAGTAAGCTCGTCACCTTTTTGAATATCAGGAAACATACGATCGAGCTCGCTGATCCAAGTTTTTCGATATGAGTCAGTAAAACCCAATTTCGCCCACTGCTCATCCGTCACATCAAGCAGCTGTTGCTTACTGATGTCTCTCTTGTAATTAATTTCCAATGCAAGGGGATGTGGCGATACGTCATCGCTTACGATGAACTTTCCATCAGGCGCTTTTAATCTTGAGTGATAAATATCGAAGATGAACCAAGTAAGTTGGGCTTCTCCAACAGTTTTCCACCCCTTCCAATTCGCAATGTTGCTGGCAGCTTCGCTATTTCCAACAGGTTGAGCTTGCAGAGCAAAAGAACCAGTTACTATTACCAACGCAAGCAACCTAGTCAGTCTCTGAGTTAAGTCTCTCTTCAAGCTTTTCATTTCCGTACACCTTGAGTATCAAGAGCATCATGACGCACCATTCGACAAACAACATTGCCAGTGTAGCGCCAGTGCTAAATCCAAATTCAACGGCTTGGAGCTTATAGCCAGCAAAGTAGCTCGCTGTTCCTCCGAGTCCGCCTACTATTGATACGTAGGTTTTTGGGAAACGGTGCAAAATTGACTTGAGTTGATAGGCATACCAGGCGAACAGAATCCAAAGGCACAAAAGCCAAAGGGGTAACCATTGAGTGGCAAACATGAAAATTGAAAATTGCTGATTTAATGTATCAAGCACGAGACCAATCGTGGCGATAACACCAATACTTTTGAGCGAAGATGCGTCAGTTTTCAAACAATATAGTAGGGTTGCCAAAGTAAGGAATAACGTCACCCATTGCCATTGATAGGTTCCAAGCACCGCTGCAAACCAGCAGAGTTGGAACCATGTCGAAGCAAGAAACACCTTCATAACGAACTACGGGCGTTGAAACGTCATGTGAACGGCACTGATCGTGCGAGCCAAAAAGCCACCTTCACAGTAGCTCAAATAGTAGCGCCACATACGCACAAAGCGGTCGTCGTAGCCAAACGAGCGCACTTCATTCTCTGCTCGATTAAAACGTAAGTGCCATTCGTTCAGCGTCTTGGCGTAGTCCAAACCAATATCGAACAAGTCTCGCGTCACTAAGTCACTGTACTTTGTTGTTGCTTGGGTTAGTGAGGTTACCGACGGTAAAAAACCACCCGGGAAAATGTACTTTTGGATAAAGTCGACGTTGTTACTGTAGTAATCGTAACGCTGATCGGCAATCGTAATCGCTTGAATCGCCATCAAGCCACCAGACTTCAATAAAGACTCACAGACCTTAATGTACGAAGGCAAGAATTGTTTGCCCACAGCTTCAATCATTTCAATAGAAACGAGCTTGTCATAAGTGCCGGTTAAGTTACGGTAATCTTCTTTGAGTAGTGTGATTTTATCTTCTAAGCCACGCTCTTTGATTTTTTGCTCCGCGTACGCGTGTTGCTCTTCAGATATCGTTGTTGTGGTGACCTGACAGCCGTATTGTTCGGCCATGTAAATCGCCATAGCGCCCCACCCTGTGCCAATTTCAACAACATGATCAGTGGGCTTCAGCTCAAGTTGCTGACATAGACGATCCATTTTGTTGATTTGAGCCTGCTCTAGAGAGTCATCCGCATGATTGTAAAGCGCCGACGAGTACAGCATATTGGTATCAAGGAACGCTTCGTATAGGTTGTTACCCAAGTCGTAATGCGCATGGATATTTTTACGTGAGTTCTCTTCAGAGTTTCTGTTTGACCAATGACTGAACTTGTACAGTATTTTAGTCAACCAACTGCCTTGCTCTTCGAGTTTATCTAGAGCACGCATGTTAAGGGCCATCAGTTTCATTAATGAGGTTAAATCGGGGCTATCCCACCACCCATCCATATAAGCCTCACCAGCAGCAATACTGCCGCCCTGCAAGATCCGTGAATAAAAGCCTGGATGTTTTACCTCTATAGTAGCGACAACAGGTTGACCACTGTACTCCCCATTTGGCGCACTAAAACGCTCGCTTCGCTCTGTCGTTTCCGTCTTAAAACTTTCAATAACTGTTAAGCAGCCGATTTCCATTTTTTGCAGACATTGAAAAATAACTCCGCGAGCCGCTTTTTGCGTTGTCGTCAATTTACGCGGCAATGTCATAGAACTAGTATTTAACATGCAGAATTCTCCTTGTGCTTTTTATTTTTTTTGTCTGTTTTTTCAGTATCGGCTTCTATTTCTTCATGCGTTGAATATTTAGGATGAGAATAAAAAGGTGCGCCTTTCACCCAAAGTTTTAATGCGTGCCAATAAATACCAACCATTACTTTTACCGTTTGTATTGGTGTAACGATCAAACACCTCAATAAGGTTTTGCTTGAAAGTGGCTTGGCTTTCATAACCATGGTGGCATCAAAGTGTTTCTCTCCTTTGTGACATTCAAGATGAATATTCAACTTGTCTGTCAAAGGTTTAATTCTCCAGCGGTAGAGTTGGTCAATCGGGTTGAATGGTGAAACATGGAATGCTTTATCTTGTTCCCAACCAAACTTTTCTTCTTCTTTATCTGCTGACACCACGTAGTAATGTCGTTCATTCCAAGGAGTGTTACTCACCTCTGCGAGGACATACTTCCATTCTCCTTCCGTGTTATAAACGTAGTAGAAATTAACGGGACTGAAATAAAGTCCTAGATAACGCAAGTGACAGACTGCGATTACCTTGCCGGTACAGCGAACACCTGTCAGTTCTTCAATTTTGCTGTGCACTGCCGACTTGACGCTACCTTCACCAATGTAATCACTGCGTTTGAAGCGTGCCCAATGCCACCAACGCGAACCAAAACCCCATACTTTTTTCTCTAAAGCATCGAGCTCGTCTACATCGATGGCGGGCATAAATAAAGAGTAGTTCAACTCATGATTCACAGGCGTGAATCGACGGTGACGAACGTTGCCTATAAACAATCGGCTGTTCATTTGGCTATCCATATCACGCTGCGCCTTTTTCGAAAGGAACCACATTTTGTTCGCGGTACTTTTCTTCTAGTTCTTTCACAACATCAAGCGCGCTACGCACGCCATCTTCATGAAAACCGTTGTACCAATAAGCGCCGCAGAACCAGGTACTTTGTTTGCCCTGTATCTCATCTTTGCGCTGCTGCGCTGCAATAGACTCAGTGGTGAATACTGGATGATGATAAGTGAACGAACGCAAGACTTTATTTGAGTTAATTTGCTCAGTACTGTTCAACGTTACACAAAACGTGTGCTCTGATTGAATATGTTGAAGAATGTTCATGTTATAAGTGAGCGAAGGGAGGCGTTGCTGTTCCTCTTCACTGCCTTCCAATAGGTAGTTCCATGATGCCCATGCTGCCTTACGTTTTGGTAGTACGGCAGAGTCGGTATGAAGAACAACTTCATTTGCTTGGTATGTCATATCCCCCAAGATTTCCTGCTCAATTGGGCTAATATCCTCTAGCATTCTCATTGCTTGATCACTGTGACAAGCAAAGATAACGTCATCAAACCAATGCGTTTCTCCGCGAACTTGAACGCCAACCCCTTTTTCGTTGCGAACCACTTTTTTGACAGGACTATTAAGACGAATACTCTCGGCAAAGCCTTTGGTCAATGGTGGAATGTATGAACGTGAACCACCTTTAATCACATACCATTGTGGCCGGTTAGTCACATCTAGCAGACCGTGGTTGAGGAAGAAACGTAAGAAGAACATAAGAGGGAATGCACGCATGTCAGCTAAAGTCGACGACCAAATCGCAGCACCCATCGGTAATATGTAGTTATCGGTAAAGAAAGCACTGAATTTGTGTTCATCAAGGAACTCACCTAACGTCTGAGAGTGCGAGGATTGCTCGCTAGCGAAGCGCTTGGCAAGTTTATTGAAACGAAGTATCTCGAAGATAAATCGATAAAATTTAGGGTTTGCCCAGTTGCGTTTTTGAGCGAACAATGTCGACACTGTGTGGCCGTTGTACTCTAGTCCGTTCCCATCGTTTCTGACACTGAAGCTCATTTGAGTCGGCAGACCTTCAACGCCAATCTCGCTCATCATTTTAATGAAATTAGGGTACGTACGGTCGTTATAGACGATGAACCCAGTGTCTATCGCGTATTCTCTACCATCAAGGCTCACATCAACGGTTGCAGTATGGCCACCGATGTAATCGTTCGCTTCAAAAAGCGTTACATCATGTTCTTTATGCAAGTAATAACCACAAGTAAGGCCAGAGATTCCCGTTCCCACAATCGCTATCTTCTTTCTTCCTGCTGTTTTCATTTTTATTCCTTCTTATGATACGAGTTTAGCAGTTAGGCGAGCTTGCCAACTGTATGGAAGTAACGAGATAAAACGTAAAATACTGGTAAATCTCGCTGGGAAATAGATATAGGTCTTGTTGGCGGCTAACTGCTTCCTGATAGAGTCCGACGCTTGCTGAGTAGAAATGATCATTGGCATTTCGAAGTCGTTTTTGTCAGTCAACGGCGTTTCAACAAAACCAGGAAACACCGTTACCACTTTGATCCCTTTCTTTTTCAAGTCGACGGCGAGCGTGCGTGCAAAATAACTGACTGCCGCTTTGGATGCGCCGTAAGCTTCTGCACGAGGCAGTGCCACTTCTGATGCGATAGAGCCAACAATAACAATGCGGTGCCCTCTCTCTAAATGTACTTGGCAGCCTTCAACGCAGTTGGCAACACCGACAACATTTACGTTCATCACACGCGCCATGAGTTTCGCGTCGACCACTCCCTCATCCATGTACTCACAATCGCCTGCGTTAAAAACCCATGTGTTTGGCGTAAAGGGCAAATTAGAGAGCGCCTGCTGAGTTTCCTCATAATTTGTCACATCAAACTGCAATGTATGAATTTTGGAGGAAACTGCCTCCAGTTCTGCAAGAACATCTTGATTCCGACCACAAGCAATCACATTCCATTCTGAGGTCGCGTAATCTAGGGCAAGCTGTCTTCCTATTCCGGAGGTGGCGCCTGTGATTAAAATGGTGTTGTTCATTGTCCTAACCTCTGCTTGATGGTTTTAACGACTGAACCAAGTAATGGTAAATGCTCATAGAGCATCTCTCCGAGATCAAAATAGTCTCGGTGATAAATGACCTGACCTTCGCTAAATTTGAGGTGCGAAACACCATTGACGAGAATAGGCGCCCCCTTCTGAAGTTTGGGATGCTGAAGGTCCATTGTCCAAGTTAGGAAGCCTGTATCTCCGACTTGTTGATGCTCATGGATTACAAAATCACAACTGATGACGTTGGCATATAATGAGGTGAAATAATCCGAAAGTGCTGGCCATCCTTCTAAACGATGCGCTGCGTCCTCAAATACTACATCTTGGTGATATATATCCTTAAGCAGATGTAAGTTCGCTTTGTTGAGCTTTTGATAGATATTGCCAACAGACTGTATGTCCATTTTTTACTCCTACACGCCCATTAAGTTGTACAAAATTATTATATGTACAAGATAGTTCATTCCTCCAAAGTTGTACAAAAATAATTTTGTATAACTTTATTTCTGTAAGTAGTACGTGATGAAGTTCGCACGCGATCAATCGGCGAAAAAAAAGGCTTGGTCAAAACCAAGCCTTTTCAGCAGATTAACAATTATTTAAGTAGGAACAATTAGTATTGCTGGCCTCGCAACGCTGCAATACGTTTATCTAGCGGAGGGTGGCTCATTAGTAGCTCAGTCAGCGACTGCTTGCCATTGATACCAAACGCCATCATGGTCCCATCCAGTTGAGATTCATGACTCACCTTCAAACGCTCTAGAGCCGCAATCATTTTTTCTTTGCCAACGAGGCGCGCAGCACCTGCGTCCGCGTGGAATTCGCGATGACGGCTGTACCACATAGTCAAGAAGCTAGCTAGGAAACCAAATACCAGTTCAAGCACCATGGATACGCCAAAGTAAACCATCATATTTGTACCTTGGCCTTCTTCATCATCGTTCGATGCCACGATATTGGCAATAAAGCGTGATAGGAAGATAACAAACGTGTTCACGACACCTTGCATCAACGTCATCGTGACCATATCACCATTTGCAATATGGCTCACTTCGTGTGCAAGTACTGCCTCTGCCTCATCACGAGTCATATTGTGTAAAAGACCAGTAGAAACTGCGACAAGAGAGTCATCTCGTTTTGCACCTGTCGCAAATGCATTGATATCTGGTGAATCATAAATAGCCACCGTTGGCATACCAATACCCACTTGTTGAGCTTGACGACCCACAGTTTCGACTAACCAATGCTCCGTTTCGTTGCGCGGGCTTTCAATGACCATACCACCAACCGAGCGTAGTGCCATACCCTTTGACATCATCAACGAAATAAATGCGCCACCAAAACCAAATACAGCAGCCATTACAAGTAAACCTGACAGACTGCCTGGTTGCATTCCAGTTACAGCGTAAACAATATTCAGAACAACACTAAGCACTAGCACGACAGCTAGGTTAGTTGCTAGGAATAACATAATTCGCTTCATTACTTTTCTCCGAGGAAGCTTATCGTTTTTTTAAAACGGATTGTTATAAGGAACAAATGGTAATCGCTATAAAAGCCAATTCCGTTGATTTTCATGTTCCGTGCGTTATAGATATAGTCTATCCGCGATAAAAACAAGGTTAAGCAATAAATTGCAACATTTGTTTTCGGGACTGAAATATTTGATTCAAGCGATTTCAAAACATGCTTTGGTAGGAGCTGGAACCTCCGTTCATATACATTTATCAAAATGATAAAATAAGCTCTGAGCTACCCATCATCTATTGATAGATGATCTTGGTGTTAAATCTATCACCTCTTCGCAACTTAGCTAGAAATTTTTTAATAGACCAAAAACAGTACGTTAGCTCTGCTATAGACTTTGGTCTTATTGTGCGGCCACATGGACATGCTAAATTCGAATGAGATGAACAAAACAGAGCCACTCTAAGTACATTGCAAAAAGTGCATTGGGTGAGCTCAAAAACTCCATGTATTGAGGGAAAAACCATGGTAGAAACTAACGACTATCAAATGGCTATTGATTTACTACGTTGTCACCTAGGCATCTCAGAGGACGAGGCAAAGCAACAACTTGGTATTTCAACCGATCATCATATGTCTCAGCGTGTTGCAGAAACACAACAAGCATTGATGGGGCTCAGCCAAGATAAGTAATCTGACTTTTTAGGTTACACCAACAAGAAAGGGCTGCATTGCGCAGCCCTTTGGGTTTTTTAGTCTTTTATCCTAAACACCATTAGTCAGTGTTTAGCAACGGCTCTACATTAATGTACTTGCCTAGCTCTTTGCGTTTAGCACTTGGAATATATGGAATTTCCCCAAGCTTAGGTGCATCGATACGTGCTTCTAGCATCTCGATAATGTCAGCGTAGTGCTCTGTGCCAGGGTTGACGCGGTTTGCCACCCAGCCAACAAGATTCAAACCATCCGCTTTAATACTCTCCGCTGTGAGTAAAGCGTGGCTCAAACAGCCTAATTTAATGCCAACCACCAGTACAACAGGTAACTGCTCTTCTTTTACCCATGTAGATAAACAGTCCGTATCGGATACTGGCACACGCCAGCCTCCAGCACCTTCAACGAGAACAACATCGGCTTGCTGCTTATGTTGAGCCAGTTTTTGACTCAGAACATCGTAACTTATTTCGACATGTTCATGCTTCGCTGCAATGTGGGGAGAAGCAGGCAACTCTAAAGCGTATGGGTTCACATCATCATAGGCCACATCGAGTGTTGCGGCGTCTTGTAAGTGTAAAGCATCAGAGTTACGCCATCCCGCTTCAGTCTTGTCACTCCCTGCTGCCACTGGCTTATAACCAATAGTATTTAGTCCTTTTGCTGCAATCGCTTGCAAAATGGCTTTAGACGCTACCGTCTTTCCAACATCAGTATCCGTACCAGCAATAAAAAAAGCATCAATCATAGATGTATTACTCCAAAACAAACCTGATAACTTGCAGGTAGAAGACCTTGATCGTTTTTAAACGCTTGGTACGCATGCTCAACTTGCAACAAAGTCTCGCGACTAGTTAAACCGTGTGAGCGCCCGCTTACGTGATTTGCACCTATACCTTTGAGGTCACGCATAACTGAAAATGCAGAGTCGTACCAAACTGTGATGGTGGTCAAGTCTAGTTGATGGCTGTCACATCGAGATTGCGCTAACGCAATTTTTACCTGATTGAGCGTTAGAAAGTTATTGACGTGTTGATATGCATCAATTTTTTCCCATGATGCACGCAGCTCATACAGTGATCCATCAACCAGTGTAGAGAACCACGCTTTCCCACCATTTTTTAGCACGCGGCGCACTTCTTTTAGTGGGTAACTTAAATCTGTACACCATTGCAGCGCTAAACTTGAAAACACGTAATCGAAGCTATCATCGTCAAATGGTAAGTTTTCAGCATCAGCAACTTGGTAGTGCATTCGTACTGCACCACAACGCTGCTCTGCTTTATCTAACATGGCTTGAGAGATATCGCCGCAGACTACTTCCGCACCGCGTTGTTGAAGTAGTTGGGAGAAATAACCCGTGCCACAACCTAAATCCAATACACGTTTTCCCGTCAAGTTTTCAGGAAGTTTATCAAGCAGCTGATGCCCGACATCACGTTGAAAAGCCGCATGTTTATCGTATGTTTCTGCTGCTTTACCAAACGAAGAGGCAATCGCGTCTTTATCTTGATGGAAACTCTCTAACGCGAGCGTTTGCGCTAATGCGGTAGTTGCATTATCCATTACAGCGCTCCTAATGCTTGCTTCAATGCCATTGAAAGCGTTTTAACTTGTTCGTTGGTGTGATTGGCAGTGAGTGTGATTCGAAGGCGAGACGTCCCTTTAGGCACCGTCGGTGGTCGAATAGCGGTAACCCAAATGCCGTTTTGGCGACAAGCGCTCGCAACCTGCAAAGCCAGTTCAGATTCACCAATCACAAACGGCTTAATCGAAGTCTGAGTCTCAACAAAGCCCTCCAGATCGCTGAGGCAGTCTCGATACACTTCACTAAGCTCTGAAAGCTTTTCACGTCGCCAAGACTGCTCTTGAACGATAGAAACCGCATGCGTTAGCGCATAGGCTTGTGCCGGAGGCATCGCTGTGGAATACACATGGTGACGAGCAAACTGAGTTAAAAAGTCCCCCGTTGCGTGGTCACATAAAATAGCCGCGCCAGACATACCAAACGCTTTGCCGAAAGTAACGATCAGTATCTCGGGTTTAACCGTTGCCAACTCACAAGAACCACCACCGGATTGACCAAGAACGCCAATACCATGAGCGTCATCGACAGCAAACCATGCATTGTGGCTATCAACGACAGCAGCGATATCGCTAAGCGGCGCACAGTCGCCGTCCATGCTGAATACCCCTTCAGTCACAACTAGATGGTTGTCTTCGCTATTAATCAGCGACTTTAGGTGCTCGATGTCATTGTGTTTGAAGCGCTTCATCTTAGCTGGTGACAACGCCCCCGCTTCCATCAGTGAGGCATGGTTCAAACGGTCTTGGATCAATACGTCTGATTTTTCCAACAAGGTGAACAACAAGGCTTGATTAGCACTGAATCCAGAACCAAACAGAATTGCTCTGTCGTAACCCAACCATTCGGTCAGTGCGGCTTCTAAATTGCTGTGCGCGGCACTAAAGCCAGTCACCATCGGTGATGCTCCACTGCCACTACCATATACGCCTAAACCTTGCTGCCAAGCCCGAACAAGCGCTTGGTCATTAGCCAATCCCAAATAATCATTACTTGAGAAATTAATGTAGCGTCTACCTTCGTGTTCCAAAACGGACTGGTTACCGGCAAACACCACATTCATAGAACGATTCAACCCTTGCGTTTTACGCTCAGCAAGGGCGGACTCGATACGAGATTTAAACGCTGGCATCGTAGAAAAGGTCGTCTTTTGTCGGACGGGCAGCAACGCGCTCTACGACGCGATCGAGTAACTCGTTTTCTTCGATTTCATCAGGCTTTTGAGACACCTCTTGGCTGTTAATACCGAGCTTGTTGAACAGCATCATGTCTTTGTCTTCTGAAGGGTTTGGCGTGGTCAGAAGTTTGCAGCCATAGAAGACGGAGTTTGCACCCGCCATAAAGCACAGCGCTTGCATTTGTTCGTTCATGTTTTCACGACCAGCGGATAAACGAACGGCTGATTGAGGCATCATGATTCGTGCAATCGCAATCAGGCGAATGAAATCGAATGGCTCAACATCATCCACTTCTTCCAGTGGTGTGCCCTTCACCTTCACGAGCATGTTGATTGGAACGCTTTCAGGGTGTACCGGTAAGTTCGCCAATTCAACCAATAAACCAGCTCGGTCGTTAGCACTTTCACCCATGCCGATGATGCCACCAGAACAGATCTTCATGCCAGCATCACGCACGTGAGACAAAGTATCTAAACGGTCTTGGTAAGTACGTGTGGTAATGATGTTGCCGTAAAACTCAGGAGAGGTATCTAGGTTGTGGTTGTAGTAATCCAGACCTGCGGTTGCCAATTGCTTTGCTTGATCTGGCGTCAGCATGCCTAATGTCATACACGTTTCTAAACCCATGCCCTTCACGCCTTTGATCATGTCGGTCAAATGCGGCATATCACGCTCTTTCGGGTTTTTCCATGCGGCGCCCATACAGAATCGAGTAGAACCAGCATTTTTGGCTTTTTGCGCAGCATCGAGTACGCGTTCTACTTCCATCAGGCGCTCTTTTTCGATGTCTGTGGTGTAACGAGCACTCTGAGGACAGTATTTACAATCTTCTGGACAAGCACCTGTCTTAATCGACAGAAGCGTGCTTACTTGAACATGGTTGGTTTGTTGATATTGACGATGTACAAGCTGCGCTTCGAATAGGAGATCCATGAATGGTTTTTCCATGAGATCGCGCACTTCAGCATGCGTCCAGTTATGACGAACTTCCACGTGTATTCCTTTAGTCACTTTTGTTGTTGTGTTGACAGTCTACTGAGTCTCGATAAACTGTCAACACAACACAAAAAACAAAGTTTACATCTGTTTATTTTTTAATCTTAATTGTTATTGGAATCGCACATGGATCTCGCCTTCGACCGCCAGCATATCTGGCATCCTTATACTTCGACATTGACACCTCTGACCTGCTACCCAGTGGCATCGGCAAATGGTGTTCACATTAAATTGGAAGACGGTACTGAGCTGGTCGACGGCATGTCTTCTTGGTGGTCGACGATCCACGGCTACAACCACCCGCATTTAAATCAAGCCGCTCACCAGCAAATCGATCAGGTCTCTCACGTGATGTTTGGCGGGATTACCCACCAGCCAGCAATCAGTTTGTGTAAGAAGTTGCTATCCCTAACCCCAAGTAATCTTGAACATGTATTCCTTGCCGATTCAGGCTCCGTTGCCGTAGAAGTCAGCTTAAAAATGGCACTGCAATATTGGCATGCAAAAGGCGAACGCCGATCAAAGTTTCTTACTTTGCGACACGGTTATCACGGCGATACGTTTGCGGCGATGTCGGTTACCGATCCTGACAACTCCATGCACTCTCTCTACAAAGGCTTTTTGCCTGAGCATATCTTTGCGGAGTCACCAACTTGTGGTTATTGGGATGAATGGAAGCCAGAAGACCTCACCGACTTCGAGCACAAGATTGAGACTCACCATAAAGAACTTGCTGCGGTGATCCTAGAGCCTATCGTTCAAGGCGCTGGCGGCATGCGAATCTACCATCCAGAATTTCTCAAAGGCGTGCGTAGGCTTTGCGACAAATACGGCTTGTTATTGATTGCAGATGAGATCGCTACCGGATTTGGTCGTACCGGTAAGTTGTTTGCCTGCGAACATGCAGACATTCAACCAGACATTCTGTGTGTCGGGAAAGCACTCACTGGCGGCTACATGACCCTCTCTGCGACCCTGGCGAGCAAACACGTAGCAGACACCGTTTGTGGTGGTGATGCAGGCTGTTTTATGCACGGTCCAACCTTTATGGGGAATCCACTCGCCTGTGCTGTTGCCACCGCAAGTTTGGAATTGATTGAGCGAGGTAATTGGCAGCAACAAACCCAACAAATTGAAACGCTGTTTTCTGAGTTACTACCAAAACTTGAAGAATACGAGTTGGTGAAGAACACCCGTTGGCTAGGTGCCATTGGCGTAGTGGAGACGCATCGCCCTGTGAATATGGAAACCATCCAAGCCTTGTTTGTTGAACACGGAGTTTGGATTCGTCCATTTGGCAAACTGATTTATATGATGCCGCCGTTCATCAGCAAGCCGGAAGATATTGAGAAGCTAGTTAACGCGATTGATGCTGCGTTGCAACGTAAAGACTGCTTCGCTTCATAGTCCAATTCAATACGAAAACGGTTTGAGTATGAGACTCAAACCGTCTCATTATTTATTAGAACAGTAAAGTTATCGGAGTTGACTGTCTTTACTCGCTCGTCGATTGAACAATGCTTGGCGTTGAGACACCAATTCGATTGTTGACTGACATTCGATACACAAACGAACGCCTTTCATAGCAAAACGACGTGCTTCTGGGATCTCATCACCACACTCATCGCAATAATGGGCGCTTTCACCCCTTGTGATACTGCCACGAACACGGGAAATCTCGTCGTCTATTGTGTTTTGAATTTGTTGGCTGACGCTATCGTCATTTGCCCACCCTACGGCCATAAGCCCTCCTCGTTACTTGAATGAGAAAATCTACTTACCGTGGTAAGGTGGATGATTATATCGATTACAAATAACAAGATAATTAGGATAAATTCGAAAACACTATTACGTTTTAGTAATAATTACTCTGTAATCGATTATTCGGCACTCTCATGGAAAAGCAATGCAAGGTTACTCATACTCCCTTCCTCACATTCAAAGTACTGCGTTTGCTCAGGCTCTCTCAAAGTAACACTGAGTATTTTCTCTACCTCACCAAACTCCTCGCTAAAGTACTCACTGACTAATATGACGCGCTCACCAATACTAAATTCCAGTGACTTCTCATCTACCAACGCTCGATGATACTGGTCTAATTTAAAGTCCTTTACAGCTATGGTTCTTTCAATACTGCTCCCCCCTAAGTTAAGCTCCGACAGTAGAACCTGACTGTTTATATTTTCTATTGATATTTCTAGACGGTTAGGATGTGAAGCATCACACTTAAATAGCGCAGTATTAGTGTGGCTGGAAGCACAAGCAGATGAACTAAAAATAAGTCCAAGCAAAGAAATGTTACGCAGCATTTTTAATCGAAGCATATTTTTTGTAAGCCTTTTCTAATTTGACGTCGTATTGATTTTTCTGATACTCAGAACCATTGTAACCACGAGCAAAGGCAGCCCAATTTTTATCTCTTATATGTTCACCTAAGCCAGACTTTTGGATAAACGTAACAAAAGCCTCAAGTTGTTTCTTCTCTGACTCGAATACAGCTTTAACAAAGGATTCAGCGGTAACATGACCAGCTAACTTGAAATTAAAGCCCATAATTTGGAAACGTCCCCAAGATGCGGAGCGGATTGCTGCATTTGAATTCAGTTCAATCGCTTTATTTAAACGTACGTATTCTGAGATACCACCAACATACAGACTTCGATTCCAATGCCGACTTGAAATACTTGGATGACTGTTATCGTAGGCTCTTGAAGTGAGTCTCGAAAATATATGAGCCTCAAACAAAATCTTTGGCTTACCATTGCTAAAGTAGGCTTCTCCTCGGCTCTCAACTTCCGCTACAGCTTTAATAGCAGCGACTTCGCATTCAAGGGTTTCAGCTACTTTGCGATAATCCAAGTCCGTCAACGCATCTCTTGAGCCAACCAAAGGTAACGTATATGCCACCGCAGTCTCAGGTGTTCGTTTTAAATAATCATTCAGCTTACGATGGCTTCTTCCATTCACATCTATCCTTCCATCTGGACGAACCATCCCAACAAGGCTTTTCTGAAAAGCTTTAATTGCGCCGACAGTTTTGGAGTTTTCCGGTCTAGAGCCTAGTTTCCCATCCACTTTAAGTTCCTTTACTCCCTTTAAAGAACCAAGCAATTGGTTAATAGACCTTTGTACCGTACGAATGTCACCATCCACATTTTTACCACCCAAGCCAACAGAGCCGCTTATTCTTATTGAAGCCATGAAAGTACCTCCTCTTTATATTTTGGAGGAGCTTGTCATGCTCAATGAAGCTTAGAAAAATATCATTAGGGACTGGTTTTAATAATTTAGGCTAACTATGCAATACCTCATCCTACATTTACATAACAACGTATTTTCACTCGACGCAGATAACAAAAAACCCAGCACTAAGGCTGGGTTTTGGTGTTCTAGTGGTTAATGGATTAACCGATGTGCGTTGCGCCCGCCATGTACTTCTGAAGTACTGTAGGGATTGCAATGCGGCCGTCTGCTTCTTGGTTGTTTTCTAGGATAGCAACCATTGTACGACCTACAGCAAGACCAGAACCGTTTAGCGTGTGTACAAGCTCAGGTTTCTTCTCGCCTTTACGACGGAAACGTGCTTGCATACGACGAGCTTGGAAATCCCACATGTTAGAACATGAAGAAATTTCACGGTAAGTTTCTTGAGCAGGAACCCAAACTTCTAGGTCGTAAGTCTTACGAGCGCCGAAGCCCATGTCACCTGTACATAGAACCACTTTACGGTAAGGAAGCTCTAGAAGTTGTAGAACTTTCTCAGCGTGACCTGTTAGCTCTTCTAGTGCGTTCATTGAATCTTCTGGCTTAGTGATTTGTACTAGCTCAACTTTGTCGAACTGGTGCATACGAATCAAACCACGAGTATCACGACCGTAAGAACCTGCTTCTGAACGGAAACATGGCGTGTGAGCTGTCATCTTAATTGGTAGATCCGCTTCGTCAGAAATCGTGTCACGAACTAGGTTCGTTACAGGTACTTCTGCAGTAGGGATTAGAGACAGTTTACGTGGCTCTTCGTCGTTTACTTTTTCTACTAGCGGCTCAGTGTGGAAAAGATCTTTACCAAACTTAGGAAGCTGACCAGTACCGAATAGGCTGTCAGAGTTTACTAGGTAAGGTACGTACATTTCTGTGTAGCCGTGCTCTTCAGTGTGAAGATCCAGCATGAACTGAGCGATTGCACGGTGTAGACGAGCAAATTGGCCTTTCATCACGATGAAACGTGCGCCAGTGATCTTAACTGCACTTGCGAAGTCTAGACCGTCGCCCATTTCGCCTAGGTCAACGTGATCTTTCAGTTCGAAGTCGTAAGACTTTGGCTCACCCCAACGAGAGATTTCAACGTTGTCGTTTTCATCTTTGCCATCTGGCACTTCATCTGCTGGGATGTTTGGTACAGAAAGCGTGAATTCGTCTAGTTGAGCCATTACTTGCTCAAGTTCAACTTTCTTCGCATCAAGATCGCTACCTAGCGTACCGATTTGTTTCTTGATCTCTTCTGCGCCTTCTTTGTCGCCAGCCGCCATTTTTTGGCCGATTTGCTTGGAGATGGAGTTACGCGTGGATTGTAAATTTTCTACTTCTACTTGAATGGACTTACGTTGTTCTTCAAGTTTACGAATAGTATCTACGTCTAGCTTAAAGCCACGACGCGCCAGTTTAGCAGCTGTTTCATCCAGCTCTGTACGAAGTAATTTAGAATCCAGCATTGTTAATCCTATGCTTTTTGTTGTGAAATCACGCGCACTTTCCAAGCGTACGCGTTAAAAAAATTTACTAAACAAATGTATCCAAAA
The DNA here is from genome assembly GCF_033338995.1 of Vibrio sp. Vb0304. NCBI lineage: Bacteria > Pseudomonadati > Pseudomonadota > Gammaproteobacteria > Vibrionales > Vibrionaceae > Vibrio > Vibrio sp. Vb0304. The sequence goes on from NZ_JAWOTT010000003.1 coordinate 107,490, forward strand.
ACGCCTACTTTTCATAGCGCTTTTGTGGGCTATTTGCGTCTAAAGTAGCCAAGTAATCTAACTTTTCGCCGATTTTGGTCTCCAGACCACGATTTGTCGGCTGATAGTACCTACGATCGCCCATTTCAGGCGGCAAATATTGCTCACCTGCTGCGTAAGCACCAGGCTCATCGTGAGCATAACGATACTCAGCCCCATAACCCATGTCTTTCATCAAACTGGTTGGCGCATTTCGAAGGTGATGCGGCACTTCATATTCAGGTAAGTTATGAGCGTCCGCTAGCGCTTGTTTCCACGCCACGTAAACAGCATTACTTTTTGGCGCACATGCTAAGTACACGATCGCCTGTGCAATCGCACGTTCACCTTCTGCTGGGCCAACGCGTGTAAAACAGTCCCACGCGGAGAGTGCCACTTGCATGGCTCTAGGGTCCGCATTGCCGACATCTTCTGATGCTATCGCAAGTAATCGACGGGCAATATAAAGAGGATCACAACCCGCAGCAATCATACGTGCAGCCCAGTAAAGCGCCGCATCTGGGTTAGAGCCACGAATGGATTTGTGGACCGCAGAGATTAAGTCATACCAGATATCACCTTTGTTATCGAAGCGAGAGACTTTCTCCCCTGCCACTTCAGCCAGCAACTTAAGCGTGATCTCTTTTTCACCTTGCGCATTGTCTTCTGCCATGTCGTAGAGCAGCTCAAGATAATTGAGAGACATGCGAGCATCACCGTTGACCAGTTCTGCTAGGCGGTCTAATACGTTATCAGCGAAATGTGCGGGTGTATTGCCCAAGCCACGCTCTTTGTCACTGATCGCTTGATTCAGCGCCAGTGAGATTTCATCTTTATCGAGAGACGTTAGCTTGTAGACACGTGCACGTGACAGCAATGCGTTGTTTAACTCAAACGATGGGTTTTCTGTCGTCGCACCAATAAAGGTAACCGTGCCATCTTCGATATGCGGTAAAAACGCATCTTGTTGAGATTTGTTGAAGCGATGCACCTCATCCACAAATAAGATGGTGCGGCGGCCCGCCATTTTGTTCTCACGTGCTTTCTCGATTGCAGCACGAATTTCTTTCACACCAGACGTCACGGCAGACACGCGCTCTACTTCAGCATTGGCATAGTTTGCAGCCACTTCCGCTAATGTCGTTTTGCCTGTGCCTGGTGGTCCCCAAAGGATCATAGAGTGAATGTGACCCGCCTCTAGCGCACGGCGCAGTGGCTTACCAAGGCCTAAAATGTGCTGCTGTCCAATGTATTGCTCGATTGTTTCCGGTCTCATACGAGCAGCAAGGGGACGAAAATCTTCGTCCCCCGAGAAATCTAATGTGTAATTACTCACTACCAATTAATTCCTTTGGTCATCCACTTCCACACCTTTTGGAATTGTGAATGTGAATCTGTCTGCTTTTGGTTTACCCAGCTTCACGTTGTTAAAAGTGAACAAACCTTTTTGGCCGTCTTGCTCAACCACATTGAAGCCTTTCACCACACCTTTGGCATCAATATTAATCTGGAATTGACCTTGTGTGGAGTCTACTGCAGTAGGAATGAGAGTGAATTGGTCACCTTTTTGAGATATTTTGTAGTTATTCCAATCACTTGCTCGGTTACGCGTTAGCAAAACAAATGGCGTTTGCTCTGTTGCTTGCTCTTGCCAATAGATGCTCACTTGCTCGATGAATGGGCTGTAGTACCACAATGTCTTACCGTCAGAGACCAATAGGTTCTCATCAGGGAATGTTGTGCTCCAACGGAACAGGCTTGGGCGGGCAATTTCAACCGTACCTTCTCCTTCCATAACCGTTTCGCCTTCAGGGCTGATAACCTGCTGAGAGAAATCTGCACTAAAGCCATCATTCATAGAAAGGCGTTTGTTTAATTCATCTTTAGGAGATGCTGCGTGTGCAGTAGAGAAGAGGGAAAAGCTTAAAACAAGCGCGGAGAAAAGTTTCGCTGAAAATAGTTTTTTCATTCAGATACCTATTATTAGAACCACTCACCTCAGTTGGACTGAGGTGAGTAACACAAGTTCATTAATCTTTTGGTGGCGCAGGTGCCAGTACTTCACGGTTACCGTTATGACCCGGAGCACTTACGATGCCCTGCGCTTCAAGCTGCTCTACAATACGGGCGGCACGGTTGTAACCTATCTTAAATCGGCGCTGAACACCGGAAACCGAACCTCGACGTGATTGAACCACGTGCTCAACAACTTGATCGAAGAGCGGGTCTACATCTTCATCCGCTTCCATTTGCTCACCTGGCAATAGACTTTCTGGAGTTTGATCTCCACTGATGATCTCTTCAATGTAGTTCGGTTTACCACGCGCTTTCCAGTTGTTTACAACAGCATGAACATCATCATCTGATGCAAATGCACCGTGAACACGAGTTGTATGACTTGATCCCGGCGGTAGATACAACATATCACCCATACCAAGTAGTGATTCTGCGCCGCCTTGATCTAGGATTGTACGAGAGTCCGTTTTAGTCGATACCGTAAACGCAACACGAGTTGGGATGTTCGCTTTAATTAGACCGGTAATAACGTCAACCGATGGACGCTGAGTCGCAAGAATTAAGTGAATACCTGCCGCACGCGCTTTTTGCGCCAAGCGAGCAATCAGTTCTTCAACTTTCTTACCTACCACCATCATCAGGTCAGCAAATTCGTCAACAACAACAACGATGTAAGGCAGCTTTTCTAGCAATGGCGGTTCAGTATCCATGCTGTCGCCTTCCTGCCAGAAGGGGTCATGGATTGGGTGGCCCGCTTCTGCTGCCATCTTCAATTTTTCGTTGAAGCCCTTCACATTACGTACACCTAATGCCGACATCAATTTGTAACGACGTTCCATCTCGCCCACACACCAACGTAGAGCGTTTGATGCGTCTTTCATATCAGTCACAACTTCAGAAAGAAGATGAGGGATACCTTCATAAATAGAAAGCTCTAGCATTTTCGGGTCAATCATGATGAAGCGTACATCTTCTGGACCTGCTTTATACAGCATGCTCAAAATCATCACGTTCACACCCACCGACTTACCAGAACCTGTTGTACCTGCTACTAACACGTGAGGCATCTTCGCAAGATCTGCCACCACAGCTTCGCCCGCAATGTCTTGACCTAACACAACCGTTGTTGGTGACGTTGCTTGCTCAAACTGAGGGCTACTGATGACATCAGATAAATAGACCGTCTGACGACTCATATTTGGCAGTTCCAAACCGATGTAAGGCTTGCCAGGGATTACTTCCACAACACGTACCGCCATCGCAGACAATGCACGCGCTAAGTCAGTTGAAAGACCAGAAATACGACTTACTTTCACCCCCGGCGCCAAATCAAGCTCAAAACGAGTGATCACTGGTCCAGGATAAATACCAACCACATCGGCTTTGATTTTGTAGTCAGCGAGTTTGCTCTCTACCAATCGAGCGACCTGCTCTAGCGCATCACGGTCGATAAAGTTTTCACGTTTTTCTGGATGATAAAGCAACTCGAGCGTTGGGAGTGGCTCTTCCGGAACTGGCAAATTTTCTTCTTTCTGTACCAAAAATGGGTTCTGTGTTGCAGCGACTTTGGCTTGTGCATTGGAAACCATATCTTGGAATGCGGTAACGTCTTGGTCGTTGTCTTGGACCTCTTCTACTTCCACTTTTTGAGGAGCAGGTTCAAATGTTGTTGAAGGTGTTGCTGCTTGCTGATGAGGCGTTGTTGGCTGTACTTGCTGCGCAGGCTGAGACTCCACTTCGTCTTCATCATCTAACACATCAAAGTCAGAGATCGTAGGCTCAATATGTTGGCTCGACTCTGTTTGCGCCGTGATGCTATCTAATACAGCAGAATCAATTGCAGGCTCTTCATGTACAGGATGCTCAATACTTGGCTGCTGTACTTGCTCTGCTTCAAATTGTTCGTACTCCGCATAATCTGGTTCAACACTGATCGGTTCTTCTGTAGCTGTATGTTGCTCTACATAGGAAGAGTAAGTGTCTGCAAATGATGGGGCTGCCTGTTCGTCAGTTCCCCAGTCATCTGCTTGTTGCGCCGCTGCTTCAAGCTCTTCTATCGTAACATTCAGTTGCTTGGTGCGTTCCAAGAGCGGATCAACGTTATCCGTGTTAACCGTATGGATAGGTTGTATTTGAGGCTCAGGTTCAGAATAGACTGACGCAGCATTAACCGTAGCCTTGCGTTGTGGTGGCGTCGGTTCTACCATCGCCTGTTCTGCAGGCTTATCAGGTTTAGCTTGCGGCATATAAATAGGGTACTCATGCGCCGGCGCCGACTCTTTCGGTTCATCGACATCGTACGCCGTTAAATGAGGAAGCGGCTCATCATCAATTTCATGGTCTACATTATGTTTAGGCGTAGAGACTTTATCTTCTACAAACTCATCAAGCTGAGGTTCTAAAACTTCCTGCTCTGAGCCTCTTGCCTTATTTGCAAGCGCGGCAATTAGTGCTAATGCACGATCACCAAGCCATTCCACGATGTTAAGCCATGAGATGCCAGTGAAGAGCGTAAAGCCCGCTCCCCACAAGAACAGCAGTACCAATGTGGTACCGAGTACATTCAATGTAGGTAAAGCGAGGCTAGACAACACATCCCCGACCACACCTCCGGATGAAAAATACCAAATGTCATCAAAATTAATATCGGCAAGACCGCAACTGGTCATAATAAGGACGACAAGACCGAGCAGCCTTGTACCCCATAGCATGAAATCAATTGGCTCATCTTCTCCTCGTTTACGGCAAATCACCCATGCAGCCGCCGCTAGCAAGAAAGGGATTGGGTAAGCGAGAGAGCCAAATGTGAAGAATAGAGTATCAGCTAGCCAAGCGCCGAAAAGGCCACCAGCATTATCGATATCCCCTCCCCATGCGGTTTGGGACCAAGAAGGATCGGCCGGACTGAAGGTAAATAGTGCAACCGCAAGCAATACCGAGCTAAGAACGCCAACGATAAAGCAGCACTCTTTTAAGCGTTGGAAGCCATTTAAGCGTGAAGACTGGGGCTCTTCACTGGTTTTGATAATGGTTTCGACTTTCTTTGCGTTCTCTTTGAACATAAATCAACTTGAATATGGAAATGAAATAGGAAATTGCAAAACATTCCGAGCGGCATCAAGCCGCTCGGTAAATTGATTTAACCATATCAAGGAGAAAAACCCAATTACTCTCTGGCGAAAGCGGAAGCATATACCGCTTTCTTTGCAAGAAATTAACGAGTTTTGATCACAAGCTGGTTAGATTGTTTCACTTCTTCCATAACAACGTATGTGCGAGTGTCATTTACGCCAGGTAGACGTAGTAACGTATCGCCCAATAGTCGGCGGTAAGCACCCATATCTGATACACGGGTTTTAAGAAGATAGTCAAAGTCACCTGAAACAAGATGACACTCTTGTATGTCGTCTAGCTTTTGAACAGCTGAGTTAAACTGCTCAAACACATCCGGCGCACCACGGTTTAGCGTAATCTCAACGAATACTAATAGTGATGCATCCAGGAACTGCGGATTCAATAATGCAGTATACCCTGTGATATAACCCTGACGCTCTAAGCGACGTACACGCTCCAAACATGGCGTTGGAGAAAGTCCCACACGTTTTGAAAGCTCAACGTTTGAAATACGACCGTCTTTCTGCAGCTCATTAAGAATGTTGCGGTCGATACGGTCTAGTTCCTTGGACGGCTTTTTATAGTTGTCTGCCATTTTTTATTCCACCTTATTACTTCCTTGCAAAAAAATATACTACAACTTTTTAATATTTGGTGCCAAATTTTACAAATCTATAACTATACTAGTTATTAATTCGACAATAACACCCTACTAACAGTTAATACAACCATTATAGAAAGAGGATACAGGATGATCATTGGCGTACCTAAGGAAATCAAGAATCACGAATATCGTGTTGGTATGATCCCAGCTAGCGTGAGAGAACTCATCTCACATGGTCACCAAGTTTTAGTTGAGACCAATGCAGGTGCCGGCATTGGTTTTTCAGACGATGATTACATCGCTGTCGGCGCATCCATTCTCCCTCATGCTGCTGACGTATTTGCGCAAGCAGACATGATTGTAAAAGTAAAAGAACCCCAAGCAGTAGAGAGAGCAATGCTCCGCGAAGGGCAAATTTTATTTACTTATTTACACCTAGCACCAGATTTTCCACAAACTGATGAGCTAATCAAGAGCAAAGCTGTCTGTATAGCCTATGAGACTGTAACAGATAATATGGGTCGTTTGCCACTGTTAGCACCAATGTCAGAAGTGGCAGGTCGGATGTCTATCCAAGCTGGCGCGCAAACGTTGGAAAAATCGCACGGCGGTCGTGGTCTGCTCCTAGGCGGCGTACCTGGTGTTGAACCTGCAAAAGTCGTTATCGTTGGTGGTGGCGTTGTTGGTGCAAACGCTGCTCGTATGGCGGTTGGCCTTCGCGCTGACGTCACTATTCTAGACCGTAACGTAGACACACTTCGTAAGCTTGACGAAGAATTCCAAGGTCGCGCAAAAGTGGTTTATTCTACTGAAGACGCTATCGAGAAGCATGTTCTAGAAGCGGACCTTGTTATCGGTGCCGTTCTAATTCCTGGCGCAGCAGCACCTAAACTGGTCACTAAAGAGCACATTGCTAAGATGAAGCCTGGTGCGGCAGTGGTTGACGTGGCAATTGACCAAGGCGGTTGTTTCGAAACTTCGCACGCGACAACTCACGCAGATCCAACTTACATCGTTGATGAAGTGGTTCACTACTGTGTAGCAAATATGCCTGGCGCAGTTGCTCGCACTTCAACATTTGCACTCAACAACGCTACACTTCCATACATCGTGAAGTTAGCAAATAAAGGCTACCGCGAAGCACTTCTAGAAGATAAAGGCTTCCTTGAAGGTCTAAACGTTATTCACGGAAAAGTAACGTGTAAAGAAGTAGCAGAAAGCTTTGACTTGGAATACGTTGAACCAACTCAAGCTATCGCTATGTTTAATTAATGACAAAATAAAACATAACTTGTCACGTTTTGTTTACAAAAGCCCACTCATAAGTGGGCTTTTTCATATAGAGCGTTTGGCTATAAAGAATAACTAAATCTTATATGCACAAATTAAAATATTTCTAGGCGTGACCGATTTAGGGCAAAACTCTGACAATCTAACACGGTAACCACGTTCTTCAAGATAAAGCACTTTGTCTAATGCGAGCCAGATCTCCAACGGACGTTGAAAAACAAGTTGCACTAAGCTCATTCTCTCCATTTGCCAGAAGCGTTGTTCGCTTAACTTTTCAAAATGAGAGAAATCGATTTCTTGAGGAAGAACAATGCCTTTTTGCTCCGCTGCCCAGCGACATAAAGATTCAAAACCATCACTTAATTGCGACTTACGGATACTCGGCACAGGCTGATACTCTGCCATTCCCAAAGCTTGTCGCGTGATCAAATCAAACCCAAGACGAAACATCATTTCCTGCTGACGATGACGACGCACGCGCTCTCCTCCTGTCACCGTTTGTTGTAATGGGATACGCAGTTCTTGCTTAGACAATGAGAGAGAAGAAGCCCTGCCCGATTCCGACATCGGCTGGTATTGTTCCGACTGAATCAAGTGGTAACAACAAGGTGATATGGTCATCGCAGCAATCCCATTTTCACTGCCGTACTGCATTAGACGAACGTGAAGGTCACCGCATGCATGCAGTGCTACTGCGTGTTGCGTTGGCTTAAACACGGCTTTCGCTTTGCTATCAAACGCGTCGCCTTGAATAAACGTCACCTTCCAATGATGTTCATTGGCTGCTTGTTGCCCCGAATCGCACAGTGCTTGTTGGTATTCAAAGCTGGTTACAGGCTGATCGGTTTGCGTTGTCAGGATTCGCCCCAAGTAACCTTTACCTGAGCACCATTCTAGCCATTCTTCGCCACAGTGTTGTTGAATTGCAGCTTCACCCATCGAGCTAATTTGCTCCAACTTACGTCCCGGAATACCGTTATCTAAACCACGAGCGAGTTCCAAGCCGTTTAACGACAAAAGCTCTAAATGAGTCAGTTCTGCGAGTTGTTCAAGCTCAGGCAAAAACGGACTAAGTGCTTTTAACGCGAGTTCTGGTTCTGCTTTGTATTCTTCGATTTGAGAGGGAGTAAGAGACGCTAGCCATTGGCACAGTCGAGGATGTTGCTCCTGCCAAGGTAATGATGTGCGAATGCTGCTTTTAAAAGGCTCGAATCGCCACAAAGATTGGTTTTCGATTAAGCAGTCATTAATAAATTGAAATTGCGTTTTCATAGCTCCCCCTACAACGAGCGCATTGTAGAGGGAATCGAAACATCAATGAAGTGTTATCTCACCGGAAGCTCGATGTCTTTAAACATCTCTTCGATTTCTGCATTAGACTTCAGCGAAATCGCCTGCTCAACCACTGGACGCGTTAAGTGCGGTGCAAAACGCTCCATAAAATCGAACATGTAAGAGCGTAAGAATGTACCACGGCGGAAACCGATGCTCGTGGTGCTCGCGCCAAACAAATGGCTCGCATCTATTGCAACCAAGTCACCGTCCTGCTCTTCATCCACTGCCATGCTTGCAATCACACCCACACCGATACCCATACGAACGTAAGTTTTAATGACGTCTGCATCAGTTGCCGTGAACACCACTCGCGGGGTTAAACCTTCGCGGTTGAATGCTGTATCCAGCTCTGAACGGCCAGTAAAACCGAACACGTAAGTGACTAATGGGTAAGCGGCAAGATCACTGATCGTTACTTTGTCTTTCTTCGCTAGTGGGTGGTCTTTAGGCACAACTATTGAACGATTCCAGTGATAACAAGGCAACATGATGGCATCTTGATATAAGTGAAGCGCTTCTGTCGCAATCGCAAAATTCGCTGTGCCTTTAGCTATCGCCTCAGACATTTGTGATGGTGTACCTTGGTGCATGTGTAACGACACTTTTGGATAACGAGAAGTAAAACCTTTGATGACATCTGGCAGTGCATAACGAGCCTGCGTATGTGTCGTGGTGATATTCAGCGTCCCCATTTCTGGATGGGTGTGCTCTCCAGCCACCGCTTTGATACTTTCTACACGAGCGAGAATTTCTTGAGAGATACGTACAATTTCTTCACCAGCTGGCGTCACTTGCGTTAAGTGCTTACCGCTACGTTCAAAAATCTGAATGCCTAACTCGTCTTCCAGCAACCGAACCTGTTTACTGATACCTGGCTGAGAGGTATATAAGCTTTCCGCCGTTGCAGATACATTCAGATTATGGTTTACAACCTCAACAATATACTTCAGCTGCTGCAGTTTCATCGTAATCCCTTACTTATTCATGAGAGAGTTTATTGGCCACTCAAGTGAGCGATATAATAATTAGTTATAACGCGTTCAAATCGAAATGAACAGCAATTTCTAACTTATACCTCAATCACATACTAATAATCTTCAAGCAAGAAACAATATGCACAAAGTTGAGCCAATAAATGACCGAAGTTCTATGATGTGACTTCTATCAGTAACTAAAACGTGTGAGAGACAAAATAATCAAACAAATAAGGTGCCGAGTAAGATAAGATTCATGTATTCTTTAACGCTAGCCGCAGAAAAGTAAAGCAGACGCAAAGATATGAATATTGGTTTAATAATCGCTTTGGTAGCCATCCTACTGGTGTTAATCCTAGGCTATAACATTATGTTGCAATATAAGGTTAAAGTTGAAACCGCAAAAAGGCAGGAATCAGCGCGATATGTAGCCTTGATAGATGGTACTGAAGAGTTGATTGGTCATGCGCACCATATCCCTTTTAGTAAAGAGCTGTTGCTGTGTCTAAACAATCGTATTCTTGACGCGCTAGAGAGCATGCATGAGCTGGACCCGAAGAACAAGCAACTTGCTCAACGTATCGAAAATATGAAGCAGCAGATTACGCAGCTAAAAGAGAATGGTCCTACTGGCGAGAGTACCACTTTCAAGATGCCGAGTAGTGATAAACAAGCTATCGTCATGCTTAAGCTGGTTAAACGACTTCGCGACACTATCCGTAACGAGCACAACAAAGGCCGATTGGATACCCAGACTTACGTCACCGAAAATGCGCGCTTGGAAACGATGCAAATTCGCATCAACATTGAAAATGTCATCAAAAGAGCAAACGACTCTATCGCTCGTGGCCAACCAGGCACCGCGCTTCAACTGCTGCGTAAAGGTATCGATGCTTTGAGCACTAAGAGCGATCCTTATTCTATTCAAGCGAAACAAAAGCTTGAAGAGATGTTAGGTGACTTAGATAAAAAGCGCCAAGATAAAAGCGATGCCGAAATGCAGCAGATTGCTGACAAAGAGCGTGACAATGACATGGAAGCTCTCTTCGGCGAGAAGAAAAAGTGGTAACATTCACTTCAGGTCAAAAAAGGCTGCAATTGCAGCCTTTTTTCTATCCGCAAGACAACGGATATGCCCAATAAAAATGTGAAGTACTAAAACTAAAATGATGAATCTAGACGCCTATCAAGATCTTCTTGCTCCCATTAACCAATTTCTGCGATGCAGTACACCTGATGAATGGGTAGAGGAAGCAAAGAAACCAGAGAACCTTCAAACCATTTTGTTAGACCACCTACTGTGCGAACTAAAAGCTGGCCAATCTGCCATGTTTTTAATTCGTAAGTATGCCGTTGACCAATCCAGTTCACATGCTCTACTTGACTGGTTTAAGCCCTACGAAGATTTTGCTTACCGTAACGTAGGCTCATTGGAAACTTTAAAAGGCAAGAGCAATATTTCTAAGTCAATCATGGCTAAGTCCGACTCACCATACAGCCAAGATTTGATCGATAAGATGGTGCTTTTGATAAAAGAGGAGTTACACCACTTTTATCAAGTTTTAGAGATCATGGAAAGTCGTGGAATTGAGTACAAAAATATTCCAGCAAGTCGTTATGCTAAAGGACTGATTTCGCATATGAAGACTCATGAGCCGGAAACGCTGATCGATAAACTCATCATTGGTGCGTACATCGAAGCCCGATCTTGTGAGCGTTTTGCCAAACTAGCACCACATATGGATGACGATATCGCAAAGTTCTACATTTCTTTATTACGTTCAGAAGCACGCCATTACCAGGATTATCTTGTATTAGCGGAGCAAATCGCAGGCAAAGATATCAGCGAGCGCATCGCCTACTTTGGACGTATAGAGGCAGATTTAATTTCTACGCCAGATACAGATTTTAAGTTTCACAGTGGTATTCCAGCCTAGCGAGCATATTCTCCCAAGGTTGAGCATACTCTGAACTTATATAGACAGAGAATAAATAAGCCGGACATTTCGTCCGGCTTATTTATTGTAGCAATGAGGTTAGGAATAAAGCTGAAACACAACAACTAGAGCTGGAATGAACCCATTCGAGTTTTCAAGTTGTGCGCTAGGATACTAATCTGCTGACAAGCCACAGCCGTTTGTGAAGCTCCCTCAGCCATCTCTGTTGAAGCACTATTAATATGCTCCACGCTGCGATTCAGCTCTTCGGATACAGAATTCTGCTCACTGCACGCCGTTGCGATTTGTGTGCTCATTTGCGCTATGTTATCGACAGAATGTTCAATTTCTTTTATCTGGCTATCAGTATCATTAACTTGCTCAACACACTGAGAAATACCCTCCTGACAATCACGGCTTGAATGCCCTATTTTACTGCTGCTCTCTTGTAGTTGATTAACAATTTCCACAATTTGTGAAGTGGAGTCTTGAGTGCGTTGCGCCAGAGAACGAACCTCATCTGCCACAACAGCAAACCCACGTCCTTGTTCACCAGCCCGAGCGGCTTCAATTGCGGCGTTCAGTGCTAACAAGTTTGTTTGCTCGGCAATCCCGCGGATCACATCTACGACCACATTGATATTGTTTGAGCTCGATTCAAGCTCACGTGCCAGTTCATCTGATTCTTGGATCGTATGTGATACACGCTCAATTACTGCGATAGTTTGTTGTAACGTCACCGTTCCTTGCTTTGCCACTTCCGCAGCCGAATAAGCAGAGGTTGCGCCAACTTCGGTATTTTGTGCCACTTCACTTACAGCAGCTTGCATTTCTGTCATCGCAGAAGCCACCGAGCTAAGTTCAATTTGTTGATTTTGCATACCAGAAGCGGTCTGAGAAGAAATAGCACTCACTTCCTCTACTGCTGCCGTTAGCTGAATCGTTGAGTCATTAATCTCAGAAACCAACGAATGTAAGTTTGTTTGCATACCGACAAGCTCTTTGAGCAGCGTTCCTAACTCGTCTTTGCTCAATTCGCTTTCGTCGATTTGATTATTCAATTGACCCTTGGCGATTTTGGAAGCGAATTCCAGTGCTCGATCAACAGGCCCGCAGATGACTCGAGAAAGCAACATGGCAGACATTACCATGACCAATGCGACGACAAGCGCACCAACAGCAGCGCTGTATTGTGTAAATGCCGCTTCACTTTGTACTTCTTCGCCAATCAAATTCACCAACTCATCGTTCAACGCGAGGGTATCATCCAAGCTGCTCAACGCTTTTGAGTAGGTATCGAAACTTGATAAAATTACATCATTTGCACTTTCAGCATCGCCTTGGCTTAGCAATACGTTGTAAGTCTTCGTTTCTTTGATGTATTGATTCCAAGTTTCTTTAAAAACGCTAAAGGACTGCGTTTCACGCTTATTAAGGTCGAGCTTTTCGTATTCTGCAATACCAGCCTGCACATCAGAACGCCATTGGTCGAGGCCTTTTAACCACTCACCAATTTTGGGGTGATTTGCGTTTGGCAATAAAGAGAACTCATCTTTACGCACTTTAGTAATATCAACTTGGATACCTTTCAAAATCGCAACAGAAGGTAAACTTTTATCTGTTAACACTGAGATGTCTTTATTCAGTGTTAACAAACCTTGCACCAACATTACTGACACTAAACCAAACACGGCAAAAACGGTTAAATAACTAACCGATATTTTCTTTACGACACTTAAGTCTTTAATACGCATGCACTTTCTCCCCGCAGCCTTTCCAAACCTCTCACTTAAGTGAAAGCTTAACCTCTAAAACACACTGTTTTTTGCGCTCGATATCATTGAACGCTCTTATATACATCGGCTTGAGAGATCAAATCTTGACCAGTAATTGATAGTTTTATCACATGCTATTTTAGAGATAGGCTCGTATGCTCCTTATTGTGTCTACATCTTTTCATGAGCGCTTCTCGGCGCAGATCCAAGATCTCATCGATGAGCTTTTCTTTCGCGTTTATCCCAAAATGCTGGGCATAATTTTTTACTTTTGCTATCTCATTAGGCTGCAAGCGGTACACCTCTTTCTTTAAACGCGCTTCTGCTTCACTTCTAATCAGACCTTGCTCTTGTAACAATTTAATGATGGTTTCATCGGTTGGATTTACTGCTCTAGCCATGGTGCTCCATCTATCAATTTGAGTTCTAGCCATATGGCTAGATGAATGACGCCGCACAACTTATAGAGCAAAGATGACAGCTTGATTGCAGTGAATGCAATTCGTTGACTGTTGGTATTATTTTCCACCGCTTCAACGGCAACACACTCAATACCTCCACCCTCACCATTGAATAAAGATCACATTCTGATAACAATTTTCAACACTGGCTTAGATGTCATCCATATTTAACGTGCAAGTAACATTTATAAACAAGAATGATTACTCTAGTTCAAATGATGGAAAAATAAGATGAAATTTTCGCAGTGGAGCCTTTTATTAAGTAGCTTGATAGCGTTACCCAGCATTGCAGATACCGACGTTTACCTAACGAATAACTCTGATCAACCGTTAACTATTCAAGTAAAACATGAAGGTAGTGATTTGCTTCAATACGGAGACGAGTGGCAACAACATGTGCAGGTACTTGGTCCGTGGGAAACTAAATCTGTATTAAGCTTCAACCGCTGGGAGGGCGTGAAATCAAATCAAACTTACCGTTTTGAAACTGTGGTTTCTAGCCCCGAAGGTGAAAGCATAACACTCAATCAAATAATGGAAGGCCATTGGTACAATTCGACCATTGAATACGGCTTATCCGCAGCCGATGTCGAGTTATCTCTCAAAGATGATCGTAACATTCATCGTGCCAACACTAACGCTTTTGGTACGAGAGAAACCGAACTGGCATTTAAGTCAGACAGTACCGCTCGATATGATGATCTTTACTACACCATCACGCCAAGCAAGGTAGCGGAGTCTGTCGACAACGAAGAACAAAACCTTAAGTTGATGACTTATAACATCTGGGCGTTGACGGCTATTGCATCGCACATTGGAGATCGTTACGAACTGATTCCTCAACATGTAAAAGGTTACGATGTTTTGGCGCTGCAAGAGGTGTTTGCCAGCGGCCGTGAAGCATTCTTACGTGAGTTAGCCAAGGAATATCCTTACCAAACAAAGATGTTAGATAAAGAAGGCGTTAATATTCATGATGGTGGCGTAATCATAGTTAGTCGCTACCCTATCGTGAACGAAGCGCAATATGTCTTTCCCGATTGCTCTGGTACAGACTGCTTTGCCGATAAAGGCGTAAATTATGCGGAAATAATTAAAGGTGGTCAGGCTTACCATGTGTTTGCTACCCATACCGCATCTTTCGATACAGACACCGCCCGTGAGTATCGTCAGCGCCAGTTCAAACAAATCCGCACACTCGCCCAATCTCTTGACATTCCTTCGAGCGAAACTGTGGTATACAGCGGCGACTTTAACGTAAACAAAAGAAAGTTCCCTGGTGACTACCAACAAATGATCGCTAACTTAAGTGCCATAGAGCCTCACTACTCTGGTTACACGGAGTCAACCTTTGATCCCCGTATCAATAACTTCGCAGGTGAAGCGTTATCAGGTGGCGAAAACGTGGAATACCTTGACTATGTTATGGTGAGTAGTGAATACGGGGTGAAATCATTCAATGACAACCGTGTAGACGTGCCGCGCACAACCGCAGAGAGTTTATGGAAACACTACAACCTTTCTGACCATTTCCCAGTAAGCGCAACAATCAAGCCATGAAGAAAATCGCTTTGATAATCATGTCCGCCATTATGGCGGGCATGATATTTTTAACTTTCAGTCACGATGTTCAAAAAGAAGAGCTCGCTTCCTCTCCTTCCCCTAAGACAAAAAATCAGAATGTCTCCAGTACATCACCACAAACAAGCAGCATCGTGCCCGATACAGATACTTCACCACAAACCGCTAAGCTCCCTTCCACAGTTCAAATAACGACTGAGCGATTAACTCAACTCAAAGGCAGGAAACTTGTCGCCGAACTTGAGACGTTTTGGCAAGAGTGTATGTTGAACCGTAGTTGTGAAGAGCAGGTCGCCTTGTTTGAGGCGCATTTATCTTCAGCTCGATTCCAGCTTTTGGCGAACTACCCTCAGCTCAGCAGCCAATGGCAAGAGAGTGTAGGAAATTTGTTATTTGATGAGCAACAATCACTGGCGTCGCGTGTTGCACAGCTGAAGAACGAAGCAAGAAGCATCTGGGGGGAATTGGCTGATGTTGTTTTTGCGGATGAGTTCGCGCTGTACGATTTCAACTTAGAAGCCCAAAAGCTGGACACTCAAAGCCCAGATAACTTTTTGCGAGCTTTCGAGCAACTCACCATTGACTGGCAAGAACATGCAGGTGCTATCGGGCTAACAAGCGAACAGGAAAAATATGAGCGTGCGGTCACCCTGATTCCTAATAGTATGAGCCTACCAGATCGCTTGGCGATCATCGCAGAGCTAG
Organism: Vibrio sp. Vb0304; assembly: GCF_033338995.1. Taxonomy (NCBI): domain Bacteria; kingdom Pseudomonadati; phylum Pseudomonadota; class Gammaproteobacteria; order Vibrionales; family Vibrionaceae; genus Vibrio; species Vibrio sp. Vb0304. Next base: position 123,300 of record NZ_JAWOTT010000003.1, read on the forward strand.
AACGAACTTACTTAACGAAAGAAGAAAGTAAAAACATTCATGCTCGTCAGCAGCAAATTACAGAGCAAAAAAAACGAGTCAAAGATTACCAACAAGCATTACAACAACTTGAGTCCAAGCTAAGAACGCAAAGAGCTTCTAGCCATTCAAATTTGTCAGAACCGGAATGGCAAAGCTATTACCAACAAGAAGTCGCGGATTTTCGTCGTGAATTTTTTTCTTCTTAATAATGCGCTTTGACTGACTGGGAACTTAAAAAGGCACGTTGCTAACCAGCCGTCGTGCCTTATGTTCAACTCTCTACTTTTAATTCAGAACAAATTTAAACCAAATACATCTTTCACATCAAATAGCACTTTTTCGGTTTTCTCGCGAGAACGCTCACTACCTTGTTTTAAAATATCAATCAGCTGCGCTTTATCATTCAAATACATAGCGCGCTTTTCTCGAATAGGGCGAAGCATTTCTTGTAAGCATTCTTCTAACACTTTCTTGGTCAAACCATCACCTAATCCACCTCGTCGATAATGGTCTTTTAGCTGTTCGACATAATTTTTATCAGGATGAAAAGCATCGAGGTAGATGAATACAATATTCCCTTCGACTTGGCCAGGGTCCTCAATTTTCAGATGATTGGGATCGGTATACATAGATTTCACTGCCGCGGAAATCTCCTTTTCGGAGGCGCCTAAGTTGATTGCGTTCCCCATGCTTTTAGACATCTTATTTTTACCGTCAGTACTCGGCAAACGAGGTGCATCGCTAAGTAATGGACGGCATTCTCTAAGAACCTCTTTTCCACCCAGATGGTTTATTTTTCTCACGATTTCATTAGTTTGCTCTAACATCGGCAGTTGGTCATCACCCACTGGTACTAGCGTCTCATGAAACCCCGTAATATCAGCAGCTTGAGAAATTGGATACGTTAAAAAGCCTGCGGGAATAGAGCGTTCAAAACCTTTACTCTGAATCTCATTTTTAACCGTAGGGTTTCGCTCTAATCGTGCGATAGAAACAAGATTACTGTAATACATTGTCAACTCGGCTAACGCTGGAATTTGAGACTGCAACGTGATCGTAGTTTGAGCGGGGTTGATACCAACAGCCAAATAATCTGCAACGACATTGAGAATATTAGAGGATACCTTTGATGGATTATGCGCGTTATCCGTCAACCCTTGCATGTCCGCGACCAAGATCGTTTGCTCGTGCTCCGTTTGCAATTTGACTCGTTGTTGCAATGAACCAATATAGTGCCCTAGGTGTAATGGACCTGTTGCTCGATCTCCGGTAAGTATAATTTCACGCTGAGATGTATTTTTATGGGTATTCATATTTGTCTCCAAGTATTTAATAGATCGCTACTGGAGATAAAAAGATCAAACACTCTTAGCTACCATCCAGCAGCTTAAGAATGTAAGTATTCCGCGCCGCTCTATTTAGAGCGCCACCAAGAGAAGGTTGTTAATGAAGGGCGAACGTGTATTTTCATGTTTTTGAAACTAACAGCACACACCGCAGAACTCAATCTGTTTTGTACTGAATTAGTGTGAGTGTTCCAACAGCCAATTAAGAGGATTACATTGGTAAAGACATCGCAATGACCAAAACCGCACCAAATACCGAACCAGAGACAAACGCACACAGTACAGTTTTGTTGTGTTTCCTTTTCATTGATGAACTCCTATCCATAACTACGATGACCAGCCCTCACATCTAATACGCATGTGGATGCATCACGACAATGAGTTAACCAACATATCGCACGTAGGACCAGTACCGCTTTGTTAAATTGGGACCTCGTCCATAACTTGGAGTGTAAATGACTCCGGAACCTACAACAGAAGAAAATTTCATCACGTTACTGTCCTACCCTCCGGGTTTGTGGCTTAATAGGCAGCAGGAACACTTTTTTCTTTTGCTGCGGATACTTACATGGAAGCTGTTTTACATCAGTTGCAATTCTCTTTGTCGATAACCGGACCTATCTGTTTGATGTTGGTACTTGGCGTTCTTTTTAAGCGCTTTGGTCTAATCAACGATAATTTTATCGAAGTAGGCTCTAAACTGGTGTTTCAAGTTACCTTGCCTGCAATGTTATTTGTCAGCATTGTGGCTTCAGAACACGACTTTTCCGCGGCAAGTGGATTCGTCAATTTCGGCGTCATCGCTAGTATTTCGTTTTTCATTTTCACCTATCTTTCCGTCAAACTTCTATTCAAAGCATCGCCTGATCAAGGCGTTCTCATCCAAGGTGGGTTCCGAGCAAATACAGGTATTATTGGCATCGCTTACGTTGCCAATGCGTATGGTTCTCAAGGTGTGGCGTTAGCGGCTCTCTATGTCGCGGTCACCACATTTATTTATAACGTCCAAGCGGTAATTTGCTTATCTCCCAAAGGAGCAACGTCTGCCTCGCAAGCAGCAAAGATGATGGGCCGAACACTGACTAGGAATCCACTCATAATCTCTATTGTTCTAGGAATGGCTTTTTATTTACTCGCTATTCCAGTACCGAATGTGGTTATTGACGCAGGAGACTACTTGTCCAAAATGACATTGCCTTTGGCGCTGTTGTGTACGGGTGGCTCACTTGACTTTAGCTTGATGAGAAAAGAGAAAGGTTCATCTTGGTTTGCGAGCAGTTACAAGCTCATCGTAGCGCCAGTCATCATCACCATGGGAGCTTACTTAGTAGGATTTCGAGGAATTGAGCTAGGTATTCTTTTCTTTATGAACGCCTCTCCAGTCGCTGCAGCCAGCTATGTCATGGCGCGTTCCATGGGAGGCAATGCCACGTTAGCTGCAAATATCATCGCACTCACTACGGTGCTTTCTACCGTGACCTGTACGTTGGGCATCCTATTTCTTAAGTTCTACAGCTTAATATAATTGGTCCGCGATAAAATAAAGACGCTAAACGGCATTGATGTCAGTTACTGGTCGTGATTCGCAAAAGTGAGCTTTCTTACCAGACGAAAAAATTCATTCGCTTCAGATTCCGACAAACAAGAAAAAAACTCTTTCTGTAAATTCGTCATGATTTGATGAACTTGCTTTAAAGCATTTGCCCCCTCTTTTGTCATGCTTAGCATTTTAAGGCGCTGATTCGATTTACTTTTAGAAACTTGAACAAACCCTCTCTTTTCCAGATTGTCCACCATCCGCTTTGCTACACTTCGCTCAGTTCGAACCGCATCAGCTAACGCTTGCTGGCTCATAGGCTGAAATTCTTCTAAAGCGGCCAGTGCACTTGCCATTTCTAGTGTCATCAAATTTTGCCGAGAGAGCTCAGCTTGGGCACGATTGCGGTACATGCGCTGCATCACACCACAAACAAACATAGGACTTTGATCCAAAACGGAAATTGGGGAAATTTTCTGATCTTTCATCGTCGTTTTTCTTCTTTAGGCTTTCATTCGGCCGAAAAGGCTGTGCTGATACTGCACACAACACGCCGTCTTTCATGCTCGCGTCATAGACGGTAACCACCAAGTGAAAACATAAAATAAAGAGCGCCGAAGCGCCCTTTAATCGTGTTTATTATCACTAGTATAACTCAGTTAAAACAACCAAGTCCTACTCGCTTTGCTGAGTGGGTTTAGTGCTGGTCTCAGACAACTCTGCCTCCGACTCTTTTCTCGCACGTCGATCAAACAATCGCTCAACCACTACAAAGAAGATTGGGACGAAGAATATACCCAATATCGTGGCACTGATCATGCCACCAAGTACGCCGGTACCCACTGCGTTTTGACCTGCCGATCCCACACCTGAACTGATAGCAAGTGGTACCACACCCAAACCAAAAGCAAGCGATGTCATGATAATTGGGCGCAGACGAACGCGAACAGCATGTAAGGTTGCTTCGATAAGCCCAGCGCCTTTCTCATAGTAGTCCTTTGCAAACTCAACAATCAGAATGGCGTTTTTGGTTGCCAAGCCGACCGTAGTTAATAAGCTCACCTGGAAGAACACATCGTTATCCATACTGCGCGTCATTACCGCAAGCACAGCACCAAGCACACCAAGAGGAACAACTAACACCACGGCGAAAGGTACTGACCAACTTTCATACAAAGCGGCAAGAACTAAGAATACGACGAGGATAGATAGCGCATATAGCATCGGCGCTTGGTTTCCGGAAAGGCGCTCTTCATACGAAATACCATTCCAGTTCACCGTGAAACCTTCTGGTAGCTTTTCTACCATTGCTTCAATTTCTTCCATGGCTTCACCAGTACTTACACCAGGAGCTGCACCGCCTTGAATATTCATTGCTGGCAAACCATCAAAGCGCTGCAAAAGAGGAGAACCATATGTCCACTCGCCACTCGCAAAAGCAGAGAAAGGCACCATCTCTCCCTTAGCGTTGCGTACGTACCATGAATCGAAGTCTTTTGGCTGCATGCGGTATTCCGCATCACTTTGCACCATCACTTTCTTCACACGACCGCGATCAATATAATCGTTAATGTAAGCCCCGCCCCATGCAGCTGACAGGATTTGGTTTACGTCATTGATACTGACATCCAAAGCACGAAGTTTGACGTGGTCAATGTTCACTTTGTACATTGGCGCATCTGCCTGACCGTTTGGACGAACACCGACAAGTTTCGGGTTTTGTGCTGCCATGCCCAGAAGTTGCCCTTGAGCCGCAACTAATGCATCGTGCCCTTTATTCAACGAGTCTTGGAGATAGAAATCGAAACCTGTCGAGTTACCTAGCTCTTGAATCGCTGGAGGGGCGAACGCAAACACCAAAGCTTCTTTAATGGTAGAGAAGTACCCCATCGCTCGGCCCGTAATGGAAGCCGCATCAGCGCCAGGCGCTTCACGCTCAGACCAATCTTTCAGGCCGATAAATGCCATCCCCATGTTTTGGCCTTGACCTGCGAAACTAAAGCCCGCAACAGAGAAGACGGATTTTACATTGTCTTTTTCGTCTACTAGGTAAAAGTCACGCATTTTCTCAAGTGTTTTTTCCGTCTGTTCTTGTGTTGAGTTAGGCGGCAAAATAGCCATTGAGAATACTGTGCCTTGGTCTTCATCTGGCAAAAATGACGTTGGAAGGTTCATAAATAACCAGCCAGCACCTGCACTCATTGCCAAAAATACAACCAACATGCGACCTGTGCGTTTTAGAAGTTTGGCAACGCCGGTTTCATAGCCTGCTGTCATCGCATCAAACTTGCGGTTAAACCAGCCAAAGAAGCCTTTCTTCTCTAGAAGCTCAGCATCGCCTTTTTTCAGCAACGTAGCGCACAATGCCGGAGTCAGAATTATCGCAACCAAAACGGAAAGCGTCATAGCCGCCACAATAGTTATCGAGAACTGACGGTAAATAACCCCGGTAGAACCAGACATAAACGCCATAGGGACGAATACCGCTGAAAGCGTCAACCCCACACCAATCAGGGCACCAGTGATCTGCCCCATCGATTTTTTGGTCGCTTCTTTGGGCTCTAAACCATCTTCATGCATCACACGCTCGACGTTTTCCACCACAACGATGGCATCATCCACCAGCAAACCGATAGCCAGAACCATCGCGAACATGGTTAACGTGTTTACGCTAAATCCAGTCGCGTACAAAATAGCGAAGGTTCCGAGCAATACGACAGGCACTGCGATCGTTGGAATGATCGTCGCACGGAAGTTCTGCAAGAACAGGTACATGATTAAGAACACAAGAAGAATGGCTTCTAATAGCGTTTTAACCACTTCTTGAATCGAGGCTTTGACGAATGGCGTTGTTTCAAATGGGTAAGCAATCTGCAACCCTTCTGGGAACGTTGCACTCAGTTGTTCTAAGCGCTCTTTTACCGCATTGGCTGTCTCAAGCGCGTTTGCGCCAGTACCTAATGAAATACCTAACCCCGATGCTGGGAAGCCATTATATTGGCCTCGAATATCATAACTTTCTGCACCACGCTCAACGCGAGCTACATCTTTCAAATAAACATTCGAACCACTGGCGTCGGACTTAAGAATGATGTCTTGGAACTCTTCTACACTGCTCAAACGACTTGCAGAAGAAATCGTAGCATTCAACAACTGACCCTCCTGCGCAGGTGCCGCACCAAGTTGACCTGAAGAAACTTGCGCGTTCTGTTCACTGATTGCATTTGCTACGTCGATCGCGGTCAAGTTGAACTGCGTAAGCTTAAAAGGGTCCAGCCAAACTCGCATTGCATACTGCGCACCAAACGCCTGCACTTGTCCTACGCCAGTTACACGACTTATCGGGTCTTGAATATTCGTTACAACAAAGTCGCCGATATCGTTTTCTGTAAAGTCAGGATCTTCAGAATAAACTGCGACAACCATGAGAAATGCCGTATTGGATTTATTGACGACAATACCTTGGTTTTGTACCTCCATCGGCAATGAAGTCAATGCCAATTGCAGTTTGTTCTGCACCTGTACTTGCGCGATATCAGGATCAGCTTCGCTATCAAACGTCAGGGTAATTGTCGCATTACCAAATGCATCACTGCTCGATGATAGGTAGCGAAGGTAATCTAATCCTGTCATGTTTTGCTCGATAACCTGCGTTACCGAGTCTTCAACGGTTTTTGCTGATGCACCTGGATAGCGAGCACTGATGGTGATCGTCGTCGGTGAAATCGTTGGGTATTGCGAGACGGGTAAATTGAATAATGACATTACCCCCGCCAACATCGTTAGAATCGCGAGAACCCAAGCAAATACCGGACGATCGATAAAAAATCGTGCCATGATTACTCCTGTTCACCGTTTTGGATAGTTACCGAACTTCCTGGCCCTACCTTTTGTAAACCGGCGGTAATGACTTTATCACCCGCGTTCAAACCATCAATAATGCGCCATTGGCTATTGATCGCTTCGGCAGTCTTCACTGGTTTCGCTTCCACTTTGTTCTCGCCATTAACCGTCATCACTGTCGCTTTACCTGTCGCATCACGAGATACCGTATTTTGTGGTATTAGAATCGCATCAGGGTCGACACCAGTAATGACCGTCGCACGAACAAACATTCCAGGTAGCAACAAACCGTCAGGGTTTGGGAATTCGGCACGAAGCGTCACGCTGCCCGTACTTTCGTTCACATTGACCTCAGTAAATTTCATTGTGCCTTTGTGTTCGTAAGTGCTGCCATCTTCAAGCATCAATGTAACTTGCGCAGAGTCATCTTCTTGCATATGGCCTTGGGAGAGTGATGCTTTCAAACGCAGCAGTTGCGCGGATGATTGCACAATATCAACATTGATAGGGTCAAGCTGCTGAATGGTCGCTAATTTGGCAGCTTGGTTAGCCGTAACCAACGCACCCGCTGTCACACTCGATTTACCGATCACCCCGCTAATCGGAGCTTTGACTTGCGTATAATCTAAGTTGATTTTTGCTGTGTTGATCTTTGCTTTTGCGACTAGGACCTGCGCTTTCGCTTCTTTGTATGCCGCTTCTGCTTCATCCAAGTCTTGTTGGCTGATGGATTTTTTGGTGATCAAGGTTCTGTAACGCTTCACCGTGGCATAGGTCGACTCTGCCGCAGCTTGCGCACGGATTAATTCCGCTTCAGCGCTCAGCAAATCCGCCTGAAATGATGAATCATCAATTTGATATAGCGACTGTCCTTGTTCAACAAGGCCACCTTCAACAAAATTTCGCTCCGAAATAATGCCAGTGACTTGCGGACGAACTTCCGCTTCTTTGAATGCTCGGCTACGACCCGGCAACTCTACTGTCAATGCTTGGCGCGTTGGCTGGACTGTTAACACTTCTACTTCGGTTGTGGGCGCAGGACCACCACCTTGGCTCGATCCTTCTTCGCTAGGTTGACATCCAACCACAAAAAGGCTCGACGCAATCAGCAGAGATAGCGTGGTTTTACGTCTCATGAATTTTTCTCTCTTATCTACCGACAAGCCTTCAAGATTCCTTATTAAAAGCTTCTAGAATGACTTAATAATGACTAACGGATGTATATCCAGAACAAATTAATTAGGATGATAAATACCCAGTGTTGTACATACAACAAAATTTACAGTTCTATACGCTTACGTAAAACGTTTATGGTAAAGGTGTTATGAAGTTCTCAAATTTGAAGATTTTGGGTTGGAAATCACATTTTCCTGTGTGCAATTGCAATGGTTAAAAAGCAGCAAAAGTGATGATAAAAGCATCATCACGCTGTACAGAGTTTGTAACCGCTGTCTAGGGTTATTTGCCCACTCTGGTATACGAACTAAAGTGAGAAAGGAATGTAAATATAGTCGAAATTTCACAAGTCAGGTTCGCCACTTATCTAAAAAATAACCCGCTAAGAAGCGGGTTATTTCGTCAGTGAGATTGCTGTTCTCAAGCTTATACTTTGAACTGACTGACCTGATGATCTAAACGTTGAGTTTGCTCTGACAACATGGCTAAAGAAGCTTGCGCTTGGTTTACGATTTCCACAATTGAAGTGCTACTGTCTGCAATGCCTTGTACGTTGCTATTTACTTCGTCACTTACTGTACTTTGCTGGCTCGCAGCCGTTGCAATGTGTGTATTCATCTCGTTCATACGTGAAATCGCGTTCAAGATTTCAGAAAGGGATTCACTCGCTCGGCCAGCGGACTTGATCGTTTCATCACTGCTATTTTGGCTACCGCGCATCACTTCTACAGCTTGTCCTGCACCAGATTGTAGCTTTTCAATCATGGTTTGGATTTCTCCCGTACTCTGTTGCGTACGACTGGCTAAAGAACGAACCTCGTCCGCTACCACAGCAAAGCCTCGCCCTTGCTCTCCAGCGCGAGCCGCTTCAATGGCTGCGTTAAGCGCTAATAAGTTTGTTTGCTCGGCAATACCACGAATTACATCCAGTACGGACGCAATGTTACTCACATCATGATCCAATGTGTTAATGACGTGGCTTGCGCTTTCGATTTCACTTGCGAGGCTACGAATTGAGCTAACCGTTTGATCCAAAATAACATTGGTATTGGTAAGTTCATCATTCGCTGTTTGGCTCGCAACCGCAGCTTCGTTAGCGCTATCGCTTACATTTCTGCTGGTGACTTGCATTTCATGCACTGCCGCCGCTACCGCCTCGCTATCTTTTTGCTGAGAAACGGTCGAGTTCGCGATGGTCGTGGTCAACGAGCTAAGATTTGCCATTTCGTTACGTAAGGTATTTGAGCTTTCAATTACCTGAGCGACTGTCATTTGAATTTTGGACACAAACTGGTTAAATGCGTCTGCTAAATTGCCAATTTCGTCTTGTGTTTTTACATCGATTCGCTGACTTAGATCACCTTCACCGGACGCAATTTCTGTCATCGCATTTTTAATATCATTGATAGGCTTCACAACCGTTTGTAACAACAAAAAAGCCATCGCGATAGCGGCAAAAATAACAATCACAATGCCAGCCTCAAGAATGAGTTCTGCTCTTGTTGCAGCCGCTGATATTTCGCCCTTCAACTGGCTTTGCTTTTCTTCTATTGCATCTTTTACAACGTTAAGCTGCGCTCTAACCTCGATAAATTGGTCTTCAAAGTTATGTTTGTGCTCATTGTAGTAACCACGCCATTGAGATTGAGGTAAACGTAGCATCGCCTCATAACTTGCTAACCATTTTTCACCCAAAGAGACAAGCGTTCGAACTTCATTACCATGTGTAGAAGGCGTCACACCGGCTTGCGATAGCTCAATCATTTGTTCCATACGCGGCAGCGCTTTGTATGCGTTGTCTTTGTATTCACCGATGTGGTGATCAATATCGGTTTGAGTATCAGAAAGAGCAACACCTTGGATTGCAGATGTAGCTTGGTAAAGATCGCGGTAAGCATCCTCAATCGTTAATAAGTTCGGCACGATCTGTTCGTTGAGTGTCTCACTCAATTCAGATTGCTTCCAACTTGTCATAACGTTTAATACAGAGCTCACAATAAACAATCCAATAATCAATGACAGCGGAATCACTATCTTCTGCTTGATCGTTAAGTTCTGGAACATGAATAGACTCTCTTTATTTATGGTATACAAACTGCCGGAAATTATATCAAACAAATAGAGTATACTATTAGGTAAAAGAGGCTATTCAACATGAAATCTAATGACTTTTTGACAAGGGTTCTAATTTCAACAATTAGTTGATTTTATACAAAATTTAACAAAGAGATCTTTTCAAAAGATGCAAATTAAAATGCTCTTTCAAAACGAAAAATATGTAACAGAAAGTGAATTAAAAGGGACCACATTTTGAAGAATAGATCGACTCAATGATTTACTGAGAACACATACAAAACACAGTTCTTGGATTGAGCACCACCGCGGAATATGCAAAGGTCCGAACATTTCTTCTAAAGCTCAAAAAAACCATTGTTTATCTGACGTATTTAGGGTTACTCCGTGAGGATATTAGTCGTGATGTTGGCAGACAGGATGCTTACAAGTTTTCGAAGTTAACCAGTAGCACAGTGAACGATTCAGATTTTCTTGAGCGCCAAGGCAATAAAAAAGTTTGCTATTTTGCTTTCAAGAGACGCATTCAAGAAAATAATGCAACCTAGCCACAAAGTCTTGCTACATCTTCAGAAAAGAATGATGTTGCTAAACAAATCTGGTGCAGCATACACATTGAAGCTAAACTCGTTTAAGGAACTTTTTCATATCAATATGAGAAAACATAGATTTCTCAAAGTTACACAGACCATTCAACGATTAAACTAATGTTAGCGTACCGATACGTCCGAAAACTCCATGCATGAACCATTTAAAAGAGCCAAAATGTTCCAACCCAACTTCGCCTCAGTGGAGTGGCGAGTCGTTTCGCTCGCTCTCCTACTCTCTCTACCTCATACTGCTCATGCGGATCCACTAGATAAGGAAATTAGCAACCTTCTTCAACAACGTTTTTCTATCGCGGTGTTGCTGTCCGATACTGACGCAATTGCGTTTGGTATTGGCGACTTTGATCCGAATGCATTATTTGATACCGCCAACCCAGAGTTCGGGACTGACGAGTCAATCAATGAACGTCGAAGCAAATCCGTATATGTTCTCCCTTACACGACTAACTTTGACATAGAGGGCAGCGAGGACTTACATGAGCTGTCGTTTAAGGCATTTACGATACAAACAGAGAATGATCTCAAACTATTCGGCACAAGTAAGGATCTTCTCAAGGAAAGGACATACGGTGCATCGATTGGTTATGGGTATCTATACAAAGCAAGTGAAAACGTCACCCTTAGCACCAGAACGACGACTCACCTTATGCGTTATGAAAACTCATTCTCTACCGATAATAAACTTTCCTCCATCATTGGAAGAATCCTAGACGGCCGTGCCGTTAACGTTTCAGCATGGGCGGCATTAGTTCAACCATCCATTAAAGCCAAATACACGTCTCCCACAAGTTGGGGGAAATGGCATGCCAGTTCGACATTGAATTCATTCATTGGGCACAGCTGGGGAAGCGCAAATAACGGCAATATAGGCAACCCTAAAGGTTGGTACCTATCTAATGAAATCACCGGTTACTACAATATTTATCACGGTGAGCAAGCTTTATTTACTGGGATTAAAAGAGTCGACCTTTCGCATGATTTAAGCGACGAACTTGGAAGTCCGCATTACTACGAAGCTTCTATAGGATGGCTATTTTATGCACCAAAGCCCTTTGATTGGTTGGACAATTTCGGCATAGGCGTTAACTTCAACTACGGCTCGACTCTCAGAGGCGGCAGCATTCAGCTTTACTACAACAAACAATAAAGCCGTCAATACAGGAACCAGTTGGTAGCATATATAACAAGAAGAACTAGAAGACACAAAAGGAATGGCAGAGTTAGCGTCTTCGCAAACTTTTTCATGAGACTTGGGTTATCAAACACCACACCTTCCGCTTCTCTTACCCTTCGCTCTTCGTCAAAATGCCATTTAATGGCTAAGTAGGCTCCTATCCCTAATACAATAAGCTTAAAAGCTCCAGCAAAGTAAGGAAAGAAATTAGCCCAACTGTCATTCATTATCCATCTCCATCAAATTCAATATCAGCTTTGCGGTGGCAGAATCCAAAATTCATGTAGAATGCCCCCCTCAAAGTCAGACTCTCTGGCTAGCGCCAGTCTACTGCTCGAGATAGCTGTCCACAACTCTCTTTACCATATCGGCATCTATTAATTATTTAATAAATAATAAGAAAGACACTAGCACACTTGCTGAAAAGTAAGTGTCAGTTTGGATTGAAACTCATCAGGAATCGAAAATGGTCCGCAGTCGACTTGTTGATCTAGTGAAAGCCGAATTACCTAGCGCCAAATCGTTCGCTAGTATAAAAATGTAGCCTATCGCACTTCTGGTCGAGTGCTAACGAACTTATGATGCATATGTCATTAGCAGTGCAATTTTAAGTTTATCAATTAGCTAAAGTTTCCCACCTTAACTGCCAGTAAGTTTGCTGTGTTTGAGATGTTCTCGACATGACTAGTGTATAAATAGTATGGAGGTTCAAAGTGAAGGCAAGGCAATTTTCCTTACTAAAAATATTGTTTTTGTAATTTTATTTCAGGATTATCGAAACCATCATAAGGATAATTCGAACTAATCTTAATCCATGCTCCTTCAGTTACATTTGCTTTCTTTTACTCACTTCTCGCGACTATTAGTGGCATTTTGAGACAATTTCCTACACTCCTTTCTTTCCCTTAGTTGATATAAATCATGGTTAGAAGAAAACAGAATCACCTGTATTTCTCAATACATGAATCCAAACTGCCCGACTTTTCGTAACTAAATTACAGATAGACACGATTTTTAGTATGGCACGTTTTTGAGGAACCAAGATGTTAGATACCCTCATGCTGTCGCGGATCCAGTTCGCGGCCAATATCAGCTTTCACATTCTCTTCCCGACCATCACCATCGCGTTGGCATGGATGTTGGTGTTTTTCAAGTGGCGATATAACCGCACCCAAGCCCCCGTATGGCTCGATGTTTATTACTTCTGGGTCAAGATATTCGCTCTTACTTTCGCCTTAGGTGTGGTATCCGGCATTACGATGAGTTTCCAGTTTGGTACCAACTGGCCAGGCTTTATGGAACGAGTCGGTAACGTAGCAGGACCATTGCTCGGATACGAAGTGATGACCGCCTTCTTTATGGAAGCCACCTTCCTTGGCGTGATGCTTTTTGGACGAGGACGAGTGCCGGAATGGGTTCATACTCTCGCCACCGTTCTGGTTGCTGTTGGGACAAGTATGTCCGCGTTTTGGATTCTAGTGCTTAACAGCTGGATGCACACACCAAGTGGCTATGAAGTGATTGACGGAATTGTACATGTAACCAGTTGGAAGGAAGTTATTTTCAATCCTTCTTTACCTTACCGTCTTCTGCACACGCTATTAGCATCGGCGCTGACTGCCAGCTTCTTGATTGCGGGTATCTCAGCTTATCAAATAATGAAAAAGCCAGATCACCGCTCAGCCAAAATTGGCCTAAAAGTCGCGCTGTTCGCGGCGGCTGGATTCATCCCAATTCAAATCTTTGTCGGTGACCTTCACGGGTTAAACACGCTTGAACATCAACCTGCAAAAATCGCAGCGATGGAAGGCGTGTGGGAGACCGAGCAAGGCGCGCCTCTTCTTCTGTTTGCGATGCCAAATGAAGAAACTCGCAGCAATGATTTTGAAGTGGGCATCCCAAAGCTGGCGAGTTTGATTCTTACGCATGACTTAGATGGGGAAATCCAAGGACTTAACGAGTTTGCACCTGACCACCCGCCAGTGAAGCCCTTGTTCTTTGGTTTCCGCGTGATGGTTGGTGTTGGTGTCCTTATGTTGCTTGTTAGCTGGTATGGCGCGGTGAAGCTAGCACGTAAAAAAGCGCTACCTAAACCTTACCTGTACACGGTATTAGCCATGACGTTCTCTGGTTGGATAGCCACACTGGCGGGTTGGTATGTTACTGAGATTGGTCGACAACCTTGGTTGGTCAGCGGTGTATTGCGAACATCCGAAGCCGTCACCACGGTTGCGAGCAGTAGCGTGATGACTTCGCTCATTATGTACTTAGCCATTTATGCTGCATTGCTGGTTGCGTACATCCATACCCTATTCTATTTGGCGCGCAAAGACGTTGCAGCCCATGAAGTCCCACTGACACAACAAGAGGCCTAATCATGCTCGACTATCTACCAGAAATTTATCTTCTGCTGCTTGGCTTCTCGGTCTTTATGTATGCCGTGCTCGACGGCTACGATCTTGGCGTCGGTATCCTTTTACCGAGTGATAATGAAGCGCAACGTGACCGAATGATAGCGTCTATCGGCCCTTTCTGGGATGCGAATGAAACGTGGTTGGTGTTAGCCGTCGGTATTCTGCTGATTGCCTTTCCTACTGCTCATAGCTTGATTTTGACGGAACTTTATATGCCGACCGCGATTATGCTTATCGCACTGATCATGCGTGGCGTGGCGTTCGACTTCCGAGCCAAAGCGAACTCGGATCATAAACCTCACTGGGATTGGTGCTTCAGAATTGGCTCGTTAGTCACCGCGCTAACCCAAGGCTACATGGTGGGTCGTTACATCATGGGATTTGAACAATCAACCGAAGCATTTGGCTTTGCTTGGTTAAGCGCACTTTGTGTAGCGGCGGCGTACGTTTACATCGGTGGCGCATGGTTAGTACTAAAAACGGAAGGTGATTTGCAAATACGCTCGGCCCGTTGGTCTCGCCGTGCTGGTTGGTTAGCAGCCTTAGGAATCTTGGTGGTTAGCGTTGTAAACCCAATTGTAAATCAACAAGTTGCCTTGCGTTGGTTCAGCTTCCCAGAAATCTTGTTGCTTGCCCCAGTTCCGTTAATTGTATTGGCAACCATCTTCCTAGTTGATCGCTATTTGCGTCAGGTTCCAATGGTGAATGATCTGGGTGTGCGCTGGCCTTTCTTTGGTGTCACTGTCATTTTCGCGTTGAGCTTTCTCGGGCTTGCGTATAGCTTCTTCCCAGAAGTTGTGCCGGGATTAATGACCGCACAACAAGCTGCCTCCTCGCCTGCGACGTTAATAATCGTGGGCTACGGTGTGATGATTGTTATGCCGGTGATATTGCTTTACACCTTTGTGGTATACCGGATCTTCAAAGGCAAAGCGACAGAACTTAGCTACAAGTAGGAAAGGGAATTCCTCAACAAAGCGCCGCTGCTCATGCGGCGTTTTTTTGCAGTACTCAACGACTAAAGTATCTACCCAAGGCGACTGAGTGGGAACGCTGAGAGAATGTAGCGGCAGCCAGTAGTTTGTTCCTAACTAGAACGAGATAACCGCTTCTCAACTATAGCGATACAGGCACAAAAACAGAAAGAATATTTGATGTTACAAAAGGTAGACCGCCACTTTAAAACGCTTTGAGTATTTTTTGCGCTCAATGAGGAGCAAGTATACTTATGCTTTTTATGACTTGTGAACACTCAATTGCATGTTATGTTGCTGTTGAAATCGTACATGAAATAAGGACAAGAACATGAAGATAAGATGCAAAACGACGCAAAGCATTGAAAAATTTAACCCTGATGACCTCAATCTAAACACAGATCTCTTTGGTATGATTGCTGTTGTATTCGTGTTCATGGCTGTTTTGCTTAGCATCTAGTAGCAATACGTTCATTCTTGTGGCCGTATTCATACCTCATGTGATATGGGTGCTAAATTCTAGATTAAAGCGGATGGGCTAACCCGCACCAATCAGATTATGGCTGCCTCTGTATAGCTTCTTCAATTTTGGCGTTGTATCGAGGTGAGATATGAACAGTTGGCTTGTAGATAGAGTTGCGTTTGCACTCTGAGTACTCTTATGTACTTTCAATGACGCATTACTTTAGTGCAGATATGAAAAAAGGCCTGATAAATCAGACCTTTTAGAATGTGGCGGTGAGTGAGAGATTCGAACTCTCGATACGTTGCCGTATACACACTTTCCAGGCGTGCTCCTTCAGCCACTCGGACAACTCACCGAATCAAATTTTGGTTAGCATCATTGGCTAACGAGGCGCTAATTTAATGATTATGTGCCTGATGGTCAAGGCTAAACATAAAAAAAAGCGCCCTTTTCGAATCGATTGCTCACTAAGTAACTAAATTGAGCAAAACTGGGGCATTTACATGCTTTGAGAATAACCGGGAACACGGAACCAACGGCGGCACATATCCAAGAAGTACCCATACAACACACCCATGCCACAAGAAATAACAGCGTTACTTGCCACTGCGGTCACAATTTGATCTGTAGACGCGCCAACTGCGAATAAGATACCCGCATAAACTGGAGATTGAAATAGTACATAAGCGACCAGATCGGAGATGTTTTTCATAAAGGAAGACGGTGACACCTTACTACCTTGATGCAGCACCCAATCACGAAAAACCCCATACGGCCAAGCAATAGCGATATTCACTGGAATCGATAGCGTACGCGATGCTAGAGATTGCTCAAATGTCATCCCTGAAATCAAAATCTCGACAATCATCCCTGTGATAAAGCAAAAAACAACCATAGCAAAGGTATCCGCTGCGGCGTGACGAATACAAAATGGTCCACGAGACTTCATTTACAAAACCCTTAAAATCAAACACTGAAATTAATAAAAATAATAAAACTATTAACCACTAAAAAGACATCAAGCCAGCTAATGATGCAATTAGAACACACAAAAACTAGCTTATGGTTCTGTATTTAAAATTAAGTTGTAAATTTATAACCAACTTTTAAAGTAAAAGTAGTTTTTTTCACCAATGGCGAGTAAAAACGCCTAAAATTACGTAAAAATGGTACAAAAACACGGATTTCACTTACATAAAAAGGGGTTACGATAATTATTTTGGCGTAAAGTTAGAACAAAACTCGGACTGTAAACAGTCACTCCTATAGCTTATGCTACCAAGCTGCGAAAATTCAGAGTATTACCGATATAATCACAGTAGAAGGTCTTGCTGCTTTACTCGTAAAAGTAAAACTGCAAGCCTGTTCATTGCAGGTTAGAAGAGTTTGTCACGAAGCTGGATGACGTATGAATAGTAAGAACAATTCACAGTTGCGCCATATTGATTCAGTTATGGTGAGGCCAGCAAAATCGTTAATGTATCGATATCATCTTGGTCTGGGGATTGCTGACGCTTTAAGTTACTTCTTATCCGTTCAGCGACTGAAGAAACGTCGTCACTGAGTTCAAGGGGAGCCTCCGCAATGATCGCTGAAATAGCCTCAAGTGCTTCATTAAGATGTCCATTATCTAGAGCGACATAGAAGTTGAGTAACCACTTTTCAGCATTAAAGCTATCTGCTGCATTTCCATCAAAGTCCGATTGGTACTGATATAACTGTGTCGCATGAAGATACAGTGCATCATTTAATTCAGACTCCACTATTGGTTTCGCTATTATGTGATCTGCTCCTACATTAATCATACGCTCTTGTGTTTCTTTGAACACATCCGCTGTACAGCCAAAAATCAGTACCGACTTAGCAGGTGAACTCATTGCTCGAATGGCTGATATGGCCCCAACGCCATCTAGAACAGGCATATGATTATCCATCAGTATCAAATCAAATGGTTTGATCGCAACCTCATCGACTGCAAGCTGACCATTTTCGACACTTGTGCACTCAAAGCCCTTGGCTCGGAGGAAAGTTTCCATAATGATCGCATTTGTTCGGTTGTCTTCAACAATGAGTGCTTTCAACCCTTTACAGTTCAATTTATGTGTATTGATTGACTCTACTTTACCTGGCTTGCAAGGTGTAAGGGCAATTTCGACAGTAAAAGTCGTTCCAGCGTCCTCCTGACTCTCTACAACCACTTGCCCACCCATATGTTCCGCGATTTCTTTGACTATTGCTAAACCAAGCCCTGTACCACCAAACCGCCTAGTCGTTGATGACTCCGCTTGCTCAAAAGGACGAAAAATGCGTTTTTGTGCCTCTTTTGAAATACCAATTCCTGTATCTTTTACCTTTAGTATCAGCTTGGTGCCTGCCTTACTCGATTTCTCGGCTAGCTCTACCTCTACGATGCCACGATCGGTGAACTTAACAGCGTTATTGAGTAGATTGAACAGTACTTGACGCAAACGGGCTTTGTCATTGTTGTACCAACGA
This sequence comes from Vibrio sp. Vb0304, assembly GCF_033338995.1. Classification (NCBI taxonomy): domain Bacteria; kingdom Pseudomonadati; phylum Pseudomonadota; class Gammaproteobacteria; order Vibrionales; family Vibrionaceae; genus Vibrio; species Vibrio sp. Vb0304. Next base: position 141,428 of record NZ_JAWOTT010000003.1, read on the forward strand.
CCCGTTGGTAAATGCGAGACTACTCTAAAGCGAAGACCTTTTTCTGCACATAGAGTTTGATAAACACTCTTGATACTGCCGATAATCGACTCAATTGGGAAAGGCTTATTTTCAAACTCAACATGCCCTTGTTCAATTTTTGAGTAATCTAAAATCTCATTGAGTAATGTCATCATGTGATCACCTGAATCATAAAGTGTTCTCAGGTGCTTACGCTGCTCATCGGTAAGTGGTGTTTTTAACAGTATCTGGGCAGTTCCTAGTACACCGTTCATTGGTGTGCGAATCTCGTGGGACAATGTGGCTAAGAATGCCGTTTTAGCGTTTGTCGAAGCCTGAGCTTTTATTCTCTCCTGCTCTAAATAGATCGTCTTTTCATTGAACTTCTCGATAAGCTGTCCGATTTCGTCATCGCTATCGTAGTCAATATCTATGATCCCACCAGTTTTCGAGTCATCAATCTTAGCGGCAATGCGAACAATTGGTTCAACAATATAGCGATTCAGTAAGTAGTAACCGACCAAGACACACAAGAGCAAAAATGGAATGATCCTCCCCTCAACGCTCATCACTTGTTCAAACACTTGATCAGCGACTTTAGCTTTTGCGTTGACAACTTCCATGCGCCAATCGAACTCTCCGAAATCAAGCTCGCTGACATAAATTTCGTCCGTCAGTTGAAAGTTGTGTTCAATAATCACGTTTGAGTCAGCATCGCGAACCACTACCCCCAAAGAATGCTGGTTTGTGTGCTCTCGAATAAACTGAAAAAGTGCATCAAGTGATAGGTCTACCGTTACAACTCCAGCGAATCGACCGTTTTGGTAGTACGGAGAAGACGCGGTAATCATCTGGACCTGAGTAAAGGTATCGATGTAAACCGTAGACCAACTAACAGAACCTACCGGAGCATCGGCGGCAGCGACATACCAGGGTTCATTATCATAACCGCCAGATTCGGGGTTATTGTAGGAGTGAATTTGGTCAATACCACTATCACTGTTTTTATTGAAGAATAGACTTTTATATCTCCATTGTTCTGCTTTGAGTTCGGGTTTAGGCCATACGCCACCACTAACAAGCATCTTGTCACTCAATTGAAGAATATGTGGAATTATTGTGTTGAGAGATTGAATATTTTCAGTCCCTTGGGCTAGCCCTACTAAGCTGCTCAATACACCTGTAGAACTGAGGAGGGGCTCTTTTATCTCAAGAGCCAGGAGTTGGGTACGTAACTCTAGGTTTTGCTCTAGCTTTTGTCTAACCGGTGGCTCAACAACCAAATAGGCGACAGAACCGATAGTGGCGATAAAGAAGCACAGGTAAAGTGTTAGGGCGAGAATGCTTTTTTTTCTAAGTGATGAGCGAATTTCCATAGATGTGTGAATCATTCCCTAATATCGATTTATCACTAATTGATTGGTAAGATGAGCGCAATCAACCAGCCCATTAACAAATGGTATTCTATTTTGAAACTACAAGACATCCTTTCTCTCCCAGAACTTGACGGTAAACTACTAAACCTAGCAAAAACTCAAGGCTTTGTAACAGCGATGGCTGCAGCGCCAAACGTATTAATGCCTCAAGAGTGGTTGCCATTCTTATGGGGTGGAGAAGAAACAGCGCCATTTACTGACGGTGAACAACTAGAGCAGTACATTGACGAGATTGTACAAATGTGGAACCAAACTCGTCCCGCTCTCCTAGAAGGCACTTGGCAGTGGCCTGCAGGGTGCGCGCTAGATGAGCAAGACATTGTAACAAGTCAGGCTCGCGATTTCTGTGAAGGTGTATTACAAGGCTGGCAACTTGCGCGTGATGACTGGGAAACGTTGATGCCTGAGGATAGCGAAGATAATGCCCTACTCGGTGGTGTTTTACTTTCTCTTACTATGCTTTACGACCCAGAAACAACCATTGAAACATTGGCCGAACAAGGTATGGAAGGCTTAGAGCAGTTTGAAGAGATCTTCAATGCAATGCCAGTGATGTTATGTGGTCTTACCCAGCGCGGTGTTGCATTAGCTGAAGAACAATAGACGCAACGCTGTCGACCATCAAGATTGAACGGCTGAATAGACAAAAAGCTCTCCAAATGGAGAGCTTTTTTGATCATGTTAAAATTACATGTGGAATATACCGCGCCATATCTTGAGTCACTAAGCTACTGTCTTCCCTAATCGAAATACCGGCAGCTCTATCATTGACCAACCAACTGCCAATTAACGTATGGTTGTGCCCAAACTTAGGTAGTGGATGGTATTGCTGGACGATATTGAATTTAGATTCATAAGGCCCTGACGTTTTAACAAAACGTTTTCCATCGATGACGATCTCGATGTTCGCGCCCTCTCGAGAAAATAGTGGCTTGATGACATAATCTCTCATAGTGTTCGCTTTTGAATCGTTAGCAAAATAAGCGGGCAAAAGGTTCGGGTGATTAGGAAAGCGCTCCCACAATAACGGTAAAAGTGCTTTATTGGATAGAATCGACTTCCACATCGGTTCTAACCAGTTTACGTTCGCAGTCGCTAAGTACTTCGCATATTCCTCTTCAAACATAAACTCCCAAGGGTAAAGCTTAAACATCCAACGAATCGCTCTGTCGTCAGCATCCACAAACAGACCATCTTCCGTCACTCCAATATCTTCGACATGCACGAATGCCGTTGCTAACCCTGCCTCTCGCGCGCAATCCTCTAAATACTGGACAGTCCCTTTATCTTCTTCAGTGTACTTGCAGCAGCTAAAGTGAAGTGTTTGTCCTGGTTGGTATTTTGCTATTTCGGCAAAGCGCTCGATCAAAAAGTCTTGAAGAATATTGAATTGATCCGCGCTCTGGTGAACTCGACCTTTATTTACAACATCTTCTAGCCACACCCACTGCCAAAAGCCAGTTTCAAACAAGCTGGTTGGCGTATCCGCATTGTTTTCCAGTAATTTTGCTGGCGAGGTCCCGTTGTACGCGAAATCCAGCCGCGAATAAAGCGAAGGTTCGCTTCGTCTCCATGAAGAAGCGACCTGCTCCCACATAGATTCAGGGATCGCACATTGCGTCAGCAACCGCTCACTCCGAACGACTTCATCCACAATAGCCAGGCACATCTGATGCAGCTCTTCAGTGGGCGCTTCTATATCGCGCTCAATTTGCTCCAGCGTGAATTGATAGTAAGCACTCTCATCCCAATACGGTTGGTCATACATGGTATGGAAACCAAAACCAAACTGGCGTGCTAATTCACGCCAGTTTTCGCGCTCTTGTATTTCTCGTCGAAACATAGTGCTTTTTAACCGCCTCGACTGACCGACACCGCTTTACCAAACCCGCCTCGAGACATCGCCCTGCCAATGGTGCCGCCACCACGTTTATTAAGGCTATTCGTCGCAACTTTGGTCGGCTGATTTCGGTAGGAGCCAAAGAATTGTCCTGCTCCATTATAGAATTTGGATTTATAACGGTACATCGGCTCTGAGTAATAGCTCTTGTTATAACCTTTCAACCCGCTTAATGAGCGACTGTAAAAAAAACCGCCAAAGTTAGGTACATAAGCTCGGGAACTGGAACTGTAGTAACAATCATCCTCGTAGAAATCATTCTCGCATTCGAACTCGCTGCGGTAGCGAGGGGCATTTTGTTCGGCACGAGCTAAAGCTTCTTGGTATGCAATGTCACACTGTTCACTAAACTCAGGCGAGTTAGATTTACACTCATCAGCATCAGAAAAAATGTACCCTTCTGTTTTTGACTCGTACGTAGCAAAGAAGAAAATACCACCAAAGGCAGCAAAGGGAAGAATTTTCCCAAGCTTTAAGCTTTTGTCCATGGAAGAACGTTTAACGTTAGAACTCCGCTTCATCGTTCCTCCTAGTAGGTCATGCACGCGGCATTCAATACGCCAACGGAAACAGAAACTGCTGCTAATACAATACCGGCTGGCAGTTCATCTTTTTCGATACGCTCTGCCACTTTCGGAAGTAAAATAAAGCGTACAATTGCAAATGCGATAATTTGAGCAAGCATTGCAACAACGCCCCACACCATAAAATCGACGATATTGACCGAGTTTTTTGCCGCCCCCGAAATCGCGAGACAATAACCAAGGAAGGCCCCACTTAGCGCAATCGCTGCTGCTGTATTTTGTTTTTCTTTGATCAGATGCCACTCATCGTATGGCGTCAACTTGACGTAGATGAACTTAAACGCCAATACAAAAATAATAGAAACAGAGAAATAGAGTAAAAAGTTTGGGAAGCCTGCTAACAGGCCGGCAATCATGTGCATTATTGTTCCTTGTTCATTTCTTTCCAGGCAAAATCTTCAATACGTTCATCTGCAATGTAAAACAGCTTGGTACTCGCGGGTACTTCAGCATCTAAATCTGGGTTGAGTTGAATACCATCGCCAATATCAAAAGCAATCAGCGTGGCATGATGGCGTCTTTTGAGAAAAACGAAGAGATTCTCAATAGTGGTGGCAGACTGACCCTCGGGATAAATAACTGAGTATTGCGTCATACCTCGTGTTGAAGCCAAAAGCTCCTGATGAAGCGCACTTGAGCCCGGGTCAACCGCCGCTTTTGCCAACATTTCTGCGCCAACAGCAGGTATGCATTCCGCTTTCGGGCAATGCTGACTTAGAAGTCGGCCTAGCGCTTCATCTTTAAAGTAAGCGACCAAATGAGCGGAAGGGTTTACAGATGCGCAGTATAGAGCGGCTGACAAGGTAATGTCGTCCGAGAGATTATCCACAATAATGCAAGCGGCTTCGGCAATATTGGCGTTTTTCATTTCTTGCGAATCGGTATAACTGGTCACTTTGATAAAACTGATTTCGCCAGGTAACGGGTTCTCTATTTCTGAACGGCTGCATAAAACAATCGGACGCTTTCCCTCTTCTTCATGTTGTAACATGCGAATAAGGTGCATCGTCCTCGATCCATTCCAGCCCAACAATACAATATGGTTTTCCACTCTTACTCTCCGTTTTCCTAAAATACCCGCTCGCCAATAGTCCATCGCGGCTCCAGCGACACGCCCCAATAATGCGGCGAATAAGCTCAAACCGCCGGGGATTACAAATAGTACGACAACCCATTTACCCAAATCTGTTACTGGAGAATGGTCGCCATAACCCACCGTACTCGCCGTAACCATGAGGTAATAGATAAAGTTAGCGAAACTGTCTGTTAATGCTGTTTCACCAGCGAGAACCAGCAGCCACCATGAAAGGCTCACATATAAGCCACTAAAGATGAGAAGGCTTCGGTTGCTCAATTTAAAAAGGTGTGAACTAAGCCACTTTTTAACTACTAACCACACCGCCATAAATTTATGACCTCGATATTCATTGATTGCATCAATAGTAACTCATTGATAGTAAGACACAAAAAAACCAGCCATATTCGACTGGTTTTTGAGATTTACTTTCAGTTACGCCTACTTTTTAAGCATTACCTTTCACTTGCATATTTAGCTGCTCAGCAAAATCTAGCATGCGGTTAAGTGGTATAAGGGATTTAACACGCAGTTCTTCGTCAACAAAAATCTCGTGCTCTTTACCACCTTCACTAAGCGCTTTCTCAATTGCTTTCAAACCGTTCATTGCCATCCAAGGACAGTGTGCACAGCTGCGGCATGTTGCGCCTGCACCTGCGGTTGGTGCTTCGATAAGTTCTTTTTCTGGCACTAGTTGCTGCATTTTAAAGAAAATACCTTTGTCTGTCGCAACGATCATTTGTTTGTGAGGAAGCTCTTTCGCTGCTTTGATCAGCTGACTCGTTGATCCAACGGCATCGGCAAGTTCTACGACGCTTGCTGGTGACTCAGGGTGAACCAAAATAGCCGCATCTGGATACACGCTCTTCATTTTTCGTAACGCATCAGCAGAGAACTCATCATGAACCACACACTCACCCTGCCAAAGCAGCATATCTGCGCCAGTTTTGTTAGCGATGTACGATCCTAGGTGACGGTCTGGTCCCCAAATAATTGGCTTATCTTCAGCGTCTAAGTGTTCCACGATTTCAAGCGCAATACTCGATGTAACGACCCAGTCGGCACGGGCTTTAACCGCTGCTGAGGTGTTTGCGTAAACTACAACCGTATGATCAGGGTGAGCATCACAAAACTCGCTGAACTTATCCGCAGGACAGCCAAGGTCGAGCGAACATTCCGCTTCCAACGTTGGCATTAGAATGCGCTTTTCTGGTGTCAGAATTTTGGCCGACTCGCCCATAAAGCGAACACCACCAATAATCAATGTACTTGCAGGGTGACGATTACCAAACTTCGCCATTTCCAACGAGTCACCAACAAACCCGCCAGTGTCTTCAGCTAGGGCTTGAATCTCAGGGTCGGTATAGTAGTGCGCGATAAGTACCGCATCTTTTTCTTTGAGTAACTTTTTAATACGCTCAATGTAAGATGCTTTTTCTTCTTCGCTTAATGGAACTGGTTTCGGTGGGAATGGGTAAACAGTGTCGATTTTATCTAATATATGGCTCATTGCTCATGCTCTACGCAACTTCCTTTAATCCGAGTATTGTAACCTCGTTAATTTTCAAAAACCAACTTGTCGCGGGGATTTCTAGCGGTCTAGCCGTATATCTTTGTTACAGGTAGCATTTCCGAGTAGCGAAATTCGGTGCAACACAAGGTCAGAGGCTCTGCATCATTGCTATCGACTTAGCCGTTCTGCACCAACAGAAAATGGAAAAGAAAAAGGAAGCCGAGGCTTCCTTTTCAAAACATAACGTCTTACAGCTTAGAGCTGGCAAGTTTTGCAGATGCACTACCTGGGTATTCATCAACCACTTGTTGGTAGTACTTTTTCGCTTGAGCTGCATTGTTATTACGCTCAGCGATTTCGCCTAACTTAAGCAACGCATCGGCTCGCTTGTTGGAGTCTTTATAAGACACAACAGCGGCAAAACTTTTCACTGCATCCTCATCCTGCTTTTTAGCGAAGTACAACTGACCTAACCAGTAGTGAGAATTCGCTGAATATGTAGAATCAGGATAATCTTTCTGGAACTGCTGGAACGCTGCAATTGCGCCAGTGTAATCACGCTTTTTGAGAATGAGGTCAACTGCATTCTGATATGCCGTTTGCTCATCAACATTTGGAGTGTACTGGCCACCTGTTTTCACAGGTTGTGCTTCTTGTGCAGGTGTGGATTTTATCTCTCCACGAACACGATCCAGCTCGACAAACAACTCACGTTGACGTTGCAACATTTGTTTCATTTCGTAGCTATTTCGCTCTAATTGACCACGCAATTCACTGATCTCTTGTGACATTTGGTCAATTTGCTGTTGCATTTGGAGCTGAACGCGATTGCGATTTTGTAGCAAACGTTCTAGACGCTCTACTTCCGTTTCAGATGAACGGCTCTTAGAGACGGATGATGTGCTGTTGAGATCGGATACTGGAGCTGGTGCAGCGAACGCAAAGTTCGCTGCACTTGCCAGTAACGTAAGCGCAACAGCGCGCTTAGTGTTACTGAACATGAGGATTACCTCGAATTAGTATACTAGAACCGCGCGACGGTTCTTAGCGTAAACTTCATCTGATTGACCTAGAAGAAGTGGCTTCTCTTCACCGTAGCTAACGATTGAGATTTGGTCAGCTTGAACACCTAGTGCTTGTAGGTAGTTCGCTACTGCTTGCGCACGACGCTCACCTAGAGCAATGTTGTACTCAGGCGTACCGCGCTCATCAGCGTGACCTTCGATAGTTACGTTAAGTGCTGGGTTCTTGCTTAGGTAAGAAGCGTGAGCCGCTAGCATCTCTTCGTAATCTGCTGCAATTGTTGAGTTGTCAAAAGCAAAGTAGATTGTTTGAGTTTCACGTAGCGCTTGCTCTTTTAGCTCTTGCTCTGTCAACTGACCGCTTTGATCAATTGGCGTAGCTACTGTTGTTTCCACTGCGCCATTGTTGTTTGTTGCTGCACCAGTGTTAGAAGCAGCGTCGTCGCTTGAACTACACGCTGTAACAGCCATTACAGGAAGCGCGATTAGTAGCCCTTTTAGAACCTTGTTCAGTTGCATCTTATTTTCCTTTATTAATCAAACTTATTACTACAAAAACGGTGACCATGCAGGCGCTCGAACACGCCCATTTGTTGCCGGTAATCTAGCTTTGAATCGACCATCAATTGACACCATCGATAGTACGTTTTTCTTGTTGTAAATCGAGCTATACACAACCATGCCACCGTTTGGGGCAATACTAGGAGACTCATCAAGCAAGGTCTTAGTTAAGACTTGAAGAGCACCAGTTTCCAAATCTTGTTTCGCCAAATTAAATCCTGCGTTGCTGCGGTTCACCATAACTAGGAATCGCCCATCAGGAGTAATCTGACCACCCAAATTTTGGCTGCCTTGCCAAGTCAAACGGTCAATAGAACCGCTGCCCAAATTTACTTGATAAATCTGTGGTTTACCACCCCTATCCGATGTGAAAATCAACGATTTTCCATCCGGATGCCAGAACGGTTCCGTATTATTTGATCTGCCACGCGTAATTTGCGTCAGTTTACGAGTGTTAAGGTCAAACGTATAAACATGAAGCGAGCCTGTTTTAGAAAGAACAATCGCTAACTTATTGCCATCAGGCGAAAATCTTGGTGCACCATTGTGACGTGGGTATGAAGTAATTTTCTCACGTTCACCGGTGTAGATGTTCATTATGAAGATTTCTGCTTGGCCATTTTGGAAGCTAACATACGCAAGCTTTTTACCATCTGGTGACCACGCTGGTGACATTAATGGTTGCTTAGAGCGTAAAACCAGACGCTCATTGTAGCCATCGTAATCAGCGACTCGAAGTTGGTAAGGGAAACGGTCTTTATCGTTCACTACCACATATGCGATACGAGTCATGAAAGCGCCACGGTCGCCAGTCAACTGCTCATACACCAAATCAGAGATACGGTGAGCGTACTCACGCATACGAGGCCCTTGAACAATGGCTACTTTATTGAACAGCACATGATCTTTTGACAGAACCAATTCACCGTCACTACCAAGCGCCTTACTCTTCCCACCCGTTAACTGACCACGCACAATATCAACAAGTTGATAGTTGATAACGTAGTCACCTTGGTCGTTTTGCTTGATTGAACCAGTCAATAGCGCATCCACGCCTAAATTGGTCCAAGCATCAAAATTAACTTCTGATTCACTGAACGGTGTTTGTGGCATTTTGCTCGTTGGAACTGGGCTAAATTTACCACTACGTTGTAAATCCGAGGCGATAACAGCAGAAACATCCGTTGGAAGCGCTTGTGTGCCCTCCCACTTAAACGGAACAACAGCAATTGGTCGTGCTGAATCAATACCATCGGTAATGACCAACTCTAATGCGGCATTCGCCACATTTGTCATACTGCTAAACAGTACAAACATTCCTAGTAAAAGGCGTCTAATCACGTCTTATTCCTTTTAGTCCAAAGCAACAGTTATGTTGATGTCTTTTAGTCTTTCATTGACCGCTGATTCTGAAGATTTAGGGAACGTCCCTACCTGAGCTATTGCTCGCTTCGCCGCAGCACATACTCGAGCATCACCACTCAAAACGGTAACACCAGAGACCATCATATCAGTTCCTGTCGGAATCAATTTGATGTTTACCCTACACTCCTTTCCCAGCAAGTAGTCATCCTTAATCAGCTTTTGCTGAATATTTTGAGTATAGATGGATGACATACGAGAAAGTTCGTCGTCAATAAATTGATTGCGCGCAGCACTGTTTTTACTGACCTCATCCTCGAGACCCGCAAAAATATCATCTAACGCGGCTTCTTGAGCTTTACGCTCACGCTCGGCACGCTCAGCTGCTTCTCTCGCTTTACGCTCTCGCTCCGCTGCCTCTTTTGCCGCTTTCTCTTTTGCGATGCGCTCTTGTTCAGCTTTTTCAGCTGCTTCACGCTCACGACGTGCTTTTTCTTCCGCTTCTTTTGCTGCTTTTTCACGAGCTAAACGTTCTTGCTCAGCTTTTGCGATAGCCGCTTCTTTTGCTAAACGCTCCTGCTCAGCTTTACGCACGGCTTCTTCTTTTTCCTTGCGCTCTTTTTCTAGCTTAGCAGCTCGCTCTTTTTCTTTGCGAACACGTTCTTCTTCCTGCTTGCGCTCTTGCTCTTTTTTCTTACGCGCAGCTTCTGCTTCTCGTGCCGCTTGAGCATCTTTCGCTTGCTGCTCTTTCAACTTGCGAATTTGCTCTTCTTCAGCTTTGCGGTTTTTTTCTAGCTGCTCTGCTTCGCGTCTCAGTTTATCAAGACGCTCTTGTTCTTTTTTCGCTGCCTTTTCGCGTTGCTGGCGAATTTCTTTCGCTTGTTGCTGCACAAGTTTTGGATCGATGACAACAGCTTGAACCATTTGCCCTGTAGGCTCTGGTTTAGACATATTGAAGTCCGTCCCCCAAAGCAGGGCTGCAACTAGAATTGCATGCAAACCAACCGATATTGCTATCGGTTTGGTGTATTGGTTGGGTTTCTTCTTGTGATCTTTCATAGATAATTGATGTCTATTCCCTGATATCGGTCATTAGACCTACCTTAGGGATACCAGCTCGACTTAGTTCATCCAGCAATAGAACAACATCGGCATATGGTGTTGCCGCGTCGCCACCTACCGCAACTGGTGAATCCGGCTTAACCTCTCGCTCCGCTTTCACTCGCACAATAACATCTTGCAACGACAAACCTCGCTGAACTTCTTCATCATTGACGCTTAGGCCTAAATTACCCTCGCTATCAATTTCGATGATAATAAAGCTACTGTCAGTCTCGCCAGCAAGGTCTTGCATAGATTCTGCAGTCGATGTTTTCGGAAGATCAACGTCGACGCCTTGAGTCACAAATGGAGCGGTCGCCATAAAAATGATCAACAGTACGAGCATTACGTCGATATACGGAACAACGTTGATCTCCGCTGTCATTTTTCGCTTTTTAGGTTGATAACCCGCCATGCTTTATTCCTTATCCGCGCTGTCTCGGCCAGCCATCGCTTGACGATGAAGGATGCTGTGGAATTCTTCAGAAAATGTTGCGTAAGTGTGCTCTAGTTTACTCACTTTATTGCTTAGGCGGTTGTACGCCATTACTGCCGGAATAGCCGCAAATAGACCCATCGCTGTCGCGATAAGTGCCTCGGCGATACCCGGTGCAACCATAGACAACGTAGCTTGCTTTACTTCACCCAGCGCAATAAAGGCGTGCATGATGCCCCAAACGGTACCAAATAGGCCGATATAAGGGCTTATAGAACCGACTGTTGCCAAAAACGGTAAGCTTGTTTCTAGCTCATCAACTTCACGAGAAACAGCAACGCGCATTGCGCGGCCAGTGCCTTCCATGATGTAAGCTGGTGAATTTGCGTTGCTCTTACGTAGGCGAGCAAACTCTGTAAAACCTGCGTAGAAGATTTCTTCTGTGCCTTCAATTTCGTCTTTACGCGCTTTTACTTTTTGGTAAAGCTGAGAAAGATCAGTACCCGACCAAAATTTGTCTTCAAACTGCTCTGCATTTTTTGACGCTTGAGAAAGCACTTTGCTGCGCTTGATGATCATTGCCCATGACACAATTGACATGCCAAGCAACGTCAGCATCACAAGCTTTACCAACAGACTGGCCTGAAGAAAGAGATCTAAAATGGAAATATCAGCAGTCACTATTTGTTAGCTCCGAATTTATAAAGGTTGGAATAGCTATTGGTTTCATTTTCTTATTATCGATACATGCTACCTTAACCGAGGCCTTGCACAATATCTTGCCTTGATCATTGACCAACTCTTGACAGAATTGCAGAGAAGCACGTTTTATTTCTGACACTCGGGTTACGACTGTCAGATGCTCGTCCAGCCTAGCCCCTTGGTTGAAATCGATATCCATGTGTCGGACAACAAAGCCGATATTTTGTTCCAGTAACACATGTTGAGAAATGCCTTTAGCACGTAACATCTCTGTCCGTGCACGCTCAAAGAATTTTAGATAATTAGAATGATATACAACACCGCCCGCATCAGTGTCTTCATAGTACACGGTGATCGGCCAGTGAAAGAGATTTGATGTGCCTTGCAAGGGAGTACCAATATATTCAATTCTTTAAAGTAATTACTATAACTGAAGCGACAGCAATTGGTACCGAGCTAAGGAAATATTTTTGAAATTTGTAGAAAAAATAAAAGCTAGGCGAGATACCTAGCTTTTATTCGATAATTTAGTAACCGACTTTATTACAGCATATTTCAGCCTAAATGAAATAAAGTGCCGTTAGATAAATTAAGATAGCTAACGAGAAATAAGGACTAAACAAAACTTGCCAGTACCAGTTTCTTGGCTTGAAGCCCACCCCATACACCATGCTTGAACATACAGACCAAATCAGTGCTGGTGCGATGATTGAGTTAAAACCACCAATTGCTTGATGGTAAGCTTCAGGGTCCCACATCACCAATCCTACGTGCATAAAGCCAAGGATGAGAGATAAGACTCGTAGCAGAGTCTTATCCATTGGTGCGTGAAGTTTCGCTACCTTATCAGCGAGGTTACTCACTGTCTTTATCCATCATTTCTGAGTGCTCTAGCCAAAGAGCGTTGATGATACCGAATGCACAAGCAAGTAGTACACCTAGAATCCATGCGAAATACCACATAGTAAATGCTCCTTAGTAAAGTGAGTTTTTGTTGTCTTCAATGTACTGGTCATCAAGGCGACCAAACATCTTGTAGTAAGTCCAAGATGTGTAACCAAGGATGATTGGCACCATAACAAACGCAACGCCTGTCATTAGGTTCAGAGTCAGCTCAGATGACGTTGCATCCCACATTGTTAAGCTGTGGCTTGGCATTAAGTCTGAAGGCATGATGAATGGGAACATCGCAAAACCTGCAGTAAAGATAACACCAGCAACACCCAAGCTTGAAGTAATGAACGAAATCGCACATTTTTCAAGACGAGATGCCAATACAGCGAGAAGCGGCATTGCAACACCTAATACAGGAGCAGCCCATAGTAGTGGGTAGTTTTCAAAGTTCTTCATCCACGCACCAGCTTCACGGATAACCTCTTTGTTTAGAGGGTTAGAAGCAGCGTTAGTGTCGATACCGCCAACAATGACGTAGCCATCGATATTTTGGATCCAGAAACCAGCCGCTACAAACGCAGCAACCGTCAGTAAACCAGCCAACTGAGCAACGTTGCGCGCACGCACATGCACTTCGCCTGTTGTTTTCATTTGTAGCCAAGTAGAACCTTGCATCAAAATCATGAACAAGCTTACTAGACCACACAACAGTGCAAATGGGTTTAGTAGACCAAAGAATGAGCCATGGTATGTTGGCATCAAGAACTCACTCAATTGGAATGGTACACCTTGTAGAAGGTTACCAAACGCTACACCAAAGATGATTGGCGGAACAAAACCACTGATTGAGATACAGATATCCCAGGTATTGCGCCATTTTGGATCTTCGATTTTAGAGCGGTAGTCTAGGCCCAGAGGACGAAGCCATAGCGCTGCTAGTGTCAAAATCATCGCTAAGTAGAAGCCTGAAAATGACGTTGCGTAAACCAAAGGCCAAGCAGCGAACAGTGCACCACCAGCAGTGATAAGCCAAACTTGGTTACCATCCCAGTGAGGAGCAATTGAGTTAATCATGACACGGCGTTGCGTGTCGTTTTTACCGATGATAGGTACAAGCGCGCCTACACCCATATCGAAGCCGTCTGTTACTGCAAAACCAACTAGTAGAACACCGATTAGTACCCACCAGATGAGTCGCAAGATTTCGTAATCAAACATCTTGTTATCTCCTTACCTTACGCTTCTACTTGGCGACTAACTTTGTCTTCAACAGAGTCAGCATTTTGCTCGAAGTGGTAGCGACCCGTTTTCAGGCTACTTGGGCCTTTACGAGCGAATTTCAACATTAGGTAAACTTCTGCAATCAGGAATACCGTGTATAGCGCCAGAATTGCGAAGAGTGAAGTCCAGATTTCACCTGCAGTTAGTGCAGAAGCTGCAACATGCACTGGTAAAATTTCACCTACAGCCCAAGGTTGACGGCCGTACTCAGCGACGAACCAACCCGCTTCAATTGCAATCCAAGGTAGTGGAATGCTAAATAGTGCAGCTTTTAGAATCCATTGTTTCTGTTCAATCTTCTGACGACACGTTTGGATAAACGCCGCACCAAAGACAAACAACATGATGAAGCCACAAGCAACCATGATACGGAATGACCAGAATAGCGGCCATACTGTTGGGATTGAGTCGTCCGCAGCAGCTTGGATTTGCTCTTCTGTTGCATCAACAACATTGTCTGTGTAGCGTTTTAGAAGTAGACCGTAACCTAGGTCACCTTTCACTTCATCAAACGCAGTCATGTTTTCTTCTGACTTGTCGCCCGCACGAAGCTTCTCTAGAAGTTCATAAGCGTACATGCCGTCACGAATACGATCGACGTGTTCATCACGTAAATCACGAAGACCTGTTACTTGCTCATCAAAAGAGCGTGTCGCGATAATACCCATTACGTAAGGGATCTTAATTGCGTAATCGGTATGCATCGTTTCCTGGTTAGGAACACCAAATAACGTAAATGCGGCAGGTGCAGGTTCAGTGTGCCACTCTGCTTCAATTGCAGCGAGTTTCACTTTTTGAACTTCACCAAGCTCGTAGCCAGATTCGTCACCAAGAACGATGGTAGATAAGATAGCTGCAATACCGAAAGAAGCAGCAATAGCAAACGAACGACGAGCAAACGCAATGTCACGACCTTTTAATAGGTAGTATGAACTGATGCCTAGAATAAACATTGCGCCACAAGTGTAACCAGAAGCAACCGTATGCACGAACTTAACCTGAGCAACTGGGTTTAGTACAACCTCAGAGAAGCTCACCATTTCCATTCGCATGGTTTCGAAGTTGAAATCTGCGCCTACTGGGTTTTGCATCCAGCCGTTTGCGATAAGAATCCAAAGAGCAGAGAAGTTAGAGCCTAGTGCCACAAGCCAGGTAACCGCTAAGTGTTGGCGTTTAGATAGACGATCCCACCCGAAGAAGAATAGACCAACAAAAGTTGACTCCAGGAAGAATGCGACAAGTGCTTCGATCGCTAGCGGTGCACCGAAGATATCACCTACATAGTGGGAGTAGTAAGACCAGTTCGTACCAAACTGGAACTCCATGGTAAGGCCTGTCGCCACACCAAGTGCAAAGTTAATACCGAATAGCTTACCCCAGAACTTGGTCATGTCCTTATAGATTTGCTTGTTCGTCATTACGTACATCGATTCCATAATGGCCAGAAGGAAGGCCATACCAAGGGTCAATGGTACGAATAGGAAGTGATACATCGCTGTCAGTGCAAACTGCAACCGCGATAGATCAACTACGTCAATCATGGTAACTCCTATGTGTCGGCTGAATGACACTCTCTACATATTGCAATCCATATTCAGGTGTTATTTACACTTGAAAAATGTTGAATTATCACAACTCATTGTTGCAAAAATGTGCTTCATTGGTTAGTTAATTGTTAAGCATCAGCTAATATAGCTGGGGCTAATATTACTTGTAAAAACAGATTGTTTCAAAAGGTTTATAGCCGTAACGCGCTTTGATATACATCAATGTTTATGCGCGGAATTTGCACAAAAATCCATCACATTGATCTAGATCAACCAGTATTGGATACGGATGTTAAGAGAGAGTAATCAGGAGAGAAATTAACCAGTTGCAAGCAAACATCGAGTTAACAATCAATGCTTTTTACTTACTAAACCAGTATGAGAAAAAATTCAAAAAATGTGAGTTTGGTCAACTTTAATGAAGCGCTGGGCAACAAAGGCCCAGCGAGGGAATCTTATTTTTCAATTCCGAAATGCAAATACGCACGATCTGTCGCGATTCTTCCACGCGGAGTGCGTTGTAAATAACCTTGCTGAATAAGATAAGGCTCAAGAACGTCTTCAATAGTGTCCTTTTCTTCACCTATCGCCGCTGCCATGTTGTCGAGCCCGACCGGACCACCACCAAATTTTTCCATAATCGCGAGTAGTAGCTTACGGTCCATGTAATCGAAGCCTTCGGCGTCCACATCAAGCATATTCAACGCCTTATCGGCAACATCGGCACAAATGTGACCATTGCCTTTTACTTCCGCATAATCACGAACACGGCGTAGCAAACGGTTAGCAATACGTGGTGTGCCACGCGCACGTCTTGCCACTTCCAATGCACCTTCAGGTTCCATTGATAAACCTAAACAATCCGCGCTTCGCTGCACGATATCTTGGAGGTCTTTTATCTTATAAAACTCAAGGCGCTGAGTAATACCAAAGCGGTCGCGCAATGGTGACGTTAAAGAGCCCGCTCGGGTCGTCGCACCAATTAACGTAAACGGTGGTAAATCGATCTTAATAGAACGAGCGGCCGGACCTTCACCGATCATAATATCCAGTTGATAATCTTCCATCGCCGGATACAGCACCTCTTCAACCATCGGACTCAAGCGGTGAATCTCATCGATGAACAACACATCGTTTTCTTCAAGGTTGGTTAACAGCGCGGCCAAATCGCCTGCTTTCTCAAGTACAGGGCCTGAAGTAGTGCGAATGTTCACTTCCATTTCATTGGCAACGATATTCGCAAGTGTGGTTTTACCCAAACCTGGGGGACCAAAAATCAAAAGGTGATCAAGTGCTTCGCTACGTAACTGAGCAGCTTTAATGAAGATCTCCATTTGGTCACGGACATGGTCCTGACCTTGGTAATCCGCTAATTTTTTTGGCCGAATAGCACGATCAATGACATCTTCATCACGAAAGGCAGGGTTTTCTGGCGCGATTAAACGATCGGCTTCAATCATCTTTTTACCTTGAAAAATGGTTACCTGAGAGAATAATGCCGCTCGTTTAACAGCAAGTGGCATATTTCTATATCTCGTCATCCTGTACAGCGACGAAGGAGCGTGATACAGGATCTTCTATCCGAGCGATTTATGGTCAAATTGTTTCATTAACCGCTCAGCGTGCTGCTATTAGATTCCCAGTCTCGCCAGGCTCGCTGAAATGACACAAAAAAACATCGTTAAGCGATTGGCATTAACCTTAGAGAATGAGTTATCTTGAACAAATGTTCACTGTGCAACCAGCGTTACACCATTGATTTTAGAGCTTCACGGATCATTTGCTCACTGCTCATGTCCGGTTTAGCGATCTGAGATACCACTTTCGACGCTTGAGTCGGCTTGTAACCTAGAGCTAGAAGCGCACTGATTGCCTCTTCTTCCGCGTTGTTGGATGTCGCACTAGAATCCGCAGGAGCAGCATCCGTAAATGGTGTAAATAGATCGCCTGCGCCCCACCCTTTCAAGCGGTCTTTCATTTCAACAACCAATCGCTCTGCGGTTTTCTTGCCAACGCCTGGAAGCTTAACCAGCGTAGAAACGTCTTCATGTTCCACACAAGTAACAAATTGCGTTGCTGTCATACCAGAGAGAATACCAAGACCGAGTTTAGGACCAACGCCATTGGCTTTGATCACTTCACGGAAAAGTGCTCGTTCTTTTACCGTGTTGAAACCATATAGCAATTGCGCATCTTCACGGACAACAAAGTGAGTATAAATAATGGCTTCTTCGCCAACATTTGGCAGTTCGTAAAAACAGCTCATTGGCATCTGGACTTCATAGCCAATGCCATTAACTTCAATTAATACTTCAGGTGGTTGCTTTTCAATCAGTATGCCACGAAGACGTCCAATCACTATAAATACTCTTTGGAAATGAATTTGCGACAGGATAATAAAGAACTGGATAGACATCCAGTTAATTTTATCGATAGCGCCCTTTTCTGGCACTGGTTGCTTTGCCCGCTAAGGCAACGAGAGTCTTGTTAGTATTGGCATGACAAATCGCCACACCTAAAGCATCGGCCGCATCCGCTTGAGGCTTGGCGGGCAATTTAAGCATCTGCTGAACCATATGCTGAACTTGCGCTTTGTCCGCGCCACCAGTGCCTACGACAGCTTGCTTAATAAGACGAGCCGCGTATTCAAATACCGGCAACTCCGCATTCACCGCAGCAACAATTGCACTGCCACGAGCTTGGCCAAGTTTTAGCGCTGAATCCGCGTTTTTGGCCATAAACACTTGCTCGATCGCGAAAACGTCCGGTTGAAACTGGGTAATGATTTCCGTGACGCCTGCATAAATCTGTTTAAGCCGACCCGGAAGTTCTTTTTCTGAAGTACGAATGCAGCCACTACCAAGGTATTGCAAGTGGCGTCCATTTTGACGAATGACCCCATAGCCGGTAATGCGCGAACCTGGGTCAATGCCCAAAATAATTGACATGAATGTTCCTAAAAATGAGGCCTAATTCGGCCTCAGTCTTTTTATTATTACTTGCTAACTTCGGAGCAAATACCGCTCCCGACACCTTGAGTTTAATCTAGCGTAGCCGCAACGTCGTCAGAGATATCACCATTGTGATAAACCTCTTGAACGTCGTCCAGATCTTCCAAAGCGTCAATCAAACGAAGTAGTTTTGGCGCAGTATCCGCGTCCAAATCTGCTTTCGTAGATGGGATCAGCGACACCTCCGCGTTCTCTGCCTCAAACCCTGCGGCATCAAGAGCATCTTTTACGAGTCCAAAATCGCCTGGGGCCGTGTAGACATCAATCGAGCCATCTTCTGCCGTTTCAATGTCATCAGCACCACTTTCTAATGCTACTTCCATTACCGCATCCTCATCTAAACCTGGGCCATATGAAATCACGCCTTTCTTGTCGAAAAGATAGTTGACGCTACCATCCGTCCCCAGATTACCGCCTGACTTTGAGAATGCATGGCGCACGCCAGATACCGTACGATTTCGGTTATCCGTCATACATTCGACCATGACCGCCGTACCACCTGGACCATAACCTTCATAGATCACGGTTTCCATGTTGTCGTCGCCTTCACCACCAGCACCTCGGCTGACAGCGCGGTTGACAGTGTCACGTGTCATGTTGTTAGACAGTGCTTTATCAATTGCTGCTCGCAAACGTGGGTTATTTTCTGGCTCACCGCCCCCCTCTTTTGCCGCAACAACGATTTCACGAATTAATTTAGTAAAGATTTTGCCGCGCTTCGCATCTTGCGCTGCTTTACGGTGACGAATATTCGCCCATTTACTATGACCAGCCATAATTCACCTTTTAATGTATTTTGACGCTTAATAACAAAAACATGTTCTAAAAAGCGTTGCTTGGGAAATTGCTTTGGAAGTTTCTTGGGTTTATTTAAACAAAAACTCCCGCAGTTGCGGGAGTTTTCTTCAAATGTTGTGCGCTTATTCTGCGTCTTTTTCTTTCGCTGCAGTTACTGCGATTGCTAGCTCTTCTAGCGCTGCTGGGTTCGCAATACTTGGTGCGTCTGTTAGTAGACACGCCGCTGCTGTTGTTTTAGGGAACGCGATAACATCACGGATGTTCTCTGTGCCACATAGCAGCATTACTAGACGGTCTAGACCAAATGCAAGACCAGCATGTGGAGGCGTACCGAATTTCAGCGCATCAAGCAGGAAGCCGAACTTAAGCTGTTGCTCTTCAGGTGTGATACCTAGAATATCAAATACGGCTTCTTGCATATCTGCGTTGTGGATACGAACAGAGCCGCCGCCCACTTCGTAGCCATTTAGAACCATATCGTAAGCGTTAGAATTTGCCGCAGCAGGGTTTGCTTTTAGCTCTTCTGCAGTCACACCTAGAGGCGATGTGAATGGGTGGTGCATCGCGTGTAGGTTGCCTTCGTCATCTTCTTCGAACATTGGGAAGTCAACAACCCATAGTGGAGCCCATGCAGACTCATCCGTTAGCTCTAGGTCTTTACCTAGTTTCAAACGTAGCGCACCCATTGCTTCTGCAACGATACCCGCTTTATCAGCGCCAAATAGGATAATGTCACCAGATTCCGCTTGAGTACGATCTAGAATGCCGTTGATCACGTCTTCATTTAGGAACTTAGCGACTGGAGATTGGATACCTTCCATGCCCGCTGCACGGTCATTAACCTTCATCCAAGCTAGACCTTTCGCACCGTAGATGCCAACGAATTCACCGTAGCCATCAATTTGCTTACGAGTCAGAGAAGCGCCACCTGGAACGCGAATAACGGCAACGCGGCCTTTTTCATCGTTTGCTGGACCTGAGAATACTTTGAACTCAACGTCTTTCACTAGGTCAGCAACGTCTACTAGTTCCAGTGGGTTACGTAGGTCTGGCTTGTCAGAACCGAAACGACGAATCGCTTCGCTGAACGGCATTACTGGGAATTCACCTAGGTCAACGTTTAGTAGCTCTTGCCACATTTCACGAACCATTTTCTCAGTCGTTGCACGAACTTGGTCAGCCGTCATGAATGACGTTTCGATATCGATCTGAGTGAATTCTGGTTGACGGTCAGCACGCAAGTCTTCATCACGGAAACACTTAACGATTTGGTAGTAACGGTCAAAACCAGACATCATTAGAAGTTGTTTGAATAGCTGTGGAGACTGAGGAAGCGCGTAGAAGCTGCCTTTGTGAACACGGCTAGGTACTAGGTAGTCACGAGCGCCTTCTGGAGTCGCTTTTGTTAGGACTGGTGTTTCGATGTCTAGGAAACCGTTGTCATCTAGGAAACGACGAACAAAGCTAGACGCTTTAGCTCGTAGCTTGATGCGGTCGCTCATTTCTGGACGACGTAGATCTAGGTAACGGTACTTCAGGCGCTGCTCTTCAGAGTTCTTTTGGTTGAAGTCTAGAGGCAGAACATCAGAACGGTTGATGATTTCAAGACCTTTCGCAAGGATCTCAACTTCACCTGTTGCCATGTCTTTGTTTGCTTGGCTCTCTGGGCGAACGCGCACTTCACCCGTTAGTTTGATACAGAATTCATTACGAAGTGTGTTCGCCACTTCATACGCATCCGCCATATCTGGATCAACAACTACCTGAACGATACCTTCGCGATCTCGCATATCAATAAAAATAAGACCGCCTAAATCACGACGACGGTTAACCCAGCCGCAAAGTTCTACAGTTTGTCCTGCAAGGGACTTGTTCAGGTGACCACAGTAATGGGTACGCATAATGAAATTCCCAATCTCTCAAATGTTGTTAACTACGCTCTGTCAGCCTCATTGCTAAGCAGAGTAAAGATTCAGTTATACGCTGAATGTCCACGAAAATCGACTACTCAACATACAATTACGTGTGTTTTATCATTCACTGGTGCTTTTTAGTACAACAAATGTTCAAAAGCGCACCAAAGCGAAAAAATTGGGGAGGATTATAGCGTGAAATTACCTATTTCAGCAAAACTCTCGTAAAGTATTCACACGAGTAGCAAGCAGTAAAGAATAATGGATAACTTACCTCTTCGACTTGGATTGACGATGTGGTCGCACAATCAATGGCAACAAAGTTTTTACGGCAGCGGGACAAAGCCCGCTGAACGTTTAGAAAGGTATGCGCAAGTGTTTCATACCGTGGAAGGCAACACGACATTTTATGCCACACCGACGCTCAATACAGTGCAAAACTGGAGAGCCGCAACCCACGATGATTTTCGCTTTACTTTCAAACTTCCTAAAGCCATCACTCATGAGCAAATGCTAAGAGGTTGCAGCGAACAACTGAGAGACTTCATGAAAGTCATGGAGCCTTTGCATGACCGTGTGGGCCAATGGACAATTCAATTACCAGCCGCATTTGGTCCTGAGCACCTTGATCGGCTGAAAAAGTTCTGTGCGAACTTTCCACCTAACTTCCCTCTCGGTGTTGAGGTTCGCCATATGGCATTTTTCTCCAAAGGCGAAGAAGAGCGAGCACTTAACCAATGGTTAGTAGAGAATAATATTGACCGCATTATTATGGATAGCCGCCCAGTCTTTGCCGCTAAGCCCGACAATGAGGCGATTATTGATGCACAAATGAAAAAACCACGAGTCCCTGTTCACGCCATTGCTACCGCTTCACACCCTTTGATTCGCTTTATTGGTCATCCAGAAG
This sequence comes from Vibrio sp. Vb0304, assembly GCF_033338995.1. Classification (NCBI taxonomy): domain Bacteria; kingdom Pseudomonadati; phylum Pseudomonadota; class Gammaproteobacteria; order Vibrionales; family Vibrionaceae; genus Vibrio; species Vibrio sp. Vb0304. The sequence goes on from NZ_JAWOTT010000003.1 coordinate 163,474, forward strand.
AACAGCAAAATTACGAGTTTTTTAAACCATGGCTCAACAAGTTGCCACAATGGATTGCCGAAGGTAAACAGCCATATGTCATGATCCATACCGCAGACAATATAATTGCGCCAGAGTTGGCCGCAAACCTATATAAAGACATACAAAAGCTTATCACACTCCCTGAGTTATCACCTTTCCCAGCTGACGATGGCAACTCGCAGTTACAGATGTTCTAACGCAACACATGACAGAGGCGCGAAATTCCCATAAAATACGCGCCTTTTTTGGTGCCTGACATTTTCAGGCGGCTTGTATGCAGAGACTTAGTTATGAACCCTAAGAGCAATCCAGATACTATTTTTTCGGCTCCAATCGATAAAATTGGGGATTTCACGTTCGATGAACGCGTAGCGGAAGTATTTCCTGACATGATTCAACGATCGGTACCGGGTTACAGCAATATCATTTCTGCAATCGGTATGCTGGCAGAGCGTTTTGTAAAACCTCACTCAAACATCTATGACCTTGGCTGTTCTTTGGGTGCTGCAACATTGTCTATGCGTCGCCATATCAAACAAGAAGGTTGCCAAATCATCGCAGTGGACAACTCTCCTGCGATGGTTGAGCGTTGTAAACTTCACGTCAACGCTTACCGCAGTGACACTCCTGTGGATGTAGTAGAAGCAGACATTCGCAATATCGAAATTGAAAACGCGTCAGTGGTGGTGTTGAACTTCACTTTGCAATTCCTCTCTCCAGAAGATCGTTACTCCTTGCTCGAGAAAATTTACGCAGGCCTGCGTCCAGGCGGCATTTTGATTCTATCGGAGAAGTTCGTCTTCGAAGATGAAGTTTCGAACGAACTGTTAATTGACCTTCACCACGACTTTAAACGTGCGAATGGTTATAGCGAACTAGAAATCAGCCAAAAGCGCAGCGCGATAGAAAACGTAATGCGCCCAGATTCAAAGAAAGAACATAAAGAGCGTTTCGCTAAAATTGGCTTTTCTAGCTACGATGTTTGGTTCCAATGCTTTAACTTCGGCTCCATGTTCGCGATTAAATAGACCATGCATACAAAGCCTGAACCATACCGATTTCGGCTTTTGTTAATAATTTATACCCATCAACTCAGCGATTAACTAACTATGTTTAACTTTGCAAATTTCTACCAATTGATTGCCCAAGACACCCGTCTTCAACCTTGGCTTAATGTGCTTCCACAACAGCTAACGGATTGGCAAAATGCAGAGCACGGTGACTTTGGTCGCTGGTTGAAAGCCCTGAACAAAATCCCAGCGGGTAGACCGGACAGCATCGACATTGTTGATTCTGTCACGATTTCAAACAATGAGCCGATGCCTCAAGGGGAACTTAAAAAGCTAGAAAGCTTACTTCGTACATTCCATCCTTGGCGCAAAGGCCCATACCACGTACACGGCATCCATATTGATACTGAGTGGCGCAGTGATTGGAAATGGGACCGCGTGCTTCCACATATTTCTCCATTAAAGAATCGCAGCGTACTCGATGTAGGTTGTGGTAACGGCTACCACATGTGGCGCATGCTAGGCGAAGGTGCACGCTTAACTGTCGGTATCGATCCATCTCACCTGTTTCTAATTCAGTTCGAAGCAATTCGTAAACTAATGGGCGATGACCAACGTGCACACCTACTGCCATTGGGCATTGAACAACTACCTAAGTTGGAAGCGTTCGATACAGTATTCAGCATGGGCGTGCTTTACCATCGCCGCTCGCCTCTCGATCATTTAGTGCAACTAAAAGATCAATTGGTATCTGGAGGTGAACTCGTATTGGAAACACTCGTGATTGAAGGTGATGAGAATGCAGTACTGGTCCCGACTTCTCGTTACGCGCAAATGCGTAATGTCTATTTCTTCCCTTCAGCAAAAGCCCTAAAAGTGTGGCTAGAATTGGTCGGTTTTGAAGATGTTCGTATCGTTGATGAAAACATCACATCCGTAGATGAACAACGTACCACAGATTGGATGACGCATAACTCTCTACCTGACTACTTAGATCCGAACGACCCAAGCAAAACTGTAGAAGGCTATCCTGCCCCTCGCCGCGCGGTTCTTGTCGCTCGCAAATCATAATTCGCTGAGATTCCTGACATTGTCTTAACTCATTTTACGAGTTAAGACATTACCCTCTTTCCTCGTAATGAGCGAGTTTGTTTTTTGAATCCATTTTTCACGTCAAAATATGAGCACGCTCTAAATAAGGATGCGCTTTTATGTCCTTGATTTTTGGCTTTTCATCACTATTCCTCAAACAATAAGTAATAGAGAAACATTCTTACTTGTGAGGCTTTATCGATATAAGCTAAACTCCTAAAAAATAAACAACTTAATCCAATCCCAAGGTTTTCAATGTTATTACGATTGACCCCGATTGTTGCCATCGCCTTACTATCTGGATGCTCACTAACCAAAGGCGAACAGTACCACCAAGAAACGTTAGCGGCGATTCAAAATTCAGAAGCGAATGTCAATAATCGCATTACCAACCTAGAGCTTCAGCTCAGCAACCAATCGGACTATATCGACAGCCTTGAAGAACAAGTCGATAAACTACAGGTTGAACTTCTTACATTTCGCGATGAAGCAATGGCAGAAGTAAAAAAACCGAAAGAGCCGATTATTGTCCAATCTCCCGCTCCTGTGGAACCAACCCCAACTCACGATATTGTCCTTGGCTCTATCGAAAAGGTCACTGTAGAGTCGATTAAGCAAACTTTTGATGCACGTATCGACACTGGTGCCGCGACGTCGTCTTTAAATGCCGTTGATATTGAAGAGTTCGAAAGAAATGGTAAAAAATGGGTCCGATTCCACTTAGCAGACACCAGTAAATCCGAAGAAGAGAAAAGTACTTGGATCGAAGCTCCTGTCATTCGCTACGTCAAAATCCGCCAGGTTACCAGTGAAGAGTTAGAACGCCGCGCTGTGGTAGAACTTTGGGTGCGCGTTGGAAAAATTCATGAAAAAGCGCAATTTACGTTGGCAGATCGCTCACATATGAACCATCCTATTTTACTGGGTAGAGAATTTATGCGCGACATAGCACTTGTCGATGTAAGTCGTACCTATATCCAAACGGACGAAGATAAAAAATAATAAGGTAGATTATGACGTCAAAAATACCGTTTTACCTTTCTATCATCTTATTGGTGATTGCGGGCATTGCTCTGAGTGTTTTCAGACATGAAAACTACGGCGTGCCTTGGACGCCAGGCGAAACTCGCCAGGTATGGGATGTAGAAGCTCGTATTGAGTTCAATGCTAACGGCAACGAAGTAAAAGCGTCACTTGCAGCACCTCATACACAAAGTGGTTACACACTTATCGGTGAATCTGCTTCCTCATCAGGTTATGGCGTTTCCTACATCAATGACGATTCAGGCCGTCGTGCAGAATGGTCAATTCGCCAAGCTCAAGGGCCACAAACCATATACTACAAAGCCCAGTTCTTAGTAGACCCTCAGGCTAAAGTCACTCCTTTACCGCCAACGGAAGACATTACGCCACCAACGCTTTCAGCGCCACAAGCAGCAGCGGCAAATGCCCTTATCGAACGTGCGATGAGTCGCTCAGCCGATAATGTGACGTTTACTCGTGAGCTTATCAAAGCGCTTAATGACCCTGATAGCCAAAACTCGTCGCTACTACTGAACGATTTCAGCCGTACTGATGCACTGCATAACATTTTGCTTACCGCAGGTATACAGAGCAAAACCGTCGGTGTTATCGAACTAGAAGATGGTCGTCGACGCCAAACAATTCAACCAATGGTTCAGGTTTGGTCAGGTAAAGATTGGGTACTGTTTTCGCCAAAATCCGAACAAAAAGCAGTGAAACCCAACTTGTTAGTGTGGGATGAATCAAACGTATCCTTACTTGACCTTGTTGGTGGTAAAAATAGCCAAGTGCATTTCTCGATGATTAAGCAAGAAATGACACCACAACAAGCTACAAACAACAAAATAGAAGCAGATGGATTACTGAATATTTCAATTCATAGCCTACCTTTGGAAGAGCAAGCGATGTTCAAAACCATCATGCTCATCCCTATTGGTGCTCTGATCGTTGTGTTCTTGCGTGTGATTATCGGCCTGAAAACATCCGGTACCTTTATGCCTGTGTTGATTGCCGTTGCTTTTGTTCAAACTCAACTATTAACGGGTATTGTCGGTTTCTTGCTAATTGTAGGTACAGGCCTGATTATTCGAAGCTATTTGTCTAGGTTGAACTTATTGCTGGTAGCAAGGATATCTGCGGTCATTATTACCGTTATTATGATCATCTCGGTGTTCACCGTTGTTGCGTTTAAAATGGGCTTAACAGAAGGCCTAACAATTACCTTCTTCCCTATGATCATCTTGTCTTGGACGATTGAACGTATGTCAATCCTATGGGAAGAAGAAGGTGCGAAGGAAGTTGCTCTGCAAGGTGGTGGTTCATTGCTGACAGCGGTATTAGTTTACCTTGCAATGACGAACTCATACATTCAACACTTAACCTTTAACTTCATTGGTCTACAGTTGATTGTTCTGGCCGGTATTCTATTACTAGGTACTTACACAGGTTACCGCCTCACTGAGCTACGACGCTTCAAACCACTAGCGGAGGACTAAACGATGTTCGAAAGTTTTACTTCGCCGTCTAAGCTTCGCCATAAAGGCATTATGGGGATGAACAAGCGTAACCACAGCTATATTGGCCGTTACAATGATCGTTCTAAATACCCACTTGTCGATGACAAGCTAAAGACCAAAATTATTGCACAGGCAGCAGGAGCAACAGTTCCTGCCCTGATCGGTGTCATTCATAACCAAGCTGAAGTTAAGACTATCCACAAAATGGTTGAGAACTGGCCTGGTTTTGTAATCAAACCTGCACAAGGTAGTGGCGGTAAAGGCATTCTGGTTGTTACGTCTCACAAAAACGGGGTATATACCAAACCCTCCGGCTCTACAATTGGTAGGGATGAGGTCGAGCGTCACATTAGTAATGCGCTTGCTGGCCTTTTCTCTCTTGGTGGTAAAAATGACGTTGCTGTGGTTGAAAACTTAATCAAGTTTGATGACTGTTTTGATGGCTTCAGTTATGAAGGCGTACCAGATGTTCGGATCATCGTATTTAAAGGTTATCCAGTTATGGCGATGATGCGCTGTTCTACAGCGGCTTCCGACGGCAAAGCAAACCTTCACCAAGGTGCGGTAGGAGTAGGCATTGACATCGCGACAGGTAAAGCCGTCAGAGCGGTGCAGTTCGATCATCCAGTGACTCATCACCCTGATACAGGTAAAGACCTTTCGACCCTTCAAGTACCGCATTGGGAGCGCTTGCTGGAGCTTGCGTCAAGTGCCTGGGAAATGACAGGTTTGGGATACATGGGTACGGATATGGTGCTGGATAAAGATGAAGGGCCTATGGTTTTAGAGCTTAACGCTCGCCCTGGTCTGGCAATCCAAATCGCTAATGGTGCAGGCTTGCTTCCTCGTTTGAAACACATAGAGAGCCTTGGCACACCTGCTGAGTATCCAAAACCGATTGAACGCGTCGCTTACGCGGCAGAGCAGTTCGGTGTGAAGCCGTTGTTCTAACCCTTCGACATAATGTTCGTTATTACTCGCCAGTAATTGTCATGATTACTGGCGTTTTTGTTCCCGCATCCAAAAACCTTGCACTTGCTCTCCTTATTAAACACATCCTTCTCATATATAAGTTGAATCAATGATCGAGCTAACAAAATCAACATAGATCGTTTCTTTTCTACTTTGCCTTTTGAGTATGATGAGAGCTCCCCTTACTCAACTTGAGAGGTTGAGAAATGCTAATAAAAGAAACAAATAATGATGAACCAGAGCTTGAAGAACAAGAGAGCTTAGACCAACACCTACAACGCTTGTCTGAGCTTTCTGTCCAAGCACTTGAAGAGCTTGCTGAAATGATCGAAGTCAGGGACGATATTCCAGAGGAATAAACGTAGCTTCCTCATTAAGTTCCGCTAATAAGCCGAGACTGCCGTCCTACAGTCTCGGCTTGTCTTATGTTGTTCGAAGCCTGCCTCGCAAACAGATACAAAAACGCCCGCGTTCATTGCGGGCGTTTTGTTAGATTCGAAGTTTACGATTCAAACTCTTCAATCATCTCTTGTGCTTCAGTCTTAGGCTTATCCGTTTGACCAAAACCACGCAGACCAACCACGTGTACGTGTTCGTGATCTTTAAACACCTTACGCACCAGTTTGTAGGTCGTACCTTTCTCTGGGCTGATGTTTTCAGGCGCCGCGATAAGAAGCTGCATATCCAGACGGTCACACAATTCGAACAATGTCGCGATCGATTTCGCATCCAGACGCGCTGCTTCATCCAAGAAAAGCAAACGACAAGGCACAATGTCTTTGCTGCGTAGACGACGAGACTCTTCTTCCCAGCTTTGTACCACCATCAATAGGATTGACTGACCAGTACCGATCGCTTCACCTGTTGATAGTGCGCCAGACTCAGCCTGTAGCCAACCATCTGTACCACGGTTCACTTCTACACTTAGCTCTAGGTAGTTACGGTAATCCAGTAGCTCTTCACCCAGAACCTGAGGAGAACGTTGACCCATATCAATATGTGGGTTCACACGTTGGAACAGCTTCGCCATTGCTTCGGAGAAAGTAAAGCGAGTCGATTCAAACAGGTCTTTGTGCTGCTCTTGCTGTGTCGCTAGACCGTTCAGTAGCACTTCGTGACTTTCGCGGATCTTCACGTTTAGACGTACGCCCTTCACCTGACCAAACGAGATGTTCGACAGGCCTTGGTTCAGCATACGAATACGGTTTTGCTCACGCTGAATCGTCTTCTTGATGATGCTCGCTACTGACTCAGAGCTGATCGCTAAGCGGTTTTCACGTTGCGTTAGCTCTTCCGTTAGACGCGCCAGCTCGACTTCCATCTCTTCGATCGCTTCTACTGGATCATCAGTACGGATGATATCCTGACGAATACGTTCACGAAGATGTTGGTAAACCGCAATGTAGAACAGAACTTTACGCTCTGGACGTGCATTGTCTTCTGATAGACGCAGCGCATCACGCAGGTCGTCATTGTTCGCAACAGCTAGACGCAGCGCACCCAATGATTTATCCGACATTGAACGCAGTTCATCCGCAGACATGTAAGCCAGTTCACGCTTGTGTAGACGACGCTCAACATCGTTCTCGCGCGCCAGACGAAGTACTGAACACCAGCCAGCTTTCGCAGCAACCACGAACGTACGCAGCTCAACGTATTCTTTCTGAACTTTCTTCAGACGTTTTGCCAAGCCTTTCATCTCTAGTTCAGTAGAGGTGATCGTGCGCTCGTATTCGCTCTTACGGCTGCGAGACGTGTGTAGACGCTCGTGCAATTCGTCACGACGACGCATTGCGCGCTCTTCTGCACCTTCGTCAGCGTTCACGCCAAACTCTTGAAGCTCTTGTTTGAACTCTTGAACCGTTTCCAGTTTCGCTTGGTGTGAACTCTTCAGAGAAGCCAATACTTGGTTGTATTGGTTCATTTGACCTTGCGATTGCTTCAACTCTTCACGAGAGCGAGTACGCATTTGTTCAGCTTGAACCAGTTTAGCTTTTAGCTGCTCACTCAGTTCGCTACTCTTGTTCAGTAGGTCTACTGAATCTGAGTAAGCGAAGTAGTGACGACGTTCAACGAGATCCGAGAGTGCAAAGATTTGCTTCTTAAGATCTTGTAGCCGCTCGTCTGCCGCTTTGTATTCTGCTTCTAGTGCATCGAATTGCTCTGGGTCAGCATCAAGCGCAGACGCAATATTCTCTAATTGCGTGACGGCTTTTGCATGGTTGTTTAAGAAGTTTTTTGCCTCTGCAAGCTGAGCGATTTTCTCTTCTAGCTCATCAAAACGCGCTTGCAATGACTCATCTTCAACAAGCACCATGTGTGACGCTAGCTTGTCCAGAGAAGACAACGCTTGCTTGCTGGTTTGAAGCTGAGAACGTTGTTGTTGCTCTTTCGCATCCAGATCCGCCAACACGCGAGCAATTTGGTTACGCTTATCACGAATAGTTGCCAGTGCTTGTTCTGGATCGGCGTCAAAAGCAACCTGAATGTGGTTAGACACAAATAGGTTAAACGCTTGGTACAAGCGCTGCATTTTCTGAGAATCAAACGCCGCTTTCGCGTGTTTCTCTACCACTTCTTCTCGTTCGTTACGCAGCAACTCTAGACGCTGCTCACGTGCCGCACGGCCAAACAATGGGATCTCAGGCAAGCGAGAGTAACGCATTTGGCGATCGTTCATACGAACGCAAACCGCGCCCTCTAACTCTTCTGCATCGAACGAGCTGTCATCAAAGGCATCGATGTCACCTTCAATGATGTACAAGTCTTCTGGACAGTCGTCTAGCTCTACCAGTTTTTCTTCGATGCCTGACAAGTCAGAAACAACGATAGCGTGACGAGCCGGACCGTACATCGCACTGAAGTAAGGCGCGTCATCAATCGTGATGTCATCGTAGATCTCAGACAGCAATACACCGCCCAGCGTATCTGCCAAACCTTTCAGGCGAGGGTCATTTGAACCACCAGGAGAAGCAAGACGCTCAATCTCAGCGTCTAGCTGGCTACGGCGCTCAGCAAGCTTATCTTTAGCTAAAGACAGCTCCCTTTCTTGTTCAAGGACAACTTGCATGTGGTTCATTACCGCATGGCGATCCTCAAGCTCTTCACCGCTCTGCTCTCTCAGTTTCTCTAGCGCATCGTTCGCCGCAATCCAAGCTGGTGCTATTGCTTCAAGCTTACTAATTTCTGCCACCGCGTTTTGCTCTAGACGGCGCTGTTCACCACGCTGATCACGAACTTCTTCTTGAGCTATCTCTAGTGATTCGATTTGCGTCGCATGACGTTCACGTTCTTGTTCAAACGTAACCTCATCGGTTAGTTCAACGTGATATTGCTTTTTGTATTCAGCAACCAGTTCACGTGCTTGACGCTGCTGGTTAAGGCTGCGTTCGAGATCACGGTGTTGTGCTCGCCATTGTTGTTCGTTTTGTGCAATTTGTTGTGACTCACGCGCTTTCGCAATTGCGGTTTTCGCATGTTCAGACGCGTCTTTGCGCTCAACTTGACCAACAATGCTTTGTACCAGTTTAAGCGCGGTTTCAAACTGCTCTGCCGCTGCAGAAGACATGTCCAGTTTGTGCTTAACCGATAGCAACGCATTGGTGCTTTCTGACTCTTTGTTCTTAAGCTCAGAGACAAGCGCTTGAGCCGATTCCGCCGTTAGGCTGTCATCGCCAAGTAGTTGCTTCGCTTTCTCCAGCGCTTGAACTGCTTGTTGATATTGAAGGGCGCGAGTTTGCTGAACGTCAAGAGCTTGCTGGTAATCAGCAAGTTGCGTCTTAAGGCTATCCACCTCTTCTTCTGCAACGGTAGCTTGCTCTTCAGCCATCATCACGCGTTCTTGCGCTTCTTCCACTACCATCATTTGTTCTTCAAGACGCTCGCTCAGCTCTTCAAGATCTTCTTGGTAGCGTTCGATCTTCTCTTGCTGACGCAGCGCGTTTTGCACCAGTTGCAAGTGATCAGAAGCCGCTTGGTAGTCTTGCTCTAAAGAAGATTCTGATTCGATCAGCAGTTCCAGCTCTTCTTGAACGCGGTTAAGCAGATTGTTTTGCTCAATCAAGGTCTCGCGAGAACCAAATAACTCTGAACGCAAAGACAATGTCTGTTCTAGTTTTTTACGGCGCTCGTTGGCATGGCGCATATAGTCCGCTGCCACGTAGTTGGTCGACTCTGTAATCAAATGTTTGAACAAGTCACGGTCTGCTTGCGTGGTTTTGATCGCTTCTAGCGTCATGCGGTTTTCACGCAGCGCCGATTCCATATCTTGGAACGCTTTCTTCACGCCGCCGTTTTGTGGCAGAAGGTAGTCACGTAGCGAACGGGTAATCGCACTTGAGATACCACCGTAAAGCGATGCTTCGATCAGGCGGTAGAATTTAGAACGGTCACCAGAGTTACGCAGTTTCTTCGGAATCACACCGAATTCAAACATTTGCGCGTGGTAATCCACGATAGAAGAGAACGCTTTGAACTGAACGCCTTCAAATTCCGCGATCGATTCTTTTACTTCGTTGATTTGACGTACACGAGCTTGAGTCGCAGATACGCTTTCAACCAAGATATCCGTTGGTTTCACATGGCTTGGAAGACCTTGGATCACAAACGGTTTGATGTCTACTTTCTTATCACGACCCGCAACTTGCTGTAGTTTTACTGCAAACAATAGGCGTTGGTTACGTGAGTTCACCACGTCTAGCGCCGCATAACATGCGCCCGGCTGTAGCTTACCGTACAAACCTTTGTCGCGAGACGATTGGCTGCTGCCCGCTTCTGTCGTGTTACGGAAGTGCAGCAGCGTTTGGTCAGGAATCAATGCGGTGATGAACGCCGCCATTGTGGTTGATTTACCTGCACCGTTACCACCTGATAGCGTGGTGACCAGACCATCGATGTCAAACGTACGGGCAAAGAAGCCGTTCCAGTTGACCATGGTCAGCGATTGGTATTTACCGCGTTCAATCATGCTCATGCTTCACCCTCTTCTGTTGTTTCTTCTTGGGCTTGGTCGTCTTGATCTTCTTCAGACAATAAGCTGCCTTGGCTTGGCTCTTTGGTGTGCACTACTGCTTCACCATCACGGATTAGACGCAGCTGCGCTTCACGCATGTCATCGCCAATACGTACATCGGCACCAAAGCGGAATACCGCTTCACTGATGCTGAATTTACCGGTTTCACCGATGTTGATGATCATGCCTAGGCGACGCAAACGACGAAGTGACGTACGTACTTTTTCAAACAGCTTTTCTTTATCAAGGTCAGAACCAGTCGCACGGTTCGTCACTAGCTTCATCAGCTTGTTTTCGTCTGCTAGAGCAAGCAGTTCGTCGTACAGCTCTTGGTTAGTAAAGATGCCTTCGTGCGCAAGACGCTCTGGGCTTAGGTAAAGGAAACACAGTACCTTCCCCACCAGCATATCCAGTTCAGAAAGAACACTACGGCCAATCAGAGACGTTGAACGAGGACGAAGGTAGAAGAAACCTTCTGGCGCTTTCACCAATTCGGTGTTGTAGCGTTGGTAGAAAGAAGAAAGCTCAAGTTCGAAATCCGACAACAACGCGTGATTGTCTAGATCTTCACTTGAGATATGACGCCCTGCTCGAAGCATGCTGTCTAGCGCTGGGAACAGAGGGTTAGAAATTGCTTTTGCCAGATTCTCTGACATGTATTCATTAGTATCGGTCGATGACATTCGCTTGTACCTTTGCCCCAAATTCGTTGATTGCTTTCCAGTCTGGTTGAATCGCTTGGTAATCCGATTCTGAATACCCTAGACGTACAGCTTGATCGACGATAATGCGAGCTAAATCAAAATGATGAGTGTAAGGGTGCTGTGCAAGGTAATCTCGCAGTACCACACTCAAGTCGATTGGTGTGCCTTGATCTTTATGCGCTTTTAGCATGTCACCAATTCGTTCAGACAGCTCATCATTGACTTGTTGAAACTCTTCGTATTCTACTTCCATCGGAACTTGACCCGTTACCTCGTCATCACGCAGTACTAGGGCCTCATCACGAAGGTCAGAAAGCCTCTCCGCATCTGCATAAGTCAGATACCAAGGCGCATCGAAGTAATCTTTGACGGATTGACGCAGACGCGAGCTAAACGCACGGTTCTTATCCATATCGATTGCAGTACGAATAAACTTATGCACGTGTCGGTCATAACCAATCCAAAGGTCGATCGCTTGCTGGCCCCAGCTTGTGATTCGGTCTAGTTTCATTTGCAGACCAAACAAGGCTTCTTCGATAAACTCCAGCTCAGGGTCACCGTAAACAATTTCTTGAATATCGAGGATCTGAGTTTGCAGTTCATCACTGGCGGCTTGCAGCGTATCTTGAAGTTCACGCAACGTGCTTGATGTTTCTGACAGAAGTGCTTCACAGTTGTTGATCGCTTCACGCCAGTCTTTGTTAAGCAGGTCAGCAATCTGTTGTTTCACTGACTGTTGCTGCTCATCCATAACACGTTGGTTGAGATCAATTTGATCGAAGATTTCGCCTACAGAATATTTTAAAACACCGTATACGTTTTTCTTCCAGTGACCCGGTGTGCCACCTTTTTGTGCTGCCTCAATTGCTTTCGCCATTTCATCCGCTACCATGGATAGCTGGATAGATAGACGCAGTTTTGAGAACTCACGATGACGCACGTAGTAGTCGGTTATTCCTATCGCTAATGGCGACAAGCGGTAAATGCTCGCTCCGTCAGTAATCTCACTGACAAAACGGCTCATAAGACGCTGCTTAACCATCTCGTTGATCGCATTGTTCGCACGAAAAGCGGAGGCTTCGCCGGTCTCATCAAATAGTCGAGTGACGATGGCAAATGCATCATGCAGTTCACCTTCACCCAGTTCTTCATCGAACCTTTCATTACTCAGTACGGCAATGGCTATCAAAAATGCCAATCGCTCTGTGGTCAGGTTCAACGAGAAATCGTGCTGCTTAACCCAGCCAACCAGCTCATCGATTGGTTGCTCTGCAGCATTGAGAGTCATCTCACTCATTGTTATTCCTGTTTATCGTTCTTTTTAGCCCACACATGAATGTAGCGGCCTAATGAGAGGTATGGCTCTTGTCGACAAAGTTGTTTTTCTAGCGCCAACACATCTTCAAACTCGTAATCACCCATGTATTCCATGTTGCCTATGTAATCACTAAATGAGCGAATACCAGATTTGCCACAAATATTAAAACCTGAATTTTCTATCCACTGGTAGACTTCTTCAGGTTTTAAGCCTTTTTGCGGCTGTAGTTTAAATCTTTTTCGGTGAGGCATGCCGTCTAATATATGAGGAATGTTGCCACAAACCACGTTTTTATAGACTAAACCGTGGTGGTTGTAGAACATGACTGATGCGATACCTCCCGGTTTTACTTGTTCAAGAACTGTTTCAAGTGCGGCCTTAGGATCAACCAGCCACTCCATCACAGCGTGGAACATAACCAGATCGACCTGTCCATCCATATGTTCACCGATGGATTGGACAGGCGAATGAATCAGGCGATACTGCTCAAGCAAACCGTTTTTTTCAATATCCTGCTTAGCCAACTGCAGCATTTCCGAAGATAGATCACATAAAGCGATTCGATGTCCGAGCTTAGCAAGCTTTTGCGACATTTGTGCCAAACCACCACCAGCGTCCAACACTTCTAGGGGTTGCTGGTCAGCATCTAATTCACTTAGAATCTGTAGAAAATCTTCCCACACAATGATTTGGCGGATCTCCCCTTTATCGGAGCCGTAAATATTTTTTGCAAATTTGTGGGCGATATCGTCGAAATTGCGGTCTTCTGTCACTTCTGCTGAGTTATCATAACGGATTGTGCCGCTATTCTGGCACAAGGAAAGCAGGAATAAAGAGGGATACCCTCATTTTTATTATCAATTGATGTTTTTTCGGACTATTTATGTATGTTTGAGCTGAAAAAAGTAGTGTCAGCCATGCTTATGCCCCTTCCGGCATTGCTGCTGATAGGCTTGTTGGGTCTTGCTCTCATTAGTTTTACTACAAAACGTAAAACTGGCTGCTTCGTTGTTCTATTCTCTTTTGTTGGCATTTTTCTTGTTGCCTTCCAACCTGTTTCAACCAAGCTTCTTATGCCGTTAGAGCGAGAGCATAAAGCCTTTTTGCCAGTTTCTGGCACCATCGACTACGTGATGGTTTTAGGGAATGGTCATGTTATCGATGACGAAATTCCACCCACCTCGCAGTTAAGCCGTGCAGCATTAATGCGCTTAACTGAGGGCATTCGTATTTTAAGAATGTATCCAGGCGCGAAATTAATCTTATCCGGCTATGCTGGCGGATCTGAAATTAGCCACGCGCGAATGATGGCGAACGTTGCCCTTGCGTTGGGAGTCGCGAAATCCGATATCATTTTATTAGAAGATGCGAAAGATACATGGGAAGAGGCGCGTCAAGCGGCTGCATTCGTTCAACAAAAGGAGATTGTGTTAGTCACTTCTGCGAGTCACATGAGCCGTGCATTGTATGAGTTCAACGCAGCAGGCATTAAACCAATCCCAGCCCCGACCAACTTCTTAGCTATTAGCGAGATAAGTCAACCTTGGGATAAATACTCACCTAAAGCGCGTTACTTAGAACAAACAGAGCTTTATTGGCATGAGTACTTGGGCAGTATTTGGCAAAGGTTGCGTGATACTGTCGGCCAAACACCAATGGTTGAAGCAAACTAGTATTATCTTGAAGCCACAAAAAAGGAGAGCCGAAGCTCTCCTTTTTCTTTTTACGATTGAGTTATGTTCCAACTAGTCACCAGCAAACATATAGCCTTCGCCGTGTACCGTTACAAAAATCTGTGGGTTCTTAGGATCGAACTCCATTTTTGCGCGCATACGTCGAATAAGAACATCAATGGTGCGGTCATTCGGCGCATCCACTCGATGGCTGATCATGTTCAAAATACGCTCACGACTTAACACCTGGTTAGGATAAGACGATAATGCCACCAAAAGTTCATACTCTGCTTTAGTTAGTTTTACTGGCTCACCGTTGCGGCTAAGTGCGCGACGTTGAATGTCGAATGTCCACTCCCCAAAGCGCACAATGTGCTCTTCACTGGTTTCATTCGCTTTCGAGCTGCCACTGCGCGCCGCTGAAATACGCCACAGCAAGTTTTTAACGCGAACTAACAGCTCTCTCAGTTCAAAAGGTTTTGTCACATAATCGTCAGCACCCATTTCTAGGCCTACGATTTTATCAATGCTATCCGTGCGTCCTGTTACTAATATGATACCAATATCCGATTGGCTACGTAACTCACGAGTAAGCATCAGGCCGTCTTCACCAGGCAGGTTAATATCCAGCATGATCAGGTCTACATCGCCCGCTTGCAAAACTTCACGCATTTCTGCGCCACTCTCTGCTTCGCTGACTTGGTAGCCCTCATTTTGGAAATATCCCGCAAGCTTACTACGAGTTACAACATCATCTTCTACGACTAATACGTGATAGCTCATTTACACCACTTTTCTGTCTTCTTATTATCCAAGACGTATTCTATTCATAACTAGTAACATTTCTAGTCATAGATACATTAAAACGCAAGATTTAGCGTTTTTATTGATTCAAAACAAGCTTGCCCATTGCTATTAATAAACGGTCATTTTTGACCATAAAACATAACAATTATAGTTACTGCTATTCATTTTAATTGATTACACTTAGGGGATATCCCTAATTGACTTTGTGATGCATGACTTGAAGCATCATTCAGGAGCCCAAAATGCAAGAAGTGAAAGCTTTTAATGAAAAACGCGCTGAAATTTACTGGTGGTTTTCGAGCTTGTTCGCAAAAGAACTAACAGAGAAAGAATTGGAAGCCTATCACAGTGTTGAAATTCGCAGTTTTCTCGCAGGTTTAGGTGAAAATGAGTCGCTGAAACCAGCTGTTGATAGCCTAGTTGATGCATTGAATCGGTTACAAGATCGTGAAGATGCACAACTAGAGCTTGCAGCTGACTTTTGTGAACTGTTTTTGAAGACAGAAAAATACGGCGCTCTTCCTTACGCATCCATGTACATTGGTGAATCAGGTTTACTGAATGACAAGCCAGCTGAGGAAATGGAAAAGTTGATGGCTGAATTTGGCGTTCAAGTAGACGAAAACCTAAAGGAACCTGCGGATCACTTAGCCGTTGAGCTCGACTTTCTCGGGAACATGATTATCCGCTCAAACGAGCTTGAACAAGAAAAACACATGGAAGAAGCCTTCGTTAAACAAAACGACTTTATCCAGCAACAATTGATGTCTTGGTTACCTCAGTTTTCAGACAAATGTAAAAAATTCGACGAATTTGGATTTTACTTGAGTGTCGCGAAACTATTAGTTGCATTTTGTAAACTAGACAGCGCCTACCTTCTTGGTGAATAATTGCCGCCTATTTTTAGGGAGCCTGCCTATCGGGCTTCCTGTATGCCTGAAAGTGACCAATTGTAAGTAACTTGGGTATAATATTCGTTTGCCTTAACTTAGCGCAAAGACGCTTGGTTATTTAGCAGTCAAAATGTGACTTCAAATACACAAATCTCTTGCTGAAAACATTGCTAGTCAGTCCACATAGGGCTAAAATGTGAGCGCAAACGATTAAATATGATTTATATGTAAACCGCTGAAATATAGCGGTTTTTGTGTTTTCTTAACAGGTTGATGGCAATTTCTCATCAGATAGAAAAAAGATAAAATTCATCGACCGATGCTGCTACGTACCCTTTTGTCGCACTTGGATCAACCGCTGCCGAGACACTTAGCGCCAATTTTATATTGCTAGGTGTGAAACCATTAGAGCATCAGGTACATCCAATACGACATATTTCAGTAGCTCGATACAGGACACCATTTATGGCCACGATAAAAGACGTTGCTCGCTTAGCCGGCGTTTCCACTACGACAGTTTCGCACGTTATCAATAAAACGCGTTTCGTTGCAGAAGCAACGCAAGAAAAAGTAATGAAAGCCGTTGACGAGCTGAATTACGCGCCAAGTGCCGTTGCACGCAGCCTAAAATGCAACTCAACTCGTACGATTGGCATGTTAGTAACTCAATCAACTAACCTATTTTTCTCAGAAGTGATTGATGGCGTTGAGAGCTACTGTTACCGCCAAGGCTATACTCTGATTTTATGTAACACAGGCGGGATTTACGAAAAACAACGCGATTACATTCGTATGCTGGCTGAAAAGCGCGTTGATGGCATCCTAGTGATGTGTTCTGACTTAACCGAAGAACTAAAAGAGATGCTTGACCGTCATGCGGACATTCCTAAAGTGGTCATGGATTGGGGCCCAGAGAGCTCACAAGCAGACAAGATCATGGATAACTCAGAAGAAGGTGGCTACATTGCAACCAAACATCTGATTGACAATGGTCATACGGATATCGCTTGTCTAAGCGGTCATTTTGAAAAGCTTGCTTGCCAAGAGCGCATTGCAGGTTTCCGTCGCGCAATGAGCGAAGCGAACCTAGCTGTAAATGAAGACTGGATCCTTGAAGGTAACTTTGAATGTGATACGGCCGTATTAGTTGCAGATAAAATTACCGCAATGGACAAGCGCCCGACGGCGGTATTCTGTTTTAACGACACAATGGCTCTAGGCCTAATGAGCCGCTTGCAACAAAACGGGATCAAAATTCCTGAAGATATTTCAGTGATCGGCTACGACAACATCGAGCTTGCGGAATACTTCTCTCCACCGCTAACGACTATCCACCAACCTAAACGTCGTGTTGGTAAAAATGCATTCGAAATTCTACTTGAGCGTATCAAAGATAAAGAACACGAAAAACGAATTTTCGAAATGCAACCTGAGCTTGTAATTCGAAATACTGTGAAAAAAATGAACTAAATTTCACTGTATTTAACCGTGTTAAATAAGCGCTCTACAGGGGCGCTTATTTTTTTGGAAAAATTAAGCATTCTCTAATACTTCACACCACTCTAATAACAATTGACTAACGTTAACTCCCTGTTTTATATAAATGTAATATATATTAAGAACTCCTTTTCAAAGGCCAATTTGCACCTTTCCATATGCAAAATAGAGCATTCAATCTATCATTTTTATTGAACCGAAATCACACTTTTAACGCTAAACCGTGATGTTAATTCAATATAAGAAGTATGCTCATTGTGTCACGCACAGGGCAAACCATTCGAAAGAGTGGGACGCAAAGCCTCCGGCCTGAACCATATTACGATATGGAAGGTAGCGGGGTTACCGATGGCAAGTGTGTAAGCAATGACTTTACTCTGTAATGACATTGTTTTTACGCATGTTTGCTACTCTCTCGGACCTGACTTTTGGTGGCGTAATATTAATTACACCGAGATAACAAAACATGGATAAACCGATACTCAAAGACTCTATGAAGCTATTTGAGGCACTTGGTAATATCAAGTCGCGCTCAATGTTTGGTGGCTTCGGACTATTCGCTGATGAAACAATGTTTGCACTAGTGGTAAACAATCAGCTTCATATCAGAGCAGACCAAAAAACTTCATCTGACTTCGAGAAACAAGGGCTAAAGCCTTACGTTTATAAAAAACGTGGCTTTCCAGTCGTTACAAAGTACTACGCTATTTCCAGCGATTTATGGGAATCAAGCGAACGCTTAATCGAAGTAGCGAATCAATCATTGAAAAAGGCAAAGCTTGAGAAAGAACAGCAAGCAAGTACAAAGCCTAACCGTTTGAAAGATTTGCCTAACTTACGACTGGCTACCGAGCGCATGCTAAAAAAAGCCGGCATCGAATCCGTAGAGAAGCTTGAAGAGGAAGGTGCGCTTAACGCCTATAAAGCGATAAGAGATACGCACTCTGCAACCGTCAACATTGAGTTGCTATGGGCACTAGAAGGTGCTATCAACGGCACTCATTGGAGTGTGGTACCTCAAGCTCGCCGAGATGAGTTGATGAACGGCCTCCAATAAAAGTCGGCCTAAAAACTATCTTGTAAAACCGCAGTCTAATCTGCGGTTTTTTTGTGAAATTTTTTCGGTTTTCCTACTGTCTTATTACATATATCCCAAATTGGAATCAAAATTATGAATAAGAAACTGATATTAGGTCTCATCCTACTAGCGGCTATCGTCTTTTTAGGTATTAACTTTGGCCAGTATTTAACCTTAGAGAATGCAAAAGCCCAACAAGAAGCACTAACTACATACATCGATCAGAATTTTGTATTCTCGGCTGCGATTTACTTTTTTACCTACATTGCAATTACCGCTTTTTCTATCCCAGGAGCGGCAGTAGTCACCTTACTTGGTGCAGCCTTATTTGGTTTTTGGACAAGCTTGCTACTGGTTTCTTTCGCTAGCACTATGGGGGCAACACTGGCCTTCTTGAGCAGCCGATACTTATTGCGTGACTGGGTACAAAACAAATTCGGAAATAAACTCAACGCAATTAATCAAGGTGTCGAAAAAGACGGAGCTTTTTATCTATTTTCCTTGCGTCTAATCCCTGTATTCCCTCTCTTTCTAATCAACTTACTGATGGGCTTAACACCGATGTCTGTAGGTCGATTTTATCTCACTAGCCAAATAGGTATGCTGCCAGGCACAGCCGTATATCTGAATGCAGGTACTCAATTAGCAACAATTGAAAGCCTATCGGGCATTGTTTCACCCGCAGTATTAGCGTCTTTTGCGCTATTGGGACTATTTCCAATCATCACTAAATGGGTTATGAATAAAGTAAGGCCGACACCAAGTCAGCAAAACTCGTAATTGGTGAAGTGGGTATTTTGATGAAAATATTTATCGCTAAAAACCCAGCAGAAGCACACATTGTATGTGAGCTGCTTAAAGTGGAACAAATTTACTGTGAAGTTCGCGGAGAAGGTATTTTCGGCTTAAAAGGAGAACTGCCGTTTGGTGATGATACCGATCCTTATGTGTGGCTTTTTGACACGGCACAAAAGATGAAAGCTGAAGAAATAGTAAAAGCATATCGAAAACAATCCGATAGGCATGAGTATCAAGATTGGCAATGCCCAAAATGTCATGAAATAAACGAAGGGCAATTTGGTGCATGTTGGCAATGTGGATATCAACTAGGAGAGCTATAGCGGCTCTCCTATTCAGTGGATGCACTCAGTTTTAAGCACATACAGCTTGCTGTTTAATAAACTCGATGGAGTGTTGATTGAAGTCTTCTGGACGCTCTACATTGCATACATGACCACAATTCGGGATTTCTCGTAGAATGCTGAGCTTATGTGCTGCAACCATTTCTTTGACAGGTTTAATAAACATGTAATCCCTGTCGCCCATTAAGTAAAGAGTCGGAATGGGTAACTCTCGATCTTTAAAATATTTCATTAACGGATTTACATCAGCGGCAAGAATAAACCAACGTTTAAATTCTTTTTGGCAAAGCTTCTTGGCTTCGCGAATAAAAAGGTGGCGAGATTCTCGTTGGCTTCTTTGAGGCATAACAATATAAGCGAACAGTTTGTAGAGCCACATGTACGGTAGGATATGCTTACAAAAATTACCTAATTTCACCAATATCTGAGAACGAGTGTTAAGCCTTGTGACAGCACCACCGAGCACCATCGAACGTACGCGCTCTGATGACAATTCAGCAAGGTTTCGAACAATAATAGTACCAAGCGACATACCGACAAAATGAGCGGATTGGATCTTTAAATGGTCCAATACTTTCAAAATATCTTGGGTAACTTCCGTAAAGGTATAACGGCTAGCAATGAGCTCTTTAAGTAACTGATTTGACTTTCCATGACCTCTTAAATCGATCAGCAATAAGTTAAAGTGTTGCTTGTAAGCTTTAATTTGCTTGAACCAGATAGAAGAGCTACCACCAGCACCGTGCACAAATACAACCCACTCATTACTAGTAGGGTGCAAATAGGTTTTATGAAAAAGTAGCGGCTGGGTCATATTGAGTATCAAAAAGATCGTGCTATTGAGTAAAAAGCCATCCTACCACACTCCCCTTACTCAAGATAATAAAGGCACCTCATTCGGTGCCTTTCGTTACAATTTTAAGTCAAACTAACGCTGAGTGGTAAAGCTGCAAATAAGATTCTGCGGCCTTTTGCCAACAAAAGTCTTGTTGCATCGCGTGCAACTGTACTTTATTCACTTCAGGCTCGTTTTGAGCGTAGAGCAACAGTGCCCTTAGCATCGTTAACAACAATGCCTGCGGTGTCGGTTCGAAAAAAACAAACCCCGTTGCTTCAGATGGGTTTACATCATAATCGCTAACGCTGTCCTTTAAGCCACCAACACCGCGTACTATCGGTAATGTCCCATAAGCCATACTATAGATTTGGTTTAAGCCACATGGTTCAAACTCAGAAGGCATCAAGAAGAAATCAGAACCAGCTTCAACGATATGCGCAAGTTCATTGTCATACGCTTCTACAAAGGCAAATTTGCTAGAAAACCGCGCGGCAACCTCTCGTAAGTGAGCGGCAAGAACAGGGTCTCCGGTCCCAACGACAACTAGCTGAACATCGTGCTTCAAAAAATCGGCCAAAGCAGGCAACAAGTAATGAACGCCTTTCTGCTGGGTCAACCGACAAACCATACCGAACATAGCTACATTTTTTTCGGGCAAATTTAGTCGTTGTTGTAATGCTTTTTTACAAGCTTTCTTCCCTTGCGACATACTTTGCTGGTCGGCGCAGTAATTAACCGGCAAGTAGGTATCAGTTTCCGGATTCCAAGCGTTGTAATCACAACCGTTCAAAATACCAACTAAGTCCTGCGCGCGTTGCTGAAACTCCCAAGCCATTCCATGACTGCCAAGCTCTGTTTTTAGTTCCTCTGCGTACGTAGGGCTAACCGCGTTTATCTTATCTGCATTCATTACACCAGCTTTAAGCATCGTAATATGCGTTGCACTCACCGCAGCATCGGGAACGTTTCTATAATGAAACTCTGGCAAACACTGCACGTCTTCATAACTAAATACGCCTTTAAAGACCGCATTGTGAATTGAAATGACGCTTTTAGTATGAGCAAAAAACGGATCATTGCCATACCTGTGCTTGAGCAAAAATGGAACAAGACCTGTGTGCCAATCGTTCGCGTGTATGATATTAGGTTGAAAGGCGAGCTTGGGTAACATATCGAGACATGCTGCACTAAAAAACGCAAAGCGCTCGCCGTTATCAGTATACGCTTGGTTGTTCTCCGCATACATTGATGGTCGATTGAAATACGGCGGACAATCAATCAGGTAAACAGGATTTTGACCTAACATGAGCCGCAAAACTCGATACTCCGTATGCGGCCATGATGTTAATTCTGTTTCTAATACAACTTCTGCGTCTGCGAGTTTATCAATACTGCTGTACGCAGGGATGGTAATTCTTACGTCTTGCTGTAGGTTTTGAAGGGCTTCCGGTAGTGCCTTGGCAACATCTGCCAAGCCACCACTTTTAATGAGGCCTTCAACCTCAGAAGCTACAAACAGAATAGATAAGTTGTTAGTAGCCAACTCGAGCTCCTTTCGGAATAACAACAATGCCCTCCTCAGACACGTGGAAGTGTTTTTTATCTTCTTGAAGATTCACACCAATCTGAGTACCAGGAGCAATATCGGCATCCTTGTCGACAATCACACGACGTAAAACACATCCTTCGCCAATTTTTACGTCACCAAGAAGTATACATTCGCTGATATCGCAAGCAGAAGCAATATTACTGCGAAAACCAAGCACCGACTTTTCGATTCTTGAGCCTCTAACATAGCTGCCATTACACACTAAACTATCGATTATCTGCACACGACCATTATCAGAGTCGGTAAATGTCGCAGGTGGCAATGGTGGGTAGTAGGTATGCAATGGCCATTTACGGTTGTACAGCGAAAATGGTGCATCTTTTTCTAGCAGATCCATATGCGCTTGCCAGTACGCATCAATAGTTCCGACATCACGCCAGTACACCTCTTCTTTTTCGCCACTGATTTTGTTGGTACTGAAGTCATACACGAACACATCACCTCTAGGGAACATCTTTGGAATGATGTCCTTTCCAAAATCATGTGATGAAGCTTCATTATCCGCATCTTCGACCAACTCTGAGAACAGTACCTGAGCTTCAAAAACATAGTTACCCATTGAAACTAAAGCGTAATCCAGGTCACCAGGAATCGACTTCGGATTTGCTGGTTTTTCTTCAAAGCCAATCATACGGCCTTCACTATCCACTTCGATAACCCCAAATTGCGACGCCTCTTTTAGTGGCATGCGCAATGCAGATACCGTCAGAGAAGCCTGCTTTTCTGAGTGGAAGTTCAGCATTTGTTTGATATCCATCTTATAGATATGGTCAGAGCCAAAAATACAAACTTGCTCTGGTTCCTCTAACTCCATAAAACGCAGGTTTTGATAGATCGCGTCCGCCGTCCCTTCGTACCAACGTTTACCAGTACGCATTTGAGCGGGAATAGGATCGATAAAGCGGTCTGTAATGCCGTTGATGTTCCACCCCTTTTTTAAGTGATGGAATAAAGATTGAGATTTAAATTGGGTTAGGACGTAAATGCGCATCAGGTCCGCATTAACAAAATTGTTTAGAGCAAAATCGATCAATCGATAACTACCACCAAACGGTACCGAAGGTTTACTGCGAGATTCCGTTAAAGGTCTCAAACGAGAGCCTTCACCGCCAGCAAGAATCATTCCCAAAACACCAGCCATTTGTTGTTCTCCATATCGTTATAGCTTGGATTTGGTACTCGCTTGAATGAGTCATACTCGGGGAGTCAAGCGAATACATTTAGCAACCGTCTCTGAGTTTCTGTGAACTCTTACAACACGGATAAAAAAGCTACGGCACTTCCAGTATGCAACGTCCACTCTTTCCTTATTTTTTGACGCAAACAATGCACACAGTTGCACTAATTTTTGTAATAAATTATCTAAGCGGGTTCTAAATTACAATTTTTAATACGCCATTCTGTGTACCATACAGCTCTTGCGTACTCAAGACGATATCTAGATCACACATGGAAAAGCAAACGATTACATTGTGAAAACAATTTACGAACGGATTCACTACACCGCCGATTTTTTAGCCCAATGTATAACAAATATGTGAATGCAAAATGAAAGTTACAACAAATATTTTTTACATAAAAAATACATCAGCGACTACGAAATATTGATGCTGGGATCTTCTCGCGTCAGCAAAACTCAGTCAAAGCAGCAAAGAGCTATACGAACAACACAGTGGCCTTTACGCAAAAACAAAACGCAAAAAAGGCAGCGATATCGCTGCCTTTTTACATTACTTAGATCGTACGTTTTTATGCTTTCGCTTTTTTACGCTTATCAGTGACTTCCCACTTACCGTCAACAAAGAGCGCTGTCCAACCACTTGGCTTACCGTTCTCTTCCGAACGAACGTAGTTCTCTTTTGTTTTACGGCTAAAGCGTACAACAGCAGGACGACC
Source organism: Vibrio sp. Vb0304 (assembly GCF_033338995.1). Classification (NCBI taxonomy): domain Bacteria; kingdom Pseudomonadati; phylum Pseudomonadota; class Gammaproteobacteria; order Vibrionales; family Vibrionaceae; genus Vibrio; species Vibrio sp. Vb0304. The sequence continues at coordinate 187,575 of NZ_JAWOTT010000003.1, forward strand.
ATCAGGATCTTCTTGCGGCGCAGTTGCTAGGTATTTGAACTTCTCAGGTAAACGCTCTTCAAAACGCGCCAGTTCAGCAACCAAAGGAGCACGTGTCTCGCGCGATTTAGGGAAGTTGCTTGCCGCCATAAATAGACCTGAAGCACCATCACGAAGTACGAAATACGCATCTGAGTTTTCACATGGCAACTCGGGGAAATGAACAGGATCTTCTTTCGGGGGCGCGACTTCGCCATTCTTCAAGATCTTACGAGTGTTCTTGCACGTTTCGCTCGTACAATCCATGTATTTACCAAAGCGACCGTTCTTAAGCACCATATCAGAGCCACATTTGTCACATTCAACAACTGGACCATCGTAGCCTTTTACTTTGAACTCGCCGTATTCAACAAGGTAGCCTTCACAGTTCGGGTTATTACCACAAACATGCATCTTACGCTTGTCATCAATCAGGTATGCGTCCATCGCTGTTTCACAGATCGGACAACGCTTTTTAGCACGAAGAGCTGCGGTTTCAACGTCTTCTTCTAGAACGTTAATAATACCTTCTTCGTCACCCAAGTTGATGGTTGTCTTACAACGCTCTTTTGGTGGTAACGCGTAACCTGAACAGCCTAAGAACACACCTGTTGAAGCAGTACGGATGCCCATTGGACGGCTACACGTCGGACACTCGATATCCGTCATGACGATGTGGTTTAACTTCATACCGCCTTCTGACTCATCCAGCTCCGCTTTTTCAAGATCGCCAGTAAAATCAGCAAAGAAGTTGTCTAACACAGCTTTCCAGTTCACTTCACCTTCAGCGATTTGGTCCAATTTCTGTTCCATACGCGCAGTAAAGTCGTAGTTCATCAAATCGTTAAAGCTGTCATCAAGGCGGTCAGTAACAATTTCACCCATTTTTTCAGCGTAGAAACGGCGCTGATCAACTTTCACATAGCCACGATCTTGAATCGTAGAAATGATCGATGCGTAAGTCGACGGACGACCAATGCCTCGTTTCTCCAGCTCTTTAACCAGTGCTGCTTCAGTGTAGCGCGCAGGTGGCTTTGTAAAGTGCTGTTTAGGGTCAAGTGACTCTAAGCTTAGCTTATCGCCAAGTTGTACCGCTGGAAGGATTGTATCCTCGTTTTTGCCCATTGGACGCTGTACACGAGTCCAGCCGTCAAATTTAAGGATACGACCTTTCGCTTTAAGCGTGTATTCTGCCGCTTTTACGCTGATGGTTGTTGAATCGTATTCTGCTGGCGTCATTTGACACGCTACAAACTGATTCCAAATCAAAGCATAAAGTTTGTGCGCATCAGCATCGACACCTTGCAGGTCTTCCGCCTTAACACCCACATTTGAAGGACGGATCGCTTCGTGCGCTTCCTGTGCCCCTTCTTTGCTACCGTACGCCAATGGTTTCGCTGGCAGGTACTTATCACCAAACTCAGAACCAATAAAGTCACGTACAGCGTCCACAGCCTCGGCACTTAGGTTAGTCGAGTCAGTACGCATGTAAGTGATGTAACCGGCCTCATAGAGGCGCTGAGCTAGCATCATGGTCTTTTTCACGCCGTAGCCCAGACGTGTACTCGCTGCCTGTTGAAGCGTAGAGGTGATGTAAGGTGCTGAAGGCTTGCTCTTTGTAGGACGGTCTTCACGCTTACATACTTCGTAACTTGCATTCTCAAGTACAGACATCGCTGCTTTGGTTTCTGCCTCATTAACTGGCTTAAACGCAGAACCGTCTTTCTGCGCAACAAGCAGTTTAAAGTCCGCTTTGTCTTTCGTTTTCGTATTCGCATGAATGTCCCAGAATTCTTCTGGTACAAACGCGTTAATCTCACGCTCACGCTCAACTAACAATTTCACCGCAACAGACTGCACTCGACCAGCAGATAAGCCACGAGCCACTTTTTTCCAAAGTAAAGGTGAAACCATAAAACCAACGACACGGTCCATGAAGCGACGTGCTTGTTGGGCATTTACACCATCCATGTTCAGCTCGCCAGGTGTCTGGAAAGCTTGTTGGATCGCGTTTTTCGTAATTTCGTTAAAAACTACACGTTTGTATCGCTCTTCATCGCCACCGATGATCTCACGAAGGTGCCATGCGATTGCTTCCCCTTCGCGGTCCAAATCGGTTGCGAGATAAACGCAATCTGCGTCTTTGGCGAGTTTTTGTAGTTCGTTGACAACTTTTTCTTTGCCTGGAAGGATTTGGTAATTCGCTTCCCAGTCATGATATGGGTTAATCCCCATTTTTTTGATCAACGCTTTGCGGTCTTTCTCTTTTTTAACGCGCGCTTTCTCTTCCGGACTCATCCCTTTAGTTGAGATGGCTGCGGCTTTTTTCTCACCAGTGCTTTGACCGGCCGTAGGCAGATCACGCACATGACCAACACTAGACTTAACAATAAAGTCTTTACCAAGGTACTTATTTATCGTCTTTGCCTTGGCTGGTGACTCCACTATAACGAGTGATTTACCCATAACTGACTCTAACGTCCTTCATAATAATGCGGGTAGAAACCTTGTTTAAAGGCCACCCGCATAATGTTCTATTTCATTGCTTCTTTTTTTACTATTGTGCGAGATGAAAAGAAGATCAACTGCTTTTTTGAAATTCAGATCCGATTGGTTGACAATTCATCGTCTTTATACTTCAAAGAGACAGGGTTCTGAAAGGTATTGAGCGGCATATCTAAACAGGCAAACTTAGCATCCGCTAATCCAATGCAATAAATTTTGTTACCCATCACAAAATAGTTTGGTTCAATGTTCTGCCATCTTCCTCCGCATCATGCTTATACTCTAAAAATTGATCTGTTTAGTCTTACTGAACGATTGACTGAATTAATCATGCAAACCCATTTTAGTTGTAGGTATACTCAGCGCTCTTAACTGAATAGAATGGTAGAAAGAATATGTCTGATAGAACGTTTATCGAAGAGTTCGACCTTCTTTTGATCGCTAACCAAATCATCCAAGAGCACGATGATTACATCGAGGGAATGCGAGCAACAAGCGTAGAAGAAAAAGAAGGTGTTTTAGTTTTTAAAGGTGAATACTTCCTTGATGACAAAGGTTTACCAACTTCAAATACGACTGCAGTATTCAATATGTTTAAATACTTAGCGCATCACCTTTCTAAGGAATTTACGCTGGTTAAATAGTATTGGGAAACAAAAAAGCCAGAGTGTTATTCACTCTGGCTTTCCGGTTTCAGGTCAGAATATTTAGCAGCTTAAAGCCTTAAGTTTGTCGAAGTAGTCAGGGAACGTTTTCGACGTACACTTTGGATCGTTAATCGTCACAGGCGTATCACTAAGTGCCACCAGCGAAAAACACATCGCCATTCGATGATCATCGTAAGTATCAATCGCAGCATGCTTTAACTGAGAGACAGGTTTGACGATGATGTAGTCTTCCCCTTCTTCCACTTCCGCACCAACTTTACGTAACTCAGTCGCCATAGCTGACAAACGGTCTGTTTCTTTTACACGCCAGTTATAAACGTTACGAATAGCGGTAGTGCCTTCGGCAAATAGCGCTGTTGTCGCGATGGTCATTGCAGCATCAGGGATATGGTTGTAATCCATATCAATGCCTTTTAATTGACCAACACGTGAAATTACGTAGTCATCACCCCATTCAATTTCTGCACCCATTTTTTCAAGCGCATCAGCAAATTGAATATCACCTTGAATGCTGTTTTTACCGATACCCGTGACTTTAACTTCTCCGCCTTTGATGGCTGCCGCCGCCAAGAAGTAAGAAGCAGAAGACGCGTCACCTTCAACCAAGAAATCGCCTGGAGCGATGTATTGCTGACCGGCTGGGATCACAAACTCTTGATAGTCGTTGTTGATCACATCGACTCCAAACTGCTTCATGATATGCAGGGTGATATCGATATAAGGCTTAGAAACCAAATCGCCTTCGATGTTGATGCGAATTTCACCTTCAGCCAATGGCGCAGACATTAAGAAAGCGGTCAAGAACTGACTTGAAATGGACCCATCGATAGAAACTGTACCTGCTTTTAGGCCAGTACCAATTATTTTGAGAGGCGGAAAGTTCTCGTTTTCCATGTACTCAACGTTCGCACCAGCATCTTTCAGTGCCGTGACAAGGTGACCAATTGGACGCTCTTTCATACGAGGTTCGCCCGTCAGTACATACTCCCCTTCTCCAAGACAAAGAGCCGCAGCTAATGGTCGCATCGCAGTGCCAGCATTGCCGAGAAATAACTCTACCGGCTCTGAGACAGAAAACGGACGCCCAAGGCCGTCAACGAGACATTCTGTTTTATCTTCGGAAAGTTGGTATTGAACGCCTAGTTTAGTCAGCGCATTCAGCATATGACGAATATCATCACTGTCGAGGAGATTAGTAAGGCGAGTTCTGCCTTTAGCAAGAGCAGCAAGTAAAAGAGCTCGATTAGAAACACTTTTAGAGCCAGGAAGGTTCACTTCCCCTTGAATTTTATTGATAGGTTGTAACGTTAGGCTTTCCATTAAAAGTTGATAATCCTTTGTGCCCTCAACATACGATTTTTTATGAGGGCTAAACAATTCTTCGTGAATTCAGACTACCCAAAAAAACACGACAAAACCAGAGTAAATCGGCGCTAATTTATGAATATCCTCAAGCAGCCTAAAGATACAGAATTAAAGGCATTGCCAGCGATGTAAATCAGAGCGAAAGAAGCACGGCGAAACAGCAAACTATTTCGACTTTATTTGACGATAAGCCAGCCCGACTGTACATGCCTGATTAGGCTTCGTTAGACTAAAACAACCTAGGGTTAATAAGTGATATCAACCCTGACTCCATCATCAAAATATAAAATACGAACTTCATCCCCTCGACTAAATAACATATTTTTATCAACATCTTGGATGACATTAATTAGCTTATCACCCTTCACTTTGATGAGTAGCTCAACTAACTTATATTCAACCGTGTATTGGTAATTACTTTGGTTTTGAGCAACTGCGGCACCTGCAAGCGCACCCACTGCCGTCGCGACTTCTCTTCCCGTACCGCCACCAAATTGATTACCGACTAAACCACCGATAGTGGCACCAAGTAGTGTCTTCCAACCGTTACTTTTCGATTGAACAACCTCTTGTTGAGTAATATAACGGACAGAGTCAATCTTCCCGTAAACTACTTCATTAACTGGCTTGGCAACATTTCTTTCATAGGCTGCGTTGGCGACAAGTGGTAAAAACAGTATGATCCCAAGCCATACTTTTACGATATTTCTTAACCAGGTCATCATAAACTCCTCTGACTCCAATGTTGGTAACGACTTCTTATGGCTATTTATTTAACTGAACTCGATGAAACGTTCAACTTTCCCTCACCCTATAAAGCACTCAGCGACCCCAATGGTTTGCTGGCTTTTGGTGGTGACTTAAACCCCATGAGAATCCTCAATGGTTACTATCAAGGCATTTTCCCTTGGTATGGTCCTGGTGAACCTATTTTATGGTGGAGCCCTTCTCCGCGCGCTGTGTTTGACCCATTGCAGTTTAAGCCATCTAAAAGTCTCAAAAAATTTCAGCGTAAACATAACTATAAAGTAACACTCAATTTCGCGACAGAAGAAGTGATTAGACTATGTTCTTCAACACGCCCTGCAGAGGAAACATGGCTCAACGAGGAAATGCAAACTTCCTACATTGAGTTAGCCAAACTTGGTCACTGTCACTCTGTAGAAGTATGGCATGACAACAACCTGATTGGCGGACTATATGGCATCTGCGTGGGCCAACTTTTTTGCGGGGAGTCGATGTTTAGCCTAAAAGATAACGCATCCAAAATTGCATTGTGGTACTTATGCAACCATTTGGCGTCAAAGCAAGGTCAATTAATCGATTGCCAAGTTATGAATTCTCACTTGGCATCACTTGGCGCATTTGAACTTGAGCGTGACGAATTTATGCAAAAACTACTATCTTTAAGAGAAAAGCAAACACTATTTGATGCCTATCAGCCCCAAGTTTTGCAGGATTCAGTATGAGTACGGATATACAACATATTCGAATAGGGTTGACGAATAATCACCCTTGTAGTTATTTGCCTGAACGGCAAGAGCGGGTTGCGGTGGCGCTTGATGAAAGGCTGCATACTGAAGAAAATTACCAGTTGCTCATGGCTAACGGTTTTCGTCGTAGCGGAGATACCATATATAAACCGCATTGCGAGCATTGCACCGCTTGCCAGCCAATTCGAGTCTCGATTCCAGACGTTAGACTATCAAAAAGTCAGAAGAGGCTGCTTAATAAAGCACAGTCTTTACGCTGGGAAATGAAACCTGAAATGGATGAGGAATGGTTTGAGCTTTACAGTCGGTACATCTGCAAACGGCATAAAAACGGCACTATGTACCCACCAAAGCGTGATGAGTTTGCTCGATTTGCTCAAACCAGCTGGCTGACAACGTCGTTTTTACACATTTACGATGAATCAGATCAATTGCTCGCCATTGCAGTGACAGATTTGATGCCACAATGCTCGAGTGCTTTTTATACTTTCTTTGACCCTGACTACGAGTTATCTCTTGGGACATTAGCGGTGCTTTATCAAATTAAATACTGCCAAGAAAACAAACAACAGTGGCTATATTTGGGATATCAGATTGATGAGTGCCCAGCAATGAGCTACAAAACACGCTTTCAACGCCACCAAAGGCTAGTAAATCAGCGTTGGCGAGGGTAGAATACGCCTCAACTTTACATAATTACTATTTAGCGGCAGAATATAGCCCGCTAATATTGCCTAATTTCTAAAGAGGATTAAATGGCTAAAGAAGACGTAATCGAGATGCAAGGCACAGTCCTTGACACTCTACCAAACACTATGTTCCGTGTTGAACTTGAAAACGGTCACGTTGTGACTGCTCACATCTCTGGCAAGATGCGTAAGAACTACATCCGTATCCTAACGGGTGACAAAGTAACTGTAGAGATGACTCCATACGACCTGTCAAAAGGCCGCATCGTCTTCCGCGCTCGTTAATCTCTGATTTTCGGATGCAATAAAAAACGGAGCAAGCTGCTCCGTTTTTTATTGCACAATTTTTTCCGATTTAGTTCAGATAAAAAAGCGCACGATCTTCTCGTGCGCTTTTGCGTTTGTTACCGACTAACGATTAATGCATCGCTGTCTCTTTCTCACTTAAGTATTCAAACTCAAGCGTATCGTTGACCAGCGTTACTTTCACTGTACCGCCGTCAACTAAAGATCCAAACAACAGTTCGTTAGCCAAAGGCTTCTTAAGCTGTTCTTGGATAACACGCCCCATTGGGCGAGCCCCCATAGCTTTGTCATAACCTTTATGTGCTAACCAATGGCGAGCGTCTTGCGATACTTCCATTGAAACGCCTCTCGCATCAAGTTGCACTTGCAGTTCAACAATGAACTTATCAACCACTTGATGGATAACGCTTTCATCAAGGCTGTTAAACCAGATGATGTTATCAAGACGGTTACGGAACTCAGGAGTAAACACCTTCTTAATTTCCGCCATTGCATCGTGACTGTTGTCTTGTTGAATCAAACCAATTGATTTCTTCTCGGTTTCCGCCACACCTGCGTTAGTTGTCATAACAAGAATGACATTACGGAAGTCTGCTTTGCGACCATTGTTGTCCGTTAGCGTACCGTTATCCATGACTTGCAACAACAGGTTAAAGATATCAGGGTGCGCTTTTTCAATCTCATCAAGTAATACGACCGAGTGTGGATGCTTAATAACAGCATCGGTTAGCAAACCACCTTGGTCATAACCGACATAACCAGGAGGCGCACCAATTAAGCGACTTACGGAGTGACGCTCACCATACTCAGACATATCAAAACGAAGTAGCTCGATACCTAGAAGCTTAGATAACTGCACCGTCACCTCTGTTTTACCAACCCCTGTTGGGCCTGCAAACAAGAATGAACCAACAGGTTTGTTGTCTACACCTAAACCTGCACGTGTCAGCTTGATCGCCTCGGACAATGCATCAATCGCATTATCTTGACCGAATACCAACATCTTCATTTTGCTATCTAAGTTTTTCAAAATGTCTTTATCTGAAGAAGAAACCGACTTCTCTGGAATTCGCGCCATTTTGGCAACCATTGATTCGATATCAGCCACTCCGACCGTTTTTTTACGACGGCTTGCAGGAGCAAGACGACTACGAGCACCAGCTTCATCAATGACATCAATGGCCTTATCTGGTAGATGGCGTTCATTAATGTATTTAGCCGACAGTTCTACCGCGGCACGCAGTGCTTTATTGGTATAACGTACTTCATGGTGAGCTTCGTACTTCGGCTTCAAGCCCATCAAGATTTTAGTTGTATCATCCAATGAGGGCTCTACAACGTCTATCTTTTGGAAGCGGCGAGACAACGCACGCTCTTTCTCGAAAATGTTGCTGTATTCTTGGTATGTCGTCGAACCAATACAACGCAACTTACCGCTACTTAAAAGAGGCTTAATAAGATTTGCTGCATCGACTTGACCACCAGATGCCGCGCCTGCACCGATGATGGTATGTATTTCATCGATGAACAAAATGGCATCTTCTTCTTTTTCAAGTTGTTTCAAAATCGCCTTGAAGCGCTTTTCAAAATCACCGCGGTATTTGGTACCAGCGAGCAAAGAGCCAATATCTAGTGAATAAATCACGCTGTTTTGAATAACCTCAGGGACCTGCCCTTCGACAATTCTCCATGCAAGACCTTCCGCTATGGCTGTTTTACCAACCCCTGCCTCACCCACTAGTAGTGGATTATTCTTGCGGCGTCGACAAAGTACCTGAATAGTGCGCTCTAACTCTTTATCACGTCCAATGAGTGGGTCGATGTTTCCATCTTTAGCGACTTGATTAAGATTCGTCGCAAAGCTTTCTAAGCGTTCTTCAGAATTAGGCTCTTCAACACTTTCTGAGCTAAACGAGTCTGATGATGAATCCTCACCTGCACCTGATGCTTTAGTAATACCGTGGGAGATGAAGTTAACAATATCTAATCGGGAGATGTCATTTTTCTTCAGAAGGTAAGCGGCATGCGACTCTTGCTCACTGAAGATAGCAACAAGCACGTTGGCGCCTGTTACTTCATTACGACCAGACGACTGTACATGAAAGACGGCGCGTTGTAGTACACGTTGAAAACTCAAAGTCGGCTGCGTTTCACGCGTCTCATCACTATCTGGGATAAGAGGCGTAGTTTGATCGATGAAAATATCGAGTTCGTTGCGTAAAGCGTCAAGATCCGCCTTACAAGCTAGAAGGGCTTCCTTAGCTGCATCATTTTCCAACAATGCAAGTAGGAGGTGTTCGACAGTCATAAACTCGTGGCGTTTATCTCGCGCCCGAGCAAATGCACCGTTAAGGCTTGACTCTAGTTCTTTATTTAGCATAAGTACCTCCCGAAAAAACAACTGGGGTTGTTCGAGCAAGTCTTCTTTGTTTACGCTTGCTCCATAGTGCAAAGTAGCGGATGTTCATTTTCCCTTGCGTACATCGTAACTTGCGCTACTTTTGTCTCGGCAATTTCTGCGCTGTATGTGCCGCAGATTGCCTTTCCTTCATAGTGGACCTGAAGCATGATTTGAGTTGCTTTATCAATATCATGTGAGAAAAATCGCTCAAGCACCTCTATGACGAAATCCATAGGTGTATAGTCATCATTATTGAGTACGACATTGTACAGCTTAGGTGGCTGGACTTTCGTACTTTCTCGCTCCAGAAGATCAGAGTCCGGAGTGACCCATTCAAAATTTTTACTCATGGCAATCTAAAGATATCGTATCAAAGGGTTGATGTTTTCGACCTATAAAAACAATCTACCACAAGCATGCAGCGCGGTGTAGTGAGTTATGGCACCGAATTCGATCTTTGATCGATAAAAGTTGCTACCTAATATAGAGACTAATGCACGTCTTGATACGGCGCAAATAAAAGATGCTTGTCGATAAGTTACACATTTTTTCTTATAAAAGAACTTTCTATTTATTGCTCTCGGACTATTGCAAACCACCCCATCATCTTCTATCTGGATCACACTTCCTCATTGAGAATACGGTAATTATCACGAAAACTTCATTTTTTATTCAGTCAGAGGATTCTTCTCCCATAAGCAACACGGACAGTATGGCTTTTTCAGTATGAGCCACTTCATAGGCAAATTGACTAAACTTCTGCGTATATACGAAAAACTGTTTGCAAATTTGTTAATCTCAAAAGTGATTTGTTTTCAATTATGTTTCTGTTTGTTGCTCACTGCTATTGACTGTCGAAATTCATTGACTACAGTGGAAAGTGTCGATGCATAAATCATCATTTTGAAACCTCTCTTCTTTAAGTGGTTTGATGAATGTGACTTATCATTGATTTGACGTTTGTTGGCATTCGCTGACAATGGTAGTACCAAGTTAAAGGTATAACTTGGTTGCAGTAACAACATCAGTAAAAAATGCATGAGGGATGTAAAGCATGGCTACAGGTACAGTAAAGTGGTTTAACAATGCCAAAGGATTTGGGTTTATTTGTTCAGATGAAGAAGAGGGAGATATCTTTGCCCACTACTCAACTATCCAGATGGACGGTTATCGTACACTGAAAGCAGGCCAACAAGTCTCTTACGAGATTGAAAAAGGTCCCAAAGGCTGTCACGCGAGTAGCGTCGTGCCTCTTGAAGGCCAAGCCAAATAATTAGAGCGCTGTCGAAATATAAAAATATTGCTCTCGAAACGCCACGTTGATGTTTTGAAGAGAAAAATAAACCCGCCAAGATAGCGGGTTTCTTACTATTTAGAGCACGCGTTACAAAAGGAACACTTACAACGCACTTACAGGATAGGAAACACGTCGAAAACGACGTGTTTTTACACTAACTTACTTGTTAATGATTGCGTTAAAGGTTTCGCTTGGACGCATCAATTTAGAAACCAATGCATCGTCTAGTAAGTAGTAACCTCCTAGCTCACCTTTCACGCCTTGCGCATTATTTAGCTCAGCAACGATCGTTTCTTCCTGCTCTGACAGCGCTTTTGCAATTGGTGCAAATTCAGCAGCAAGATCCGCATCATCCGTTTGCTCTGAAAGCGCTTTCGCCCAGTAAAGTGCAAGATAGAAGTGGCTTCCACGGTTATCTAGCTCACCCACTTTGCGTGACGGAGATTTGTTGGTGTCTAAAAACTCACCGGTCGCTTTATCTAGTGTATCTGCGAGAACCTGAGCCTTAGGATTATTTGTCGCTACACTTAAATGCTCTAACGAAGCTGCAAGCGCTAGGAACTCGCCCAAAGAATCCCAACGAAGGTGATTCTCTTTTTCTACTTGTTGAACGTGCTTAGGAGCAGAACCACCAGCGCCTGTTTCAAATAGACCACCACCATTCATCAATGGAACAATAGATAGCATCTTAGCAGACGTACCTAACTCTAGAATTGGGAACAAGTCTGTTAGGTAGTCACGAAGAACATTACCTGTAACAGAGATAGTATCTAGGCCCGCTTTCATACGCTCTAGTGAGTACTTACAAGCTTCAACAGGAGATAGGATCTTAATCTCTAGACCGTCAGTATCGTGATCTGGTAGGTAGGCGTTTACTTTCTTGATGAGCTCAGCATCGTGCGCGCGGTTTTCATCTAGCCAGAATACAGCTGGAACACCTGTTGCACGTGCGCGAGTCACTGCTAGTTTAACCCAATCTTGGATTGGTGCGTCTTTAACCTGACACATACGGAAGATATCACCTTCTTCAACCGCTTGCTCTAACAGTACGTTACCTGAAGCATCAACAACGCGAACAGTACCCGCAGCGTCTAGAATGAATGTCTTGTCGTGAGAACCATACTCTTCAGCTTTCTGAGCCATTAGACCAACGTTAGGTACGCTACCCATAGTAGTTGGATCAAATGCGCCGTGCTCTTTACAGAAATCAATAACCGCTTGGTAAATACCTGCGTAGCTACGATCTGGAATCATCGCTTTGGTGTCTTTTTGTTTACCATCTGGTCCCCACATTTGCCCCGAAGAGCGAAGCATTGCTGGCATAGAAGCATCTACAATAATGTCACTTGGTACATGTAAGTTTGTGATACCACGATCAGAGTCAACCATCGCAAGTTCTGGTTGAGTTTGGTAAACCGCTTGAATGGCCGCTTCAATTTCTGCTTTTTGCGCTTCAGGTAGAGACTCAATTTTTGAGTAAACATCACCGATGCCATTGTTTACATCAACGCCTAGCTCTTCAAACAGCTTACCGTACTTATCGAAAACGTCTTTGTAGTAAACTTTTACGGCATGGCCGAAAATGACAGGGTCAGAAACTTTCATCATCGTCGCTTTCATATGAAGAGACAGCAGCACGTCTTGTGCTTTCGCTTCAGCAATCTCTTTCTCGAAAAATTCAACCAACGCCTTCTTCTTCATTACTGAAGTATCAATGACTTCTTTATCTAGTAATGGGAACGCAGACTTAAGCTCTTTAACTGTACCATCATTACCGACAAACTCGATTTTGACCTCTGTTGCACCAGAGATAGTTGTAGACTTTTCGCTACCAAAGAAGTCATTGTCTGACATGCTCGCAACATGAGACTTAGATTCTGCTGACCATGCACCCATTGAGTGTGGGTTTTTCTTCGCGTAGTTCTTAACCGAAGTCGGAGCACGACGGTCTGAGTTACCTTCACGAAGTACTGGGTTAACCGCACTACCTTTGATTTTGTCGTAAGCCGCTTTAATCGCTTTCTCTTCGTACGTGCTCGGCTCTTCTGGGTAGTTTGGTAAATCGTAACCTTTCGCCTGAAGCTCTTTAATCGCCGCTTTAAGCTGAGGAACTGAAGCTGAAATGTTAGGTAGCTTGATGATATTTGCTTCTGGAGTTTGAGCTAGTTCACCAAGCTCAGTCAACGCATCGCCAATGCGCTGTTCTTCTTTTAGATGCTCTGGGAAGTTAGCGATAATTCGACCTGCTAGTGAAATATCACGAGTATCTACATTGATGCCAGACGATGCTGTGAATGATTGAATGATTGGTAGTAATGAATAAGTTGCTAGCGCCGGCGCTTCATCAGTGATGGTGTAGATAATTGTAGGTTTTTCTGTAGGCATGAAATTTCCCTATTTTTTAATCAACTTGTTGGCTGATCAACTCAGCGTCTGAGTTGGTTTAATTGACGCATTGCTGCGCGTTAGCAGTACATGTCTCCTCACTAACGCCACATGCGGTTCGCACTCTTTGTTGTAGTTTGAAGCTCTAAGCTCTGAATCCATGAGTGCACTGATATAATTAAACAAATAACACGAATTAGTCTATCATTCTGTGCGCGTTTGTTAGTTTTAGGCGCGCAAATCATATCCGATCATGAGAAAACTTAAAACTTTCAAACACAGTTCATTTACATTTTTGCAGGGTAGTTAACATGTCATCTCGTACAGGTCAGGAAAAAGGTCGCAGTCGTAACCAGTCTAAAACGGGCCATTTTAAACACTCAGGAGCTCGCAATGGCTCGAAGACTCGTACTCAGCAAGACCGCCGCCCTAATCGCCCAACAAAAAGCCAAAAGCCAAAAGTGGCCCCTAAAGATCGTAAAGTCATTATTTTCAATAAGCCTTACGATACGCTCAGTCAATTTACCGATGGCGATGGTCGCAAAACGTTAGCGGACTATATCCCAATCAAAAATGTCTATGCGGCTGGCCGATTGGACCGAGACAGCGAAGGTTTGATGGTACTCACTAACGATGGCATCTTGCAGGCGAAGCTAACGCAGCCAAAGTCAAAATCGCCGAAGACTTATTGGGTTCAAGTTGATGGCGCTCCTCAGGAGCAAGATCTTGAAAAATTGAGAAAGGGAGTAGAGCTAAAAGATGGTATGACTCTACCAGCCGAAGTTGAAGTTATTCCAAAACCACAAGTCTGGGACAGAACGCCTCCGGTTCGTTTTCGCGCAAATATCCCTACCACTTGGTTAGCCATTACCATTATTGAAGGAAGAAATCGTCAGGTGCGTCGCATGACTGCGCACATTGGCTTCCCTACTTTGCGCCTCATTCGTCATTCGATGGGTGATATCGTCCTTAACGACCTAATGCCTGGTGAATGGAGAGAAATCTCTCTCTAATAAGCAGAAAAGATAAAAGCAGGCTTAAAGCCTGCTTTTTAGATTCGTACTTTTTCAGTTAAGCCCTATCTAATGAACTAAGGGATTACTGCTCAGCAAGCCAGTTTTTAAAGGCCTCTTTTTCCGCCGGAGACGCTTTCTGGTACATCGTCTTTAATACATCAACCATTGGGCTGTCGTTCGATGCGGCTGTTGAACGGGTATCACTAGTCTCAACTCGAGGCTCGATATCACTTACTGATTGTTGATGCTGATTCACAGTTACATAACTAACGGCAACACTCGCGATACCGCCAGCAATATTGTAGTTGCGAGATTCTTGAGGGTAATTACGACCAATTTGAACACCATCTGACTCTAATACATCTTCGACCAAAGCAATAGGTTGGCCTTTGGTATCCAGTAATTGCCAATCTAGAGGCGAGATGTTGTTTTGCGCTTGGCGAAGAGTTTTAAACTCTGGCAGTTCAAACGTTAGCTTTTCGTTTTCAGCATCAAATTTAGCAACGATTACATCACTGTAAACCGTCTTAAGGTTTTCGTTAATTTCGAATGTAGGTTGATATTTGAAGACAATTTGATTCGTTCCGTCAGGTAGTTCGATTGTCTTCTCACTAGAAAAAAGACCACCTTCTAGATCTGGCTTCTCCATGTTGACGGCCAATAACTTCACGTCTTCTGGAACCACTAAAGTCGTTGCAGCGTAGAGGTTTGTACTGGCAAAAATAGACAGTGCCATTGCCACTTTTAATGATAACTGCATAGAATTTTTCATCCTTATCTTCATAGTAAAAGACCCAGCATATAGCTGGGTCTTACAATATCAAACTGGGTATTGATTACCAGTAGAAACGAGCACCAACACCGAAGTTAGTTGCGTCGTCTGTGTCTTTGTTGTCGAAGTCAGTACCTTCGAAAGTGTAACCCGCTTCTGCGAATACACGTGCCCATTTAGAGAACTTGTATTCAACACCAGCGTAGAACCAAGAAGAGTCTGCGTCTACTTTACCTGCTTCGTCAGTAGACTGAGCTAGGTACTCGTAACCAGAGTATAGAGTTGTTTTAGGAGCAACAGCGAACATACCAGCTACAACGATGTAGTGTGAATCAACTGTTGATTTACCTAGCTTATCTTCGTTTTCGTTGTAGTAGTACGTAGCACCTAGAGTGTGCTCGTTTAGTGCGTACTCAGCAGTTACTTCAAAAGATAGGTTTTCGTTATCAGTACGCTCTGTGTGAGAAACTGTTTGCTCTACACCATTAAGAACTAGTTTTTTCTCTTTAGTTACGTTGATGTCGTTGTTCGCAGTAAGTACACCAGCGTGTAGAGATAGGTCGTTGAAAGATTTACCAACGAATACTTCTAGTACTTCTTCGTTAGAATCTTTTTCGCCTAGCGCGTAACCAGCTTTTAGCCAGAACGCGTCATTTTCGTAAGCGTATTTGATTTGAGAATCGTTGTTCCAAGCGTGACCGTATGCAGTTTCCGCTGCGTTACCACCGAAGAAGTAAGAGTAATCTGCGAAGTATACGTCATCAGCCCAAGTACCTTCTTTACCGAAGCGAAGAGTACCCATATCACCCATATCAAAACCGATGATGTGGCGACGTACGTATACAGAGTCATCTGTACGCTCGCTTGAATCAGCACCTGCGTCGTAGTTGTCACCTAGAGCAACACCGATTTCAACTTCACCCAGAACTTTTAGGCTTTCGTCAACAACGTAAACCGCGTTCACACCAGTACGAGAAGAGCTAGTGTTTAGCTCTGCTGTGTGATCAGTTTTTTCTGTGAATAGAAGAGTTGGACGTAGCTGACCGTAGAAATCTACAGAACCTTCTTCAGATTTGAATACTTCAGCTGCGTTCACTGAAGTTGCAGACGCAACTACAGCTAGTGCTAATAGAGTTTTTTTCATAATTAATCCACTGCCTTTTCTTAGTTCGGGATATCCTTGTCCGGTTCCCTTTTTTTATATGTTTGAGGTAGAGCGTTAACAAAACGTTATACAGCACCTCCTCAAAATCTGGAGCTAAGAGTGCAAAAGATTATTCTGGCTGTCAAATTTTCTAAATACCAATGTAAAAAAAACAAAATACCATTATAAAACAACAACTTGATAAGTTTACCTTTATTTATTCGACGAACATCTAACCAATCTCCATTATTATTTGTAATTTACAAAATTATTAACAAATGGTTTTTTAATCCAATAAGTAAATTTAAAAAAACAAAAAAAAGAATAAAAACCCACAAATCAGACCAAGTTGGAGTTTTATATTTTTCATATAATGAAATTAATTTCATTAAGATAAGGTTCAATATTTTTTTGTGAAGGAGATCTACATTCCTTATAAAAGCATTCCGTTTTGTGAACTACTGTACAACTAGTGATGTGTGCTACTATTCGCCTCCAACGCATTTGAGGCCCGTATGCTGACCAGTAACATTCAAAAATCGATTCGTAATAGCTATCAAAACCTTCAAGATCAACTTGATAACTTTGTGCCTAGAAGAGCACAAAACTACCTTGTTGCAGAGATTGCAAAAACGCTGTGCGGTCAGTATCACAAATCTAACCGAATACTCGTTGCAGAAGCAGGGACTGGAATTGGTAAATCGCTCTCCTATCTAATGGCAACCATTCCCGTGGCTGTACATAACAATAGAAAAGTGGTTATCTCAACGGCGACCGTCGCTCTGCAAGAGCAGCTCATAAATAAAGACCTCCCTCTTTTTCGTCGGATTACCGACCGAGAGTTTTCTTTTATTTTGGCAAAAGGCCGTCAACGCTATTGTTGTGCAGAAAAGCTCGCTACTGCTAGCGGTGCTGATGGTGGCCAGTTAGCCATGTTTGAAACCAAACCTAAGCAAAAAGATATAGAGCTGTTAGAAACAATGCATCGCTCTCTTGCGCAAGGTAAATGGGACGGTGACCGTGATTCTTGGCCTAAACCCATCGACGATAAGCTTTGGCAACTGATTGTCAGTGATAAACACAGTTGCAATAACAGTTTACCAGGCCACCGCGGCTGCCCATTCCAAAAAGCGCGCTCAGAGTTGGATAAAAACGATGTCATCATTGCTAACCACTCTCTCGTCATGGCAGACGCAGATTTAGGTGGCGGCGTGATTTTACCTGAGCCAGAAAATACGATATACGTCTTCGACGAGGCACATCACTTACCTCACGTCGCTCGTGACCATGCTTCAGCATCTGCGAGTTTAAAAGGTGCGGCAGCATGGCTTGAGAAGTTAAATCAGTCGATTAGTAAGTTTTCATCACTCGCAGACGAGAAACGCGTAGCTCGATTTCGCAACGACCTTCAAGACGCGGTTCAGAACTTGATACCGGCACTGACTCAATTGCCCAAACAGTTCGACCCGGCTCAATTTGAAGAGGGTATCTACCGCTTCGAACACGGTGAACTACCAGAATGGCTAGAGAACCAATCCAAAGAACTAAAACAGTTCAGTAAAAAAGCAAATCAGAGTGTGGCAAAAATTGCCGACCTTATTGCGGAAAGAGTAAAGGACGGGGAGCTTGCGACAAGGTTGGCTGAACCAGCGCTTGCAGAGCTCGGTTTCTACATTCAAAGGTTAGAAAACCTAGCGCAAGTATGGCATTTAATGGCTGAACCAGCTCGTGAAAAAGGTGCGCCTTTAGCTCGCTGGTTAGAAACCCACCCTGATCGCGAGGGTGATTTCATTGTGAGTGTTTCGCCACTTGAAATTGGATGGCAACTCGACCAACAGATTTGGAGCAGATGTATTGGCGCCATTTTGGTTTCCGCAACGATGCGTGCATTAAACTCTTTCCATTACTTTTGCCATCAGGTTGGTATTGATGGAAAACCAGAATCAGGCACTCAGTTTTTAGCGCTTGCGTCACCATTCGATTACCAAAACCAGGCAGAATTGCTCATCCCTGCGATGAAATATGAACCACCAGCGCCTCAATTTACTGAATATCTTATCGAGATATTGCCTAAGTACTTGGAAGACAAGAAAGCCAACTTAGTATTATTCTCATCCTATTGGCAGATGAACCAAGTCGCGAAGGCACTCTCTTCGGAGTTCATAAAAAAAGGCTGGGCGTTGCAAGTTCAAGGTGAAAGCTCACGTCAAGAAATTCTAAAAAAACATAAAAAGCTAATAGAATCAAATAAAACCAGCGTCTTATTTGGTACTGGCAGTTTCTCTGAGGGGCTAGACTTACCTGGCGAATTACTTGAAAACTTGGTGATTACAAAAATTCCATTTGGCGTTCCAACCTCCCCTGTTGAGCAGGCTCATTCCGAATACATTGAGAAAAAAGGAGGAAACCCGTTTATGCAAATAACTGTACCAGACGCAAGCAAAAAGCTGATCCAGAGCGTAGGTCGCTTACTGCGTAAAGAGAGAGACTCTGGTAGAGTAACGATTCTTGATCGACGCCTAGTCACTAAGCGATACGGACAAGCCTTAATCGACTCACTACCTCCATTTAAACGTAAAATAGAATATTAGAAGAATCACCATTTATGGAAATGATTGAGCCAACCATGCTGTTGGTGTTGGCGCTTGTCGCTTTTGTCGCAGGATTTATTGATGCAGTTGCCGGTGGTGGTGGCATGCTTACCGTACCTGCTCTACTTTCGCTAGGCTTGCCGCCTCATATTGCACTAGGCACCAATAAACTTGCCGCTACCTTTGCTTCTTCTACTGCAGCATTTACGTACTACAAAAAACGTCTATTCAAACCTCAATGCTGGAGGCGTGCATTCGTGGCAACACTCGTCGGAGCGACATTAGGTACGCTATTTGTAGATGCGATTAGTACGGATTGGCTGGAAAAAGGATTGCCGCTTGTTATTTTGGCGGCAGCGTTGTATACCGTTTTTCATAAAACACCCCACTCTGCTCATCAAAGTCCAATACCCGAGCCTTGCCCAAAACTTCATAAAAAACAGTACATGCAAGGCTTATCCATAGGATTCTACGACGGACTCGCAGGGCCTGGAACTGGGGCTTTTTGGACAGTAAGTTCAATGGCGCTGTACCGACTGAATATCTTGCTCGCCTCTGGCTTAGCAAAAGCAATGAACTTTACCAGTAACTTTACCTCTTTGATCACTTTTGCATTCCTCGGACACATCAACTGGGTGCTAGGCTTAACAATGGGAGTATGTTTAATGGCTGGTGCTTTTGTTGGCGCGCACTCCGCTATTAGATTTGGTTCTAAATTCATTCGTCCTGTATTTGTTACTGTCGTCAGCATACTAGCCATTAAATTGGCTTATGACGCATGGTTTGTAGGCTTGTCATGAACATTTCTCAACTCCAGGAAAATCTAGAACAAATGGCGAAGCAAGCCGCTGTTCTTGACCGTCAAAGAGGCGAACATCATGTTCCGCTTTTTGATGAGCGTTTATTTGGTTGCCGCTCTCGCTTACTTACTCCTTGCGTAAAAGAAGCAAAAGCCACGCTGGATGCGATTGTGCGTGAGCAAAATGAAGGTAAGCTCACCGCTTTGCGTGCTGAGTACCTCACTGAACGGTTAGTGGCGCAAATCGGTGCAATTCAACGCGAGATTTCTACCACTAAAATTCGTAAGAATGAAATCAAACATAGCAGCTATTTCCGCAAGCCTATCAACGTGCTTTATCAGGAACTCGCTCAACACCAAGAGTGGGCAAGACGCTTGCGCGAGATGGTGTTAGAAAAAGAACGTGCTGTCGAAAGCGCTCCGAGTTTTATGCGTGCCGACGCTCAAAAAGTATTACTAGCAACCGAGCAACGTTTAGCGCGTTGTGAAGCAGCACTTCTTAAGCTAGAGAACCAAATTACACATAGGGAAAAACATCAATAATGGCTGATCAACCAACCTCGCCTTTAGATGACGCACCTGAAGAGATCAAACTGGCTGTCGATTTAATCTATTTGCTTGAGAGCAATGAGATAGATCCAGAAGTTGCGCTTAACGCTTTAAAGATCGTGCAAAACGACTTAGAAAACAAATTAAAAGCAAAGTAGCTCAGAGCGTTTCAATCCTTTCACCGAGACTCATTTTCAGTGCTCTTACACAATGATACTATTCATAAAAAAGTACGCCCCCAAAAGGATAAATAATGAAAGTAATCAGCTTTAACATCAATGGACTACGTGCGCGACTGCACCAACTCCAAGCGCTAATCGACAAACACCAACCTGATGTGATTGGTCTTCAGGAAATTAAAGTTCACGATGAAGCATTCCCGATTGAAGCTGTCGAAGCCATGGGCTACAAAGTGTATTTCCATGGTCAAAAAGCACATTACGGCGTAGCAATGCTTTGTAAGCAAGAGCCTCTACACGTACAAAAAGGGTTCCCGACGGATAACGAGGAACATCAAAAGCGCATGATCATGGCAACGTTTTTAAATGAAAACGGCGAAAAGGTCACTGTGCTAAACGGCTATTTCCCTCAAGGGGATAACATCAGCCACGAAACCAAATTCCCATACAAGCGCCAATTCTATAAAGATCTGATGACCTACCTAAACGATCATCACAATAACGACGAGCAATTGATTGTTATGGGTGACATCAACATCAGCCCTATTGATGCAGATATCGGTATCGGCGAACCAAACCGTAAACGTTGGCTAAAAACAGGTAAATGTTCATTCCAACCTGAAGAGCGCGAATGGTTGAAAACCTTACTAGACTGGGGCTTTGTGGACACCTTCCGTAAGCTATACCCAGAGGTGAACGATCAATTTTCGTGGTTTGACTACCGTTCTCGCGGTTTTGATGATAACCGTGGCCTACGAATTGATGTCATTTTGGCAACCCCTTCTCTAGCGGAAAAGTGTATTGAATCTGGTATCGACTATGAGCTTCGTGGTATCGAGAAGCCTTCAGATCACGCACCAATCTGGTCAACATTTAAGTAATATATTGCAAAGCTATAAGCGAGACTCAACGCTAAGCTTAGTCCAATAAAAAGGGAGACTCAGTCTCCCTTTTCATACAAATTACCAGTTAATCACTGATTTAGCGGCCAAACCGTTTGACCATCAATAGTTATCGGTGTTTGAGCAAATTCGTTCAGACAGTAGCCTGTATTACTACTTGCAAAGTAAGTGAGCGGCATCGGCGGTAGATTCAGCGCCACAACCTGCTGTTTCGCTTTTTCTGTGAACGAGAACCCCCACATATCGAGATAGCTAGTCATATCTCGCTGAGAGATGTAGCTCAGAGCAATAAGCAACCAGTCGTTGTTCGAGATGCTATTTGCTTCTTCCCGAGAGTAGTTGGCAAAACCAATGCTCAATCGTCTCTCATCCCAAAGCGCGTCGTCCGATTTTAAGCGGTTAAACTCACGTTCAATCAGGTGCAAGCGCGCCAATAAATGCCAACCATTTTTAAGCACACCTTCATGCTGCGCCGCCATCATCATTTGAATGTAAACACGAGCGCCCCAACTCCAACTGGTTTGATTTTGCGCAGCCATGTATGCGTTTGGATCCGCTTGAGTTCGGCTAGCTTGCAATAATTCAAACTGGCCTTTGAAATCCAAGCTTTGGCAAGTTGAAACTTTTCCCGTATTCTGGAAGAAACGAGACTTACTGTAATACGAGTAGTAATTGGTCGTTGAATGCCCTTCCCAGCCTGAAAATCGGAATCGACCTTTTTCTAAACCATGACCAAGCTCATGTAAATCACCGTGACCGAGTGGGCTGAATGACCAGTAAGCATCGTAAGGGTTACCCGAACAACCATAACCACACGTCGCTTGGTCAGCGTTCATGTGCTTCACTATATCAATATTGGCGATTTCCCAACCTTGGTTTTGGGCGTATTGAATAATTTCAGGCACTTCATCTATGCCCGGCCCTTGGAAACCTGCCAGCACATGCGGGTAGTTGTGAACATATTCTTCTGTTGCAAGCGCCATTTCCGAAGGGGTAGACCACATTTCATCGTTGACCGACTCCAACATTTTGTCGCGCTTTGAGTGTACTTCAAACCCAGGAGTGATCAGCTCAGCCCAATCGAATAAATTGGCTTCTAACTGTTGAATAAAAGCGTCGTTGTCCTTCTCACTTCTCCAAACTGGATGCTGTGCCACATGATTAAATTTCAGTTCAACCGGAACATCATTTTTGTCAAAGTGAACCTGTACTGGACCACCATAAGGAGAAGTCAGCGTGATGGTTTCACCCGGCTTTACTTCATAGCCGAATGAAGTCAGCAGTTTTGGTCGCGTGTATCCATCTTTGCTGAACTCATGAGTTGCACCACTTCTTAAAGTGTTGATGACAATCTTAGTCGCCACATCATTGCTGTCATTACGTTTAACCGTAAAGGTTTCCCCAGGAAGCGCATACACACCAGCCGAACGGAAGTTACGCTTTTATTCCATATTAATCGTTGCACTGATTCTCTTTATGTCAGGGCTAAACTCACTACGGCTGAAGTTCCCCATATTTGGTTGTTTTGGGTTTACGCTTCGGCTGTTGTATTGCACGTAATCGGCAAAGTACGACTTTAGGAATTCGGTCATTTGGGTTGATTGTTTGTCCATCGGGAAGACAACCGTTTGACGATAATGATCAGCCAGCAATACCATGAGTTTTTCGTATTGGTAGCCGTTTTGATTAAACAAATCTACTTTTTGTTCATCAAGCTTTTGCAACCAATGGCGAATGCTGTTTGCCCCTGCATAAAATTGACTGTCCATATTCGCAGTGTCAGGGCAGGATTTGTCATCACACTTTGACAAGTCAACGTTGAAATTTTGAGATTCAAAACGAGACAACAGCGCTTGTTGTGTGATGACAGAGTCCGGCACAACGTTCATCAACGATGAAGGTTCCCAGTCGACCAAGCCTAACTTACGCCAATAGTTATCTCCCACATAATCAACATGGAATTTTTCCAAAATGTCTTGGCCAAGATCAGTTAGTCCTCCATCCCAATGCAGGTATAGAACAGGAATTTGGGCTTGCTCAGCGTATTCCAAAGCTTCGAGTACTGGTTTGTTGGTATCTCCAGATTGCAGATGCTGTGACAAGATCAATAAGTTTGGAGTATTGGTTTGCAAGCAGCTAAGTAGCTTCGAACCATCGCATAGGTTGGCCTCGTTAAACGCCAGCTCTTGTGAAACATTGTCTTTCAGCCAATTCCGAGTCGCTTGCTCATCCGGAAAGTAATAAGACTGATCCATTTGCGCGATGACGACGTTTGAAGTAACTCCACCCGACAACCAAGTGACCAGGTTACTTAACCATTGCGTCATCGCCGCGTTGGAAGAGTCGGGAAAACGTTGTGCCGTTCTAAATGGGTTACTACCTAATAGTGCGTAACGTTGACCATTAGACTTATCCCCGGCAACGCCAATTGACAGAGCTTGATCTTTGTAACCGCTTGCCATGGCCTTATTGGTCATCAAGATGGTGTCGTTGAAGCCATACTGAGGTGCCAAGATCGCGGCATCATGGGTTGGATCCCAATAAAGACCTGAAAGGCTTTTCGCAATTGCAGATTTGATCGTATTCGACTGCATCTTGTGGGCTTCTACAACCTGACGACTTTCTCGAATGAAATCGCTCGGGTCAGAAACGAGCAGTGCATTACCAGTTTCCAGAGCTTGTTGAACTGGAGCTTGCGTTGGTTTTACTTGAGCATTAGGTTGTGATTCTCCCTCTCCCCCACCACATCCTGTGGCTAAGGCGGCAATGCCCAACGATAGAATTGTTTTTTTCATTTTTACTTACTAAACAATGAGTTTATCGAATGTTAATGTAAGTTAATGAATAATAAGAAAGAGTCTTTTACATCGGCTGGAAAAATAGGAATGAAGATAACAAAATTATCAAAAGCAATAGCACCCACTCCGGTGCTATTGCCTCTATTGATAATTAGCTTAAAGGACGCAGATAAGCTAAGAAACGCTTCTCTGCCACTTTGAAACACCACAAAATCATAAACGTCAGTGCCATGTAGAACAGCCCCGCCGTCAGGAAAGACTCAAATGGTGCATAGTAGCGCGAGTTAACTAGACGCGCAGCACCAGTTAAATCCATGATGGTAACGATGCCCGCGACTGCACTTCCGTGCAGCATAAATATGACCTCGTTGGAATAAGCTGGTAATGCTCGACGCAATGCACTCGGCAAGATAATACGTCTGTATGTCATAAACTTACTCATGCCATAGGCTTTCGCAGCTTCCACCTCACCTTTCGGCAAACCATTAATCGCACCACGAATAATTTCTGCGGTGTAAGCCGATGTATTAAGAATAAAAGCGACCAAAGCACAGAACCAAGCGTTCTCCCACAAGGTGTCTTTAACAGGGAAAAACTGATCCATACCGTAGTAAATCAAATACAGCTGAACCAATAGCGGCGTTCCACGGAAAAAGTAAATGAATCCCCAAGAAGGTAAGCTTAGAGCGTAATTGGTACTATTGCGTGCCACGGCTAATGGGATAGAGACACACAAGCCAATAACCAACGCTAATCCCACTAACCAAACTGTTGTCCAAAGCCCCTGAAGATAAGTTGGAAAGCTTTCAATAATCAAAGAAAAGTCCATAACTTACCTCGCATGAATACTGAACTTACGCTCAACAAGCTTGAGTAGCCCGGTCGAAACGCTGGTAAAAAATAGAAAGATGAGCGCGACAGCCATGTAAAAGGTGAACGGCATTTTGGTCGTACCTGCTGCCAATGAGCTCATTCTCACCATGTCATCCAGACCAATAATGGAAACTAACGCAGTGGTCTTAAGTAACACTAACCAGTTATTACCAAATCCAGGTAGTGCATGACGAATCATCTGAGGAAGCAAGATTCTTCTAAACGATAAAGCAGAGCTCATCCCATAAGCTTTCGCCGCTTCTAATTCACCCTTGTCCACCGCCATGATCGCTCCACGAAAAGTCTCCGCCATGTAGGCGCCAAAGATAAAACCAATCGTGAGTACACCAGCTATAAATGGGCTGACATCAATATAATCAGGTAAGTAAGACGTCCATTCATGGTTTGGATCACTCGAGGCAAACCACTCGTTGAGCGTTTCGTTGATGGAGTAAAGGCTGTTATTTAAAAGTATTTGTCCACCAAAGAAAATTAGCATCATCAGAACCAAATCTGGAATGCCGCGAATGACGGTGGTGTAAAGAGTGGCAATCGCCCTTGCCCATTTGTAAGGCGCTAACTTAGCTAATGCGCCAAGCATGCCTAAGACCATGGCGAGAATGAGTGAAAGCACTGCAACTTCTATTGTTACTAAAGCTCCTTTCAAAATCGAAGCTTCGTATCCTTGTAAATCTAGCATAGGTGAGTTCCTAATCCCTAAACTCAAAAAATCGACCGTTGACTACTTCTAGGAACAAGCCAACGGTCGCTTAATTACGGTTTATTCACCGTACACATCGTAGTTAAAGTATTTACCAGCAATTTCTTGGTAAACACCTTTCTCACGTAGTGAAATAATTGCTGCGTCGAGTTTCTTCGTTAGATCTTTGTCTTGTTTACGAACAGCGATACCCATACCTTCGCCAAACCATTTTGGATCGGTTAACGATGGTCCAACAAACTCATAAGCTTCGCCACCTGCTTTGTTGATCACACCCTCTTCTAGAGCAGAAGCATCACCTAAAACAGCAGCAATTCGACCATTTTCTAGATCAAGATACGCTTCATCAAAAGAGCCATAACGCACAATTTCAACATCATCGCCGTAGTTGTCAGTTAAGTACTTGTCATGTGTCGTCGCACGTTGCACGCCAATTTTGACATCTTTAAGATTATCAAAATCTAGACCCGCACCTTTCTTAGCGATAAATTTATTTGGAATTTGTGCGTACTTGCCAGTGAAATCGACTTTTTTCTTGCGCTCTTCAGTGATAGACATTGCTGCGATGATGGCATCGTACTTACGTGCAAGCAGAGAAGGAATAATACCATCCCAATCTTGAGCGACGATTTTGCACTTCACTTGCATCTCTTCACAGAGTGCATTTGCCATGTCTACGTCAAAGCCTTTTATTGAGCCATCAGTTTCTGTCCAGCTAAACGGAGGGTAAGCACCTTCGATACCAAAGCGAACTGTTTTCCATTCTTTCGCTTGGGCAACACCTGATACAGCCGTTGCAGCAATCGTTGCTGCTAATAACCACTTTTTCATTTCCATACTCCTGTGATTGCTATTTTATTTCGTTTTGTTTGTTGTGTTGGCTTAGGAGGCAATAGTCTGCCGCCTAACAAATATTAGTAAATGGATGAGATAAACTGCTGTAATCGTTCTGAATCCGGGTTTGTAAATAGCTTAGCTGGATTTCCCTGTTCTTCCACTAAGCCTTGATGTAAAAACATCACATGGTTTGATACGTCACGCGCAAACGCCATTTCGTGCGTGACCACCAGCATAGTTCGCCCTTCATCTGCCAAATCTCTCATTACCCCCAGAACTTCTCCTACAAGTTCTGGGTCAAGCGCAGAAGTTGGCTCGTCAAACAACATCACCTCTGGGTCAACTGCTAGCGCACGGGCAATAGCTGCACGTTGCTGCTGGCCGCCAGATAAGTGCCCAGGGTAATAATCTTTACGCTCATACAAGCCTACTTTCTTAAGCAAGACTTCTGCATTTTCAATCGCTTGAGCTTTTGGCACGCCTAAGACATGAACAGGCGCCTCAATCACGTTTTCTAGTACGGTTAGGTGAGACCAGAGGTTGAAACCTTGGAAAACCATTGCCAGGCGTGAGCGAATACGTTGGACTTGCTTTTCATTAGCAGGAACAGATTCACCTGCTCTGTTGTTCTTCATTTGGATTAATTCACCATTTACCCAAATTTCGCCCGCGGTAGGCGTTTCTAGCAAGTTGATACATCTGAGAAAGGTACTCTTACCTGAGCCGGAAGAGCCAATGATGGAGATAACATCTCCTTTGTGCGCGGCAAGTGAAATGCCTTTTAAAACTTCATTTTGTCCAAATGTTTTGTGCAGGTCTTTTATATCTAGCGCTGGTACATCATTCATGCGCCCTACTCCCTGTGTTTTTGTCACTGCAATTAAGGGACTCCGCCCTCTCTAATTCGGAACAAATTAGCACCGCCCTTTGAAACTTGCAACAAATTATTAACCTAAATAATTCGAATAGAAAGATACGATAGACAAATTAATATGCAATATATAGCAACATATTCTTCAAAAGTTGAATATTAAATATAAAAAAGCCCCTTTCAAAGGGGCTTAATAAATTTACAAAAGTGTTAATTGAAACCTATTCGAGGTCGCAATGAATTAATTAAAACGACTGACTACCAACGAGT
Source organism: Vibrio sp. Vb0304 (assembly GCF_033338995.1). Taxonomy (NCBI): domain Bacteria; kingdom Pseudomonadati; phylum Pseudomonadota; class Gammaproteobacteria; order Vibrionales; family Vibrionaceae; genus Vibrio; species Vibrio sp. Vb0304. Next base: position 215,024 of record NZ_JAWOTT010000003.1, read on the forward strand.
TTGAAGTACGTAATGTCACTTCATTTTCTAAGCCTTCTTTTTCAGAAGTAATGATGCCATCTAGGTCTTCATCTAGTTCAGGCTCTGACGCTTCACCATTGGAGAAGAAGCTCATGAAAACTTTAGAATCAATATTACTATCTTCATTCACTACTAAAGCAGTGCGATTAAAATCGTCCGAAGCTGAAACCTTCAAACCGTTAACGGCCGATGTTGGGAAGTTGTAGTAATGCAATTCAGGAACAACAACAGAATCACTATCACTTGTTGTGAAAATGCGATGTGTGACTCTGTAGTCGCCTGAAGTTGCAAAGTAAGCGACACGAGTAAAGCCTTCAGTAGACGATGTTAAGCCCATGTCCAGATCAATCACGGACTCTGCACTTCCTTGCGTTGATACACTTGGTTTTGTGTTCGGCAGGTTATCAATATTTAAGTAAGCACTCGGATCAACGTCAATATCCCATCCGTCAGAGATCGTTTCGTTAAGTAGAGACTCCCAACCATTAACTTGATTCTCTGAGAACGCCATGTATACCCAAGTTTCTTTATTCGTTGCACTAGGGCGATTATATTCAACGGCCGTTTTATCCAGCTTCAACGCGTCATATGCAAAGCCGTTAGTAACAAAGCCAATGTTAAGCGAGTCGTAAGTATAGTCAGAAGACGAATAAATGTTTGACGTATTATCCGCTCTAACTAAGGCTATCTCACCAGTTCCCCACGAACCAATACCATATTGGTAAAGCGCTTTGTCGCTTGAACCTGATTCATACTGAAACAATGCCGTTGGTTCACCTTTAAGCCCCATCAGTTCATCAGTAGGCAACATATCAGGGTTCGGAGACGTGAAAATATCGGTTTGCGAGACAAAGTTGTAATCTCCGCCACCTGATTCAGCGTTTCGGTAATCTAAGTTAGTAAACTTATTGCTTGCTAAGTTACCGCCAGTAAAGCATTTGTTCAAAGAGTCTCGGTTTAGTGCAAAAGTAGCATTACGTAGTTTCTTATCTTGCAAGAACTCTTTTGAAAACGTGTTTACGCGAGCTTCTTTGCCGTTAAATTCTATTGCTTGAAACGTTACAAAGCCGCCGTCAGGGATATCTTCAAGATAAAACTTAAAGTTATCAGTGGTAGGTTTGATAATGTCTCCGGATCTTTTGCCATCGGCATCAGAGTAGTAACCGATAACATAGTTGGTCACTTGCTCTTTTGACGCTGCACTATAGGTTAAAACCGTTTTATCGCCGTTCAGCTCAGTTTTGTGGTCATATACAGTACAACCTTTCGTAGTTGCTTCACTTTCAGTCATTGTTGCTGGTATAGCAAAATCAAAAGTAAACGCAGTTTTCGGCGCTGCACCACCGCCACCGCCGCCACCGCCGCCGCAACCGACCATTAACCCTGAGATGATTGCCACTAGTGGCAGTACTTTAAGCTGTTTCATGTCTTTTTCCTAAACTGAGCGGCAATGATTAGCCAAAAAATTGTCTTTGCTCTGTCCAAAGCAAGAATAAAGCCAGCTTTATATAATCATCGTGAATATTGACATTTAATCTGCATCTCGTGCAAAAGGACAAAAAGTTCTAATTTTATGCAACTTGTGTAATGAAATTACACAAGATCTCCGCATCTCATTCGCATGCCAGAAACTTTCTGTAGTTTTATTTCACAACCATTCTTAAAGTGATCTAAATCAATCACCCTAAATGGCTATCTTGCTAGACTCCTGCCAAAAGATGAGGCTTTTTTTGTGCCTCAACACAATAAGTTATTAGCTATGCTTAGGCACAGTGTCGACGTGTAACAAATCTAACAATAGCTAGCATAAGCGTGCCGCAGGATGCGGATTAACACAATTGAATGAAGAATTCATAACTTTTAAATATATGAGGAATCTATGTCAGACGCAGTTAACAAAACGCACTCTGATTCAGATATCGAGACCAAGAGCTACCGTGAGCTTCATCGTCCAGCATCTGAGTTCGCAAGCCGTTCAGACTACCTAGACCACGAACTACAAATCATGAAGCCACGTCGTTTTGGCTTGAACTTGCCAGGTCGTGACTTCCGCTTTGAGCTTGAAGACCTTGTTCCAGCACTTGCTGGTACTATCGGTATTATCGCAATGTACTCTGCGGTAATGATGTCTTGGGCTGAAGGTCTTACTGCAGCATGGGACCACGTAAACTTAGGCAAGGACTTTGCTATCGAAGTTGCGCGTGTAGAAATGCTCATCCCTGCACTTCTTTTCTGTGTACTTGCCTCTGGTTTTATTAACCCTAAAGCCAACCTAGCAGGCAACCACGGCCCAATGATCCCTCTTATTGGTACCATTGCTCTTGCTGGTGCTCACCCTCTTGCATTAGCAATTCTCATTGGTGTGTTTGGTTTGATTTTGAGCCTCTTAAAAGGTGGGTCAAAACTGGTTAACCTCACCTCTGAAGGTACGGCTGGTGGCCTTCTTATTTTCCTAGGTTTAACCGGAACCATGAGCCAAATTAACTCTATTCAAGCTTGGGCTGTTGGTTTGCAATCCGATACGGTTGCCGCTGGTAGCATGGGTTACATCGGTCTGATTGTTCTTGCGGTTACCATTGGCTTATACGCGTTCCTTGCTAAAGTGAACAAACGCTGGCTAGCGATCCCTGTTTGTGCCTTCACTGGGCTTGCAATCGCACTGGCTCTTGGCGCAGGCTTCGATATTAAATTCGTAACCGAGACAGGCCTTCCAAACCTAAATCCAATCTACTGGTGGGGTTCAACAGAAGAAGGTTGGATGCTTGGTCTTCCTAATATGGAACACTTCATCGCTTCACTACCATTCGCCATTCTTGCGGTAGCAATGTGGTCACCTGACTTCTTGGGTCACCGTATCTTCCAAGAGATGAACTACCCACGTAAGAGTGAGAAAGTGCTGATGGACGTTGATGACACAATGACAATGTGTTCCGTTCGCCAAATGGTCGGTACTGCAGTGGGTGGTGGTAACATCACATCATCTTGGGGGACTTACATGATCCCTGCTGCAATCGCGAAACGCCCTATTCCTGCTGGTGCCATCTTACTAGGCTCTCTATGTATTATTGTTGCAATCCTTGGTTTTCCTATGGACGTTGCAGTATGGCCTCCAGTTATGCGCGTTGCTCTTCTCGTTGGTGTATCTCTACCACTGCTTGAAGCTGGCATGCAGATGGTGAAGGACTCGAAAGACTCACAAGCAGCAGGTATCTGTATCTTTGGTTCTGCCGTTGTTAACCCAGTTCTAGCTTGGGCACTAACTATGCTTTTAGATAACAACGGTTTAATTGGAGATAAAGAGCGCGCGTCTCGCCTATCATTTGTAGACAAGATTGTGATCCCAGTAAGCGTACTTGTTATCTGTTTAGTTGCTATGCTTGCAGTTGGTATGCTTGAAGGCCAGTATGGCATCCAAGCTTGGCTATAAGCTAGCAGTCTAGAAATTTGTGGGTAGCGCTCGTCGCTACCCCATTTTTATCGAGATTTTTGAGGATTTATTGATTTAGTTTAAGGTTTGCAAAAAAATTTTAGTTTAACCTCTAACTGTTGCTTAAAAAGAGAAACGTTAAAACTAGTGACAATATTTATAGTTTTGTAAATCGAATACGTAAATTTAAGACTATAAATATTGTTATTCATAAGAGTGTACTGTTCCCCTCTTTTATCTGGGGATAGCTGGCTCAACGGCGAAGCAGTACGTATTTTTTTCTACTAAAAAGGTAGGTATGTCATGGCAGAGCAATTTGCTAAAGCTTGGGAAGGTTTTGCTGCAGGCGACTGGCAAAACGAAGTAAACGTTCGTGATTTCATTCAGAAGAACTACACTCCGTACGAAGGCGACGAATCTTTCCTAGTTTCTGAAGGTACTGAAGCGACTAACAAGCTTTGGGCTAAGGTAATGGAAGGCATCAAACAAGAGAACGCGACTCACGCTCCTGTTGATTTTGATACTTCAGTTATCTCTACCATCACTGCTCACGATGCAGGCTACATCGAAAAAGACCTAGAAACTATCGTAGGTCTTCAAACTGACGCTCCTCTAAAACGTGCGATCATCCCTAACGGTGGTATCCGCATGGTTGAAGGTTCATGCAAAGCCTACGACCGCGAGCTAGACCCACAAGTTAAAAAAATCTACACAGAATACCGTAAAACTCACAACCAAGGCGTTTTCGATATCTACACTCCTCAAATCATGGCGTGTCGTAAATCTGGCGTACTGACTGGTCTTCCAGATGCATACGGTCGTGGTCGTATCATCGGTGACTACCGTCGTGTTGCTCTATACGGTATTGACTTCCTAATGAAGGATAAATTCGCGCAGTTCTCTTCTCTACAAGAGCGTTTTGAGAACGGCGAAGACCTACAAATGACAATGCAGCTTCGTGAAGAGATCGCAGAGCAACACCGTGCTCTAGGTCAAATCAAAGAAATGGCTGCAAAATACGGTTGTGATATTTCTCGTCCTGCTGAAACTGCGCAAGAAGCTATTCAGTGGACTTACTTCGGTTACCTAGCTGCTGTTAAATCTCAAAACGGTGCGGCTATGTCTCTAGGTCGTACTTCTACGTTCCTAGACATCTTCATCGAACGTGATATCGCGGCTGGTAAGCTAACTGAAGAACAAGCTCAGGAAATGATCGACCACTTCGTAATGAAACTACGTATGGTTCGTTTCCTACGTACTCCTGAGTACGATGATCTATTCTCTGGCGACCCTATCTGGGCAACTGAGTCTATGGGTGGTATGGGTCTTGACGGTCGTACGCTAGTTACTCGTACAAACTTCCGTTTCCTAAACTCACTATACACTATGGGTCCTTCTCCAGAGCCAAACATCACTGTTCTTTGGTCTGAGCAACTACCTGAAGGCTTCAAGAAGTTCTGTGCGAAAGTATCTATCGATACTTCTTCTATTCAGTACGAAAATGACGACCTAATGCGTCCAGACATGAACTCTGACGACTACGCGATCGCATGTTGTGTATCTCCAATGGTTGTTGGTAAGCAAATGCAGTTCTTCGGTGCTCGTGCGAACCTTGCGAAAACAATGCTTTACACCATCAACGGTGGTGTGGATGAGAAGCTAAAAATCCAAGTTGGCCCGCAAATGCCTAAGATCGAAGGCGATGTTCTTAACTACGATGAACTGTGGGAGAAAATGGACCACTTGATGGATTGGCTAGCGAAACAATATGTGACTGCACTAAACGCTATCCACTTCATGCACGATAAGTACAGCTACGAAGCGGCACTAATGGCTCTACACGACCGTGACGTTAAACGTACTATGGCTTGTGGTATTGCTGGTCTATCTGTTGCGGCTGACTCACTATCTGCAATTAAATACGCAAAAGTTAAGCCAATTCGTGACGAAGACGGTCTAGCAATCGACTTCGAAATCGAAGGCGATTACCCTAAATTCGGTAACAACGACCCACGCGTTGATGACATTGCATGTGAACTTGTTTCTGTATTTATGGGCAAAATCCGTAAGCTTAAGACTTACCGTGATGCAATCCCTACTCAGTCAATTCTTACTATCACTTCAAACGTGGTTTACGGTAAGAAAACTGGTAACACGCCTGACGGTCGTCGTGCTGGTGCTCCATTTGCTCCAGGTGCAAACCCAATGCACGGTCGTGACGAGAAAGGTGCTGTAGCATCACTAACTTCAGTTGCTAAACTGCCGTTTGCTGACGCACAAGATGGTATCTCTTACACATTCTCTATCGTACCTAACGCACTAGGTAAAGATGAGGGTTCACAACGCGCTAACCTTGCTGGTCTTATGGATGGTTACTTCCACCACGAAGCGGGTATCGAAGGTGGTCAACACCTAAACGTGAACGTTCTTAACCGTGAAACTCTAGAAGACGCAGTTAAGCACCCAGAGAAATACCCTCAGCTAACAATCCGTGTATCTGGTTACGCTGTTCGCTTCAACTCTCTAACTGCAGAGCAACAAGCTGACGTAATCGCGCGTACATTCACTGAGTCTCTATAAGACTATAGCGAAATAACGTTCTAGTAATACAACAAAGGCTGATGCTAAGTAGCATCAGCCTTTTTTTATTTCTTGAATGAAAGTTGTGATATCGCGAAAGACTTTTGCCCGCATTCTTACGTATGATGCGAAAAAAGTTAGCAAATAAAGTCTATGAGATTTAGTAAATTAATTATTCTTACCCTTCTTTCTCCAGTTGCAATAGCATCCACTAAGTCTACGGTTTCTTTTACCATCGACAACGATGGTATTTTTGGCGTCGATCAAGACTATACGAATGGTGTTTTCCTTTCTTACGCGACAGACCAACTGACACAAGAAAGCCAATGGAAATGGCTGAGTCTAGCTAACTCAGAGCACGCCAATATCGATAAAATAGAGTTGGTTCTTGGCCACAAGATGTGGACTCCAAGCGACATTGAAGCCGATTATCCACTAATCAATGATCGCCCATATGCCGGTTACCTACACACCGAAATCAACTACCTTTCCCTAACGAGTGACAAAGCTGTACGGTACAATTTCACCATAGGAACTACGGGTGAAAGTTCGCTATCAGAAAAGGCGCAAGAAATCGTTCACGGCATAACAGGATCGACGGACCCTCAAGGTTGGGATTACCAGATTGAAGATAAAGTGGCGTTCAGCCTTGGTTACCGCGTATTTAACAAATTGATGCGCAGCGAAGAACAAAAAACACAATGGGAGATCACCAACATTAACGACATCAATGCGGGTAACTTCCGTAGTGATGTCTCTCAAGGCGTCATGTTTCGTTGGGGTACAAACCTAGCGAATAGCATCGGAGCCGCCAATATCAGTGTCGAAAGCCCTTTCTCAGCAAGTATGATCGCTCAGAACACGTCGAGTTGGTTCTTGTTCACCGGGTTTGAAGGTCGTTACCGCTTTAATGACATGACTATCGAAGGAGATCGTCCTGGCATTCCTGAACCGTCAGCGCCATACGACGTCACACTGCAAAATTGGCAAGCAAGTGCCGTCGCGGGAGTATCTTGGTACAACCAAAATTACGGTGCAAGCATCACCTTTACAATTAAAACACCGGATTATGAAGAAGCCCAAACCGATGTTTATGGGACAGGCTCGTTCTCCGTGTTCGCCTTTTTCTAAAAACTGGATTATCCCAGCATCGAAGTCAATCTAGATACACGGCAAGTTCTCGGGGTAGGTATTAACCACCTCGTGTTCAAGCGTTTATGCAGATTGGCTCCATCTATTTTCTTTCTTCAAATAACCTTGCCTTTAGTACCGACAAAGCTGTTTTAACCCTGCTTTTTGTAATAAAATAACAGCTAGAATTTACTAGTAATGAGAGCAAAAGATGTCAACAGCTGGTCGTATTCACTCATTTGAGTCATGTGGTACCGTAGACGGACCTGGTATTCGATTTATCGTCTTCTTGCAAGGTTGTTTAATGCGCTGTAAGTATTGCCATAACCGCGATACTTGGGACACGCATGATGGCAAAGAAGTCACGGTTGAAGAAATCATTTCCGAAGCGAAAAGTTACCGCCACTTCATGAATGCATCAGGTGGTGGCGTTACTTGTTCTGGCGGCGAAGCGATGCTTCAACCGGAATTCGTACGTGATTTTTTCCGCGCAGCTAAAACCGAAGGCATTCATACATGTCTAGATACTAACGGTTATGTTCGTAAGCACACTGATGTTATCGATGAAGTACTGGATGCAACAGACTTAGTCATGCTTGACATCAAACACATGAAAGACGAAGTGCACCAAGATCTCATCGGTGTATCCAACCGACGCACATTGGACTTTGCTCGTTACTTGCAAAAAATCGGAAAGAAAACATGGATTCGCTATGTCGTCGTGCCTGGTTACACAGATGACCCAGAAGCAGCACACATGCTTGGTGAATTTATCAAAGACATGGATAACATCGAAAAGGTCGAGTTACTTCCTTACCACAAATTAGGGGCTCATAAGTGGGAAGCGTTAGGCTTAGAATACCCACTCGAAGGCGTAAACCCGCCACCGAAAGAAACCATGGATGAAATTCAATCCATTCTTGCTCAATACAACGATAACGTAAAATACTAAGTGAACCGCAAGACTAACCTCTTTAAAATACCAGCTTATTGCTGGTATTTTTTTGATTATATCTAAGCCTTATCAGTGAGTTTCTCTGCGGTCATTTAGGTATAAAAAGAACGATAGAAATGATTGCGTCATGTTCGCATAGGAAGGAAGTAACATGGATTTGTTTAACTTAGGCTCTCTTGTTGTCTCAATTTGGATAGTAGTAGTCTACTGCCTACCAGATTGGAAAAAAGTCGTTTGGCCCAAACTGGAAAAAGAAAAAGGATTTCAGCACCTCGTTTTTGCAACGCTCTTCTTTTTCAGTATTTTATGGGCCGCTCAAGCAGGTGTAAAAGAAGGATTACAGATTCATTTTCTTGCACTAACAACGCTGACGATGATGTATGGTTGGCGCATGGCATTTATACTCAGCATTCCCGCTATGTTGGTCAACCACCTACTACATGATGTGTCCTTGCTACTCTTACCCACGTCGTTAGTTCTATCTGCCCTAATTCCGATTTTCATTAGTTACTTAGTGTTTCTTCTGAGTTACCACTACTTGCCACGAAACATTTTTGTTTTCATCTTCGTTGCTGGATTTTTCAATGGCGCGATAACAGGAAGTCTGCACCTCATCATTAACTCTTTTTATCACCTATCAGTTGGTCACTACGATTGGGAAACCATTCAACATAACTACTTTGTTTTTGTGCCGTTGCTCGCCTTTCCAGAAGGTCTATTAAATGGTATGGCACTGGCGGTTTTAACCGTATTCAAGCCAGAGTGGCTGAGAGTATTTTCAGACCGAGACTACATATACAATCATTACCATAAATAAGTGTTTTCAAACTGGTCAAAAGTGACAGTTCTTGCCATTTTTTAGTATTAAATATGTGTTGAGATCATGTTTCACTCATGTCTTAAGCGTTAACCTAAGCACATTAAAAATGTATTAGATATCTAGTGAGGTCACCATGGAAATGTCAAACGCTCAACGTTTGATTCTATCAAACCAATACAACCTTATGTCTCAACTTGATCCAAGTAATGCGGCCAAATACAAACGCTTACAAACGATCGTTGAACGTGGTTATGAACTACAAATGCGAGAGTTGAACAAAGATTTCGGCTGCCTCTCAGAAGCAGAATGTCGTGAGATCATCGACGTTATGGAGATGTATCATGCGATGCAAGAATCTTACAACATGCTAGACGATGAAGACCGCAGCAACGTAGATCAGCGCCGCTTGAAGTTCTTGGGATTTGATATCGCTTCAGAAGCGCAACAAGTACATTACGTACGTTTTCTCATCGATTCTGAAGGTTTGTACCCTCAGTTTGACAAGGCAGATCATCACTTTAACAGCCAAATGCCGATGCTAGATAAATACCGCCGTATGCTGCAAACTTGGCGTAACTGCCCTCGTCAGTATCATTTATGTGAAAACGAACTAGCGCAAATCTTCAGCGCATAAAATGGTCGTCTAAGAATGAGGAGAGCGCCCGCTCTCCTTGTTATTTACCCTGTCACAAACTTATCTAAGACTTTGCTCTCTTCCTACCTCTTTCACTTACCTTGCTCAATGTAGAACAACGAATCACTGAGACTCTTCTGTCTTTGCCAAATATTTGATTTCTATTGCACCTATTCACGACATAAATTCGTCCTTAATAAAAGAGTGATTCAAATGTCACTTTTACAATAAATTCATAATTGTTAAGCAAAATTGCAAATCCCCGACTAGGCTTAAGTAGAGAAAGGCTGTGATTGAAAAATTCATATCCACCGCTCACCGTTGTAACGAAAAAACCGTCCATAAAGCAAAGTCTTTGGTGTCGCCAATCTTACATTCTGTACGAACCAAATGTGATAACAGGACGTATATTCAAACAACAACGAGCATAACTGTTGGTGGAAAGCCTGAATCAACGTTCGTCGGTAGACTGACTATTAAAGGGGAAAGCGACATGAGTATTTTCGACCACTATCAATCAAGATATGAAGCTGCAAAAGATGAAGAGATGTCGTTACAGGAGTTTTTAGCCCTGTGTAAAGATGACAAAAGCGCTTATGCTAATGCAGCAGAACGCCTACTGATGGCGATTGGTGAACCAGAGATAATCGATACGGCAAAGGATCCGAGACTAAGCCGAATCTTCTCGAATCGTGTTATCTCTCGTTATGAAACCTTTAAAGACTTTTATGGCATGGAAGATGCCATAGAACAAATTGTGTCTTACCTAAAACATGCGGCGCAAGGCCTAGAAGAGCGTAAGCAGATTCTTTACTTACTCGGCCCTGTAGGTGGCGGTAAGTCTTCGCTTGCAGAAAAGCTTAAGGCTCTGATGGAACAGATGCCTATTTATGTTCTTACTGCTAACGGCGAACGCAGCCCAGTGAATGACCATCCATTCTGCCTATTCAAAGCCACAGAAGATGGCGATATTTTGAAAAAAGAATATGGCATCGAGCACCGTTATCTTCGCTCGATCATGTCTCCTTGGGCCGCTAAACGTCTTCACGAGTTTGGTGGTGATATCACCAAATTTAAAGTAGTGAAAGTACGCCCTTCTATCCTTGACCAAATCGGTATTGCCAAAACTGAACCAGGCGATGAAAACAACCAAGATATCTCATCATTGGTTGGTAAAGTCGATATTCGTAAGCTTGAACACTATTCGCAAGACGATCCAGACGCTTACAGCTACTCCGGTGCGCTGTGTAAAGCAAACCAAGGTTTAATGGAATTCGTTGAGATGTTCAAAGCACCAATCAAAGTGCTTCACCCGCTGTTAACAGCAACGCAAGAAGGCAACTTCAACGGTACAGAAGGCCTTTCTGCGATTCCATTCGACGGTATGATTCTGGCTCACTCAAACGAATCTGAGTGGCAGACCTTCCGTAACAACAAGAACAATGAAGCGTTCTTGGACCGTGTTTATATTGTGAAAGTACCTTACTGTCTACGTGTTTCAGAAGAAGTCAAAATCTACCAAAAACTTCTCGAAAACAGTGAGTTGTCTCAAGCCCCTTGTTCACCAAGCACGCTCGAGACTCTGGCACAATTCAGTATTCTTTCTCGACTTAAAGAGCCTGAAAACTCGTCCATCTTCTCTAAGATGCGCGTATACGACGGTGAAACGCTGAAAGATACGGATCCAAAGGCAAAAAGCTATCAAGAGTATCGTGATTATGCTGGTGTCGATGAAGGCATGAACGGTCTCTCAACACGTTTTGCCTTTAAGATTTTGTCACGCGTATTTAACTTCGACCAAACCGAAGTGGCAGCCAACCCTGTACATCTATTCTATGTGATTGAACAACAGGTTGAGCGCGAACAGTTCCCTGCTGAAACAGCAGAGAAATATCTCGAGTTCTTGAAAGGCTACCTAGTACCTCGATACGTTGAATTTATCGGTAAAGAGATTCAGACCGCTTATCTTGAGTCTTACTCTGAATACGGCCAAAACATCTTCGACCGATATGTCACCTATGCAGACTTCTGGATTCAAGACCAAGAGTACCGAGATCCAGAAACTGGTCAGCTATTTGATCGCTCTTCACTGAATGCTGAGCTAGAGAAGATCGAAAAAACAGCTGGTATTTCTAACCCGAAAGATTTCCGAAACGAAATCGTTAACTTTGTGCTTCGTGCGAAAGCGAATAACAATGGTCAAAACCCGGTTTGGACCAGCTACGAAAAACTGCGCACAGTAATCGAGAAGAAAATGTTCTCCAATACCGAAGAGCTACTTCCGGTTATCTCATTTAATGCGAAAACCTCTTCTGAAGATCAGAAGAAGCATGACGACTTTGTCGCTCGCATGATGGAAAAAGGCTATACCGAGAAACAGGTTCGCCTACTTTCTGAGTGGTACCTACGAGTACGTAAGTCATCCTAACCCAGTATTGAGTTAGGTCGCTTGTGAAACATGAAGAGGGCTATTTCATGGCGCAATTTATAGACCGAAGGCTCAATGGCAAGAACAAGAGCGCTGTTAATCGACAGCGCTTCTTGAAGCGCCACAAAGAGCAAATAAAAGAGTCGGTAGCAGACGCAGTGAATCGACGCTCGATTACGAATACGGAAACGGGCGAAGACGTCTCTATCCCTCACAAAGACATCAATGAGCCTATATTTCATCAAGGCAAAGGTGGTGTTCGAGAACGAGTTCATCCCGGTAACGACCAATTCATTACTGGTGATAAAATTGAGCGTCCCAAAGGTGGCGGTCAAGGTAGCGGCTCTGGAGAAGGGAACGCCAGTCCAGATGGAGAAGGCCAAGACGAATTTGTATTCCAAATATCAAAAGATGAGTACCTCGATATTTTGTTCGAAGATCTCGAGCTGCCTAATCTAGAAAAAAACCAAATTGCCAAAATCACAGAATGGAAAACGCACCGTGCAGGCTTTCAAACTGCCGGTATCCCTTCCAATATCGCCGTAGTACGCTCTCTGCAACAATCTCTTGCGCGCCGTACTGCAATGACTGCTGGTAAGAAACGACTTCTTAAAGAGTTAGAAGACGAACTTGCTCGCATCAAAAATATTGAACCTGCTCAGCAGTTTGAAGAGAACCGCTTGAAGGCTGAAATTGAAGAACTGCGCAAGAAAATCGAAAGCGTGCCGTTCATCGATACCTTCGACTTACGCTTCAAGAACTATGAGAAACGCCCGGTACCATCGAGCCAAGCGGTCATGTTCTGTCTAATGGACGTATCCGGTTCGATGGATCAGGCAACGAAAGACATCGCAAAACGCTTCTATGTTCTTTTGTACTTGTTCTTAACTCGTACCTACGAGAATGTCGAAGTCGTCTTTATCCGCCACCATACCCAAGCGAAGGAAGTGGACGAGCACGAATTTTTCTACTCACAAGAAACCGGGGGTACCATTGTATCTAGCGCGCTCAAGTTAATGGATGAAATAGTAAAAGAGCGATACCCGATTGGTCAGTGGAACATATATGCAGCTCAAGCATCCGACGGTGACAACTGGGCAGATGATTCGCCAAGATGCCGGGATCTGTTAGTGAACAAATTACTTCCAAACTGTCAGTACTACTCTTACATAGAGATCACGCGGCGCTCGCACCAAACTCTATGGCATGAGTACGAAAAACTCACTGAAGAGTTTCCTAATTTCGCAATGAAAAACATTCGCTCTGTGGAGGATATTTTCCCAGTCTTTCGTGAACTATTCCAAAAAGAAACGGCGTAAGGAGGCTAGCGATGAATACCGCAACGAGAAACCTCTCAGGAGAGGCGCCTAAGAAGCGTAACAGTAAAGTGTTGCCAGATGGACCAGATTGGACATTTGAGCTGTTAGAGCGATACCACAAAGAAATTAAGCGTGTCGCGGAGCATTATCGCCTAGACACTTACCCTAACCAAATAGAAGTGATTACTTCAGAGCAGATGATGGATGCCTATTCAAGTATCGGCATGCCAATCAATTACAACCACTGGTCATTTGGTAAAAAATTCATTCAAACAGAGCAGAACTATAAACATGGTCAAATGGGGTTAGCCTACGAGATTGTGATTAACTCCGACCCTTGTATTGCTTATTTGATGGAAGAAAATACGGTAACAATGCAAGCACTCGTGATAGCGCACGCGTGTTACGGCCATAACTCTTTTTTCAAAGGTAACTACCTATTCCAAACGTGGACTGACGCCAGTTCTATTATCGACTATCTGCTGTTCGCCAAAAAGTACTTAGCCGAATGTGAAGAACGATATGGCGTAAAAGAAGTGGAAAAGCTGCTCGACTCTTGTCACGCGTTAATGAACTTTGGTGTAGACCGCTACAAGCGTCCAGAGAAAATCTCAATTACAGAGGAAAAAGCAAGACAAGAAGAACGCGAAGCATACCTACAATCTCAAGTTAATGAGCTTTGGCGCACCGTACCGACAGCCAAGACGAAAGAGGAAGACATCAAAGAGCGATTCCCAAGCGAGCCTCAGGAAAACTTGCTCTACTTCTTCGAAAAACATGCGCCGTTGCTAGAGCCGTGGCAACGTGAAGTTGTTCGGATCGTCCGTAAGATCAGTCAGTATTTTTATCCGCAAAAACAAACGCAAGTTATGAATGAGGGCTGGGCAACGTTCTGGCACTACACCATACTCAACCATCTTTATGATGAGGGCTTGGTGTCTGAAAAATTCATTCTAGAGTTCTTACATAGCCACACCAGTGTCGTGGCTCAGCCACCTTATAACAGCCCTTACTTTAATGGCATTAACCCCTACGCGTTAGGCTTTGCCATGTTCCGAGATATTAAGCGTATCTGTGAAGAACCAACTGATGAGGACAAAGAGTGGTTTCCAGACCTAGCAGGAACCGACTGGTTAGATGCAGTGCATTTCGCGATGCATAATTTCAAAGATGAAAGCTTTATTAGCCAATACCTTTCTCCGAAATTAATGCGTGATTTCAAGTTGTTTGCGATCAACGATGATGATCATAAGAACTTTATTGAAGTCGCTGCGATACACGATGAGATGGGTTATAAACGCATTAGAGAAACCCTAGCCGCTCAGTATAACTTATCTAATCTTGAGCCAAACATTCAGGTGTTTAATGTCGATGTCCGTGGTGATCGCTCGCTTACGTTGCAGTACGTTCCTCACAACCGCATCCCACTTGATGATAGTTACGAAGAAGTTCTAAAGCACGTGTATCGATTATGGGGCTTTGATGTCATTCTCCAAGAAGTGAAAGACACCGGTCACCGAGAAGTCTTAGCGACCTGCCCTAAACGGAACCAATACGACACTAACATTTAACTAATACCTCGATACAAGTAAAACAAAAAGGCTCCTAATTCAGGAGCCTTGTTTATTCTTAAATCTATCTGAGCATTTGTTACGCTTGCTTTGCAACAATCGCGCGCACGGCTTCTAGATCTTCGGGCGTATCAACGCCTGCTGCTGGTGCTTCTTTCGCTACCGCCACATGAATTTTTTCACCGTACCAAAGCACTCGCAGTTGCTCAAGACACTCAATCTGCTCTAATGCACTTGGTGCCCAGTTGACATACGTATTAATGAAACCAGCTCGATAAGCATAAATACCAATATGACGCATTAATGGGTTGGCAATGGTTTTGTCTTGTTTAGCAAAGTTATCGCGATCCCAAGGGATGGTTGCTCGACTAAAGTACATCGCATAACCTTGCTCATCTGCGACAACTTTAACAGCGTTCGGGTTGAACACTTCCTCTTCCGAGTCTATTTCTACAGCTAACGTCGCCATCGGGGCTTCACACCCAGATAAGTTATCAGCAACCTGACGAATGATGGACGGCGGAATCAAAGGCTCATCCCCTTGCACATTAACAATAATGTGGTCTGACGGAATAGCCATTTTTTCAACAACTTCGGCAAGACGCTCCGTACCTGATTCGTGGTGGGGAGAGGTCATACAAACTTTACCACCAAATGACGAAACCGCTTTCGCAACACGCTCGTCATCAGTTGCAACGATGACATCTTCCGCACCCGCTTGTAGCGCTTGTTCATAAACCCACTGAACCATAGGCTTACCACCAATATCCGCTAGCGGTTTACCAGGCAAACGGCTCGATGCGTAGCGCGAAGGGATGACAACCGTAAAAGACATTAGCGTCCCTCATCCATGCTCATAGTGCGAGCTTCAGGCTCTAGCAGAACTGGAATACCCTCTTTGATCGGGTAAGCAAGGCGATCCAATTTGCAGATCAACTCTTGATTATCTTTATCGTACGTCAGCTTACCTTTGCAAACAGGGCAAGCTACAATCTCAAGTAGACGGTGATCCATAAGCCGCTTTAACCTCTTTTATTCTATTTAAAATTTGCTCTGCATCGTTTGACTCAAACTGGGCAGATACAGGCAGATACCACCAATTATCTTGCGCATAATGGCTGCACTTGACGGCATCTTTCTCGGTCATAATCACATTGGTCCCTTGTTGAGCCAATGCTTCTAATTCTTGTTGATCAAAGTCTTGATGGTCAGCAAAACCTTTTGTGACTTTAACATCTGCGTCCATCGAGTTTAGTGTATGAAAAAAACGCGGAGGATGCCCAATGCCCGCAAATGCGACGAGATCTTTCAACTCCGAGACATCCACATGTTGCTTAGTCTTAAGATTAATAGCTTTAGAGGGTGCTAAAGCCATTGCGATTTCGCCCGTATGCGCTTGACCGCCATTGGTGATGATAAAGTCGACTTCTTTAAGTCGCTCAATACCTTCACGTAAAGGACCTAATGGAATCAGGCTTTCATTCCCAAACCGGCGATTCCCATCCACAATCACTAACTCAATATCACGGCCTAACGCATAATGTTGTAATCCATCATCCGTAATTATGATATCCACATCCAAATCTAGCAGTGCTTTCACTGCATTTGAACGCACAGGATCTACCGCAACAGGTGCTCCTGTACGGCGATGAATCAACTTAGGTTCATCGCCACAATGCTTCGCTGGCGTATCTTCTTTTAGCACTAACGGATAGGCAGGAGCCTTTGCCCCATAACCACGAGAAACAACCCCCGGCTTAAAGCCCATTTGCTGTAGTTGCTCAACAAGCCACACAACAACTGGTGTTTTACCATTGCCACCAGCAGTGATATTGCCAACCACAACAACAGGTATAGGCGCATTATAAGCTTGCTTGCGGCCAGTTTGGTATTGCTTTCGCTTTGACTTGCTTATCGCTCCAAATAATAAACTCAGTGGCCACAAAAGCGGCCACAAGAGGTATTTTATTGGATGGTTTTCAAACCAGATTTTTTCAATCACCGCGCTTATTCACCAAACTGAATACGGTGCAATTGTGCATACGCACCATTTTTCTCAATAAGCTCAGCGTGGTTGCCACGTTCAATGATGGCACCATCATCAACCACAAGAATTTCATCGGCTTTCTCGATTGTGGATAAGCGGTGCGCTATTACAAGTACCGTTTTGTCTTTTTGCAGCTCATCAAGTGCAGCTTGAATAGCTCGCTCGGATTCGGTATCCAAAGCCGAAGTTGCCTCATCAAGAATCAGCACTGGAGCATCACGCAATAGAGCTCGCGCAATCGCAACACGTTGGCGTTGACCACCAGACAAGCTAGCACCATTTTCACCAATCATGGTATCAAGTCCATCATCCATTTTGCCGATGAACTCCATCGCATGCGCGAGTGTTGCCGCTTTCTCGATATCACTGCGCTCATATTGACCATCCGTTGCGTACGCAATATTGTTTGCTATCGTGTCATTAAACAAATGAACATTTTGCGATACTAGTGCAAATTGCTGACGTAAATTCTTTAGCTCGTAATCACGAATATCATGCCCATCTAATGTGATAGATCCACTGTCAACATCATAGAAGCGGTTGAACAAGTTCGCGATGGTACTTTTACCTGAGCCAGAACGGCCAACTAGCGCCACCGTTTTTCCTCTTGGAATATCGAAGCTGACATTTTCCAATGCTGGTTTTTCTGCACCAGTGTAAGTAAAGCTTACGTTTTTAACTGAAACATCGCCATTTGCGCGTTTAACTGTCAACTTACCTTCGTTTTTCTCAGGCTCGAGGTCAATTAACGCGAAGAGCGTTTGGCTCGCGGCCATACCACGTTGGAACTGAGAAGTAACGTTAGTCAGCGCTTTAAGTGGGCGCATCAGACCAAACATTGCAGAGAAGACAACAGTAAATGTACCTGGAGTCAGTTGCTCTTTAATCGAATCAATACTTGCTAAATAAAGAACGGCAACAATTGCAAGTGATGCAATCATTTGGATGATAGGGTTAGCCGCCGCTTGAGCCGTCACCAACTTCATGCTTTGTTGACGCATTTGGTTGCTGACTTTTTCAAATCGTTTACGTTCGATGTCTTGGCCGCCATAGCTCAACACAACTTTATGGCCTTTCAGCATCTGCTCTGCTGATGCAGTTACGTTACCCATCATGGTCTGCATATTTTTGGATATTTTTCTAAAACGTTTAGAAACAACACCAATACCCCATGCTACAACGGGAGCAACAGCAAACAGCACTAGCGACAATTGCCAGCTGTTGTAAAACATCAAAACTAACAGACCAATGATACTTGCGCCTTCACGGACAATGCTCACCAACGCTTGGCTAGTTGCCGCTGACACTTGCTCTGAGTCGTAGGTTATACGCGACAATAAATTGCCCGTCTTTTCCTTATCAAAGTAAGACACTGGCATATGCATAAAGTGATTGAACACCATGCGACGGACTTGCATAACTACGTTGCCAGATACCCAGCTCAAACAGTAGGTGGAGACAAATCCACTTATGCCACGGATGAACATCATGGCAAAAATAATCAATGGAAGCGTGCGTAAAAAATCAGATTCAGCGTTCCCAAAACCTTCATCGAGTAGTGGTTTTAGCAGGGAAATCATATAGGTATCTGATATGGCATTAATAACTAATGCAATGACTGCAACGACAAGACCTGACTTATAAAGGCGAATAAATTGCCATAGACGCTTAAACGTCTGCCAAGTCGTTTCATCAGTATTTATCGACATAGAAGTGCTTTATTTTCTTACATTAAGACTCTCATTCTACTCCCTTACGCAGCATCTGCCTATACCAAGGCTCAAATGTATCGCTACGTTTGGTTTCTGAGCGCCAATTATCACGGTGAATAAAGAAGCTTACCTGACCACCCTCACCAGTATCAAGCCAAGTAATGCCAAGCTTTCGGTATGAAGCAACGACATTTTCCGCTGGCATTCCCCATCGATTGTTTTTTGCTAAAGAAGCAACTGCCACACTCGGGCTCACCGCCTCGATAAATCGAGGATTCGATGAACTTTTACTCCCGTGGTGAGGGACTAGCATCACATCGCTTTGTAACTTTCCGGGCTCTCTAAGCAATATCCACTCGCTAATGGCCTCAATATCACCAGTAAAAAGCATACTAAAGTTAGAAATAGGGTCAGTAAGTCGTAATACACAGGAGTGCGGATTATACGCACGTTGAACAAGTGCAGGAGGCCAGAGCACTTCCATGTTTAATCCTTGCCATTTCCATTGGTCGCCTCTAGTGCAAGGTTCATATCCGATAAAGAATTGACTACTAAATTTACGCTGTGGAGAAAAGGCATCTTCAATGAAAAAGCGGCCGCCTGCGTGATCATTATCGAAATGGCTTAGAATCAGTGTATCTATGCTTTCATAACCTCGTTGATGCAAAACCGGAGTGACGACCTGCTCTGCGATACTGCCGCTTTGCCATGCTTTACCAGTGTCATACAGCAACACCTTGTCGTCTTTTTCTACAACCACTGCAAGGCCATGACCTACATCTAATACATCGATACGCCAACTCGGTTCATACTTCGATGCAAGCTTGATACTAATAACGATGCCGAGTAACAAATACCACGCGTAATGAGACATGAACCGTTGAAATATTAAGCAAACCACTATCGCCATAACCAGCATTGTCATTTCCATGCTAATGGATTGCCAAGAACCTACTGCGTACTGTATTGACGTGCTCAATGGCTGTAATGACCAGTCCACCAAATGCCACAGAGGCTTCGCTATCATTTCAAGAAACAAAGATGAGAACAGGGCTAGAAACATCAAAGGTACAACGATAAATCCGAACCAAGGAATAAATACCAAGTTGTAGGCTATTGAGGACAAACTAAAACCGGAGAAGAAATGGCCACTAACAGGTACGATTAAAGCGCTCAACATCAATTGAGTAAGCAATAACGCTTTTAATCTCGCTTTCCAACCTCCCCTTTGATGTCGAATCAAATTAATTGCGAACAATACCGCACAAACGGATAGGTATGATAACCAAAAGCTCATACTGTAGGATGCAAAAGGTTGAACAAGCAGTTGTAGAGATACTGCAAGCAAAAGAACTCGCCAAGAAGTCCAGTGCACCAGAGTATACTTCAGGAGAACGTAAACAACGCATACCGACACTGCTCGCGTAGTAGGCAGAGAGAAATCCGCTAACCAAGCGTAGGCAACAGCGAAGATCAGCCCATATAAGCTAGGCAACAACTGGTATTGGGGTAATAGATAACGAACGGTACCGCCCACGACTAGCCCAAAAGTAAACGCCATACCAATATGTAAACCAGAAATGGAGACCAAATGCAGTAAACCACTGTCCCTGAGCGCTTGCCAATCTTCCTTAGACAACCAAGAACGGTCAGCAAAAACTAACGCACTTATTAACGAGAAATGATGAAGGGAAGACACATCATCAGCGACATCGGCAATAATGGATTGACGCAGAGATACATTAGAACGAACAATCCACTTAGCGTCTTTGTTGACAACCGCTCGGGCGATAATATTTTTACCCATCGCGTGCTTTTCAGCATCAAAGCCAGCTTCGTTGCGTAGACCTGTAATCGGCTTTAACGAGATAGATGTCGTAAACTCACTGTTAACATCGAGTGGAAAAGGCGTAATAAGACGGATTTTAGGTTTAAGAAAAGGTAACAGAGTTTGAGAATTTACCGCTTCTATAGCGACAATACCTTCATAACCGTGACTTATTTGCGTAAAAGGGCTGTCAACTTTACCAATTATGGTAATATTCTCCCCTGCTTGAAAAAGGGCTTGTCTCTGAGACTCCAATACATTGCCGTGGACGATGACAACCATAAAGCCCGCAATTGCGCCTATGCTAATTAAGCCACGACGTAATTTGATTATTGAGCCAGTGGTTATTATTCCCAGCAGCAACCAACGCCAATCTGGTATTGTCGGCCACCAAGCTGACGAGATTACGCTCGCTAAAAATAACGCCAAGGTCCAACTTTTTTCTGAGAGAGTCATGCTGTCCTATGCCTAGAAAGCTGATAAAACGCTTCATGCCAGATCATGAATTGATCAAACGCCAAAAAGCATTGAAGGTCTTCGGCAATGTGTTGTACAACCCAAACTTGTGGTGCTTAAACCGCCGCTCGGCATCAGGGGCTTTTGCTGTCGGGTTATTTATGGCTTTTGTTCCGCTGCCGAGCCAAATGATCATGGCCGCTGGTTTGGCCATTATGTTGGGTGTCAATCTGCCCCTCTCCGTCGCTTTGGTATGGATCAGCAACCCTATCACTATGCCTGTGCTATTTTACTTTGCGTACAAGCTAGGTGCTCTAGTGATGCGTCTTCCCCCGCAACCTTTTCACTTTGAACTATCGTGGGAATTCATCATGCAGCAAATGAGCACCATTGGACCTCCATTTCTATTGGGCTGCGCAATTTGTGGGGTTGTATCCGCGATTATTGGCTACTTCGGAATTCGAGGGCTTTGGCGCTACTCCGTGGTACGGAGCTGGCAAAAACGCAAAATAAGATAAGACCTTACTGCGTAAAAATCAGCATTTGAGCTATCAGTTGAGGGGCATCTAACAGTTAGAATGAAACGCGATGTTACTCAAGTCGGATAAATACAAAAAAGGACCGAATTCGGTCCTTTTTTGTATTTCGCATATTGTAAAACAATCAGCTATTTAGAACTCAGTACAGCCGCCGGATTCAACCTTGCGGCACGAGAAGCAGGATACCACGTCGCAAGTAAACTAAGCACTATCGCCGTCACTGACACCAATGCCACATCTGGCCAGTGTAGTTGTGATGGTAAGAAGTCAACAAAGTAAATATCACCCGATAAAAACTGATGACCAATTAAGCTCTCTAACCCTTTAATTAACGGAGTCAGGTTTAACGCCACTAAGACACCGATAACACTGCCGACGAGACTGCCAAATACACCAGAGAATACACCTTGCCAAACAAAGATCCGTTTGATTAGGCTATCTTTTGCTCCCATTGTTCGCAAAATTGCAATTTCCGCCGCTCGGTCTTTCACTGCCATCATCAACGTAGACACAATATTAAAACATGCCACGCCAATCACCAGTACCATCACCAAGTACATAATGGTGCGCACGAGCTGAATATCGCGATACAAAAAACCAAACTTTTGCTGCCAGCTTTTCAAATACACGTAAACATCAACCATGCTACCAACCTCACGAACAATAGAAGGCGCATTGAGAACATCGTCAGTTTTTAGTGAAATGCCTGTGACCCCTCCCCCTAACCTCGCGTATTGCTGCGCATCAGCTAATGGTACTAACGCTAGAGAGTGGTCGATTTGGCCATTCAACGTTAAGAACCCTGACACCTTCACGCGCACACGCTTAGGAGCCTGCACTTTATTTGCGCCGCCTGTTTGCGGAATCATTAACGTAACGTAATCCCCCACGGCGACATTTAGCTCGTTTGCTACACCTCGGCCTAAGATCACTTGCTGCTGACCGGCATAAAAGTTTTGCCAAGCTGCTTGGTCAATAAAATTCGATAAGCTCGACACCGCTTGCTCGAAAGTAGGCTCTACGCCACGAACTTCTATCGCTTTTAGCTTACTGCCTTTTTCTGCCAAACCCGTAAAACGAACGTACGGTGCTGCCGCGACAACATGTTCATGTTTTAGAGCTTGATTCATCGTTTTGGTGTAGTCATGAAGTGGTCCATTAACACCTTCTAACTCGCCGTGTGGGATCACAGACAACACACGCGATTGCAGCTCGCGCTCAAAGCCATTCATTGCAGACAAACCGATAATGATCACAGCAACGCCAACCGCAATACCAATGGTCGAAGAAAGCGATATGAAAGACACCATCTTGTTGCGCTTTTTCGCTCGACTGAAGCGACCACCAATCATCAAAGCTAAAGAGGTAAACAAAACTAGCCCTCCGCAGATGCTGTATCAGTCACAAAACGATCTACGAGCAAACCATCTTGCATGTGCATTTGACGATCCATTTTTGCTGCCAGCTCTTTGTCATGCGTGACAACCAAAAATGCAATGTTTGACTCTTTATTGAGCTCGCGCATCAAATCATAGATAGACAGTGCCGTATTGTGATCTAAGTTCCCCGTAGGTTCATCAGCCAAGACCAGATCAGGTTTATTCACCAATGCACGCGCAATCGCAACACGCTGACGCTCACCGCCCGATAACTCGGAGGGTCTATGTTGCATCCGATGACTCAAACCAACTTTATCTAACAGCGCTTTAGCCGCCTGTTTTGCATCCGCTACTTTAGCACCGCCAATCATCAGTGGCATCGCCACATTTTCAAGCGCAGTAAAGTCAGCCAATAAGTGATGAAACTGGTATACAAAACCAAGGTGCTTGTTGCGTAATGCCGCCTGTTTGTTCGAGCTCAAAGCTGATAGGTTTTGCCCTAGAAAATCAACTTCACCATGAGTTGCGTCATCTAACGCACCTAAAATATGCAATAAGGTACTTTTTCCCGAACCAGAAGAGCCAACAATAGAAACCAACTCCCCTTTGTCGATATCGAAACTTACGCCTTTCAACACTTCCGTATCTAACGAACCCTCTCGGTAGACTTTACGAATATCACGACATTCTAATAGCTTATTCATAGCGAAGTGCCTCAGCAGGTTTAACAGAAGATGCTCGATAAGAAGGATAAAGCGTAGCAGCAAGGCTAAGAGCAATCGCCAATACCACCACTAAAAGAATTTGCAGTGAATCAATCAAGATGGGTAGATGACCACCAAAGCTGAATAGCGCCACACCAGCAGATTCAAGAATCGCATTTAGATTAAGTGACAAGATCACGCCCGCAGCGCCACCAACAATCGCGCCAATTACACCACTACTTGCACCTTGCACCATGAAAATGGTCATCACTTGAGATTGAGTCATGCCTTGAGTTTTCAATATTGCGACTTCTGATTGTTTCTCCATTACCACCATGATTAAAGCGGAGATAATATTGAATGCAGCGACACCCACAATTAGACCTAGCATAAGTCCCATCATGTTCTTTTCCATTTTCACCGCTTGGAAAAGCTCACCACGCTGTTCGCGCCAATCACTCCATTGCCACCCATCAGGCATGGGTTGGTCAGCAAAATCCGTCACCATAAATGGGTCAGAGAAAAAGACACGCCAACCAGAAACCGTGTCTTTAGGGAAACGCATCAGCTTAGATGCATCCGTCATGTTCACAATCATTAATTGACCATCAACGTCCGATCCCGTATTGAAAATGCCTGAGACAGTAAAGTTTCGCTGGCTAGGAATACGGCCAAGTGGGGTAAACTGCGTTGCGTTGGTCACCATCAAGCGCACTTTATCCCCGATTGAGACCTTTAGTGAACGCGCCAAACTGTGACCCAAAAATACATTGTAGTCACCTGCTTGAAGTGACGATAATCGTCCGGCAATCAAATGGTTGCTAATCGGATCGCCTTTCTTAGGTTCAATACCGATGAGGTAACCAGCCGTCAGCTGTGCAGAACTCTGAATAACAGCCTCTCCTCTAACGATAGGCTCCGGCTGAGATTCACTCGACATCGCTTGAACAAATGGAGGGGCAGACTCGGTCATAGGCGTTTTTCCATCGTGTTGCGAAACCACGACATGAGGTAGCACACCTAAAATGCGTTCTTTTAACTGCGATTCAAACCCGTTCATCACAGAAAGAACCGTCACCAACGCCATTACACCGATCGTAATACCCGCCGTCGACATATAAGAAACAAATCGGCTGAACCTATCTCCAGAGCGTCCCCGAAGATACCTTAAGCCAATAAACAATGAGATAGGATGATACATATAAGACAAACCAACTGGTTGTTTTGATATAAAGCTTTAGCGGATTATCTTACCTTACTCTTCTCATTAAGAAGACAAGAGAATCGCTAAATTTGTCAACGACATGCAATAAGTCTGTATTTAGGGCAAAAAGTTCAAGGACAAATCGGCTAAACTTGATAACTTCATTCAGTTAGCGATAATCAGTGCCCTATTTCTCTTTGTTTGTTGAGTGAGCAAGGAGCGCTCACTGGCAAAAGGATCGACTATATGACAGAGCAAGAATACTTTACCGTCCATCATAACCTCACCATCAACGTCGAAACGTTGAGTGCGGACTTTGCTTTGCCAGATGAAGAAACATTTGCCTCCGAAATTCCAGCACCATTTATTGTCGCCAGTGAATTTAGTCACTTAGATATGTTGGCAGACAACGCGCGTCTAGGGCTGAAAAACAAAGAGTTAAAGCATGTGATCAACTTGCTTGATACGCAAAACGCGAAACTTAACCTCTTGTTGAGCTTTATGCTTTCACAACAAGATGACGCCTCCATTCGATATCAAACGACGCAGTTTGGTGCTAGTCAACTCAGTTTCCGCTCAGATACAGCGTTAACTACTCAACAACTCGTTCGTGTTAAACTGTTCCTCGATCACCCTGCTGCGGCGATTTACTGTTACGCTCAAGTAGAAGAATGTGATGCTTCAGAGCAAGATTTCATTATCACGCTTAGATACAAGATGCTCCGAGAATCTGATCAAGATTTACTGATAAAGGCGGCACTGTATCAACAACAAAAACTTTTACGTCAGCGCTCGATGGAGCGAGATAAAAAATAATTCCTATGACAAAAGCAACGATTCTTTCCGTCACAAACCCTTCAGAGCGTGGCGACAAAAAACAGCTAGGTAATTTGCCGGGCGCAGCTCTACCTCTAGCCATTGCAGAGCTGGCCAAGCAGCATTCGAGTCACTCGCTACTCGTTGTGCCTGACCCGCAAATCGCTTTAAAGCTTCAGGCAGAGATTGAGCAATTCACCGACCAAACGGTAAGCCTGTTCCCCGACTGGGAAACGCTGCCTTACGATAACTTTTCTCCGCATCAAGAAATCATCTCTGAACGTATCGCACGCCTATACCAACTGCCAAGTCAACGTGATGGCATAACCATCGTCCCGGTCAGTACAGTATTGCAACGCCAATCGCCACGTGATTTTCTGTTGCAACACACTTTAATGGTGAAAACTGGTGATCGGCTCTCGCTAGAGAAGTTACGTGTACAACTTGAAAATTCAGGCTACCGCCATGTAGATCAAGTATTTGGGCCAGGTGAATATGCAAGTCGTGGGTCTATTCTGGATCTCTTTCCTATGGGCAGCAATGACCCGTACCGCATCGACTTCTTTGATGATGAAATAGATACCATTCGCACGTTTGATCCAGAGAACCAACGCTCTATCGACGATATTCAGCAAATCCAATTGCTGCCTGCACATGAGTTCCCAACCACTAAAGAAGCGATTGAAGATTTCCGTACACGTTGGCGCACCCAGTTCGACGCACGCCGCGAGCCTGAATCAATCTACATGCAAGTGACCAAAGGCACGTGGCCCGCTGGTATTGAGTATTGGCAGCCGCTGTTTTTTGACCATACCGAGACTTTATTTGAATATTTGCCAGAAGACTCTCAAGTCATCACATATGGTGATATCGAATCTGCGGTCGATACTTTCTTAACCGATGTCGAATATCGATACGACCAGAAAAAAGTTGATCCGCTGCGTCCTCTTTTGACTCCTGAACAGCTTTGGTTGAAAAAAGACGAACTTTTCAGTCAACTAAAACAGCTCCCTATCGCTCAATTGAGCCTAGATAAAGTGGTTAAGCGTGCCGGTCGTCAAAACCTACCAGTACAATCGTTAGCCGAGCTTGGCGTTCAACAACAAAATAAAGAGCCGCTCTCGCGCCTTCGTCAGTTTAGTGAGCAATTCAGCGGCAAAATCGTTTTCTCGGTAGAGTCAGAAGGTCGTCGTGAAGCACTAACGGAGCTGTTGCAAGGCATCAAAGTTCGGCCGGTCGTACATGGCTCACTTTACCAAGCTCTAGACTCGGGTGATCGATTCAGCTTGATCTTAGGCGCAGCAGAGCATGGTTTCATTCACGAAGAGCTGAACTTCGCTCTGATCTGTGAAAGTGATCTACTCGGTGACCGTGTTATCCAGCGACGCCGCAAAGATAAAAAAGCCGTCAACAGTGACACCGTTATTCGCCATCTTGCGGAACTAAAACCCGGTCAACCTGTGGTTCATATTGATCACGGTATTGGCCGCTACATCGGTTTACAAACACTTGAAGCCGGTGGCATGAAAACGGAATACGTCACCCTTGAGTATCAAAACGATGCCAAGCTCTACGTGCCAGTTTCATCACTGAATCTTATCAGCCGTTATTCTGGCGGCGCTGAAGAGAGTGCGCCACTGCATAAATTAGGTGGTGAAGCGTGGGCAAAAGCACGTCGTAAAGCGGCAGAAAAAGTGCGTGATGTCGCAGCAGAATTGCTGGATGTGTATGCTAAACGAGAATTAAAACCTGGCTTCAAATTTGAGCTAGATCGTGGGCAATACGCAACATTTAAAGCAACATTCCCGTTTGAAGAAACAGATGACCAAGCGATGGCCATCAATGCCGTATTGTCAGACATGTGCCAGGCAAAAGCGATGGATCGCTTAGTGTGTGGTGACGTGGGCTTTGGTAAAACGGAAGTCGCTATGCGCGCAGCATTTGTCGCAACGGATAACAGTAAACAGGTCGCCGTACTCGTACCAACAACCTTGCTTGCTCAGCAGCATTTCGAAAACTTCCGTGACCGTTTTGCCAACTTACCAATCCGAGTTGAAGTACTGTCTCGTTTTAAATCTGCCAAAGAACAAAAAGTCATTCTGCAAGACGTTGCCGATGGTAAAGTAGACATTGTCGTTGGTACGCATAAGCTGCTTTCGAGCGACATTAAATTCAAAGATTTAGGTTTGTTGATCGTTGATGAGGAACACCGCTTCGGGGTTCGTCAAAAAGAAAAAGTCAAAGCAATGCGTGCGGATGTGGACATTCTTACCCTCACCGCAACACCAATTCCACGCACACTGAATATGGCAATGAGTGGCATGCGAGACCTGTCGATCATCGCGACACCTCCTGCACGCCGTTTAGCCATTAAAACCTTTGTTCGACAAAAAGAAGAGCCAGTGGTCCGTGAAGCGGTACTGCGTGAAATTATGCGTGGTGGTCAGGTTTACTTCCTGCACAATCAGGTTGAAACCATTGAAAAAACGGCAGAAGACTTACAGAAGCTCATCCCAGAGGCACGTATTACCGTGGCTCATGGTCAAATGCGCGAGCGCGAACTTGAGCGAATCATGAATGACTTCTACCATCAGCGCTTTAATGTGTTGGTGTGTACAACCATCATCGAAACCGGTATCGACGTACCGACGGCGAATACCATAATCATGGATCGTGCGGACAATCTTGGCTTGGCGCAGTTGCATCAATTACGTGGCCGTGTTGGACGTTCGCACCATCAGGCCTATGCTTACTTATTAACACCGCATCCAAAAGCCATGACCAAAGATGCCATCAAGCGTCTTGATGCGATTGCTTCACTGGAAGACCTAGGTGCTGGCTTTACGTTAGCAACCCACGATTTAGAAATCCGTGGTGCTGGTGAGCTGCTTGGTGATGAGCAAAGTGGGCAAATTCAATCCGTTGGTTTTACACTTTATATGGAAATGCTGGAACAAGCAGTGCAAGCATTAAAAGAAGGCAAGGAGCCATCTTTGGATGAGCTGCTTCGTGAGCAAACTGAAGTGGAAATGCGAATCCCAGCGCTCTTACCAGATGATTACATTCCGGATGTAAACACACGACTGTCGATGTACAAACGCATTGCGAGTGTCACAAGCAGTGATGAACTATCAGAGCTAAAAGTGGAACTGATTGATCGCTTTGGTTTGCTTCCAGACGCAACAAAGAACTTACTTGCCGTCTCAGAATTGAAAATTTCGGCTGGTAGTTTAAAAGCGAAAAAGATAGAAGCCCATGATAAAGGTGGATTTATCGAGTTTTACCCTGATGCTGACATAAATCCAGCGTATTTAGTTAAACTGCTGCAATCACAGCCGCAAAAATTTGCAATGGAAGGTCCAACTAAGTTCAAGTTTAGCGTACCATTGGTGGACCGACGTAAACGCATTCAGTTTGTTCAAGACTTACTGAATGATTTTAAACAGAATTTATTACCAACGAGCTAATAGTCGAATGAGAATACTGATCCCGTTATTGCTTCTATGTGTCTCAATGCCCTCTTGGGCACAGCGCCAATTTGATATTGAAGTGATCATTTTCAAGCGAGCAGTCGACGCTGAAAGCACAACAGAATCTTGGCCGAATCAACTGCCAAAAATCGATATGGAAAATGTCGGTAGCCTAGAGAGTGAATCCTACCGCCGCTCTAAAGGCGTGACACTTTTGCCAAGTTCTTCTTTCCGTCTTAACGCGCAAGAAGCGGCACTAAATAATCATGCCGGCTTTAAAGTGCTTAAACACGTAGCCTGGCGTCAAGGTGACCGAGGTAAATCTAGCGCCCCAATTTTCCGCATCGTTGGCGGGCGAGATTTCTCTGATTCTTATCAAGCAGATGGCCGCCCAATCAATGACAATAGCAATCAAACATTTTCCAGCGACGGTTACAGTGAAGAGACGGTCAATGGTCCTTTATATGAACTAGATGGTCGATTCCAAATATACGTACAGCATTACCTCTTCGCCGAAACAACACTAGATCTGCGCGAACCAAGTGTTAGAGAGGTGCGTTTTGAACCAACCTCAACTGAGCAATTGGCGGATGACTTAGGTGAAGTAGATGGTAACGTCCAAGTCGGTAACTTGGCAGAAATATCGCCGACAGTAACCGAAGAGAAATTCCTGAAGAGTTATCGAATGGATCAAAAACGTCGTATGCGTAGCAGCGAGACTCATTACCTAGATAACCCGTTGATGGGTATGATCATTCAAGTTCGTCGGGTTCGATAAGCACGAGCGGTTCGACAAAGCGCAGCAAAGCTGCGCTTTGTTTTTATCTGCTATACCTCAGTTATTCCTAACCAACGCAGAGCAAGGAAAATAGCTGCGTTCAAGTATAAATAGACAGCTTTCAATTTACTTACACTCAACATGGAAGTCGTATTAGTTCATGAGCCCAGACTTTGAAATCATTGCGCCCCGCTTAACGCTCAAGCTCATCCCTGCTGAAGAAGCACATTCACTACAACGATTACTTGCAGAATCCCCTTCGCTGCACCAATGGCTTGATTGGTGTGATAAAAACGTCACATTGAAAACCGCGCAGGACTTTCTGTTGGCAACCCGTCTTAACTGGGTCAAAACTGAGGCTTTTGGTTTCGGTATCTATGAGCGGCAAAGTAACACTTTGGTTGGAATGGCAGCGGTTAATGAGTTATATCATACGTTTAATATGGCGAGTATTGGTTACTGGGTTGCCGACCGCTATCAACGGCAAGGCTATGCCCAAGAAGCCGTTAAAGCCTTAGCAGAATTCTGCTTCGCAAAGCTAAGTTTAACTCGACTAGAGATTGTTTGTGACCCCGACAACGAAGCTAGCCAAGCCTTAATTGAGTCCGTCGGTGCACAAAAAGAAGCCATCGCCAGAAACCGGTTTATTTTTCAGGGTAAGCCTAAAGATGGCGTTGTGTTCTCACTTTTACCGACAGATCTAACATAAACAAAAAGCCACCGACTTGCGGTGGCTTCTGCATTTTTTAAGATACAACACATCCACACAGAGTGGATTTAAAACCTTAGTGCAGCTTAAGCTTAGTGCAGCTTAAGGTTTGGACGCAGCACGCGATTAATGCGGCCGACGAGCATCATCAGACCGGTTTTTAATACACCGTGCAACGCCATTAGGTGCATGCGATACAATGAGATGTAAACGACACGAGCAATACGGCCTTCTACCATCATCGACCCTTTAGTTAGGTTCCCCATCAGACTACCAACGGTTGAGAAGCGACTTAGAGACACTAATGAACCGTGATCTTTATATACATAGTCTTTCAACTCGCGTCCGTTGATCTTCGCGACGATGTTACTAAATGCCTGGCTTGCCATTTGGTGTGCAGCTTGAGCGCGTGGCGGCACGAACGAACCGTCAGACTGGGTGCATTGTGCTAAGTCACCAATAACAAAGATGTCATCATCTCGTGTTGTCTGTAGTGTGTTTTTCACTACAAGCTGATTGATACGGTTCGTTTCTAAGCCAGCGATATCTTTAATAAAGTCTGGAGCTTTGATACCCGCAGCCCAAACCATGATTTGAGCTGGGATTTTCTCACCATCTTTTGTAGTAAGACCATCTTTTTCAGCTTTAGTCACCATAGTGGCGGTGCGCACGTTTACGCCCAACTTCACCAACTCTTGATGAGCAGCAGAAGAAATACGTGGAGGTAACGCTGGTAAAATACGCTCACCTGCTTCAATCAGATTGACGTTCAACTTGCTAGAATCAAGATCACCGAAGCCATAAGTGCGCAGCTCTTTAACAGCATTATGTAACTCAGCTGATAGTTCAACGCCAGTTGCACCAGCACCAACAATCGCAATATCGACCGTACCGTTACCGTTTTTCGCGTGCAGCTTTAGGAACTCGTTGTTCATTTCTGTACGGAAACGGTGTGCTTGCTCAGGGCTGTCTAGGAAAATACAGTTTTCACGAACGCCAGGCGTGTTGAAGTCGTTTGATGTCGAGCCAATTGCCATCACTAGAATGTCGTATTCTAGCTCACGGCTTGGCATAAGAAGTTCACCGTGTTCGTCTTTAAGCTCACTTAAGATGATCACTTTACGTTCACGGTCGATGTCTTGAAGACTACCCATTTGGAAGTCGAAGCTGTGGTTTTTTGCATGAGCTCGATAGCTCAGTGCATCTACTCCTTCGTCCAAAGAACCTGTAGCAACCTCATGCAATAATGGCTTCCACAAGTGGCTCGCTTTTCGATCGACTAGCGTAATTTGCGCACGGTTTTTGCGACCTAGAGTTCGACCAAGCTTAGTTGCCAACTCAAGACCACCTGCACCGCCGCCTACAACGATAATGCGTGTCACAATGATTTTCCTCTACAAAAATGAATATATGGGGTTCAGCTCGATGCATGACTCACAAACATTTGTGGCATCCATCCAACCGATGAATTCTTGGTTCTTAGAGGTGTCTCAATTACTTGGATTAAAAAACTGCCACTCACCTTGATTCTTTATCTATCAATGACTTGTCAGGGTTTGGCATGTTTATCTGGTACGCATACGACGCCAGAATTTTTTGGGCAAGTTTATTACTCGCTCTCAATTTTTTTTGATATTTATCAAATTATTTTAGTCCGGTTCATTATATAGAGACCAACTTTGAAGGCAACCAAAATCCGTGTAACGAGTACGGATTGACTACTTTTCGACTACTCTACAACAAGGTGTTCGTGCTACATAGGAGGGAAGTAAGAAAACGGTAAGGAGAACACAATATTCAAAGCGTTAAACCAAGAAAATGTGCCTTTCAAAGAGACAGTGGCTCGGCATACTCAAGAGAAGGAATCGCAGCAAAGCAGCCGATAAAAACGCCGCTTTACTGTCTACACTCAACATTAATAAGTATTTTTAAATGCCTTTATCGCTTGTAAATGATGAGAGATTTTTTTGAACTTATGAGACTGAGTTTCATCCCAAATGATTTGATAGTGTTTTTCTAACTCAGCTGCCGTTTTCGAATTGTCATGCACTTCATCATCTTTTGAGAGAATCACTAAGCAGTGCGCTTGATTTTTCTCTCGGAACTGATCAACACATTTTGTTGCGATATCTTCGTACTCTTCTGGGCGATCGATTCGACCAGCCATCGTTTTTTCTGGGTGCAAGTTCGGGTTGAACATCACTTGCTTGATACCGCATAGAAAACCAATTCGCTCAGACCAGTAACCACCTAAACCAACCCCACAGATTAACGGGTTTGGGTCATCAGATTGATCGATAACTTTAGACACTTCTTTTAACAAGTGTTGCATGTCGTGCTTTGGGTGAAGGGTGCTGTAATTGATAAAACGAACGTCGTCGTCGATAAATTGCAGTTGAAGAACTTTTTCGTGGTTACCCGGGCTTGTACTGTCAAAACCGTGTAAGTAAATAATCATGTGTACCTCTCCCTGTGTGTATCTGGTACTTTTATTAAAACTACCACTATTTCCTTACTGTTAAAGGGGAAAATATCACGAGTTCTCAAAACAGTGATCTTCCATACACAATGAGCCTTTCAACTCATACGCACTGTTTAAGTATTGTTCATCTCCCCACAATTTATAGGCAAGTAGATACCAGAGCATCGCCATCACCAAGGTTCTTGGTTGCCAAGCGTGTACACCTCTCAGCCAAAGAGACACATCTTCGATACCGCGAATTTGGCAATACTGCTTCACCGCTTCTTCCACAGGCGCATTCGCGACCTGAATAGTTAAGGTCAAATCAAGCCTAGGGTCAGCAATCCCGGCATACTCCCAATCAATGACTTTCACCCCATTCTCCCCTCGCACTAGGTTGTAACACCCCAGATCGAAGTGACATAGGGCAAGCGGAACAGGTGCAACGTTCGGTTCCGTGCGCCACTTCATGTACAAAGCCTCAAACTCCGTACCCACATACTGACCATCAAGCTCAAGCCAATAATGATCGATGCGAGAAATATATGAAAATGGAACCAAAGGAATTGCGCTTATCGGATATTGATGAATCTTCGCCGCAATGGATAATAAATTGCTTAGTGCTAAGCCTGATTCCGTCAGTGCCTCTCCTTCTATCCATTCCACCAGCAACCCTTGCTCATGAATAAAAACTGGCTTGGGGCCAATTTCCAATGAAGAGACTGCATTCAGCACTTGATATTCACTGTGACGAGAAATTGAAAAAGCCTTGCAGACATGACTGGTCGGTCGCCAGATGTATGTAAGGCCTTGAGAAGATTCCAACCGCCAACAGCGGTTGGTTAGCCCCCCGGTAACAGTTTGTACTTTTACCGGAGGCTCCGTAAAGAAGCCATCGAGAGCATTAAGACTCGGATCTAACTGTTTTGCTTGTTGCCAAGAAAACCATGCCATTGATGACTTCTCCACCCTGTTCGATTAAAGACCGAATAGGCTCTTAGATTGCGCTTTACGAATTTCAGTTTCATCCGCCCACTCAATCAAACCTGTTTCTAGGTCCATTAGGCGCATGGTCATCTTGTAGTATACATCTTTATCGCTACCTGCATTTTTCACAATGCTAGATAGGTTGCCGTAAAGCATGTATTGAGCACCAACCATTTTACCAAATTGGATAGCTGTGCTTTGGTTAACAAGCTCATCCGTGTTTTGGAAGTTAAGTTGTTCACGCACAGACTCAACACGATCCATATCAACAAAACGGAACTTACCTGAGTTCAACATCTTAGTAGAGATCGTGTCAGTAATGGATTCAGTGTCAATATGTTCACTGGTTTTGTTCTTAATTCGCTCAACAAAAACGATAGGACGTTGGTCACGAGTAATTGCTGCTACAGAGCCCGACATCATCATGCTATCCACCATTTCAGCCGCGATTTTTTGTAAATCTGTTGAGCCAAAATCGATAGTCGTGGTTTCTGTTGCTTGCGCATCGCCGTAAGAGACTTTGTTAGAACAGCCACCTAAAATGACGGCAAGACCTAAAAGAGCAATAATACTTTTTTTCATGAGAGTTCCTTAGTTTTTCAATACCAGCGCATCGTTAGCGCGGCAGCTTCGGCAGAGCCGTTAAGATTAATCGTCTTGTGCTTCTCTAATTTGCACACGGAATTTTGTGCCATTTGGATTCACAGTAACTTCAGATAACGTGACTTGCTCAAATCCTCGCACAATCATTTTTCGCCACGGACCAGGTTTGGTATTCACTTCTAAACCATTGTTGTCATACCAATAAAATCGGTAAAGAATGTGCTGATCACCTTTGTAATTGCTACTCAGCTGCACGACTCCTCGTGGGCGATCATCAACGTAAGTGGTGGTGATGTTGTCAACTAATAAGCGACTACCTAAAACGTTATCATTAAAAAATACTTTTTGCGTTTGGCCATCAATTCGAATACCAGCCGTGTTTTCGGCGCATCCAACTAAACCAATAGCCATTGCTAAACAAACAAGCCATGCTTTCATTACAGTCTCCCTAGCTGTTTATGCCACACGGTTGAGTGTGCTCCCTGACGAGATACCCATACCAATGTAGTCTGCTGTGCAGGCACTTCAAACTGATAGGTTTGATCACCCAAGTTTAAACTTTGTGTTCCCGGTTTCACGATTTTTGAAGCCGTTTTCACTTGCGCTGGCAATGTTTGCCAACTTCTTGTATCTGGCTGTTCGGTCAATGTGTTCCATACATTGAAAAGTATGTTGCCCACATCATCGCCTTTTTTCGCCGCCTCTTTTCGGATTCGATCTTTTGCCCAAACACGAAGAGCTTGACGGATCACTATTGTAGTAAGACGTTCATTAAGATCGTTTTGCGCCATCGCATTAACATCAGTCAGCGTACTGGAAGGCAATACCTGACCATTTAAAACAACATCGCTAAAACGTTGAGCACCTCGGTTCTGATAATAAGGAAGCGCCAACGAATAAATCGCGCCATTATCGCGACTGTCGTAAATCGGTAAATCAATACGCCACCCTTTCATCGCCTCAACAACACCCTGCTCATCAATAACGATGACTCGCCCTTGTGACTGAGTTAATCCAGAAGGTGCTTTGCCATACCGCTTCTCTAGCATGCGCAAGTCTTCACGCATGCCCAGCTTCTTAGCAGCGTATAAGGTGCTTTCCACAACTTGCTTGTTGTCTGGCATTACAGCGAGTGCTCGTCGGTAATCAACATAAGCACTGTTTAAGTCTCGCGACGCTTCATATAACAAGCCAGAAAGATAGAACAGATAACCATTTTGTACCGCGCTTAGTTTTTTACCAGCATCAGGGTAGTTCGCTAACACACTGCCTAAATTGGCAGACATGCCTTGCTTGTTAAGGTCTTTCTCTGCTGCTTTTAGCTCTTTTTCACGCGCCTTTCTTGCTGCTTCCTGAACTTGATTAGCTCGACGCACTTCAACTAGTGCCCCTTCTAAATCGTTTTTCTGTAAGTAATTTAGTCCTAGATACAGGTGCAAAAAGCCAAGTTCGTAATCGGCGGGATGATAATCTTGGAGATTGTCGTTCACTGCGAGAGAGCCGACGCTCGTTGCCGTGTCTGACACAGATATCGTCGCTCGATCTTGTTGGACACGTACGGCACGATCGCTGCTTTCTAGCGCATTCAAACTTGTCGGGTAATCTTCAGCAAGAAAAGAGATACGACCTTTTTCAAAATTGCCAAGTATCTCGCCACCCACTTCACTTGATTGAAGTTGTTTTGCTTTGTCATATTCCCCTGCAACAACGGCTTGATAAACTTCTTGATTCTGGTTGCTGTAATGGCTAAACAGATTGCCCGCAGATAAATTCGCGCAGCCAGAGGCCATTAAAGCCCAGCTCATCAGCCCTAACAGCTTTACACCTAGTTTCACATTTATCTCCACAAATGTGTCATTCGACAGGAAAAAGAAGCGGGTGAATCGCCACCCACTTTTAAAAGCTTAGCTCAATACCATTGGACCTAGAGGGCGGCCGCCTAGTAGGTGCATGTGAATATGGTAAACCTCTTGGCCACCATGTGGATTACAATTAACGATCAGGCGATAGCCGTCTTCAGCAATACCTTCTTCTTTCGCTAACTTTCTAGCAACAGTGAACAAACGCCCCATCATTGCTTCATCTTCAGCTTCTACATCATTCGTTGTTGGGATCAGTTTATTCGGAATAATGAGAATATGGCTTGGTGTGCGAGGGTTAATGTCGCGAAACGCAGTCACCAAATCATCTTGATAAAGGATATCGGCAGGGATTTCCTTGCGAATAATTTTACTAAAGATCGTTTCTTCCGCCATGAGGACTCCATTTTATAAACGTAATTAGACCCCAATTAGTATGCGCCAACCAAAAGCGGAGCTCAATAAAAACAGTGTTCACTTAACATTATTAATCAAATGCTAATTAACGAGGCTTTTTTTGTCGTGTGCGTCATAAAATGCGCGTCACAAACTGAATACAATCCAATGAATTTTGTTACTTTTTTAAGACAATTATTATTTTTATACCCAAGTAAATTCAAAAATACTTGGGTAGCTTGTCTATTTTTGGGAGAGGAAGCTCACTTATGCGAGGTTCAGTTATTAAAAGGATGTATGCCGGCTTTGCACTGATCATCATCCTATTTGCCGTCACAATTGCCATTATGATGGGAGGAATGAGTGATATTCACGGAAAATTTAGCACGGTTTCTAAATCATCCCTACCGTTGGTATCGTTATCTAATCAAACCAGTGTTGAGCTGCTTTCTGCCGACAAATCATTTAAAGACTTCCTGACGACAGAGAATAAACAACGCATGGATGAAATGCGTCAGGAATTTGCTAGATCTCAACAGCGCTTCGAATCCACATTGGCTCAACTGAAAACCGCAAGCCAAATCTACCCTTCTCTTGCCGAACCGTTTTCACAGTTAAAAACGTTAGAGCAGAGCTATTTTACAGAAGCTCTAGAGGCCATGGACAACTACGAAGCAATGTTCGCGGCTCAAGAAGAAGTGCAAAAATCCTCACGCCGCTTCCAAAAACTGAATACCGAACTGTCGGTTGGTCTTAAAGAATATGTGGCAGATCAAACCAGCATTTCTGTCAAAGTCATGGCAAAGAGCTACTTTATCAAGTTAAAAGATGCCGAAGTAATTACCTCTGATGCCCTCGCCAGTTCCAACCCTGAGTTTGTTACGCAAGCCGTAGCTAAAAACCGCAAAGCAGTAACGCACTTGAATTACGCATTCCGCGGGTTGGTGACTCAACTTCCTGAGCTAGAAAAAGCATTTGGCGAATCTGTAGAGCAATTTACTCGCGACGTTGGTATGCGTGGCGGTGTGTTAGACCAACATAATAATTACCTCAATGCTCGCGCCGCTTTGTATAACAATATCGCCAACCTAGCAAATAAAGTGGATTCAACCATGGCGATTCTTGAGCAATTCACGACAACCGCAACAGATAAGCTCAATGAATCATTGGCAGATGCAGGTGACATATATTCGGCGGGTGTAACGAAAGCCATCATCATTGGCGTTATTGTCGTTTTACTCGCGACAGCGATTGGCTACCACATCGCACAAAGCGTTCGCGAACCGTTGACTCGTATTCTAAAAGTGTTAGAAGTCCTGACTGAAGGTGATATGACACAGCGTATCGATATTCGCTATAACAACGAATTCAGCCGTGTGAGTGGACACATTAACTCACTCGCCGACAACCTTCACGAGATCTTGGTGAAACTCAACGAAGCGTCAGAAAACCTATCGTCAACCGCGACAGCCAACGAACGCACCTCTTCGCAAGCACAAATTAAATTGAGCTCTCAACGCGAACAAACGGCAAACGTCGCTACCGCGATGACAGAAATGTCTCATTCAGTGCAGGAAGTCGCGCAAAGTGCGCAAGGCTCGCTAGAAATGGTGCAACGCGTCGAATCTGCCTCTGAAGAAGGCAGAAATGTTATGAGCAGTAACATCTCAACCATTAATCAACTAGAAACACGTTTGAACGAATCGGTCTCCGCAGTTTCTGAGCTACAAAAGATGAGTGGTCAAATTGGATCTATCCTTGATGTGATCCGCAACATTGCGGAGCAAACCAACCTACTGGCATTGAACGCGGCAATTGAAGCGGCTCGCGCTGGTGAACAAGGTCGCGGCTTCGCGGTAGTGGCAGATGAAGTACGAGTACTCGCATCAAGAACGACTCAATCAACCACTGAAATTGAATCTATGATCAGTAATCTGCAATCCAGCTCACAATCGGCAAACCAAGTCATACAAAGCTGTATGAGCGATATGGAGATGTCGGTTGAGCAAGCGTCAAAAGCGAACAGCTCAATGGAAGAGATCCAGGCGCTAATCATTGAGATCAGCCAAATGAGTACGCACATTTCACAAGCAGCAGCAGAGCAAAGTGAAACATCAACAGACATTGCTCGCAGCATTGAAGATATTAACAGCATCGCCGATGAAAGTTTCCAAGCCATGTCGAGTATCGCACAAACCAGTGAATCACTGACCCACTTGGCTCATCAGCAAAATGAATTGGTCCACCGCTTTAAGTTATAAATACTTTATAATTAAGAGCATTAATTAGTGCAATCAACTGTATAAGGGCGACTTTTTGTTAAGTCGCCCTTGTTTTTTGTCGGCCATGTCTACATATGATTAATAAGGCCAGCTCATCCCCTTGCACAACTCTTTTCGAGCGGCCTCATAAAAAGGAAAATCTATGGCTGTTCATGTTGGTATTATCGACCAAGACCCAGTGAGATTGGTCACTCCTCTATTAGATAATCGTACGCTAAGCACACATATCGTCTTCATCGGAGACAAGAGCCAGTTAGATATATTTGACCGACTGAGTGCCGTTTTAGATCAACGAGAAATTACTTCTGAATTTTTTGAAATTCCATCCGCTGTTAATACATCTCTGATCAAACAAGCAATTCAAAAACTGGCAAAAGACCTCCATGAACGCGGCGAAGATGTAAAATTGAACGCGAGCTGTGGTCTTCGTCATCGCTTGTTGTCGGTGTACGAAGTTTTCCGTACCTATCGCTGGCCAATTTTTGTGGTAGAGCCTAGTAGCGATAAGCTTTGTTGGTTATACCCTGATGGCAAAGAAGATACCCAAGTCGAAGATCACATTACGATTGCAGATTACCTCACTATCTTTGGTGCACGCGGCGAGTTTCACCACGTTGATTTACCACCTCTTCTTGATAAAAAATTGTATGAACTTGGTGAACGATGGGCCTCAAATGCGCTTGAGCTTGGGCCAGGTCTAGCAACACTTAACTACCTTGCAACCACATGCCGCAAAGAACAAAAGCTTGATGTCGAGCTCTCCGAAAAACAGCAGGGCTACCGTGAGCTCAACATGTTGCTTTCAGATTTAGTAGAAGCAGAAATCGCCACCTATGAGAATGGCGTTTTAACGTTTGCAGATGAAGATGCTCGACGCTTTTCAAATGGTGAGTGGTTAGAAACTTTGGTTCACAGCACCGTGAAGCAAATCCAAGACACCATGCCGACGATCCAAGATCGATCGTTAAATGTTCAGGTTTATCGCAAACTTGGTGAAAGTGAAGTACGCAATGAGTTAGATGTCGCAACAGTTGTAAACAACAAGCTGCACATCATCGAGTGCAAAACCAAAGGCATGAGAGATGACGGCGACGATACTTTATATAAGTTAGAATCGCTTCGCGATCTATTAGGTGGCTTACAAGCGCGCGCAATGTTGGTGAGCTTCCGTCCTCTTCGTCACAATGACATTACTCGTGCTGAAGACTTAGGGCTAGCCCTGATTGGCCCTGATGAGCTTAAAGATTTAAGAACGCACTTAACTGCTTGGTTTAAAGACGCGGGCGGTTCAGACGAGATATAGTGCCATTAAGAAAAGCTAAAATTCACAACGATAAAAAGCAGCATTAATGCTGCTTTTTTTATACCTAAATTTTAGCTGTACGCATTTCTATAAGTAGAAAAAAACCAGAGGTTAGCCTCTGGTTTTTTCTGTTTGTTTAAATGCCAACTATAGCGGCTTAAAGCATTTTACGCGCTGCTTCTACAACCACTTTAATTGAACGCGCTTCCGTTTCTTTCAGAGTTGAATGATCTGGAATCTCTTTTTGTGTACGGTTGATGATAACACCAGCCACACAACCCGCTTTTAAACC
Source organism: Vibrio sp. Vb0304 (assembly GCF_033338995.1). Lineage (NCBI taxonomy): Bacteria > Pseudomonadati > Pseudomonadota > Gammaproteobacteria > Vibrionales > Vibrionaceae > Vibrio > Vibrio sp. Vb0304. Next base: position 255,735 of record NZ_JAWOTT010000003.1, read on the forward strand.
AGAGCTCGCACACATTGTTAGCAGTGTTGCAGACTCCATCTCGAAGTTAAGTACGCCCATGTCTTGCCATTCTTGCATAGAGCCTTGGAAACGCTTAACAACACGACCAGAGAACGTATCGTAACGTTCTTGACCAGGGTAGAACGTGTCGCTTGATGCAGTCACACCCATGTGAACTGTAGCGCCAGACTCTTCTACTGCTGCTTTCATTGCGGTTGCTACTTCAAAGTCAGCAACTGCTGGGAATTCCATAGGAGCAAAGTGTAGGCTCGCACCGTCAAGACGAACTGACCCCGTCGTTACGATCATGTCACCCACGTTTACATGTGGTTGAATTGCACCCGTTGTACCAACACGTAGGAAAGTACGAACACCAAGCTGTGCCAATTCCTCAACTGCGATAGAGGTAGAAGGACCACCAATACCTGTAGAACAAACCACAACAGGTTTACCGTCTAACTCTGCACGGTATAGCGTGTATTCACGATGGCTTGCTAGAAATACTGGATTTTCCATTTGTTCTGCGATTTTTTGAACACGCGCTGGGTCACCAGGAATGATCGCTAGAGTCGCACCATTAAGATCAGCTTCAGTAACACCTAAATGGAATACAGCTTGAGACATAAGTCGCTCCTTATTGTGGCTTATTTTATGAACAATAAGCTCATTAATCAGTTATTGGGTACAGATGCACTGTAGCGAACCTTTCACCAACATAGAGTGATCACAATCACAATGGCAAAATGTAATGAAAATGAAATTTCAAACAAAACTGGTATTGATCACACTTTAAGGGGCGTTAGATCATTTTGTTGCATAGCAATGCGTGATTTCAAGGACGAGAAAAACGTCTGATCGCATCAGGTGAATACGGTTAAAAAAAGCCCGATACACGAATGCCTCGGGCTATTAATGAGTGGGATCATTGGTTAGGTCAGTTATTTGATCTGTTTGGACTCAAAACGAAGTAATCTCAACGCATTCAATGTCACCAGTGCTGTTGCACCACTGTCAGCTAATACTGCAACCCACAACCCAGTAACCCCAAGTAAACTTGTCACTAAGAATACACCTTTCAAACCTAGCGCTAACGCGACATTCTGACGAATGTTACTTAGCGTCGCACGCGACAGTTCTATCATGGCAGGTAGCTCAATCAACCGGTTGTGTGTTAACGCCGCATCAGCAGTCTCGAGCGCAACATCCGTACCGCCTCCCATCGCAATACCAATGCTCGAAGCTTTCATGGCTGGAGCATCATTGATACCGTCTCCCACCATCGCAACGGTATGTTGTTGTGATAGTTTCTCGACGTAATGCACCTTGTCTGCAGGTAACAAACTCGCTTTATAATCCAAGCCTATTCTATTTGCCATTGCTTCTGCACTTCTCGGGTTGTCACCCGTTAGCATCACCGACGTGACCCCAAGTTCCTTCAACATTGCGATGGCTTGCTGGGCATCTGAGCGCAATGTATCTTGCCATGCGATCACGCCAATGACCTCGTCATCGTAACGAACAATGACAACCGTTTTACCTTGTTGTTCCAACGTAACCACTTGCTCTTTGGCTTCTTGAGAAAGTGGAAAGTCTGCCTTTGAAGGCGTGACCACTTGGACCATTTTTCCATCGACGTAACCAGTGACACCAGAGCCTACTTGCGCGGTTTTATCCAACGCTTCAGGAATAGTAAGCCCCTGCTCTTGCACTTTGGTAACTAAAGAAACCGCTAGAGGATGACTTGAACCAACCTCGATTGACGCAGTTAGGCTAAGTAACTTGTCTTCATCCATATCAAAAGCAAAGACGTCGGTCACTTCTGGTTTACCTTGCGTCAGTGTCCCAGTTTTATCAAATGCGACAGACTCAACCTTGCCAAGCAACTCAAGCGCCGCTCCACCTTTGATCAATGCGCCCCGCTTAGCCGCTGCCGCCAAGCCAGAAGTGATCGCCGCAGGCGTTGAAATGACTAATGCACATGGACAAGCAATCAACAGCAGGGCGAGTCCTCGATAGATCCACGTTTCCCACGGTTGGGCAAATAGTAATGGCGGCGTAACGATAACCATCAGAGACACCAACATCATTAGTGGCGTATACCAACGGCTAAATTTATCAAGAAAGCGTTCTAATGGTGCCTTACGGGATTCTGCTTCTTCAATCAAATGAAGAATTCGATCTATCGCATTCTCGCCCTGACGGGAAGTCACCTGTAAACGAACCACTTTATCGACAACCACAGCCCCGGCCATCACTTTGCCACCGGTTTGATGTTCAACGGGAACAGATTCTCCCGTTAACGCACTTTCGTCAAAACTCGCAAGCGCATCTTGCAAAACACCGTCGGCAGGCAAACGACCTCCGGGTGCGACTTCTATGATATCCCCTGGTTTAAGCTGCGCAGCTGGTACTTCTTTGCGTTCACCATCAATAATTAAAATTGAATTTTCTGGGACTAAGTCCATTAACGCCTGGACACCGCTTCGCGCGCGAGATGATGCATATGCTTCTAACTTTTCACCAATAAGGAAAAGCAATAACACCATTGCGGCTTCGGCGGTTTCACCTAAATATAAAGCGCCGAGCGCCGCTACACTCATTAACGTTTCAATCGCAAAAGGCGTACCGCTACGCGCCAACTTAAATGCTTTGAGCGCGATTGGGTATAAACCAAGTAAACACGTCAAAGTGAATAACCAAGCGCTTATTTGAGGGTCGATCTTAGAAATTACTGCCGCAGTAGCCATTGCACCAGCAATCGAGAGAATTTGGATGTTGTCTCTTATGACGCCAAGCCAGCCTTTCTTTGTAGTGCTTGGTTTTGGAGCATCAAGTGAAAAGAGCGGGAAACCCGTTTTTTGGGCTGTCTGCTCTATCGTAGCTATCAGCTCTAGACCATCAAAATCGACGACCAGTTTTTCTGTTGCAAACAAAACCTTGGCTTGGCTGACGCCTTGTAAAGACGTAATGGCTTTCTCAAGCTTTTGCGCACAAGATGGGCAATCCATACCTGACACAAGCCAAGCGTTCCGAACGGAGGAATTACTCTCCCTTGTGGGATCGTCTTCCTCGCCTGTGTCAACGCTGCAGCCTCCTCCACTACAGCAAGAGCTTTCAGAAACATCAACACTGGCCTGAGAGATATTGAGCGAAGATTTTACTGGCGCACAGCATGACTCGCTTGCACCAAGCGGCACCGCAGTTTTGATTTTGCTAGATTGGCAACCTTGATGTTTTGTACACATAATTTTTTCCTTATTGGTATCGGTGATTTACCTATTGCTAAGGATAAACCTTAGAGTAAGCTCCAAGGTCAAGATAAATTTGTACAGTTCGGCGATAGAAAATAAAAAAGACGCCGAAGCGTCTTTCCAAACCAGTTTAAAAGCAATATTCCGTAAAGTTTAAACAGAGAGGTTAAACGGGATGCTTAAAACACTCATTTAATGTCATTCCTATGGCACGCAGCACGTCTCTTCTTGTGATAACACCAACCAACTTACCTTTGCCATCCACCACTGGATACATTTTCGGCTTTCCAACTTTCATCATGTCAGCCAGTTCAATTACTGACATTTCTGGAGAAACAGATAAGACATCATCATGCATACACTCTTGTACCGTATGTGTATCTTGGCAGTGATAACTTGCTTTCACCAACTTATCTAATAAGTCTTGCTCCGATAAAAACCCAACCACTTTTTCATTTTCATCAATGACAGGGCCACCTAGTGTGACACTTTGCATTACTTTGTTTAAAGCTGCCGAAAGTGACATATCTTTCGTGAAAGTCACCGCTTGCAACGTCATGTAATCTTTTACTTTTAATGAATGCATTCTTATCTCCTTAAGGGCATTTTATTGCGGCCTTTAGATAAGTGTCGCCTAATTTCCTGATTTTACTAAATGGAAAGGAGTAATTTTATTTATAGGCACAGCCTATTGAACTAAAACAAAATTAACTCACCGAACAACATTCACTGTATTTCGTTAAACGCAAGATTCAGCCAGGCTGATTTTTCTAGGCAAAATACAACAAAGCCAGTCAATTGACTGGCTTTGTTATTATGTAATTGTTGCGTTAGCTATGTTGGCGGCGCATGTTGTCTAAAATAATGCCAGTCGCCATCGCGACATTCAGTGATTCGGCACCGCCAAACGCCGGAATCGTGATCTTATCTGTCACGAATTTTGCTGCGGCTTCACGCACACCATGAGATTCGCTGCCCATCAACAAAATACCTTCAGCAGCGAAATCCGTTTTATGAACGCTCTCTCCTTCCAAAAACGCGCCATATACTGGCAATTTGGCGTGTTCCAAGTAACTTGGCAAATCCACCAAACTCACTTGTACGCGGCCAAAGCTGCCCATGGTCGCACTGATCGTTTTAGGATTATAAGGATCAGCACAATCTGTACTCGCAATAATGTGCTTGATGCCATACCAGTCTGCAACACGAATAATCGTACCTAGATTACCAGGGTCGGATACACCATCTAGCGCAATCATCAAGCCTTTCGCTTGAGGCTCTTTTACACTCGGAATTTCAACCACAGCAATGGCCGCATTATTGCTCACAAGCGTGCTCGCTTTGGTCAATTCATCAAGCGATGCTTCAACACAATCAAAACGATTTAGCGTACCAGCATTTTGTTCGAGAAATGCCGCTGTTGCAAAAACCTGCTTCACCTTCAATGAACTACTTGCTAGCTCTAGTACGTTCTTTTCACCCTGAACTAGGAATAAGCCATGCGCTTTACGCTGTTTCTTTTGACCTAAAGCACGAAGCAGTTTTAATTGGTTTTTTGAAATCATTAAAGTATCCCAGGTGAAAATGGTTATTCGGCGAGTGTACCCTAAACAATCTTCACGAAAGTTCGGTATCGAGCGGATGAGATTATAAATTATACCTAAATAACCTCAAGAAGCTTGATCATCAGAAGACGTTGAACACCAAGCGTAGCCAAAATAAAAGAAGGCTCAAAAACGAAAAAAGCCCTGCGATAACGCAGGGCTTTCAAAGGGTGGGACCCCAGCCACATCCCGGCACACAAGTCACACGCTGCGGCTGCTTCCTTCCGGACCTGACCGAGTTCACGAGCTATTGTTGCGAGAGGACCAGAGCCCCATAATTCTTTTCGAGAGGTCTTGCCTCAATCGATGGGGCGATTATTCAGTATCAGCTCTCATAATGCAAGAGCAAAAACCTTGAATTTCATCATTTCATTACCGTTTGAACAAAACTCGATCAATTCATTCCTTTATGATGAAACCGTGCAGTCACGATAAGAGGAGTCGTGCCGTGAGGACTGCTTACTCATGTACATGTCTTCATCAGCCAAATGCATCGCTTGCTCTAAGCTCATGTGCCGTTCCCTTTTTGCAGAGAAACCAATAGAGATACTTATAGACTCCAAATCACTACATAATTTGCCTTTCACATCGATTCTACTGAGCTCTCTCATTGCTCTAGTTAACTCGGCTTGCGTAGGATAACCCAGTAATATGAACTCATCCCCTCCAATTCGATAACATCTTCCCGACCAGACATAATGAATTTTTAGCGCCAGTAGTTGTAAAACTTCGTCCCCAGCGCGATGACCATAAGTGTCATTGATTCGTTTGAAATGATTAATGTCTAAGTAAAGTATGGATAGATCTTTGTTTACTCCTTTTCGATACTTTACTTGCAACGCACGACGATTCCTTAACCCTGTTAAGTTGTCAGTGTTCGATTGACGGTAAAGATAAAGCGAAACACAAATAGCAAACAATAATACAAAGATAAACACAGCTTGTGTTTGCGTCGCTAATCGAATCTCATATTCAAGTGCGGTACGCCAATCTGGGCGTACATCGTACTGAGCAATGATCTTATCAACTTCTAACATCGCTATCGCTCGACTGAAGAAAGGCGCAAGCATGGCTCCTTTTTCATTCGCGACCAATCCAACAGAGAGTTGTGACTCATAAAACTCGCCAATAGCGGTATCCTGCTCTATCGGAACCAATTCACTGAGACGTAAAAAATGATTGAGCATCGCCGTATCCATCGGAATGTAATCGACTTCTTCATTTAGTAGCCCCTGAATGAGCTCTTGTTGGGTACGATAACGTTTGAGTTCTTTTAGCGGTAACAGTTGCGTCATCATTTGATCGAAAAAGTCATCCTTAACTACGCCAATCCGCTCAGATATCAACTGTGAAACATGAGAGTATGTGCTCGGTTTGTAACCTAAACGCTTGACCATCACCGATGCTGGCGCGTAATGGGGCTTTGGAAAGTAGCTAAATGCGCGCCGCTCACGGCTGACCGTTAACGGCGCCAAAATTTCGAAATTACCTTGGATAAACTCATGGTACATAGAACCCCAGCTTTCACCAGGCTCACTAATGATCAAGCAGTTTAAAGCCAAGATCTCACAGCTTCTCAGGACTACATCAGCCGTCATCCCTTCGACACTACCATCTGCGTTGTATACAACATATGGAAAGATAGATTCGAGCTTAATCCGTATTGGTTCATTAAAATCAAGGGGTAATAAACGAATAGAATCACGCAACGCTGCTCGCCTTAATTCAAATTGATACTGGGAAATTTCTTCGCGAAGCTGCTTTTGCACCGCTTCCCCGTGAATAAACGTAGCGAACGTGTCCAACTCTTCAAGATGATGATCTTTTTTACTGATGATGGATACGGGCTTTATCGAAATCTGATCATTGAGCATCTTGGCGTCAAACCCCTCCATCAGCATCGGCTTGAGCTGGTTAATGGCATCGACAACGCCATCCACAGCACCTGAACGTAGCAGTGTTACTGCTTGTTCGTGACCTTGATAAGAGATCTGTTCTAGCTCAGGGTAGTGTTGTTTAAGTAATTGGGCATAAACTGTATCTTTGGGGACGCCAACACGCGAAATGTCACTCAACGTCGAATCTTTTAAACCAAAGAGGTAGGTATATTCGATATTTGTTGGGCGGGAATAACTAAAACGTTGAGCACGTTCTTGTGTGTAAGTGATATTCGCAGCAAAGTCCGCTTCCCCATTCGCTACTGAATTTAGAATGGCATCAAAGCTGGAGTAGTTCACGTATTGAACGGTAAAGCCAAACTCCTTTGAAGCAGCATTGAAAAGAACACGAGTGACGACATCATCCGCTTCAGTCGCGACTTTATAATGAGCAATTAAAGGGGCTTCGGATTTTACATTCAAACTCAAGAGGCAACATGCAAAAAGCAACAGTGTTCGAGCAAAAGTTGTCATGACAAACTTATCTTAAATCAACCACTTATATTGTGGTTATTATTATTGGAAGTGTAGTAAATATGAAATGAAGAACATATACTAATCTCCATTTTGTTCCACAACCAATTCGATACTCTGCCGCACATGTCACTTTTTACCTGACTAAAAACTCATAATTCAGCCTGTTCATCGCTACTACGTAAAATATAGTCAGTCATCCAAGCCGTCCCTAACAAACAGATCCAAACCACGAAAACAGGGTTTGGCACATCCGTGGTCGGGCTGACGACTAAAGCGGCAAAACCCACAGTCGGCAATGTCCAACATAATAATTTGCTCCAACGAATGGTATGTTGAAGCTTCACAAGTGCTTCCATTGACGCTAACATTCCCGTCAAACTTAACGCCATAAGAACGGCGTACGGTAGGCCTGCAATCCACAATGGGAGCAACAAAAACAACGGCCACCAGCTGTGTTTATTGGATGGCGTCCAATGCGCAGCCGACCACCACATCGCCATAACCGCAATGGTTTGAACCACTGTAACCCAAGCAGACCCATCCAGCTTACCGCCTTGCTGTGTGACCATAAGACCAACTTGCAGTGTAAGTACAATAAGACCAGCGGTGAGCAACACACCTAAAGAGCTTCTACGAGAAAATACCACCATTAAAAGTGGGAAAAGGATCAAAACACCAACCGACAAAGCAATTGGCTGCATTGAGAGTGTCGCACCAAAAGCCATCATCGCGCCCAGTAATACTAGGCCAGCGAACCCACCTTGTGGCAGAACCCACAGCGCGGGGATCATAAGTGCAAGAACGGGAATGTCACCCTCGCTCAAACTCATCGCCCGAACGCAGACAACAGCGAGTAAGGTCGTAACGAAAAATTGAAGTGTCGATAAAATCATAGCGCCTCCTGGCTTCCCCACCTACTTGGTAACTCAACGGCAAAAACTGGGATTGAAAGTCGTTGAGAGGGTCTAGATTCAAGCTTAGCTTGCGTTTGCTTCATGCTGTTTAAGGCTCATCAACCAACGACACTAAAGAACAGAAAATGTAATTCTTCAAAGTGAGTCGCTGGCAACACAAGGGTTAAGAACCGTTAGCAATATACAAGTCCAATGGTTTACCATTCCTTAGTAATCCAAAATAGACACTTTTGAGTATGGACCAATTTTTAGCGCAAATCTTTGCTGTAATTCACCAAATTCCAAAAGGAAAAGTCTCCACCTATGGGGAAATTGCAAAAATGGCCGGTTATCCGGGCTATGCGAGACATGTTGGTAAAGCACTGGGCAACTTACCAGAAGGCAGTAAACTCCCCTGGTTTAGAGTGGTAAATAGCCAAGGAAAAATATCTTTAAAAGGCCGAGACTTAGAGCGACAAAAAAAGAAATTAGAAGCAGAAGGGATTGAAGTATCGGAAGTTGGCAAAACTTCACTTAAAAAATACAAATGGCAGCCTTAAGCTGCCATTTTTTGTTCTCAGTACGTCGTATTAACGTGTTCCAACTAGACGAATATCTAATTGGTGAGTTTGTGCTTCATCTGTAATAACACCGTTATGTGTGTCGCTGATAAAACGCAGCTTTCCATCTACCTCAATGCGAGCACGAACGCTGTAACGATGGTTTGGTTTGATTTCATTGCTGTCGTAACTCAACTCAAAAGAAAGAGGAACTTGCTTACCTTCTGTTTCGAATGTCTGTTTCGCCAACACTTTTGCTGGCGCATCCGCCAAGGACACATCTTCTAACGCAATAGTAACCACTGCGTTTGGTGGCAAGGCAATCCGCTCGCGATAAGCCACTGTACCTGTAATCGTCTTCATTGACGCCTCTGTAGATTCCATTTCTGTATTTTGAGAAGTTTGGCAACCCACTAACGCAGCCCCAAAGAGTAGAGAAGTAACAAGTAGTAGTGTTTTTTTCATATATTCCTCGAAAAGAGCATTAAACCGAAGCAATTATAGGTGTGGAATATAAAACTGTCTGCTTCCTGTCACTTTATTTGACAATAGTTTGACTGAGTTAGAATTTATCAAACAATTGATTTTGTTTCATAATTGGAACAATACTATTTCTAAGTTACTCAATAGTTCTTAACTATACCACTTCACAAGAGTGAGGCTGTTGAGGTAACTTGGAATGAAAGACAACGGTGAGGAGACACAATGAGTAAACCACTACGAGAATTGCTCAGCCTACTACAACTCGAAAAATTAGAAGAAGGCTTGTTTCGTGGCCAAAGTGAAAACCTAGGTTTGCCTCAAGTTTATGGCGGTCAAGTAATTGGGCAAGCACTTTCTGCTGCACGCTACACCGTTGAAGAAACACGCACGGTACACTCCTTCCATAGCTATTTTTTGTACCCTGGCGATCCAGAAAAACCTATTATTTATGACGTAGAAAATCTGAGAGATGGCCGTAGCTTTAGCACTAGACGCGTAAAGGCAATTCAAAATGGACGCCCTATTTTTTACCTAACCGCATCCTACCATGGCGATCAACCTGGGTTTGATCATCAAAAAGAAATGCCAGATATCCCTGGTCCAGAAAACTTTGCCTCAGAGAGTGAGCTCGCAAGCCATATTGCAGAATTTCTACCCAAACGCTTACGCAAAACATTTTGCGGGGAAAAGCCAATCGAAACTCGCCCCGTTACGGTTATCAACCCTTTGAAGCCCAAAAAAGCAGAACCCAAACAGTACCTTTGGATTCGTGCTAATGGTGAAATGCCAGAGAATCAGCTAATTCACCAGTACCTTCTGGCCTACGCATCCGATTGGGGATTCCTTGTAACAGCAATGCATCCACATGAAGTCTCATTAATGACGCCTAACTTTCAAGTGGCCACCATTGACCACTCTATCTGGTTCCATCGCCCGTTTAAGATGGATGAATGGCTTCTATATGCGATAGAGAGCCCAACGGCGAGCAATACTCGTGGGTTGGTCCGTGGCGAAATATACAACCAGCAAGGTCACTTAGTGGCGACCGCCGTGCAAGAAGGGGTGATGCGCTACACGAAATAGCTCGTGTTCGCTAGACGAAAAAAGGAGTGCTGTTCCGCACTCCTTTTTTAATGGGTATCAAACGATGATTAATTTGGTTGATACTTCATGTTAATAACCGACCATTCGTAAAGTGATTTCGGGTAACCATATTCGCCTTTCCCGTAAATGACATTTGGGTCGGCATAGAATCCACCTTTATTCGTTGCTAAAAATTCACGACCCCCACGACGGTAAGTAATCACAGGTGCTACTAACTCATACTCTACCTTTTCCATCTTCGAGTCATCAATTATTAAGAACCGAGTCATACGAATCGTGCTGCCGTTGGTGCAGTACCCTGGGTCATCATAGTCAATTGCTTCAAAAGGCTTGAGATCATCTTCGAACAGTTCTGATGTACATCCATCAAATCGAGCCACATGTACCCACGCAGCTTTTATTAGAGTTAGGTCATCGTTACCCACCGGCTTAAACATAAGCTTCGCAACCTTACCTTTGCCGTATGATTTCAATTCTTCGTCCGTTGGCTCACGCACTGAACGAACGTTCATCAAACCAAACTCACTTTCTTCTAAGTTGGAAAATTCAAGCTTATTCAGAGTACTAATCAACACCGTTTGTTCTTTCTCAAACAATTCATATTGATCCGCAACACCTTTGTCAGCGAAGCTTATAAAAACCTGAACATTCTTACTTTTCAGCGCTTCGTAATCTCGAGATTCCCCTTCCGAAACGTCAAGAGAAATCCAACGTCTTTTTACTGGTGGGAGGTCAAGTAACGTCAGCTCTTCCTTATCAACATCTAATGAAGCGACACCGTTAGTTGTTGAGCCGGATATTTGATAGCTGCGGTTTCCTATTGGTGTACCAAAGTCTAGCTTAACCTTTTTAAATGGTTCAAATTCCACCTTCATTGTAGAAGCACTTAAACCAGGGTGATTCGCTTTGTTAATAGTGCCATTTACGACGATTGTTTTAGCTTTGTAGTTGCGTCCAGTAAGAGTAACCTCTACTTGGTACTCGCCTGCGTGCAAAATCTTCAAACGCCCTGTATCAGGAGAAACTAGCTCGACCACAGGATCTTTTTGGTTAATAAGACGGTAACTTGCCTTCGCAGTCCCACCACTCATCACTGGTGAGATAACACTACCAGCGGAGAATTCTACCGTTGGGTAAGTAACCGATACAGGGTTTGTGCCTTGTTTAATCGTGACCGAGAAACTACTTTCACCCGGATCCACTTTGTCGTCCCCCGCATCCGAAACAATAATTTTTGTGCTACCCGCGTTAAGAATTTGCATGGCACCCGTTTGGCTGTTTAAGGAAACTACATCTGTTGCTGCGTTGTCTGCAAATCGGTACGTAACTTCCCCAACCGTACCAGAGATTTTCGGCGCAACAAATGTTTGGCCAACCTTCCAAATCTCTTCCACATCGGATTGAACTTCAATTCGGCTCGGCGCACTCAAAATTGTCACGTAGACTTTTTGATCAGGACCAACGGTATAATTCGCGCTCTCTTTTCTGCGCACAGTTAGCGTCGCTTTACCCGCTTTATACACATGGAGACGTCCTTCACTAAAACCACCGACAACATCTGGTGCGGTGTTATCTACAATCTCAATTTGCTCGTCAGCACTCAAACCAAAATCACGGTGAAGATCAAAACTGTATTTGTTGCTGTATACAACGTCATAATCGTGCGTTGCCATGGGTTGGCCTTCAGCCTTTGCAACTTTAATGACGACATTAAATTGAATAGGTTGGTAGAACTCCCCACCATCGTCTTCAAACTTAAGGCCGTACTCACCCGCAGTCACTACCTCCAACTTGCCGTCAGTCATTCGTAAGCCATTAGGTAAGCTGCTAACTAGATTTACGTTACCTTTTTGCCCTTTAAACGCCAGAGGGATTGAAAGATTTGGTTGATAGGTAAGCGGCATTTCAATGTCTTTTATAACGGGATGAGGCGCGCGATTAACTTCAAGATCAAAACGAGTTTTGCTTGCAGAATAATTACGCATATCATGCTCGTAAATTTCCACTTCAGCAGCACCAACCCCTTTGATCAGTAATGCTTCACCATTTTCTGTTTTAGCAACAACGTCTTCACCACGAATGATTCTCAGCTCATAGTCACCGTAGGCGTTCGTCACCTTAGGGAAAATTCGTCCACCTTCCTCATAAGTTGTGACGATATCCGCTGCGCTGATTTCTTGACGCTTGCCTTGTTTTATATCCACAAAAAATTGCGCTGTTTGCTGTTTATCCAGAAACGCGTCGCTGTAAGTTGCAGTCGCTTCAACCGTTAATCGACCAACATTATGAACAAGAAGCAAACCCGTTTCAGGATCTAGCAACTCGGCCACCTTGCTGTCTGGTACGCTATTTATAATTTTGTAAGAAATACGTTGCGTTTGAGCTTTATCTAGACGCACTGGTTCTAACGTCAACCCTTCTCGATACTCGTCTTCAAGCAAAGCGAACTGTAATTGCCCCGGAGCTACTGCATGCAGTTTAACCGTAGCGCGAACTTGTTTCGGCAAGTAAAAGTCGTTACCTGAATCGGTAATCAGCACCGATGCCTGACCAACTGAACCTAATGAATATACCGAACCGTTCTCATCAACACGAATCAAGTTATGACCACTTTCTACCTCATAACTCAGTTCGCCTTTTTGGCCACGGACGATCAACGCTTTTCCTTCTGACTCAATCGCATTGAAATTCAGATCACTCACTGAAAGTTCAGTATTGATGCCTCGCTCTACAGTGACAGAAAATCTTGCTTCAGAAGATTCATAAGCAGAGCTACTATCTGTAGCAAGAATAGTCGCCGTTCCTGGGCGCAGAATTTGTAGTATTCCTGAGTCATTAATTTTCACGACATTTGGCGGATTAGAATCAATGACTTGGTAAGATACCGACCCATGTACATTGCTCAGTTTTGCTTCAGTAACCGTTCCCACTCCTTCAAACTTCAATACCGTGTCTTCCACTTTTAATTGCGGACGGTTCTGCTTTGTTATCGTAGTTGGTGTCTTCGTATTGTTCGGCTTAGAGTCTCCCCCACCGCCACAGCCAGCGAGTAAAGCTGCGAGAAAAAGCAAATAGTAATTTCTGTTCATTTTTAGTAATACTTTGTTACATACAAGATGGGGCGATAATAATACGATGTTTTATTAATCACTATCCCCATTTTTGAGTACTTTATTACTTAAGTAATTGCTACTGTATTAATCCTAAAAACAAATACTCAAAAATAGCGACCAAATTACATGAAAACACAAAAAGCAAACGTTTAAATCAAACTCTTCCATTAATTTAGTAAAAATTAATATTCAATAAAATAAAACATGAAAAAGAAAGAGAAAAAATTGCGTTATTTTTTCTTTCATTATGATATATGGGATTAATGGACTGCAAAAACAAATGGTTAATGAAAAATGGAAGAGAGAATAAATATCGTTTATATTTATGAAAATCTGATAGGAAATAGTTTTAAAAGCATAATCAAACTACCTTTTAACATTTAAAATACTAAAAGGTAGAATTAACATTAGATAGAATTCTTATAGGGCGAGTTATTTTAGGATTGGTAACTCTGTTGTGTATTTAATGGACTCCATAGCAAATGTTGAAGTCACATTAGATAGCCCTTTTACGCTATTAACTAACCGCTTATAGAATTCGTCAAAACACTTCATATCTTTGACTAGTACTTTCATCATGTAGTCATACTCGCCAGCCATACGATAAAACTCCATTACCTCAGGAAAGTCACTCACAGTTGTAACAAAATGGTGATACCAACCTTCGGAATGATCAATCGTTTTTAACTGAACAAATGCAATGAAAGATAGCTCGAGCTTTTCTGCACTTAACAACGCCACGCGTTTTTCGATGTAGCCCTCTTCTTCCAACCTTTTCAAGCGCTTCCAGCATGGTGTTGTAGTAAGATTGACTCGCTCAGCCACGTCATTTAATGACGAGGTGCTGTCGGTTTGTAGTAAAGCAAGCAGCTGCTTATCTATTCGATCTAAACTCATTTCTATAAACCCATAAAATGTAGAAAATTTTTCTACAAAAATCTTTATTAAGAGTAACAATAGCAAAGTTTTTCTCGAAAATTATAGATAAATTATCCCTATCTAATACTTATCTATCGATTTCCCCAGGAGAGACGCCATGTGTACTGACCACAATTGGATCAACAATGCAGTGCGTAAAATTGAAGCAGACTTCCAACGTTCTGCTGATACTCACTTATTTAAACTCGAACTACCTTCTCTTGATGGTATCGATATCTATCTAAAAGATGAGAGTACGCACCCTACAGGCTCTCTTAAGCATCGATTGGCGCGCTCATTGTTTCTTTATGCTATTTGTAATGGATGGATTGGTCCTGAAACCACTGTAATCGAGGCGTCCTCAGGCAGCACTGCCGTTTCGGAAGCGTATTTTGCGCGTTTACTTGGCTTACCGTTCATTGCCGTCATGCCGAAAACCACTGCACGTAAAAAGATCGAACAAATTGAATTTTACGGTGGTAAAGCGCACCTTGTTGAACGATCAGATCAGATTTATGACGAGTCTCGACGCTTGGCTCAAGAGCTAAATGGTCACTACATGGACCAGTTTACTTATGCTGAACGCGCTACTGACTGGCGCGGTAACAACAACATCGCGAACTCTATCTTTAGCCAAATGGAGTTAGAAGATCACCCGATTCCTAGCTGGGTAGTGATGAGTCCTGGAACAGGCGGCACATCAGCAACCATTGGCCGTTTTATTCGTTACCAAAAATACGACACTAAGCTTTGCGTGGTAGACCCTGAAAACTCAGTGTTTTACGATGCTTTTCAGTCAGGTAATCACTCATTAAAAGGTGAGACCGGCAGCAAAATTGAAGGTATCGGGCGACCACGTGTCGAACCAAGCTTTATTGCTGGTGTCATTGATGAAATGCGCAAAATTCCAGACGCAGCCAGTGTGGCAACCGCCCATTGGGTATCTCAGCTGATTGGACGTAAAGTCGGCGCATCAACAGGCACCAATCTTTACGGTGTGCTGCAATTGGCTTGTGAGATGAAACAACGCGGTGAGAAGGGTTCTATCGTGACGCTTCTATGTGATTCTGGAGAGCGTTACCTAGATACGTATTATGACTTAACATGGGTAAAAGAGAACATCGGCGATATTCAACCTTACTTAGCTCAACTCGAAGTCATTCAAGCAAAAGGTTGCGTTGAGCCAGCTTGTTGCGGCTCAACTAACGCTTAACGTGCAAACTGGACTTTAAAAAACAGCCCAACTTCATGCGGGCTGTTTTTATCGCTGGGTTTTACTTTTTCTGGCGCGCTTCAAACGCAGCCAATTGTTCTGGCGTTGCCGCTGGTTGATGATTTTGTTTCCACTCATCGTAAGTCATGCCGTAAACACGTTCGCGAGCGTCATCAATATCTAAATCCAAACCGAGATTTTCAGCCTCAGATTTATACCATTTGCTAAAGCAGTTGCGACAGAAGCCCGCAAGGATCATCAGGTCGATGTTTTGTACGTCTTTGTTGGCATCTAAATGCGCCAATAAACGGCGAAATGTCGCCGCGTCTAACTTATCTTGTTCTTCTTGAGTCAAGTTTTTGTATTTGAATTCAGCCACTTTCCTTTCCTTCTCTCTTATTTAACTAGCTTTCGTCACCATATCTAGTTAGTCGGTAGTCATGAGTAAGAAGTATGCTTTAGCGCAACAATTCCCATTCTAAAATCACTACCTTTGATAAAAGCTGATATGATAATTACCATCCATCCTATTGATTAAATTAACATTTAAACAAATCATTACAACGGTCTTTTACCAAGGTTATCGTCTAGTTATGAAAAACGCCATTCTATTATTGTCTGCCTTGACCATTAGCGTGCCAACTTTAGCTGCTCAAGAACAAGCTCATCAATCTTATTTTTATCTGGGTACTGGTAACGTTGGTTTTGATACACCGTACTTCGGCTCGGATAGAGACAATGAGTGGTCAACACCACATATCACAGTTGGCTGGGGTTACCATGTAAACCAATACCTCGCGTTTGAAGGGGTTCTGCGCTATTCACAAAATGAACTTAAGAACGATGCTCTAAAAACTGACTTAGATCTTCACTATTACCAAGCAGGTATGTCTGCTGTTGTAACAAGTGATAACTTAGGCGATACGCCGCTGTCACTGTTTGGTCGCGTAACTGCGCTTGGCACTCAAGCTGAAATGTATGTTCCAAACGAACAAAAAGTCACAGATGATTCAGGCGCGCTATTCAACATCGGTGCTGGTGTCCATTGGGATATGAGCAAAGATATCTGGTTACGCGCAGAGTACATTTATAATGTCGCGGATATGGGTTTTGAAGATTTTTACGACAGCTACGAAGGTGTACAAATCAGCCTAGGGAAACGCTTCTAATCGAACGCTTCCGAGCTAACTTTAAACCGATAAAGAGAAGCCGAGGTTATTACCTCGGCTTTTATGTTTTAACGTTTGATTTAAGGGTGCGCTATACGGCCCTTCGTATCATGGCTAATTGCTTTGTTTAACTCTGCTTCTACATGACCTGGTGCTTGTGTTTTCGCCGAAATCAATCGGTACATTGCCGGGATAACAAACAAGGTCACCAATGTCGCAAACCCCATCCCGAAAAAGATAACCGTACCCACGGCAATACGGCTCTCATAACCCGCCCCTGTCGATACGATCAACGGAATTGCGCCAGCAAGTGTGGTAAACGCAGTCATCAAGATTGGACGTAGACGTCGCGCGGCAGCATCAATGATCGCTTTTTCAAACCCAACGCCACGATCACGTAGCTGATTGGCAAATTCTACGATCAAAATACCGTTTTTCGTCACCATGCCAATCAACATGATCATGCCGATCTGACTATAAATGTTCATACCTTGGCCCATAATAACCAAACCAAGGAAGCCACCAAATACACCCATCGGCACCGTAAACATGACCACTAACGGGTTTATGAAGCTTTCAAACTGAGCCGCCAACACGAGATACGCCACTAGTAGTGCCAATGCAAACACAACAGCAACACTCGCTTGGTTCTCTTTAAAGTCTTTCGACTCCCCCGAATAACTCACCGAAATGTCACCCGGTAAGTTGTCGATGGCTTCCTGGTCTAGGTAATTCAGCGCATCTCCTAATGTATAACCTTCCGACAGGTTGGCAGTAATAGTGATGGACTTCTGTTTGTTGTAGTGAGAAAGACGAATAGAGGCCGCCACTTCTTCAATTTTTGTGACCGCATCTAACGTCACTAGCTGACCGCTATTCGTGCGTAGATAAATCTGACTTAAATCTGCAGCATTATTAAAGCTATTTTCATCACCGCGAAGATACACATCGTACTCTTCGCCACGCTCAACATAAGTCGTTTCGCTTTTACCACCGAGCATGATTTCTAGGGTGTCAGAAATGTCTTTAACACTGACTCCTAGCTCTGCGGCACGCTGTCGGTCAACTGTAACCAATAACTCAGGCGTTTTTTCCGAGTAATCTATCTCTGCTCCTTCCATCATTGGTGATTCTTCTGCTTTGTTCTTTAGCATTTCAGCCCAAACAACGAGCTCATCGTAATCAGAGCCGCCTAATACGAACTGAACTGGCTCACTCGAACCACCTTGGAAACCTGGCATAAATGGGAACACTCGAACATCTGGGATACCCGCCAATTCTTTCCGTACTTTGTTAAGGGCTTGCTGAGCCGTGATATCACGTTCGTTCCAATCTTCTAGAATCATGATCACAAAGCCTGTCTGGTCTCCTGCCTGGCCACCAAACGCTGGCGTTTGGATACTGAATGACTTCAGATAACCTTGCCCTAGTAATGGCATCAATCGGTCTTCGACAATATCCATATTGGCTGACATACGATTGTACGACGTAGCATCTGCACCTCGCACAAACGCGAATATCACACCGCGATCTTCTTGTGGGGTCAGCTGGGCCGGTACCTGATTCATCAAGAAATAGCTACCGCCCAAACAAGCTAGAATCACCAGGGGAGCAGCCCAACGTACTTTTAATGCGCCTTTCAATAATGCGCGATAGCCACTCTCAAGCTTGCTAAACAAGCGATCAACTGCTTCATTGAATCGATTTGGTTTTACATTCGCTTTCAAAATCTGACTACCTAATACAGGCGTCAGCGTCAGGGCAATCAAAGAGGAGAATATGACCGACATAGCCAGCAATACAGAAAACTCTGTAAATAGTAGACCTACCATGCCATCCATAAAGGAGATCGGTAAGAACACCATCACCAGCACTAATGTTGTTGCTATAACAGCAAAACCAACCTCTCTTGTGCCTTTATATGCGGCGAGTAATGGCGATTCACCGCGTTCAATATGGTGGAAGATATTCTCCACAACCACAATTGCGTCATCCACCACCAAACCAATCGATAATATCAACGCCATCAAGGTGATCAAGTTGATAGAAAACCCAAAGTAGTACGCGGCAATGAACGAAGAAATCAGAGAAACAGGAACCGTAACCGCAGGAATTAAGGTTGCACGAGCTTGGCCGATGAAAATGTACAATACCAAAATCACCAAGCCGCCCGTGATAAATAACGTGCTGTACACCTCTTCGATTGAACGCTCGATAAACACTGTCGCGTCGTAATCTATCGCAAGACGTGTACCTTCTGGTAAGAACTTCTGGATGTTATCGACTTCAGACCTAACCAGCTTCGCTACTTCTAACGGGTTTGCGTCTGACTGCGGTACCACACCAAGACTGATGTTTACTACACCATCACTTTTGAAGGTTGAGTTTTCGTTTTCTGCACCAATGAAGACATCTGCTACATCTTTTAAATAGATAGGTGTATTGTCGCTTGCGCGTTTAATGACAAGATATTGAAAATCTTCAGGCGTGTTATAAGTACGAGCCGTACGCACGGACATTACTGTTGAGTCGTTGCGAACTTCACCACCTGGGCTTTCTAGGTTCTCACTTCGCAAAGCTGATGTAATGTCCGAAGCTGTAACTGAACGTCCAGCCATTAGTTCTGGCTTAAGCTTCACGTACATGACCTTGTACAAACCACCGGAGAGATCAATGGAGCTAACCCCAGAGATCAGGCTAAAGCGGTCCATCAATACACGTTCGGCATAATCGGTTAATTGAGTACGGTCCATCTCTGCAGAACTGAGATTGATGTAGAGCGACGCCTCTCCCGAGCCATTGTTCTTATAAACAATAGGGTCATCCGCTTCATCAGGTAGCGAGCGCTGAGCACGAGCCACTGCATCACGCACGTCGCTCACACCTGTGTTGAGATCGTAACCTAACTCAAACGTGATCGTGATACGCGACATGCTGTTACGAGTAGTGGAGCTAATTTCATCAACTCCACTGATCCCAGAAAGCTGGTCTTCCAAAACGGAGGTAATTTGGCTTTCAATAATAGTCGCCGATGCACCCTCATAACGCGTACTGATAGAAACGACTGGGCTTTCTATATCAGGCATTTCACGAACGGCTAATTTGGTGAATGACACAAAGCCAAACACACACAACAGCATGCTCAGAACCAACGCCGCGACAGGGCGTTTAACTGAAACGTCGGACAGTAACATTAGTTTTCTTCCTCATCCGATTCACTGTCATTGCGTGTCACATCCGTGGTGTTCGCTTTTAGTGGCGCGACAATTTCTTTCACTTCGACACCATCACGCATGTTAACAATGCCTTGAACCACAATCTTGTCACCAATCTCAACACCAGATTCGATCACCACCTCGTTGCCAACACGAGCACCTAGCGACACTTCTTGACGAGTAGCTTTGTTATTTTCATCAATTACATATACAAAACGTTTAGTTCCGGAGTATTCAAGTGCTTGAACAGGAATGATTGGCGCCTTAATAGCAGGAAATGCTAGTGAAGCGTTCATCAACATGCCCGGCTTCAATTGATTTTCTGGGTTATCAAACTCAATACGCACGCGAAGATTCAGTGTTTCGGCACTGATCCGCGTATCAATACCTGTGACTTGACCAGTAAAGGTCTGGCTACCCCATGCACTGGTTTTAGCGATGACTTCCATACCAATAGAAAGCATCGATAAATAGCGCTCCGGTACTTGTAAATCCAGTTCCATGACGGAAAGATCATCCAACGTCAAAAGTTCAGTACCCGCACTGACCATTTTGCCGCGGCTAAAATCGATAAAACCAACAGTGCCAGAAAATGGGGCAGTAATATGGAGGTCAGCTAAATTGGCTTGAGCAGCATCAAGCCTCGCTTGTGCTATTTCAACACTGGCTTTTTGTGCATCGATTTCAGTTTGAGTAATCGCATTCCGCTTAACCAAACGTTGGAACTCTTTTAACTTACGCTGTTCATCTTTTAGATACGCCTTTGCCTCAATCAAAGCGGCTTGAGCCTTATCGTCATCTAACTTAATTAATAGCTGGTCTTGCTGGACATTTTGATTCGCTTTAACAGCGATTTGATTCACTTTGCCGGCGACTTCCGATGCGACAACCACAGACTCCGCTGCCTTTAATTTGCCGATAAGAGTTAAGGATTGATTGATCTCATGCGTTTCTACTTGTTCAGTCACAACAGTAACCGCTGAGCCTCCTCGCATCGCAGCGCAAACCGATGGAGAACTCAGTAATATAGAAAGCGTTAAAACAGATAACGATAACGTGGCTTTCATGCTCATGATATTGACTTCTAAACGAATAAACTTATGTCATTAAACTGCTTACAGTTTATCAGTAGATACGGTGTTTAACGTCAAGTAGTGTAAATTCAAGTAAAAAGCGCGCCTCTCTTCTGTTCAAAGGACAAACAAAACGCTGACTTTCTACCATCTTTGCCCAAAAAGACAGCATTCAACGTAAAAACGTAAGAAAAACGCTTTACAGCCTGAGCGAGTTTGCTATGATTCGCTCCGCACTTGGGAGATGAGTTGGGAAAACATCTTACTAAGTATAAAAATCCTCTGGAGGGGTTCCCGAGTGGCCAAAGGGAGCAGACTGTAAATCTGCCGGCACTGCCTTCGATGGTTCGAATCCGTCCCCCTCCACCATATTCTTTCTTATGTTTTTCCTTTAAACGTGAGAACAACTTGAAAGCTAGGTTGGGAAACTAACTTTTAAGTATAAAACACCCTGGAGGGGTTCCCGAGTGGCCAAAGGGAGCAGACTGT